>NZ_JAVIZM010000001.1:3031250-3646666 GCF_031453555.1 Bacillus sp. SLBN-46 | reverse complement strand
ATAAGGCCTTTGCTTTCAAGTCTTGCTAAGTGACCGTGAACAGTAGAGCTGGATGCAAGTCCAACAGCTTCGCCGATTTCTCTAACAGAAGGAGGATAACCTTTACTCTTGACCTCTTCTTTAATGAAATCCAAGATATCCTGCTGCCGCTTTGATATTTTTACCATAAAATGCACCTCGCCTGGTTAATGTTGTCTTTATTATAGCATGTTCGCCTTTTTTATACAAACATAAGTTCGAAAATGAAGTTGACAACAAACAAATGTTCGTACTATAATAAAAATAACAAAAGAGAACATATATTCTATTAGAGGTGTAATCATATGAAAAAATTATGGAACCAATACTCCTATGCCATTACTCTTATTCTGTTAAGCTGTTCAATTGCTATCATTCTATCCTTCCAGTATCATTCAAATGAAGAGGATCAGTTTATAAAGGTAACAATCTCTGAAGGGGATTCCTTATGGAAAATCTCTGACCAATATTCTACACAGCATTCGTTAACGAATAAAGAATTTGTAGGATGGGTTAAAAAACATAACAAAATTGTAAATGATCAAATCTTTCCTGGGGAAGAAATTATCATCCCTGTCAGTAGAGAAGACTCTTCCTCCACAACGGAACTAGCAAGTGCTCCGGGAAACTAGTTAGGTAATATATATGAAAGCAATTATTTATTGTCGTGTTAGCACAAATAAAGAAACCCAGGAAACCTCATTGGAACGTCAGGAAGAAGAATTAATTCAATTGGCGAAACAACATCAATTCGAAATTGATACGATTATTAAAGAACAAGCGAGTGGCTATGATTTTGATCGTGAGGGCATACTACAGGTATTAGATCGAATAAAAGATAAACAGGTTCATGCTTTGTTAATTCAGGATGAAACACGTCTTGGGCGAGGTAATGCAAAGATTGCTCTCCTTCATTGCATTTTAAAGGAAAACATAAAGATGTATTGCATATCCCATAATGGCGAATTACAACTATCTGAATCTGACTCAATGGTTCTACAGATTGTCAGTATGGTGGAGGAATACCAACGAAAGCTTCATAACGGAAAAATTAAGCGTGGAATGAAACGAGCGGTTGATCGAGGCTATCAACCTCAACATAACTTAAGAAATCTCGGAGAATCTTCAGGCAGGGATAAAATTGAAGTTCCTATTGAAGAAATTGTTAGGATGAGAAATAATAACATGACTTTTGCAGAAATTGCCGCAACGCTTAGAGGCTTAGGTTATCTTATTTCTAAAGCTACAATACATAGGAGATACCAGGAATTTATAGAATCAAAAGTTGAGTAGACCTTTTGCCTTGTCAGAAGGTCTTATTTTTAGTAAAATCAGATGTCAGACGACTAATTGAAAGGAAGGTTCTTAATGCTATCAAAAGAAAAAATGGCTAGGATTAATGAGTTGGCCAGAAAATCGAAATCGACAGGATTAACGGAACTAGAAGCAAAAGAGCAATCTAAACTACGAAGCGAGTATTTAGCAACTTTCCGTTCTAGTATGCTTGATACTTTAACAAATACAAAGTTCATCGACCCGGAAGGTAAAGATGTAACACCTGAGAAAATTAAAGCTAGAAAGAAAAATACACTTCATTAATAAATCGGAATACATTTTGTATTCCCTTTTACATATACAAACAATTAATGTGTCAAAATAAGAAACAAAATGCCTTTTGGCTCTTATTTAAATGCTTTTTGTTGAATTAAAAACATCGGCAATATAATATTAATGATGTATTTAGTATCCTAGTGATTAAGAAAGGATGTAATTCATGTTTAATACTATTGATGATTTATCTGTTACTTCAATCCGAACGCTTGCCATTGACGCTATCGAGAAAGCAAACTCTGGCCATCCTGGTATGCCGATGGGTGCGGCACCAATGACTTATACATTATGGACACGTTTCATGAATCATAACCCAAAAAACCCTAAATGGTTTAACCGCGACCGATTTGTTTTATCTGCAGGTCATGGTTCAGCATTGTTATACAGCATGCTTCATTTATCCGGTTACAGTTTATCAATGGATGATCTAAAACAATTCCGTCAGTGGGGTAGTAAGACTCCTGGACATCCAGAGTATGGACATACTGAAGGTGTGGAAGCAACAACAGGTCCACTAGGTCAGGGAATCGCTATGGCAGTGGGTATGGCAATGGCGGAGCGCCATGTAGCAAGTGTATACAATAAAGAAAATTATGAATTAGTCAACCACTTTACATATAGTATTTGCGGTGATGGGGATTTAATGGAAGGTGTATCAGCTGAGGCTGCCTCTCTTGCTGGTCACTTAAAGTTAGGTAGATTGGTTGTTCTTTATGATTCTAATGATATTTCCCTTGATGGTGACTTAGATAAATCATTCTCTGAGAGTGTTAAGGACCGTTTCCTTTCATACGGATGGCAATATCTTCGTGTAGAAGATGGTAATAACCTTGAGGAAATTGCAAAAGCACTTGAAGAATCAAGAAATGATTTAGACCGTCCAACCATGATTGAAGTAAGAACGGTAATTGGTTATGGTTCACCAAACCGCGCTGGTACTTCTGGTGTTCATGGATCACCACTGGGTGCTAATGAGCTAAAGCTTACTAAAGAGGCTTATAAATGGACTTTTGAAGAAGATTTCCATGTTCCACAGGAAGTATATGAAAACTTCCAAAAGCTTATCGTTGAAACTGGCGAGAAGAAGGAAAAAGAATGGAACGATCTTTTTGCACAATATAAGAAAGAATATCCTGAACTAGCTGCTCAATTGGAGCAGGCATTAAACAATGAATTACCTGCTGGTTGGGACAAGGATATCCCTGTTTACAGTGAAGGAAAGAGCTTAGCAAGCCGTGCATCTTCTGGAGAGGTGTTAAATGCGATTGCGAAAAACCTTCCTATCTTCATCGGTGGTTCCGCAGACCTTGCAGGATCTAACAAAACGATGATTAAAGGCTCAAAAGATTATATGCCTGGTTCCTATGAGGGCCGTAATTTCTGGTTCGGTGTCCGTGAATTTGCAATGGGTGCTGCGATGAACGGTATAACTCTTCATGGTGGCGTAAAAGTATTTGGTGGAACATTCTTCGTTTTCTCTGATTACTTACGTCCAGCTATTCGTTTAGCTGCATTAATGGGTCTACCTGTAACCTATGTATTTACTCATGACAGTATTGCAGTAGGAGAAGATGGACCAACTCATGAACCAGTAGAACAGCTTGCAGCATTACGTGCTATGCCAGGATTATCCATCATTCGTCCAGCAGATGGAAACGAAACAGCTGCAGCATGGAAGTTAGCTGTTGAATCCACAAATAAGCCAACTGCACTTGTTCTAACTCGTCAAGATCTACCTACATTAAAAGGTACGGATACAAATGCATATGAGGGAGTTTCTAAAGGTGCCTATGTAGTTTCTCCATCTGAAAGAGAAACTCCAGATGCTTTATTATTGGCAACGGGTTCTGAAGTAAGCCTTGCTGTTGAAGCACAACAAGCATTAGCAGGCGAAGGAATTCATGTGTCTGTAGTAAGCATGCCTTCATGGGATCGTTTTGAACAGCAATCTCAGGAATACAAAGATTCCGTTCTTCCAAAGAACGTGAAAAAACGTCTTGGTATTGAAGTAGGTTCATCCTTTGGATGGCACAAATATACTGGTGACGAAGGCGATGTGCTGGCAATCGATATGTTCGGAGCTTCTGCACCAGGTGAAAAGATTATGGAAGAATACGGCTTTACAGTAAGCAATGTTGTTGCCCGTGTGAAGGCAATGTTACAAAAATAAACAACAAATGTCAGGGACAGCTTTTAGCTGTTCCTTTTTTTGTGACAATTTTTCGAAAAAAATACTTTTCCAAAGGAAATTTCATATTTTCTATCGAATTCATAGTAGATTTGTTAAGAAATCTGTTAATCGACAAAAGTAGTGGAAGTTTTTGCCGCAGTAAGACAAATGATTCGTTTGTGTTTTTTTATAATAGAAAAAAGGGGAATCAACGAAGGAGAGAACCGTAGTGAGAAAATATCAGCTATATTTAATAGAAGATGAATTTGCGGCCCATTACTTCGGAAGAGAGCGACTATTTTTTCAGCTTTTTCAGGAACATCAACATGCAGTTGGCGAGCTAAAATTTATAACTAAAAAACAAATTTCATATATCACAAAAAGAGTAGAAGTCTTAAAAATTCACCAGTTAATCCAGAAGCAGCTTGGAAAAATTAAGGGGTTTAAGGCTGACCATGGTGCATACACGATTGAATTGAGCGGAAAACTAAGTACAGCAAAGGTTGAAGTGTTTCAGGATTTGATAACAGTAGAAGCACAAGGAAGCTATGAAGCAGAAACGGCTTTTTTTGAAGTGCTTAGAAAATGTGAATCATCCTTTTTAGCTATTGACCTTGAACATCAACGATATGGTTGGTTAAAGCCAATTAAAGAAAGAAAATTTATCTAATTGAAACGAGATATTGTCTTATCTCGTTTTATTTAGTACACTGTATGATAGACAACATGAAGGAGGAAGTTTAATGGGTATGTACATTCTAGTAGGTATACTAGCATTAGTAGCTGGTGTAGCACTAGGATTTTTCATTGCTCGGAAGTATATGATGAGCTATTTAAAGAAAAATCCGCCAATTAATGAACAAATGTTAAAAATGATGATGATGCAAATGGGTATGAAGCCTTCTCAGAAGAAGATCAACCAAATGATGTCAGCTATGAACAAGCAACAATCAAAATAATTGGACAAGCATATCTAAACCACTTTTTTCGGTCGGAAACGAAACCGGAAAGGTGGTTTTTTATTTTTTACAGTAGCAGGAACCACCTACTATCATGTCTAACTATTTATTTAGGGATAGGAGGTGGGACAGCTATGAGTCAGAAAGTCATTGAAGGTTTAGATAACGTGGTAGTTGGTAAAAATGAATGCTTATTTTGTAAAAATGATATTCAATATGTAGCGATTGTAAGAGGAGATAACGATTTAGAGGAATTAAAAAAACAGTATCCTTTTTGTGAGTTCACTGATCAAGTATTACCTTTAAACAAGAAAGTGGTTAATAATGTCCTAAATAAAGAAACTCAACAAATGTTGATCTCGAAGTAATCGTTCGATGTCCAAAATGTAATGCCAACAACAGATTCACCAGTTATCTAAAGTTAAGAAAATGGGTAAAAGAATAATTCTTATTTTAGCAATTCCTTTTGGGATTGCTTTTTTTACGGAAAATGCAAATTTACAAAATGTTTATTATTTTATAAATATTTGATAAAATAGAAACCTCGGGAATAAACTTCGTTTCCCGTAATATCACTTTTTATTTATAGAAGGTGTTTTACTTTTAAGGGTCTTGGGGGCGGTTGAATGAAAGTATTTTTAAATTTAGGCTGGTTTTTTAGACAAGAGAAGAAATCATACATCTCAGGAATTATCTTATTAATGCTTGTCGCAGTACTGCAATTAGTGCCGCCAAAAATTATTGGAATTGTAGCTGACCATATCAATGAGGGGACAATGACAAAAGGGATCCTTCTTCAGTGGGTGCTGGTCCTTATCGCGGTTGGGGTCTCTATGTATGTCTTACGTTATTACTGGAGAATTAGAATTTTCGGTTCAGCGGTCAAACTAAGTAAAATTTTAAGAAATCGTTTGTATCAGCATTTTACTAAAATGTCTCCGTCCTTTTATCAAAAAAACCGCATTGGGGATCTTATGGCACATGCAACGAATGATCTTTCAGCTATCCAGCAAACCGCAGGAGCGGGGGTGCTGACCTTGGTCGATTCCCTTTCAACAGGAGGCTTCGTTATTATTGCCATGGCCTTTACGATCAGCTGGAAATTAACCTTAATCTGTTTACTTCCCATGCCCTTCATGGCGATGTTAACTAGCTGGTTTGGATCGATGTTACATAAAAGCTTTTATAAAGCTCAAGAAGCGTTCTCTTCCTTAAACGATAAAACCCAGGAAAGCATCACTGGGATCAAAGTCATTAAGACGTTTGGCCAGGAACAGGAAGATATAGAGGATTTTCGCAAGCAATCAGAAGATGTAGTGCAAAAAAATATTGTTGTGGCCAAGATCGATTCACTCTATGACCCGACCATTAGCATTATTGTCGGCATTTCCTTCTTCCTCTCGATTGCCTTTGGTGCGAAGTATGTTCTAAATGGAGAGTTAACGATTGGAGAATTAATTTCTTTTACTACATACCTGGGATTATTGGTTTGGCCTATGCTTGCGTTTGGCTGGTTGTTTAACATCGTGGAACGCGGCCGTGCTTCCTATGATCGTGTGGCAGCATTACTGAATGAAAAGGTAGAGATAACCGATTCCGAAGTAGCATTGGATGTCATGCCATATGGGGATATTCAATATAAAATTGATGAATTTACGTATCCGGGGGAAATAAGACCTATTCTGAAAGATGTATTCATTTCCCTAGCTTCAGGGGAGACACTCGGTATTGTTGGGAAAACAGGATCAGGTAAAACGACTCTGTTAAAGCTGCTGATTAGAGAGTTTGAAGGCTATAAGGGGGATATTCTGTTTGGTGGAGAAAAGTTAGCAAAGTATAAACTGGAAAGCTTACGTGAGGCGATTGGATATGTCCCGCAGGATCATTTCCTATTTTCAGCAACGGTCGCAGAAAATATTGCCTTTACAAATCCATCAGCAACAGAGAAAGAAGTCCAGAGGGCAGCAAAATTAGCCAATATTCATGAAGATATTCTTCAATTTACGGATGGGTATCAAACCATTGTTGGTGAACGCGGCGTGTCTTTATCAGGAGGACAAAAACAAAGGATTTCGATTGCGCGTGCTCTATTAATGAATCCAGAGGTTTTGGTGCTTGACGATTCACTGTCAGCAGTCGATGCAAAGACAGAGGAAGCGATTCTCACATCGTTAAGAGAGAATCGTGAGGGGAAAACCACCATTATTACTTCACACCGCTTAAGTGCTATTCAACATGCCAATCTTATTATTGTTATGGATGAGGGAAGCATTATCGAAAGAGGTACGCATGAGGAACTGATGAAGATTGACGGTTGGTACAAGGAAATGTATTTACGCCAGCAACTAGAAGAGCTGGTTGAGCATGGAGGGCACTAGAATGGATGAGAAATTACAACTATCAGAACGTGAACAAAGGAAAATCTTATTTCGCCTTCTATCCTACACCAGACCACATAAAAAAATAATCGGGCTTGCTTTTGTTTTATTACTATTAACCACCATTGGAGATATTGTTCTTCCTATTTTAGTGAAAATTTTTATCGATGATTATTTGACACCAGGGAGGCTTGTGTATCAACCATTACTGGTTCTTGGTTCAGTGTACATGGGCATTCAAGTGGTCAAAGCGATTCTATTATTTTTCCAATTTGTAAAATTCCAAGAGATTGCCTTATATATTATCCAGCAGCTTCGCATTGATGTGTTTTCTAAGGTACAATCACTTGGCTTAAGATACTTTGATAAAACGCCTGCAGGGAGCATTGTATCAAGAGTGACGAATGATACAGAAGCGATTAAGGATATGTTTGTTACTGTTCTAGCGACCTTTATCCAGAGTGGATTTTTGCTTACAGGAATATTCATTGCCATGTTTATATTAAATGTAAAACTTGCCTTAATGTGTGTCATTATTCTTCCTATATTACTATTTGTCATGAACTTATATAGAAAATTAAGCTCGCGTTTCTACCTTGATATGCGTGAACGACTCAGCCAATTGAATGCTAAGTTAAGTGAATCTCTGCAGGGGATGTCGATTATCCAAGTATTTCGTCAGGAAAAACGTCTTCGTAACGAGTTCGGTGAAATTAATGAGAAGCACTACAATGCAGGGATGAAAAACATTAAGATTGATGGTTTGCTATTACGACCAGCTATTGATTTGATTTATATATTTGCCTTAATCCTTGTCTTAAGCTATTTCGGGATTTCTTCCTTTCAGCATAGTGTGGAAATAGGGGTCATCTATGCGTTTATCAATTATTTGGACCGTTTCTTTGAACCGGTTAATCAAATGATGATGAGGCTCTCCTTGTATCAACAAGCCATTGTGGCTGGTTCACGAGTGTTTAAATTATTAGATGAGGAAGATCTAGCTCCTGTCCAAAATGAAGAGAAGACCCTATCGATTGAAGAAGGAAAGATTGAGTTTAAGAATCTAAGCTTTTCCTATGATGGAAAAAGAGATGTCTTAAAGGATATTACCTTTACTGCAAATCCAGGTGAAACGGTCGCTCTTGTTGGGCATACAGGAAGCGGAAAGAGTTCTATTATTAATCTAATGATGCGATTCTATGAATTTGAACGTGGTGAAATTTTGATTGATGGAGCCTCGATTCGTGAGTTTACCAAACCTGAGTTAAGGGAGAAGATGGGACTTGTATTACAGGATCCGTTTTTGTTTTATGGGACGGTAAAGGATAATATTCGTCTTCATAATGAAGGGATGACGGAGGAACAAGTCGAAGAAGCGGCAAGGTTTGTTCAGGCACATACCTTTATCGAAAAGCTGGATGATGGATATAGTCATAAAGTGGTGGAAAGAGGCTCTACTTTTTCAAGCGGCCAACGGCAGTTAATTGCATTTGCCAGGACCATCGCCGCCAATCCGAAGATATTGGTTCTAGATGAAGCAACAGCTAATATTGATACGGAAACAGAAGAAGCCATACAAACGGCTTTGGCGAAGATGCGAAAAGGTCGTACCACTATCGCCATTGCCCACCGGTTATCAACCATTCAGGATGCCGATTTAATCCTGGTCCTTCATCAGGGGGAAATCGTAGAACGTGGTACACATCAAGAGCTATTAGCTTTGGGTGGTTTGTATCACAAGATGTTCCTACTGCAAAATGGGGGAGTAGAACGTTTAGAGGATGTCGTAAATTAATAGAAAAAGCCTGGCGATTGACTGCCAGGCTTTTTCTTGTATTTTTTAGTTGGAGCTTGTCTTTAGCAAGCCGATGATGGAACTTTTTTTATAAATACTTTATTATATTCATTTAAAAGATGATCAAGTTCCTGACTATAGCGAATTGCAACGGAGGAAGTCAAGCCGTTCGTAATCGCGACTTGAATTAATTCAGCACGTTTTTTTTCAATTAGGGTAATTAATTCTTGTTTAACCACGGCCGATGTCCTTTCCGGAGTAACTCCTAGTTTTTGGTGGTAGTTGAATACAAGTCTACTAAAAATGACATTGTTTTACTAGTATAACCTATAATGTAAATTACTTCAAAGAGATTTGTAAATAAATATCCAACATTTTAGGTGCTAGTTGGAAAAAAGTAAATAGATTTTAAAGTGGGGATTTAGAGACACAAAATATTCATGTTTAATCATTATCATTTGGTGAAGAGATTTGTTAGAATGAAGAAGTATCGACTATAGTGGGAGTGTTAATATGTCTGATGTAAATGTATTTTTAGCCCTAGGGGCCGGATTTTTGAGTTTTATTTCACCTTGTTGTTTACCGCTTTATCCTGCATTTTTGTCTTATATCACGGGCATGTCTGTTGGGGAATTAAAAACTGAAAATGCTATGCTTCAAAAGCGAAGTCTTCTACATACTATATTTTTCCTTTTAGGGTTTTCAGCTATTTTCATAGCGATTGGTTTCGGTACTTCTTTTATCGGCCGCTTTTTCTATGAATACAAAGATTTAATTCGTCAGCTTGGCGGAATTTTTATTGTCTTATTTGGACTGATGATTGTTGGTGTGTTTAAACCGGAATTTTTGATGAAAGACCGGAAGTTAGAATTTAAAAATCGACCTTCTGGGTTTATTGGTTCCGTTTTAATTGGAATGGCTTTTGCAGCTGGATGGACGCCATGTACAGGTCCGATTCTATCGTCTGTTATTCTTCTTGCAGGATCGAATCCTGGATCAGGTGTTTTATATATGACAGCCTACTCACTAGGATTTGCCATCCCATTTTTAATTTTATCGTTCTTTGTTGGAAGGATGCAATGGATTCGCAAAAACAGCGGCAGGATTGTAAAAATCGGTGGGTATATTATGATTCTCATGGGTGTAATCCTTTTCTTTGACTGGATGACAAAAATTATTATTGTTTTCCAAAGCATGTTTGGCGGCTTTACTGGATTCTAAGTGATTTGTAAAAGTTACCTAATGTAGTTCAAAAATGGATACTGATACAGTGAAATATTTTTTTCATTATCTAACATTTAAGATATAATGGGTAAGTAAATAATTAGATAAAGGAAGATTGAACCCAATGAACTACGTTGTTGTTTCTTCAATCGGTGCAGTCTTTATGGGCTTTTTTGTACTTTTTGTTCGTATGAAAGCCGCAAAGAAACCTGCAAATGTAAAAAAGATTATTCTACCGCCTGTTTTCATGTCCAGTGGGGCCTTGATGTATGTGGTACCAGAGTTTCGATTAACCCCAATGGAGATTTTAGAGGCCGTAATCGTCGGGATGCTCTTTTCTATTTTACTCATCAAGACCTCGAAATTTGAGGTGCGTGACAATGATATTTATTTAAAACGGTCCAAGGCATTTGTTTTTATACTAGTCGGCTTGTTAGTCGTCCGCCTCGTAGCTAAATCAATCTTAAGCAGCACGATTGATTTTGGCCAGCTAAGTGGAATGTTCTTTCTGCTAGCGTTCAGCATGATTGTCCCTTGGCGTATCGCGATGTATCGATCTTATATGAAACTATATAATGGGTTACAGAAAAATTAAACTAGTAAAACACTGATCCGCTTTTGGGTCAGTGTTTTTTGCTACCCTGAAAATGTACCTATTTCCATAGGACTAATACCATTAAGGAACTTTTGTGTCCGTTTTTGTGTGGAGGAGCGCTGGCCGGTCAAATGTAATTGTGCCCGTTTACGGGGGAAGTAGCATGTTGCGGTCATAAAAAATGATAATTGTGCCCGTTTACGGGGAAAGTAGCATGTTGCAGTCATAATAAAAGATTATTGTGCCCGTTTACGGGAAAGTAGTATGTTGCGGTCATGAAAAATGATAATTGTGCCCGTTTTCGGAGTAAGCATCCTTCGACGGTAAGAAAAAAGAGTAATAGTGCCCGTGACTTGAAAATAAATCATTAAAGGGTAAGAAAAGCTACAGAGCACACCTTGAGTAGAACAAACTTTACCAAAAATAAAAAACCGTCCCAAGATGGACGGTTTAGAATAAATGCTCGTACGGCTTAACATCAATTCGATTTTCAAAAAGCTTTTTGCGTAAAAATTTATGATCTCTTTTTGGTGTTGCTTGTATGTAGCCGCGAATGACGAGTTCCTCGGTAATCTTCTCGACTTTCTCATTAAGCGCCAGCTCACCAATTTTCCCAGCAATCTTATGACGGGCAACATCGCGGAAAAGTTCAGGGACAGGGCTGACCAAATCCTCAAGTAGAGCCTTTTCTTCAGCACCCCATAAGTGACGGGTTTCATTTACATAATATTCTTCCCAATCCATTACTGATTTGCCGTCGTCTTTGGGCATCTTTTTCAAAAATTTACGGAACATAAAAAATCCGCCGATGGCGAATGAACCTACTAAAAAAACAACCCAGAACATGATAAACCACAAAAACCAACCATGCAGCATTTTTTTCACCTACAAAAACTATTTTTTCATCTTATTATAGACTTTTTTTTGACGGGATGACAAGTATTCACCACAAATGTGTGAATTTAGATAGCACAAGTGAAGAATCATTAAAGCTTGTCGAAAAGGTGACAAATAAGCTCATTCTATTGATTATTACTATATTCCATTGTATTATGATTACAAATGATAGGAATGGTTAAGAGACTTTTAGCCATAATTAAAACAGCTTGTAACCTACATCTATGGGGCTGAATGGGGTACTGGTGTCCTCCACAGTCTTCAAAACTGCTTGAGCGGTGCGTGCCATCGCTGGTGGGTTCGATTCCCACGCAGTCCCGCCAAACTTGATATATAAGGTTTTTGTGGCTTCCTTTGAAATTCGATAGGAAGTTTTTAATCCGCCTAGCAGCAAGAAAAACTCCACTTTGGTCACATTTTGGTCACGGAGTAAAAATAATCAAAGATAATTTGTGATAACAAACGAAGTTTCATTCCAATTTTTGTTTTTGTATAACCATAATGCTCTTAATAGCTGAAAAAAATATAGAGCCATCTCTAATTTGAGATGGCTCAAATTTTTATATTGTTAATGCTTGAACTTCTAAAGAACTTTTTTGTTTACTTAATTAGCTTATCAAATTGCAGGGCAGCTTCCTTTTGCATATTTGGTAATACATGAGTATAGGTATCCATAGTAATTCCAATTGTGGAATGACCTAACCGTTCGGAGACTATTTTTGGGTGTACGCCTTGTTGTAGTAACAATGTAGCATGTGTATGCCTCAAATCATGGAATCTTATATAATGTAAGCCGCTATTTTCAACAACCTTCCGATAATTTTTTGCTAATTCTGCTGGTTGGATTGGCTTGCCGTTTTTTTGAGCAAAAACTAAATCTAAGTCGGTATACATTTGTCCTAAGGAAAGTTTGTTTACTAATATTTGGTTATAAACCTTTTTAAGCTCTTTCGCTAATGTTGGAGTTATTGAAATTGACCTGCTATTGCCGGATTTAGGTTCTTTAAATGTTAACCCTACCTTTTTAACCTCCTGTAAGGCTTGTCTTACAAATATTATATTGTTATTAAAATCAACATCCTGCCACCTTAGACCTAATACTTCCCCGCGTCTCATACCAGTATAGCTTGCTGTTAAATACACTGTATAATAGACAGAATCCTTTGCCGCCTTTAAGAATATTTTTAGCTGTTCATTATCCCATATTTTCATTTTTGTTTTTGTGGTTTTTGGCGGTGTCACATTCTCTGCTACATTCCTGACAAGAAAGAGCCATTTAACCGCATCTTTTAAGGCTTTATGTATTAGCCTGTGATGATGTTTAACAGATTGAGCTGACAGCCCCGTACCATCAAATTTTCCGTTTTCAAGTTTTTGAGAGTAATATTCTTGAAGATGGAACGGTTGCAATTTAGCAATTTGAATATTACTTAATGAAGGTTTAAGATGCTGCTGGATAATATAATTATATCCTTCAAGGGTCCGCACTGCTGTATTCGGTTTTGCGTGTTTTTCCAACCAATAATCCAAATATTCTCCAAAAGTTATATCTTTTGGTTCAAAATAAGTACCCTTTTCAATTGCATTCAATTGTTCACTTAGGTATTTTTCAGCATCTTTTTTTGTTCTAAATCCTCTTTTCTTCTTTTGCTTTCTTTTTCCTGTAACAGGGTCCTTTCCTAAGTCATACAGGACATACCATGAGGTTCCATCCTTTTTTATAGTTCCTCTCATAATTACACCTCCAAATTTTTGGACACATGCTTATTACGCCGCAAATTCATCTTATTTAACAATGGTGAATTTTTTCCATCTTCTTTTTGATAAGGGTTTAGGAAGCAGTGTTTTGTTCTAACCATTTGATAAGGTTTGCCTTATAAATTAGGATTCTTCTTCCAATTCGTTTTGATGGAACATCTTCTTTATTTGCTAGTTCATATGCTTGGACCCGACCGATACCAAAAAGTTCTTTTAAGTCCTTAACCGTTAAAACATCAGGAAGTTCATTTAATTTGTTGTTTTTTCCTTTCATTTTGGAATTTCCTCCATAATATGATTTTTGATTATTGTCTGTTATTGCTGTTCCTATATTTAATATAAATAATGAAATTTTTATTTTCTATATTGTAATGACCTTGTCGAAAATGGTAACGGTGTCGAAAAATTTTTGAATCGACAAAAAAAGTCGAAAAAGCTTTTAAAAATCCATACTTGAAATATATATAAATTTCAACCTTTAGTTTGGTAAATTCAGAATTTACAATATTAAAGGATTCGGAAATAGAATAATTAGGAGGAGATTTACAATGTATTTTGTTAATGATGAACACAAGGAAAATTACGAATTTTTATTGCAAAGTTATCATTTCAAAACAAACGAAGATGCTTAATATGAGGCGAATATCTAAATTGCAGCCTATCCGGACATCTTTAAATTTATTTCATTAATCGTTTCAGGTCTTATACCATAGCCCTCTTCTCTTAATGGTAATCTGTAACTCACATTTTTTGCTCCTAACTTCCTTAAGCATTGAAAAGTAAGTGCGGTTGAAGTAATGCCGTCACAATCATAATCTCCAAAAATTAGAATATGTTCATCGTTGTTTATTGCCTTAATTATTCGAAGAACAGCTTTCTTCATATCATTTAATAAAAATGGATTATGAAAGCTTGTGTATGATGGATAGATAAATTGATAAATTGTGTCTGTGGTTTTAATGCCGTTTAAAAACAGGTATTGCATTAAAATTGGATGAAGATTAAAACTTCTTGCATAATACATGATTTTATTCTGCAGAGGATGTGAACCGAAGTCTGAATCACTTTTCGTCCAATTCATAATAAAAACCCCTCCGTGAGTAAAGTTCAAGATAAAATACCTAATTACTATTATTCCCTCTTTCTGGTAAACTATTTTAAGAAACAATTTTGATTAATCTTTTATCTTTATAAAGGCGGGGATAAGAATGTCGTTCCAGGCACCATTAACAATAAAAAAGGTAATTAAAAACATTCATGAAAAAAAATATCTTTTACCAGCGATTCAAAGGGAATTTGTATGGGGAACAGACCAAATTGAAAGGCTGTTTGATTCTTTAATGCAGGGGTATCCTGTTGGCTCTTTCTTATTTTGGGATGTAAAGAAAGAAAAGAGTAAGGATTTCCAATTTTACGAGTTTATAAGGAATTATCATGAAAAGAATAACCGTCATAATCCACTTGCTAGCATAAGTGGAGAAGAAGATATTATTGCCATATTAGACGGACAACAAAGGTTAACTTCTATGTATATTGCATTAAAAGGTACATACGCTTATAAGCTCCCACGTATGAGGCGTGAAAATCCATTAGCGTATCCTGAACAACAGCTTTATGTTGATTTATTAGCACCTTCAGAGGAGTTCGATACGGTTTATGATTTTCGTTTTTTAACACCTGAGGAAGTTGACAGTGATAATGAAGAAGGCTTGGCCTATTGGTTTAAGGTTTCTGAAATATTAAACATGAACAACCATTTTGAAGTAAATCAGTATCTAATTGAAAATGGCCTAAACTCTTTGGAAAAAGATAAAGCATTGTTTGCAAATCAAACCCTGTTTAAACTATATCAAGCAATTAATGAAACACTTACCATAAATTATTACCTGGAAGAAGAACAAAAACTGGATAAGGTCCTAAATATTTTTATACGGGTAAATAGCGGAGGTACTACGCTTAGCTATTCCGATTTATTACTTTCTATAGCTACTGCTCAATGGAAAAATAAAGATGCTAGACAGGAAATAACAAAGTTTGTTGATGAAATAAATCAAATTGGTAATGGATATAATTTCAACAAAGATTTTGTTCTAAAGTCATGCCTAGTCCTTTGTGATTTTACGGATATAGCATTTAAAGTCGATAATTTTAACAGTGAAGCTATGCAAAAAATTGAACAAAATTGGGACCTAATAAAAGAGTCAATTCGATTATCTGTTAATCTAATTGCAAGTTTTGGGTACACCAATGACACCCTAACTTCAAAAAATGCTATTATCCCGATTGCTTATTACCTGTTAAAGAAAGGGAATCCGCATAATTATTTACAATCTAAAAATTATCAAGATGACCGAAAACTCATTAAAAAATGGCTTATTCTTGGACTTCTAAAACAAGTGTTTAGTGGTCAACCGGATAATGTACTCCGACCGTTAAGAAGAATAATCGGAGCTAACCTTAATGAATTTCCGTTACAAATCATTATTGATGAATTTAAGGGGAGTACAAAGTCGTTTACATTTAATGATGATGAGGTCGAGAACCTGCTTACCTATGAATATGGTCAAAAACAAACATTCTCAATTCTTGCTTTGCTTTACCCAAATCTTGATTTTAGAAATAAATTTCATCTGGACCATATTTTCGCGAAAAGCATGTTTACAAGGAGAAAATTATCAAAAATTGGTATTCCACAAGATAATCAGGATTTTTACTTTGAACATGTTAACTCTATAGCTAACCTACAGTTATTAGAAGACATACCAAATATTGAAAAGTCCAATGTGGAATTTGATAAATGGCTTAATGAGACTTTCAAAGATGTTGCAGCAAAGAATGACTATCTAGCAAAACATTACATTCCAATATGTGATTTTGGACTAACAAATTTTCAAGAGTTTATTGAAAAAAGAAATGGTCTTTTGCATCAAAAATTAAAATTGATTGTATAAATTATCGGTGGTGGCACACCGACTTTAAAACAAATGGGTTCATATTGTTTTGACACAAAAAAAACACTCATTAAGATTGCCTCTAGGAAGAAAAATGCCCCTCCAACGGGCTATTCACACGCTGAAATCAGCGACCCGCTGGTTGTCTATGCGGGGTGGAGGTAGACGGGAAACTCTCACCGATTTGTTACATCTTTTTTACATCATTCTTTTTCCTGCAAAAAGAACAAGGGACACGATTGTTGGAGTGTCATATGCCAAAAATATGCAATTTATTATTATTTTAAATTTTGCTTAATCCTTGTTTCAATGTTCTCTTTTGTTTTTTTTAGGATTCAGATTTTTTTATAAGAAGTACCAATTTCTATTACGGATAAGAAGTCTAAAGTCAGTTAGTGTTTTATATTATTAAGAAGTAAAAATTTATTTTGTTGTAACATTATTCAGGCGTTGATTAACGTATGATAAAAGTAGAAAGGTAGTTAGTGATGTTTAATAAGGTTAAAAATATTAGTTTGAGCCTATTAAAATATGTGAGATATATTGTAAATTTTATTGGGTATATTTCCATTCCAATTATTTGTTTAATTATAATTTTAATACTAAGATATAAATCTACAATTTTAAAAATGGATGATAACCATATAGGAAATAACGCAGGAGTAATTTTTGGATTTACATCTGGTATTCTATGTTTAATTGGTTTAGCAGGAATATTTGTTTCATTAAGTACACAATTTAAAATTCAACGATGTCAAGAAATTTACTGGCAAATAACAGAGAAACCTAACAACATTAGTAATCCAGTTAAGATAACTAAAAATTTAAATCAGCTTATATATAGGTACACTAAAGTATTTAATACGCATGATTACATTAAGTGGATTGTTTTTGGATGTAGACTTGTTCTTCTTTTCACTTTAATATTATGGTCAGTATTTATTGGATTAATAGATTATAAACACACGCCTACTGAAGCCTATTTGTTATGGTTTGGATTATTATTTGGAATCGTCTCTATTATGTTTTTCTTCTGGGGTATAGGGAAATTGGGGAATATTGAAAAGCTATCTAAATTGCCAACTCCATTAAATCTCATAAATAACGAGATGACTGAGGATGACTTGCTTAAAACTATAGCTATGTCGTTGAGTTTTAGTCCAAATATTACTGACCCCAATTATGATAAATGGGAAAGAAGGCTGGATTTTTCTTTGACCATTCCATTTAATCACTTCTTTTTCATGATAGAGAGGGTTACTTGTTTTCGAAAAAATGGAACAAAATATGATGTTAGAACGAAAGTAAAATACTGGATAGATATTTCAGAAAAACAACAAAAAAAAATGATAGAAAAATGGGGTAAATCAAGCCATCCCAATTATAGAAATAGCGGCCATATCTATTTAGACATGATTATTAAAAATGATGTTGAAGATATTGATATTGATAGACAAAATAAAAAAATGATTATTCCTAAAGATATTAAAAAAATGGAACTTCAAATAAAATTTAGTGTAAATCATAATGTAATTCACTTTATCATCGAAGTTATCTTTAATGACAGGTTTAATATAGTCCAGCACCAATTGAAAAAAATAATATATTGGGACTCTTTAAGTAATTCAAATTCAACTAAAGCATTTGATGTTGAAAAGATGGAGTATTCAAATGTGCCAAATAATTTTTATTAGAGCTAGTCGTTTCTTAACACTTTGTAAGAAATTTGTAATGGTAAAAAAAGGAGCTTGGGAAACCAAGTTCTTTTTTATTTATATTATTAAAGCAAAATTAACAAAAAGGATTGGAGGCAAAATGATGATTGTTTATAAATGCGATTAGTTCTATTCCCTTTGGGGTGGAAGAACCATCAGAATATATTAGGAATAATTTGGTCAAATCGATAAATGGTGGTATAATTTTCTGCGTATTAATTGTATTCGGAAGATTGTCATTTTGCCATAAATCCCCTTTAATTTGAAAAGAAAACAAGAAACATGAGTGAAAGTAAACCACAATCTTTCATTGTCTAGTAAGGAGTTTCCCCAATATCGAGGGAAAACAATTTGAAGATAAAAGGGGTTATAAATTTTTCTTAATGGAGGTCAAAACGATGGAGGATTTATTGTTTTTTCCAAATATAACATTGCCCCAAACTCCTTGGTTGTATAAGACATTACTTTACTGGGATACAATTAGCGTAATAGCTCCCGAAGAATATTTGCAGGAACCTGAAAATTTTCAAGAACATATGAAACTTCTTCTTGAATCAGGTCTAGTAAGCCCTATACTGCCTATGCAATATATTTTTGAAGTTCCATTATTTAAAAGCAAATTCTTAAATTATATCGATAACAACTACCAGGGTGAAAGAGGATTGAATAAATGTGCAGTCGCGCAAATTCATTTTGAAAAGATGTTGGACATTGGAAGGGAACTTGTTATGAGGGGGTTTGCTAAGAAAGAAGGGAATTGGTACCTTGTAAAAAAAGATATAGCCGACCTGTATATGGCATATTTAGCGACAGTGTTAAGCAAGTTGACTAAAAAGGCACCAATTACTGACGATTCCAGTAACTTGAATATAAATATCAATAATTTCAGCCGGGTGGATTCACAAAGCATCCATGAAAACGGAGTAAGAAATCTTATTTTGGAGTCGGTTTTTCCTGCTCCTATATTTGTAGAAAACGTATGGGAATTGGTACGCTTTAAGAGTAAAAACGACGAACTTCTAAGCTCATTTAGAAGAAAAATAGAGGAACAAGTGACAGAGATAGGAGATTTGCCGATTGAGAAAAAGCAGGCCAAGCTAGCTGAATTGAGTTTGGAGCTGCAGGAGGATAAAAGATATTTAACTGAAAAAATTCAAGAAAAGTGGAAGCAATTCTCTTATTCGTCCTTTTTGACAGTTTCGTCAAATGTTTTAAGTTTCGCAGATGCATACTCACAGAAAAATTTCCTGGAAATGGCAAATTCCGCGGTAAATTTCTTGATTGATGTAAGGTCGTTTGGGACAAATGAGGAACCTCCAATGTATTATGCATTGTTGGCGGAGAAGGCTTTCAGTGATACTAGGAATATTAATATCGATATGACAGAACCAAGAATAATACTATAATCGTTGCAAAGAAATATCATGTTTTGTCTTATTACGAGTAACCAGAAAAAGACCGACTGACGATACAGGATGGGGTTTACAAAACCAAAGAGCTTGTAAAAAGCTCTTTTTTATTGTTTCTATAAATACAATGGATTAAAATATTTTATATTTTACTTTAATAGGAATTAGCAAATCTTTGGAAAGGATTCTTCGGCATATATAATAATAAAACCCATGTAGAATGATGAGTTTGATGATTTAAAACTGTAATTTATGTGATAAAGTTAGACCCATTTAGATAATGGTCCATGAAACTTTATCTAAAGTTTTTGGGGAAAATTGGTTTTTTTTTGCAAATATCTCATAAAAAAATTGAAACCCTTTGTTTTTTTACTCGTTTTTCTCGTAGAAAAACCCCTTAGCTCTCCACCAAATAGGTCTTAATCTTAGGGTGAATTTTTAATTCTTATCGTTTTTCTTCATTGAGGAAACAATCCTCTATGAGGAAATGATAATTATTCTAGCTCCAAGTACCGTTCCTTATGGATGATATTCCTATATTAATATGTCTTATTTGCCATTCAGGAGACACTGCGTGAAATTATACTAGAACGTTTGTTTCTATGATGAAATTGAAAGATGCTAAAAAGGTTCCACGTATATCGGCAACAGTAAACCGTAGCACTCATGCGGTAGAAGACAAAAAAACAGGTAAATTGCGTAATCTAACACCTGTTGAATGTGAACGATTAAACGGTTTTCTTGATAATTGGACAGACACCATGCAAGAACGGAACCGTTACTTCTGTATGGGGAACGCGCTCGTTGTGGGACTGATTGAAAAAATGGGGAATCAAATCAAAGCTATTTTCGAAGAAGAAAAAGCACCAGTTGTACTAAAGTAACTTTGGGACAGGCGGTTAAACCGTCTGTTTTTTTTATTTCATCTGTTTTACTTAGAAAAATTAGGTAGAAATTTGTTGGATATTAACTAAAATTGTAAAAAACATGGTACCATTAATATCAGTACATCTACTTACTTTAAGTACGGAGGGTATATATGCTCAAAACGCCTTTTGGTACATATAACGGGGACAGTTGGGAAGAACACTGTCAAACATTTTTGAAAATGAAATACGGAGCCGATGGTTATCAGGAGATGACTGCTCATACAAATGGCGACTTAGGAATAGAGGGTTTTACACGCAGTGGAATTGTTTTTCAATGTTACTGCCCTGATGAAGAATACGAATCTGGTAAACTTTATAATCATCAAAGGGCTAAAGTTACAAATGACCTGCAGAAACTTAAAAAATATAAACCTCAATTATTAAAGTTCTTACAGGGAGTCAAAATAAAAAAATGGATTTTTCTCACTCCGAAAATTACTAATAAAGAGCTTATTTCTCATTGTCATGAAAAAGCGGTTGAATACCGTAATGATACTACCATGAAGGATTTACTGGACGAGGAATTTGATGTCCTTGCCCATGATGAGCATTTTTACGGGAAAGAAATTATCCAGGTAAAGCAGATTCTTAATGAAAAGATAAATATAGATGTACCAGTGCCAGATGAGGAAGAAATAATAAACTGGAAAAAGTGTCAGACTGCTTCGATTGCAATCTTAGACAGAAAAATCGGGGCCCTCTTTGAGCATTTGGACAATGTGGTTAAAGAAAAAAGAACAAATAAATATATTGATTTACAGGTGCGCAACTATATTAAAGGGCAGGAAATTCTAAATTATATGAAACAGACATATAGTGCAGCATACGAGAAACAAGTCAGGATTAAAAGTTCCATTGCAAGTCATCTGGAAGAAGTAGTATTGCTGACTGATTTAACTCCAAAAGAGCTGTTAGATGAAACCATGGAAAAGTACAGGGCGGCTCTCATGGGAGAGAGTTTCCACGATATTTTTGAATTTTCTGTGTACAATGATTTGTGCCACGAGGCAATCGCGAGCTGGTTGATTGACTGCCCGCTTGATTTTGGAGGTTAAAAAATGGACTTGCCATTCGATGAAATAAAAGAAATCAAATTCAGCAGAAAAAAGGTCCCTATTTCCCCTGAACTACGACCGATGTACCGAATTTCACAGATAATCCTCATTCTACATCTATCGTCTACGAAACAGACAGCTTCACTGTTGAAATTGCAACTATTTAATTGGGCATTGCAAAATCAGGAACGCTATGAAAGATTGCTCAAGCTTAAGGATGAGGGTAACTTTCCCATTATCCGCTTTGACCCTTTTTTAAACAGAGCTTTAAATTACGGCGTAGCAATGGGAGTTTTTAAATTCAATGATACCACTGGAAAATTCTCTTTATCTGAAAAAGGAGAAGTTATGGCAAAAAATATTTTGGAAGTTGATGTTTTTTTAGAAGAGAAAAACTTCCTAAAAACTATTAAAAAAAGCTTGTCAGACGCGTACATTTTGGATTTATTTAAAGAGAGGTACACCTCATGAACCGAACAAAAATCAATCACTTAAAAATAAAAATTGATACGGCTGAAGGAGTATTTGGAACTGATATTCCTTTTGAGTCTGGTTTCAACATATTACGGGCTAGAAATACAAAGGGAAAAAGTTCCACCCTTAATTCCATCCTTTATGTTTTGGGCATCGAAGAAATGCTGGGCGGAAGAAATGCAAAAACCATGAAGCCTGTGCTAAAAGAAAAGCTATCATATAACGGAAAAGAAATATTTATTTTAGAGTCGAAAGTGCAACTTGAGATTTCTAACCAAAGAGGGGAAATTATAACTCTCACTAGATGGATAAAATCTTCAAGTATAAATGAAAAATTGATTAGGGTCCACTTTGGGCCCCAGCTCTCCAAAGAAGATAAAGTTAATTTCAAAGATTTTTATGTCCATATGAGCGGTTCGGCAACGGAAAAAGCTGGATTTCATGCGTTTTTAGCTAGTTTCTTAGAATGGGAATTGCCAGAGGTACCAACTTTTGAAGGAAAAGACAGGATTTTATATATTCAAACTCTTTTTCCTTTATTTTTTATCGAGCAGAATAAAGGTTGGAGCAGTTTTTATTCCCCTATATCTGGAAGTTTTGGCATCAGGGATTTATCCAAACGGGCATTTGAGTTTCTTTTAAATATGGATGTTACCAAGAATACAAAGGAACGGGAAGAATTAAAAATACTGCGTGCTTTACTTTCAAATAAGTGGTCCGCTTTAAAACAGGATTTAGAAGAGTTAGCTGTCAGTATTCACGCGGAGATTCCGAGTCTGCCTGAAAAGCCTACACTTTTAGATGACTTTGTATTGAATGTGTACGATGAAAATAAAAAACTTGTAGGCATTGTTGACCGTATATTTCAGTTAGAACGTATGATTAAAGAAAAAGAAAATTATAATATTGTAAAGATATCAAATGTTACCGCTGAGTATGAAAAGAAAGTAAAAGAGCAGGAACTGCTTGTTTTACAATTACAGAGTGAGATAAACTCAATCAGGCAGGATTTACACTTAGAAAGAAACAATCAGCGTTCCATGATTGAAAACCTAAGAAGCTTGGAAATAGATTTGAAACGAAATCAAGAAGCTGAAAAACTGTATAAATTAGGTTCAAACGTGGATTCCAGTTTTTCTTTGGGCATATGCCCTACTTGCAATCAGCATGTTGAAGATTCACTAATGCCTCCAGAAACAAGTATCCACCCATTGGATTTAACGGAAAATATCACGTTTATAAAAGAGCAAATTAATACACTCGTATTCGGTATAAATCAATCCCAAAAAGTAATTCAAAATAAAAAATCGAGGCATGATTCCATTGGCGAACACCTTGAAAATGCCAGAAGAGAGTTAAGACTCTTTAAATCAGAATTAAGCGAAAATCCCCAATTTCCTACTAAAAAAGAGTTGGAAAAATTAGTGGAGCTAAAAATTCAGTTAAATAAGCTTCAAGAGGCAAGCAGTTCTTTTGAAAAAATGGAGAGGCGTTTTGAAAAGATTAAGGAAGAGTGGAGAGGGTACTTATCCAGGCAGGAAGCATTGCCAAAAGATTACTTCTCAGAATTGGACAAAAAGAAACTAACCTATTTTGAGAAAGAGTTTTTAAGTTTATTGGAAAGCTTTAGCTTCTCAAGTATAAATAAAAGCGAAATCACCATTTCTTATGATAAATACACTCCTATCGTAAGCGGCTTTGATATTAAATTTGATTCATCAGCAAGCGATAATATTCGTCTAATCTGGTCATATGTAATTGCTATTTATAAGACAAGTCAACAGTTTGGTGGAAATCATCCAGGACTTTTGGTGTTTGATGAACCTGGCCAGCAGCAAATGGCTGTTAAAAGCCAAAAACAGCTCTTTGAGATATTATCAAAGACGAAGTGTCAGTCGATTGTAGGAACGTCTCTTGAACCAGAAGAAATAAAAGACATGACAAAAAATCTTAACCTTAATGTAATCGATTTGGGTGAAGATTATATTATAAAACCATTGTATTAGTAGCTTGGATGATTTTCCAATTTAATAAAAATCCACTAATTCAGTTCTTATATTATAAAGAATAAACCAGTAACCACATTAGGTTACTGGTTTATTTACTAATTGTTTCTACTGTCCATGTTATTTTTGGATTGTTCTCTAACATTTCCTTTTATCTAAGCAATACTCACAATATGTATCATTTTTGTTTGTAACTTCATTTTGGCAAATCGCCATTTTCACAAAAATAATCATTAGGCATCCAGGAACCTTCCCCTTTATTGACATCTAATCTCCTCAATTCTATATCAGGAATATTATACCAGAGATTATTGTTTTTTTAGCTATCAATAATGCTTTCGGATTATTCATGTTAATACTGGTCAAACAGAATTATTCTAATTTAAAAAGTATTTGAGGCTTATTTTAAGAGTATTAGAAAAAGGAAAGATAGAAGCAAATTTTTTATATCAGAAAGTATTATAGTTAAGATACCAAAGATAATTCCGTTATATAATCAATTTAAGTAAGTTTTTCTGAAAGGAAAGAATAACGAGGAAGTATATTCTTTAACTTGAAGAAATAACCAATACATAATATAATAAATTTTGCTGCATCCTATATGGAAAAGAGGGTTTATATGCATCAGGATTATGTGAAAAAATTAGAACGTTTATTATTAAAACAAAATATTGATATCTCTAACAACCCACATGGATTCATTTTTGATGTCGAGAACGAAATTGAGAGTTTTAGAGAGAATGTTGAAATTAATGAGGAGTTCACTGTAGACCGGACATTCGGAGCGGATATTGTTCGATTCTATTGTGCGTTCGAGGAAGATGAGCTTAATGGAGTAATAAGAGTTCCATATGCTATTAACAGTATTAATATCATTACACCATCGGGGAATGAAATTTCGGTTGATTTCAGCTATCTTGATTAGCCAAAAAAATCATTCATCTTATCTGTTTAAAGAAATAAAGGAGCTTCTAAATGAAGTTCCTTTATTTCTTTATTTTTTCATATACTCACTGTTTTGATTTTTCTGGAATTAAAGATACCTCTTTAGTTTTAATTAATCAATTATATCTCTTCAATCCAGATTAACCCACGATATAAAAATGCTAATTCAAATGGAGAAAATGGGGAAATACGGTATCGTCTGTGTGGCAAAAGGTGGCCAAGTGTGCCGTTCATTACAGGAAAGAGAAAGATTTATTGATGATTGGCTTTTTGAACACAAGATTAAGCACGATACAGAACCTGTTTATCCATATCATAAAGAATTAAATAGTAATAAGATGAGAGCTGATTTTAAAGTCGGTGATATATGGATAGAATATTTTGGTTTAAATACAAAATTATATAGAGAAAAAATAGAAAGAAAGAGGGAGTTTTCTAGAATAAAAGACATCCACCTCATAGAGTTATTTCCAGAAGATATGACTAGGAAAAAATCATCATGCGATTGATGGCTGAAAAATACAGTTGCTTTTTGAAACTCTTAAGTTGAGGATGAAATTTATATTGCAGGGATGGGTGAAGCTAGAAGCAAGTTCTTGGCGAATTTACATATCACTATTATGAAAAAACAGTTGCCGAAGAAATATAATGATTGGCGATATTCATCTGACTATGTGAGTGAGTGTGCGCTTGAATATTTAAAAAAAGGAAAATGGGAAAGTAATACATTGCAGTATGACTATATGATACCTATAACGGAGTACATGGAAGGTTTGCGAAGATGCGGCTATGAAAGGAACGATTATCACTGATTTTTTTTTAAATATATTGAGAGAAAACTTATGGGTTGCCACCATCCATGATGACGAGAATAAACTTTTGGGCAAGCTGGGATTACGGAACAAGATGCCTAAGGATTGGGACGGAAGGAATATCTTTGTAAGATACGAAAAGGCTGGCATTGAATTAGTTAAACATGATAAGAGTTATTTGTACATTGTTTAGGTTTGAATTTTAGGCACGTTAAACTTTAGCCCGTATAATAGTAATTTAATAGATGAGAGCTTGGGAATCCAAGCTCTTATTGGTGACTTAAAATGGCAAATTTTCCATCAATTTCAATATAAGACACTTAATAGTGTTTTTAAAGGTATGGTTTACAGTCATGAGCCTCCATGTTGTAAATTCAGCAACTTATCTGTTTCTAAGATAGCGAAACAATAAAAAAATGTTTTTAAAAATAAAAAGGAATATCGAAAAACCTTTAGAAACAGTTAAGTAACAAGGAGGAGAAATGAAATGGCAAAAACTGTCGCATACATACGAGTCAGTTCGGTACTTCAAAATTTGGACCGGCAGCGGGATGAAATGCTGAACCTGGGGATTCCAGAAAAGCAAATTTACGAAGATAAGTCGTCGGGTAAAGATTTTGACAGAATATCAATATATGAAACGGGCTTTGGATGTAGGGGATACCATCATCATCAAATCGCTTGACCGGCTGGGACGTAACCAAATGCAGGTAAAATAAGAGTGGCAGTGGTTTATTGAAAATAAAATCAATGTCTGTGTATTGGATATGCTAATTTTAAATAGGGAATATAAAGACGATAATGAATGGGATAAAGGTATTAATGAGTTGATTCGGAATCTCGTGTTTAAGGTGATTAGCTGTACAGACGAAGAACAGCGAAAAAGAATCAAACAAGCTCAGAGGGAAGGCATAATTTCTACTAAAAAAAGAGGAAAGCACTTAGGTCGGCCTAAGAAGGATTTCCATTCCCTTTCGGATGAACAAAAAATGCTTCTGGTCTATAAATACAAGGACTGGAAGGAAAGAAAGGATTACTGCAACGTAATTCATGCATGAACTGGGATTAAAAAGAAATGCATTTTATAAAATTGTAAAAGAGTATGAAAAAGAGGAAGCAGCAAATGTTGTAAGTTAAAAGATAAGAAAGCACTAAGATTTTTTTGAGGTGAAAAAAATGAGCAGTTTATTTATTATAGGTAATGGTTTCGATTTAGCGCACTCTTTACCAACAAGCTACGAACATTTTCGTCAATACCTTATTCGTAATTATCCTGGAGCAGTTAAAAAATCACCATCATTTAATATTAATAGTAGTACGATGCCTGACGGTTCCGAAGTATATGATAAAGACGAGGTTGTATCTTTTATTATGGATATTATATCCAAAGCGGAGCCATACGGTGAAAGATGGAGCGACATTGAGACTAGCTTAGGTCGATTAGACTTTGAAGAGTATCTAGATGAAATGTCCTATTTTTTGGATGACGATGATGATGACGATGATATGTGGCATAGAGCCCATAGAAACGAGGATGCCGCTGAACATTTTTATAATGTAACTTTAAAGACTAAAGAACTTTTTTCGGAGTGGGTTAATTCCATAGATATATCCACTGTTCTCCCTAAAAAAAAATTACAAGACATAATTGACATTGATAACGATGTGTTTTTAACTTTTAATTACACAAGTTTATTGGAAGATTTATATGGGGCTGAAGATGTTTTCCACATACATGGGGAGAGAGGTTTCCAAAGCTTGCCAGGTACCGAGTTAATAATTGGTCATGGTGAATCCCGAGAAGACTTTGAAAATACACACGTTGGGTCGGAGTGGGCTCTTTCCAAGATACATCAATCCTTAAAAAAAGACACGAAGGAAATCATCAGAAAATCAAGATTCTTTTTTGATATATTACCATCTGTAAAAAATATATACTCATACGGTTTTTCTTTTTCAAAAGTGGATTTAGCTTATATAAAAGAGATAATAAATAAATTAAATAAGGAAAATGTTACTTGGTATTTAAGTGATTATGATTACAAAGAAACAAGAGAAGAATATAAAAAAATTATTAGAGCATTTGGTTTTAAAGGAACTCTTGAAGTCTTTAGCATATAGGTTAAAGATTTGAAAAACGTTAGCTTATTCATGCGAAATGTAGGTTTTAGCTTGATTACTTTAAAAGCTGTCTGAATTAGGACAGCTTTTAACTATTCAACATAGAGACGAAAGGCTATTAAAAAAATCTGTGAAATGGGGATAATGCGGAATGATTGATATTGATAGACTCATCTCGGAAAATGACTATTTATCTATATTTAAATGGGGAGAACCGCTTATCGTAAATCATACATTTGGACATCCAAAGCCAAATTTTAATGTTGATTTCAATGAAGGTGTATATATTTATATAAATCAAAAACAGCAATTCTTATATGTTGGAGAGTCAGAAAGGCTTGAAGGAAGATTAAACGACCATTATAAAGAATTAAAAGGTACACCTTCGCTTTTAAAAAAATACAAAGATTATTGCGACTTTTTCCAAGAGTATCAAGATGAAAACATGGTTATTATCACTACTCAACTAAAAGAGAAAAAACAAAGAACATATGCAGAAGAATATATAAAAATCCATTTGCAACCTGAATTTATTAATTTTAGATTTAATAAATTCTTTAATTTTTAAGATATAGTGTATTAATGGGCATTAAAGTTATGTGATTTTTTGAATTTGAGTGAATGAGTTTAAGTAGGGGTTGCTGCGGCAGGCTCTTTTTTTGGATTTAAAAGGTGTAGGTATTGGTATTTTTTGGATTGAAAAAATGGTATAATTTTATGGATTTAAATAATAAATTGATTGCTTTTCTTAATATATTGAAAAGGTAAAATATCAGATGCTTTTCCTTTTTTAAAAAGCTAATTATGACCACAGCATTTTCAATAGTTTTTCATTTTCAATAGTTTTTCATTTTCAACCAAAATAGAGACTATAAGGTGATGTTCAACATGGAGAGTTTAGTAGGAAAAACCTTTAGGAAATTAACCGTTATTTCTCAAGAAAAGATAGATGGGAAAACGTTTTGTTTTTGCCAATGTGAATGCGGTAATCCGGAGTTAAAGAAAGCTATCCCTAGTGAACTTAAGAGAGGAAAACTTAAATCTTGTGGATGTAACAAGAAAATGAAAGATTTAGTTGGACAACGTTTTGGAACTTGGCTTGTTTTAGGACTAGATAAAGATAATTCGACTACTGAAGTAAAAAAATGGTTTTGTAAGTGCGATTGCGGAACAAAGGATTCTGTGTGGGGGAATTCACTAAAATCCGGTGCATCAAAATCTTGTGGTTGTGCAAATCGGTTAAATTTGGTTGGGAAAAAATATAACCTGTTAACGGTAGTCTCCCAAGAAACAATAGAAGGTCGAACTTACTGTTGGTGTCGGTGTGATTGTGGAAATCCAGAGCTGCACCGTGTAGCAGCTAACAACATTCAAAGAGATGAGGTTAAATCCTGCGGATGTTTAAGAATTGGAGAAGATTTAACAGGGAAGCGTTTCGGGAAACTACTAGTAATAGGAAGGGATGTAGAAGGTTCTGAACCAAATCGTAAAAGATGGTTTTGTAAATGTGACTGTGGAACAGAAAAGTCTATCTTACGAGGTTCCTTGGTTTCAGAATCAATTAAATCCTGTGGGTGTTCTCAGTTTGAAAATCGATATCGATTGGACTTAATCGGGCAAAAGTTCAATATGTTAACTGTTCAGTCTCAAGAAGTTATTAACGGAAGGACTTTTTGTTATTGTATCTGTGATTGTGGGAATTCGGATATAGCTCTTGTTCCCGGAACATCCCTTAAAATGGAGACAGTAAAATCCTGTGGCTGTCTAAATGCTTTAGATGATTTAACCGGTCGGACCTACGGAAACCTAACGGTTTTGGGATTGGATGTGGACAAATCCAATTCGAAACATAAAAAGTGGTTTTGTGAATGTGAATGTGGAAAACAAGTGTCTATATGGGGAGATTCATTAAAGAATGGTCGCTCGAAAACATGTGGATGTTCAGTTCAAAAGAAGGTAATAGACTTAACTGGTCAGGTATTCACTTATCTTACGGTTATAAAGAGAAATTTTGAACATCAAGCGAGGAGGATTTCCGGTGGACCCTCTTGGGATTGCATTTGTCGCTGTGGAAAAACAGTAACTGCAAGAAGTGGGGAACTAAAAGCCCAGACCACCATTTCTTGTGGTTGTTATCGAGGTACCGAGGCTGAAAAAATGCTTCTCGGGAGGAAATTTGGACGTTTAACGGTTTTAAAACGATTAAGAGGATTAAATGGAGAAAAAATACGATTACAGTGTTTATGTGAATGCGGGAATATTGCTGTGAGTAATATTTCAAGTGTTATAAGAGGAGATACAAAATCCTGTGGATGTTATCAAGATGAGGTTAGGAGAGAAAGAAGAGGTTCAAAACATCCAAATTGGACAGGACTTACTCCATTGAAATTGTATTTAAGAAACCAAATCGAGGATTGGAAAAGTGCAAGCATTGAAGCTTGGAATTATAGGTGTGGCATTAGTGGGGAAAAGTTTGATGAGGTACATCACATTTATCCTTTTGCCTCAATCGTTCAAGAAGTCATTCGGGTGATGGAGCTCACCATATATGAAGAGATAGGTAGTTACACAGACGAAGAACTAATACTACTCTGTGAGGTAAATGAGAAGTTACACTTTCAATACGGATTAGGAATTCCCTTAAAAGGGGAGCTGCATACAGAATTTCACACAACCTATTCCAATAAGAATTTTAGTCCTGAAGATTTTTATGAGTTTTATGAGAAAAAAACCGGTGTACCTTTTCAACCTAAGCTGGTAGAGAATTACTGGGCTTAGAAATAAAAGTAAAAGGCGCAAATATATAAGCAAAACAGTGCACAAAAATGATAGCGCTGTTTTGCTTATTTTTTTTGGTTATGGGAGTAATCAAAAAAAAATAGCAGACGGATACATATCGTCTGCTATTTTTGTTTACATAAAGCAACTTAAACTTACAGGAAAGTAGTATCAACGTTTAGCAACGTCATTAGGATTACACTGCACTAACAAGGAAAATGAATTGCTCGTTCTTAGTTCTTTTTGAGAAGTGAAATTAATTGTTTCAATTTTAAATGTTCTTATTGAAATTTCCTATTATATAATTTTCAAATGACTGTAAAATGAAAAGTGGAGAAAAATCTTACTTAGTTGACTTTCTTTCGAAATAAATATCACTTGCGATATTATAACCGATTTCCTTTATTAGTTTTCCTCTATATGGAGAATTTTTTCCTTCATTTTCATAAAGTTTTCCTTCTATTGTACCTAAACTTGAAAAGTAGAGGACGCCGAATATGTCTTCTCTGTTAATTTCTAAAATTAGTTCCAAATTTGAGTCTACTTCATCCTCTGTCCTAAATACATTATCAGAATTATGGTGATTTTCGGGTTTCCAACACTCCTGTTCTTTTATCACCATTTTAATTACATAGGTTAATGGACTTTCCCTATATACAACAGAAGATATCTTTTCGTCATGTTCAAACATAAAAGGACTGTCTTTAGAAGCAAATGATTTATTCAAGGCCTCCATATCGCTTTTAAGTGTTTTATTAATTTCAATAGCTTCCCTTAATTGTTCAAGGATGTTATCGTCAAGGTTATCGTCATTTTTTTCAATAATTTCATTAAAAGTTGTTGCAATTTTAGAACATGATTCAAAATCACCCACAGACATTAACAACTCGTTTTTATTTAATAATTGTAAAACCGAATTATTGCTCAATAAAAGAGTCCTCCAATTTCTTCAACAATGCTTTGTTTTTTTTGTGCATCTGGTTTTGATGCTGCTTTTCCTTTACCGTCTGCGATATTTTTAAATTTTGTCATTGAAAAAGTTTTTTTAGGTATAAAGAGATAATATCTAATAATGGTTTCTGAATGTTTAATATATACTCTAGCAATGATGCCGAAACCATGACTGCTTCTGGGACACTGTGTCCAGTATCTGTAGAGCTGTTGTAACGCTTCTACAGGGTAATAATTATCAGGTGAAAGACTAGATTTTACTTCAAGAGGAAGGTCAGGTACAACCTTTTTCAAAGTTAATCGAGTTTTCCAAAGTTTATTTAGGTCACTAGGTGAAAGATAGATTCTAAAATCAGGACATTGTAATTTGTAAGCTTTGAGTCTGTGAAATGCAAGAGTATTCATTGTTCTTCCTAAAGAAGATGATATACCTGGGATGACTACAGATTCCCCTATATTTCCAGAAACTGCAGAAGACTTGTGTTTCTGTTCTTGCATTTCAATTTTCCCGGTTTTTATTCCAAAACTGGTATTGTAAACATACCAAATTGGGCCCGCTATTTTACTAGTATACAACTTAAAATGTTGTCCTAAATGGGTAATAAGTGTTCCAGAAAAAAGTTGCCCATTATTCCCTATTAAATGTGTTGAGAGTGGAAATACATGTTCTTTTTTACAAGACTTTTTATCAGGATTTGATGCCAAATAAAATCTTGCTCTAAATGTAGGCATGTTGCGAAGTTTCTCCCCCTTTTGATGCACGAACCAAAAATAATGGTCACTCTTTTTAAAAATGCTGAGGTTCAAAATGATTATTTACTTTAAATATACAACATTTATGGATAAAGGTGGGTTATTTATTAAAGCTATGTTTATTTATGAATCATAAAGGCATAGCTTTAACAGAATCTTTACCTTGTTGGCAAAATTCTTTTTCTAAAGCATTAAATAGATATAAAAGAATTTGAGGAAAAATCGGTCTTTGAATTGACGGTAAGAGGTTAGGGAGCTCAAGCCACGTAATCATCATTTGATTGTCTCATAATTATTGTGACACTGGTAACATTCTGGTCACAAACTAAAAATACCTAAAGATAATTACAGATAATTAAACAAAATAAATTTCCCCAAAACCTTTTAAAAGAAAGGCCCTAATAACTGATGATAATTGAAAATAATATGAAATAATACTGTTCTTCTAACTTCAAAACTGCTTGAGACCTGCGTGCCAGGTCTGGTGGGTTCGATTCCCACGCAGTCCCGCCAAAAAAATATTGATCACTAACGTTTTTCTTCAAAAGAAAAATGGATTGGATGAACACTTTTATACTATAGACCGTTTAGAATTCTATAGAAAAATTATAGACCCTTTTTAAAAAATAACTAGTGAGTAAATGGCTTGGAGTGACACCTCCAAGCCATTTTTATTTTACTAAAATATTTGATTTCTAAATTGAGAAGGAGAATACCCTATACTTTTTTTGAACACTTTATAAAAATATTTCTCATCATTATATCCAACCATTTTGCAAATATCCGAAACTCTTAAATCGTGGTCGGACAATAGTGCCTTGGCTTTTTCCATCCTAACGTCAATGACGAAATCAAGTAAATTTGTACCAAATTCCTGCTTAAATTTCCTTGAAATATGTTCACGGCTTAAATAGAAATGATCTGAAAAATATTGCAGGCTTAAATCTTCATGATAATTCTTCCTGATATAATTAGCTATTTCATGAAAAACATTTACTCTTTCCGTATTATTTTTGGATATGATTTGATGGAGTAGAATAAAAGACTGTTTGAGCTCCTTTAACCATTCCTCAATTAGCAATTGACCACTGTCATTCATTAGGATAAAGGAAATTTGAGGGTCAAATCGCTTTAAATGATCGGAGAATTCTTTAAAATATTTTAACTTTAAAATATTGAGCTCGTTTTGCCAAATCTCTATATGATTGAGTGTAATGGCTTGTAAGGTTCGCAATTCGTTTGTAAAGTTTTCTGTTATTGATTTGATGACATAATCTTCTTTACACTTCATGGCAAAAAGGAGTTTTTTTTCATAATTATTGATATAAATGGTTTCATTCTCTATGACGCTCGAGTGTGAATCATCAAAAATAAAGCTGGCAGGTTTTTTTAGGTTTAATTTGCTCTTTAATACCTTTCTAGCGTCATCATAGGAAAGAGAGATTCCTAATGGAAGAGGCTGAGGCTTGCCAACTGAAAAGAAAAAATGTGAACCTAGAGTTTGATCAATCTTCTGATTTATACCCTCCAGGATTTGTTTTGTATGGTCAAACTGATTCCAAAATAGTATGACAATCTCATTCTCATTGTTCCAATTCTGAAAAGCATAACCACAACCATACAGACTTAAATATTCGTTACATAAATTTTTAATTGAAAAAAGCAGTAAATCTTTGTTTGTCGAAAACCTTTGATGAATTTTCCAATGGATCAGCTGAAAGCTCAATATAGCAATCCGAATCAGACCATTGTTTACGTCGATATCCCTGTTAATCTCTTGTAGAATAGTATAATGCTTTGCAGGTTCTTTGAGGTATTCCGATAGAGCTTTGTCCAAGTAAATGGGTTCTATGTGTTGCATTCTTAAGTCTTTCGATTGATTCTCTAATCTTTTTACCTCATCTTGTTTCCAAGCATCAATCGCTTTTTCTAGGGCATTTATAATTTCACCTTGATCGATTGGTTTTAATATATAATCGACTCCGTTGTATCTCATGGTATTTCTGACAAGATGAAAATCATTGAATCCACTTACTACAATTACTTTCGAAGTGATGCCGCATTCATGAATCCAGCTTAACAGCTCAATACCAGTTTGATTTGCCAGCATCATATCCAGAAAGATAATATCTGGCTTTTCTACCTCAATGACTTTTTTAGCAGCTTCTACATTCTGTGATTCGAAAACCTTTGAAATTTTATATTCTTCCCATGGAATTAAAAGCAAAATGGCCTCTCGTACATGTTTTTCATCATCAACGATTAACACCTTCATTTTTTTCTGGATCACCGCCTTTATGTAAAGGTATTTTTGTCGTTATTTTTAAACCATGTGGGACTACATGATTCAAAATCATTTTTACTTCTGGGCAAAAGTAAACGCGTAACCTAGTTAATACATTTAATAGGCCAATATGGTCTGTTGATTTCCATTCAAAGTCGTTTTTTTCTTGTAATACATTCATCAATTCTTTCATTTTCGACTCATTGATTCCTTGTCCGTTGTCTTCGACTATTAAAATCAGTTCTTCATTATTTTCTAGTTTAGTAGTTAGTTTCAGGACACCCCGGTTCCCTTGATCCATTCTGCCATGCATAAAATAATTTTCAATAATGGGCTGCAGAATCATCTTCGGAACCTGAATAGGAAAAGTTGCCTCGTCAATATCCATAATCACCTGGAAATCATCCTCAAATCTTTGCTGCTGAAGTTCTAAATAGGATTTTATGTAATCTATTTCCTTCCCAAGTGGAATAATGGACTCATCAATTTTCATATTAAAATGCATCATTCTTCCTAACGCCGATGTTAATGAGTAGATTTTAAGATTCTTATCCTTTAACGCTAAGGTGCCAATCGACTGCAGTACATTATTGAAAAAGTGTGGATTAATCTGTGCTTGAAGTGCTTTCAATTGGTTCGTCTTATTGGCTATTTCTAACTTATATTCACTTAGAATAAGTGAGTTAATTCGGTCAACCATTTGATGAAAGCGTCTAGCTAATACCCCAAATTCATCTTTACGGTTGATGTTTGGAAATTGAACATTAAATTCACCTCTTTCCACAATGTTCATCTCATAAATAAGCTTGCGGATGGGTCTTACAACAGTTTGGATAACTATTATCAATGAGGCGCTAATCGCCAGAATTAAGAAACAGATGACTACAAAAGTATTAATCTTAGTTAAAAGGTTGGCATCATGATATAACCAGCTATAGGGTATTCTCTTAACCAATTTCCAGTTTGCATATGGAAGGTTAATAGTATCATATAGAATTAATTCTTTAGAACCATTATCGTTTACTTCAAAATGAGAGGCCGTTTTTTTAATCCTAAACAGTTTACCGACCCAATCTTCCTGTACTTTTGTACCTATTAATTTTTCTTGAGAAGAATAAATGACATCCCCGTCTGGATCCAGTATAAAAATATCTTCTTCTTTATTTGTGTATAGCATATCGCTAATAAAACTCAGATAATCAAGTCGTACGTCAATAGAAAGTACGCCTAGACGGTCCCTTAACGGAACGTCTTCAATGATACGATAAAAGGAAAATACTTGTTTGCGTTCATATCGAGATAGTAAATTCCTTTGATTGAAACCATAGATATCACTTAAATGGGTTGGTTCTATGAAAGCCCTTTCATTATGCTCTGTTTTAAAATTTGACATAGTTTGTTTACTTACATAGTCAGAGTAAAGATAGCTTTGTTTTTGTCTGTCCAAGAATAAGAACACTTGGTGAAATTCTTTTTTTGAATCCCCCAACTGAGTGATAGACAAATTGATATCATTTTTTTCTTGATCCTTAGGAGTACGGGTTCTCATTAAGTCAAATAATCGGTAGGGGGTTCTAGAAAATAAAGCGCTTTGTGTGGTGTTATCAATGGATTGTAGGTAGTTCTCCAAATTTGTTTTACCTTGAAATAATAATTTTGAGTTCTCCTCAATCACCTTTTCAGTGATAGAAGATTTGGTCAGATTATGGGTGATCAAAATGGAAGTTACAATGGGAAGTAAAATGGCAGACAACAACAGTAGGGTTAGTTTATAACGAATGCTAAACATCATTCCTCCTATGTCAATATATTACACTTCATATATCAAATTTTTAGAATTTACCGATAATTTAGTTAATTGTAAACTATTAGATAAGGGAGGAGGTATAATAATGAAATATAGCAAAAAAAGCGACAATCTGCAACTCGTGATATTTTTGGGACCTGCACTGGTTTTATTCCTCATAATGAAAATTATCCCGTTTTTATTGGGAATGTATTATTCCTTTACCGATTGGAATGGAATTTCTACAGCAAAAAATTGGATAGGCTTTGATAACTTCCTTCGTATCTTTAAAGATGAATACTTTTTTAACTCATTTTTATTTACCGCTAAGTATTCCGTTGTCGTTGTTATTTTGAACAATGTATTAGCGTTTTTATTAGCGTTCTTATTAACTAGAAAAATCCGTATCAGAAATCCAGTTCGTGCCATCGCTTTTTTGCCTAATGTTATTGGAGGAATCTTACTTGGATTTATTTGGCTATTCATTTTCACTAGAGGCCTCCCGACAGTCGGTAAATTAACGGGAATTGACTTTTTTAACCTGCCGTGGCTTGGTACAGAAAACACCGCTTTTTGGGGCATTGTGATCGTAAGTGTTTGGCATTTTGCAGGATATTTAATGGTTATATATATTGCAGGTATAGCCAGTGTCCCGCATGAATTATTAGAATCAGCTGAAATGGATGGTGCGACTACTCTTCATAAAATCAGGCATATCATTCTTCCATTAATTATGCCGGTTGTTACGGTCTGTGTATTCCTCAGTTTATCGACATCCTTTAAGGTTTTTGATGTTATTTTCTCATTAACGAAGGGGGGGCCTTTCCGTTCCACTGAGCCTGTGGCTTTAGATATTTATGTCGAAGCCTTTACTCGTAATAATATGGGGGTTGGTTCAGCTAAAGCTTTCATTTTCTTTATTGTTGTCGCGTTAATTACCTTATTGCAAGTCTGGTTTACAAAAAGAAGGGAGGTACAATAATTGGCAATCTTCAAGGGAAGGTGGATTTTGGAGCTATTTGCAATCATAATCGCCATTCTATTTTTAATTCCTTTCTATTTCGTTTTTATTAATTCGGTTAAGAGTTTCGCAGATATTCTGATTAATGGGGCAAGCTGGCCTAAAGAATTTCTTTGGTCTAACTACCTAAAAGTATGGGAGAGAATTGATTATCCGAAGGCTTTTTGGAACTCATTAATTGTAACCGTTTTCAGCGTTGCCGGGATGACATTGATCAGTGCAATGGCAGCCTACCGTATTGCTCGCAGACCCACTTTCTTTAGTAAACTGGTCTTTACTTTGTTCGTTGCTGCTATGGTTATTCCCTTTCAGTCCATTATGATTCCACTCGTACAAGTGGCTAATGGTTTGAATATCATGAACAGTCATCTAGGACTTATTTTTATCTACTGGGGTCTTGGAGTACCGTTATGTGTCTTTCTATTTCAAGGATTTATTAAGACTATTCCTCTTGAATTGGAAGAGGCAGCGGTTATTGACGGCTGCTCTCCTTATGGGGTTTTTTGGAGGGTAGTTTTTCCCTTGTTAAAACCCATGACGGTAACGGTCATTATTCTCCAAAGCTTATGGGTTTGGAATGATTTCCTGCTCCCCTCACTGATTCTACAAAACATAGAATTGAGAACCATTCCGCTAGCAAATTTCACCTTCTTTACGGAATATTCGAAGCAGTGGGATATGGGACTGGCAAGCCTGGTGATGAGCATTACACCAATTATTATTTTCTTTCTGATTTTGCAAAAACATGTGATAGATGGAGTAACGGCTGGATCAGTAAAAGGTTAGTCATGTAAAACACTATAAAATTATTAGGGGAGGCTATCAAATGAAAAAGGTATTTAGCTTGTGTGTATCTTTGATGCTTTTACTTGCTGTTCTCAGTGCTTGCGCCGATAAGACGGAGCCATCAAGTTCCAACAATGCATCAGGTGGAGGGGGAAAATCCCAAGAGAAGAAGGTTATTACGGTTCTTCAATTAAAGCGGGAAATCGTCGACCAATTAAAAGAGATGGCCACAGAATACCAAAAAACACACCCAAACATCGAATTTCAGTTTTTAGGTGGTCAGGATGATTATAACACGGCTTTGAAGTCAGCCTTTGCATCTGGAAATGCTCCTGACGTATTTACCAATAATGGTGATGCGGATGCGGTATTGTGGAAGGATCGGATGGTTGACCTCTCGAATGAGCCTTGGGTGAAAGACATGGTAGAAATCGCTAAACCACCTATTACAGTGGATGGGAAAATCTATGGAATGCCATACAACATAGAAGGTTTTGGCTACATCTACAATAAAGATTTATTCGAAAAAGCAGGTATTAAGGAAACTCCGAAAACATTAAGCGAGCTTGAAGAAGTAGCTAAAAAACTGAAAGCTGCCGGTATTACGGCTTTCGTTAATGCCTGGCAGGAAAATTTCACCATGGGTAAGCAAGGTTTTAACGCTGTGTTTGCCAGACAAGAAGATCCGAGAAAATGGATGGAAGATTTAAATAATGGAAAAGTAACTTTCAAAGGAAACGGACAGACGGAAGATTACATGAAACTACTTGATTTGAATAAAAAGTACGGCAATAAGGATGCGATGACAACTGATTACAACACCTCTATGGCAAAATTTGTAGCTGGTGAAGGGGCCATTATTCAACAAGGTTCCTGGACACAGCCAGTGCTGGACCAGATGGGGTCTAAATTAAACTTGGGAATGTTCCCGATTCCAATTAATGATGATGTAAAAGCCAACGAAGAAATGTTTGCATTTGCAGGAAACTATTGGTCTATTAATAAGGATTCAAAGGTTATTCCTGAAGTAAAAGAATGGTTAAATTGGCTGGTAACCGATCCAGCAGGTCAAAAGTATATTGTGGAAAAATTTAAGTTTATCCCTGCTTTCACCAATATAAAATTTACCAATGAGCAACTTGGTCCACTGGCTACGGCTCTAACTGCTTACACCGATAAAGGTTTAAGTGATGGACGTTACTACAATATGCTGCCTTCTGGTTATGAGAAAGAATTCGGTTCAATTTTCCAAGCATATGTGGCGGATAAATTGACCAAAGAGCAGACCCTTGAAAAATTAGATGAAGCGATGAACACCCTAAGGAAACAATAATAAAAAGATTATGATTGGGAGACGGAACAACGTCTCCCTTTCTTTAAAGCCATCCCATGAAAATAATAGTGAGGAAGTGTTTTTGAGATGCATTCACCTAAGCTGGCCATACAAACAAGAATGTGGGGCGTAGAACGGATCGAAACTGATTTTCCTATCATCTTCAATGATGTTTTGCAGGCAGGTTTTTATGGTGTTGAATGCCGATTTAATCTTGTTAACGATGAGGAAAACCTGAACACCTATTTAAAGCAAAATCCAAATCTAAAAATCGTTGCATTACATATTCTTGCTGAATCCTTTCACCCCGATCACCCAGAGGAGGATTTAACTGCCTTACTTGAAAGAATGAATCGTTTCGGTATTCAAAGGCTAATCGTTACATTATTAAAAAAAGACAGTCTAGAAGAATATTTAGAATGGATTGAAGCCATTTCTTCTATTGCAAAAAGCTGTGCAAATAAAAAGATACAGCTCTTATACCACAACCATGATTGGGAATTTGACTACGGCTATCAGCTGTTCGATGTGATTAACAAAGACCCGAATATGCAGCTGGCTGCCGATTTCGCATGGATTTACCGTGCTAATTATAGTTTCAAAGAATTTATCGATCGGTATAGAGAAACGATTAAATATGTGCACGTGAAAGACACCGCAAACGGTCAATGGAAAGAACTTGGAAACGGTGATATGGATTTGGTCGCCCTTGTCAACGAATTAAAAACGTTACATTTGGAATGGTGGACCGTTGAACAAGATGAAACCGATAAAGTGCCAATTGAGAGCGCCATTATAAGCAGGAAATTCCTTCAAAACTTGGGGATGTAGAGTGCTGACCCTTTAAAACTTGAATAATGGTAAAATAGCAATTTTTATTATGGGGGTAGAAACAATGAGTAAAAAGTATAGGGTTGCAGTTCTAGGTGCAGGGGACATGGCGAATCAACATGTCCAGGGATGGCAACTAGCCGGGCATGAGGTAGTTTCGGTTACCGATGTGGATCTTGAAAGAGCAAATACTTTGGCTGAAAAAGCAGGTGTAAAGCAGGTATATTCGGATTTTACTCAATCAATTATCCAGCCTGATGTAGATATCATTTCTATTGCATTACCATTAATTTATCATGGACCTGCAACCATTTTGGCCGCAAACCATGGCAAACATGTATTTTGCGAGAAGCCTTTAGCAAGTTCACTTGAAGAGGTTGAAAGGATGCAAGCTGCTGTAGAAGAAGCCGGTGTTAAATTTGGGCTGGGTTTTCAACGTAATTTTGCACATGGTGTGGAATTGACAAGCAACTGGGTAAAGAAGGGGTTGTTTGGTTCTCCAATGGTGTTTAATTCGGATCTTCTTCAGGAGGTACGGCCGAAAATCACCATGCATGATAAAAATGGCAACCAGGGTCCTGTTGTGGATACTTGTTGTCACTTTTTCCTGATGTGGCAAACAGTGTTTGGCTCGAAGCCTAAAAAAGTGTATGCAAGAGGCGGAATTTTAGGAAAGGACCGTCAGGAAATCGCCCATTTTGAGGAATTGGCAATAGATACCGCCATCATCACGATTGAATTTGAATCAGGTGATATCGGAAACATGACCATCTCCTGGGGACTGGCGAAACATACAAAGATGCGGGGAAGAGCAGATAGAATTATTGGACCTAAAGGAGGAGCTGAGGGTTATTTCAACACGTGGGGTACTGACAGCGGAACAGAAGTTCATCTATTTATTGGTGATCAAGATGAAACCGTTCCACTGGAAAGAAGGGTACTTCACCAAGTGGAATTCGAAGCTTTTATTGAAGCTCTTGATCAAGGTCAACCAGTACCTTATGGATTTGAGCAGGGGAAAGAGATGATAAAGCTATCTTACGCTGTGTTGGAATCAATTGAAACTGGCAAAGTCATTTATGTATAAATCAAAGAGTATCAGGAAGGAAGGGATATATGATGAGAGTCGGATTCTACCAATCTTGCTTTATGAATTGGGAACTCGAAAAAACATTTAAATGGGCCAAGGAGAATGATTTCTACGGTATCGAACTTCATGGCGGCCCAAGGTATAAACATATCAATTGGAAAGAGCTTGCGGAAGGGAAAAATACTTCAGAAATCATGAATCTGCAAGAAAAATATGAAATGCCAGTTATTGATATCATGTTTGGTGCCCTTCCATTCTTGTCTCCGGATCAGGAGAAAAGAGGGGAAGCGCTGGAGTATATCGATATGTTATTACGAGCAGCAAAAAACATTGGCGTACAAGTAGTTTCTACGTTTACAGGTAGAGATCCGATGAAGACAATCGAAGAAAACCTAGATACATTTGAGCAAGTCTTTCCTGCAGTTGCCGAAAAAGCTGAAAAATACGGTGTAAGGCTTGCCTTTGAAAATTGTCCGATGTATGAGTTCTGGCCGCCTGTTTATAACATTGCTGTTTCACCATTTCTATGGAATGAGTTATTTACCAGAGTTCCGTCTAACGCGCTCGGCCTAAATATCGATCCATCCCATTTAGTGTGGCAGAAAATCGATTATGTGCAAGCAGTACATGATTTTAAGGAACATATCGTATTGGCCCAAGCAAAAGATACCGAAGTTCTCCCAAACATTCTAAGAACCGAAGGAATGCTGACCATGAAATGGTGGAGACACCGGATTCCGGGTCAAGGGGATGTTGATTGGAATAAATTCATTACGGCGCTTCATGAAGTGGGATATAACCATGTTCTTAGTATTGAGCATGAAGATCCTATTTGGGAAGGGACAGATGAAAAGGTTCAAAAGGGTCTTCTTCACGCGAAAAAACACTTAGAACAATTTATCTAAAGAATACATTAAACATCAATCTCTTCACTCCCATAAGATATTTGTCTAGTCCAAATATTTTATGGGTTCTTTCGATACATTTACCATTAATGAATTATAGTTTGCCAGGAAAGGGGTGTGGTGTATGAGTGGAATGGCAATTGGGCAAGCAGGAGGACCTACTGCTGTTATTAATTTGAGTGTAATAGGATTCTTAGAAAACCTTTCATCCATAAGACCTGTATATGCCGTAATGAACGGATATGAGGGGCTGGCTCGCGATTATATCGTTCCCCTTCAAAGTGAGTTGTTAAAACGGGTTCAACGAAGCAGAGACTTACCTGGTGCGTGTCTCGGGGCAGGAAGATTCCTTATGGATGAAGAGAAAATAGAAACCGCTGTTAGAAATTTAGAAAAAAAGAACATTACTACTCTCGTTTTTATCGGGGGAAATGGAACAATGGCAGCACTGCATCGCATTAGTGAAATGGGCCAGAAATTAAACATTCCCTTACAAGTCATAGGAATACCCAAGACTGTAGATAATGACTTGGCTGAAACCGATCATGCCCCAGGCTTTGCGAGTGCAGCAAAATACGTGGCGTATGCAACCAGGGATATCAGTTATGATCTAGCAGCCATGTCTAATTTTGAACAGGTCAGAGTCATTGAAACGATGGGGCGAAATGCTGGCTGGCTGGCATTGGCTGCAGGTTATTTGAAAAGACAGGAACAGGAGGGCCCGCACCTGATTTATGTTCCTGAGGTTCCCATTAAAAAAGATCGATTTCTTGATGATGTACACAATGCAGTGAATGCTTATGGTACTGCCACGGTAGTAGTCAGTGAAGGAGCGGTAATGGAAGGGTGGGGCCAAGTGGAACAGGGGAAGGTAAAAGGTCGAAGTGTCCTTGGTGGCCTCTCTTTTCGCTTGAAAGAGATGGTAAATGATAATCTAGGGTATTTTACTAGAGTTGAAATGTTAGGAATGAATCAGAGGAGTTCTTCTTTAGCTGTGTCTGCACAGGATCGGCATGAGGCATATGAAATAGGGCATATGGCTGCTGATTTTATAAAAGAAGGAAAAACCAATGTCATGGTAAGCATTAAAAGGAGACCTGGCACCTTTTATCAATATGACTATTGTGCTGTGCCCCTCCATACCGTTGCAAATACGAGCGAGAGATTACTGCCTTATGAATATTTGCATCAAACGAAAAAATATTACGAGTGGCTCTCACCACTAATCAGTAGTGACTATTCTCAAGTAGATTCAGTAGATGTAAAAAAAGATTTTTTTAGTTTTGGAGGAATATTATGACATATATTTCCGGAAAAGACTTATTAACTCATGCCTATACAAATAAATATGCTGTTGGGGCGTTTAGTACCCACAATGCAGAAACCATACAGGCCATTCTTTGGGCAGCTGAAGAGGAACAAGCACCGGTAATGATTATGATAGGACAAAAGGTGATCCAGTACATGGGACTGGAGAATATGAAAAGAATGATAGATCTATTTTCAAAAAATATCACAGTTCCAATATGTATTCACTTAGATCACAGCCGTGACTATGCTCAAACAAAACAAGCGATTCAACTCGGGTTTCAGTCTGTCATGTTTGATGGGTCTGCTCTTTCTTTCGAGGAAAATGCAGCTATAACCGCTAAAGTGGTGAACCTAGCACGCCCAATCGGAATTGGTACAGAAGGGGAGATTGGAAAAATAGGCGGTACAGAGGATGATATTACAGTAGCAGAAGAGGATGCGATGATCACTAGTACGGAAGAAGCAGTGACCTATGTGGAAGCAACTGATGTTGATTACTTGGCTGTTTCAATCGGTACTGCACATGGTATTTATAAAAAACCACCAAAGCTGGCTTTGGAAAGACTGAAAGAAATTTCTGCTGCTGTAAATCGGCCGATTGTTCTTCATGGGGGTTCAGATGTTCCTGATGACCAAATATCAGCTGCGATTTCACTTGGAGTAGCGAAAATAAATGTCGATACTGAATTACGCCAGGCATTTACCTATGGAATGTTTGAAATACTTAAGGATAATCCTCACGAATATCACCTCGCAAAGTCGCTTGGTAATGGGCGAGAATTCATGAAAGAAAAAGTGAAAGAAAAAATAAGACTATTCGGTAGTAGTAACAAAGCCCAACATTTTTTGAATTTGCCGGTTTAGGAAGTGAATGACAATGTCAGATTTTAATAGCTTAAAAGAAATAAATACTCACGTCCCTTTTTTTCATATAGAGGATCAAAAATTCAAAGCCTATGGAAAAATTATCGAGAATTATAATTTTAACGAATTACACCAGTTTATGGAGCAAACAGTGATTCCTGTTGAAGGAAATGTATATGTGGCATCTGTTCCGGAAATGGAAAGTACTAAAGTAAAAAATCAAATCCAGTTTGCTTTTTATGGGGGCTTGCCTATCGAAATTGGATACTGTAATGGTCCGAATTCTACATTAAATGGGCTTGAATATCATAAAAGCAGCGAAATTAACATTGCGATTACTGATCTGGTACTTCTTTTGGGACGTGTACAGGATATCAATCAAAATCGCTATGATTCTAAAAACGTAGAAGCATTCTTTATTCCCAAAGGCACAGCAATAGAAATTTATGCAACTACCTTGCATTTTGGACCTTGTAAAGTAAATCAAGATGGTTTCAAAGTGGTTGTTATTTTACCAGCAGGCACGAACGAACCTTTAGAGCAAGAGGTCGATAAACGGACAGAAGAAGATAAATTGCTATTTATGAAAAATAAATGGCTTCTTGTACATCCTGAAAGAGAAGTGTTAGTGAGTCGTGGTGCTTATCCAGGAATTATCGGAGAAAATATCCATATATTATATGATTCTTCATCAATATGAATTTATGAAAACACATTATGTTATCAAAAAGATAATGATGAATGTAGAGATGATATTTTAGTCAAAAAGGAGAACCGTTTAATGATAAATTCAGCAGTTTTATTCCTGCCGATCGGCAGAAAAACATTTGATATGGAAGTCGCCGAACGGTATCGTGATCAAAGCCTGAATTGGTTGGAAGAAAGCTGCCAAACTGTTCTTGCACCTAAACAGATCATTTCATCAATAGAAGAACTCGAGGCATTTTTAGAGCCCCTTAAAAGCATTGAATTTGATACCATTTTATATCAAAGTGTTACATTTGCTGATGGGGAATTTATGGTGAAGGCATTAGAGTATTTTAAAGAACCAGTCATTGTATGGTCCGTTCGGGAACCAAGTATTGGAGGTCGGCTACGCCTCAATTCTTTAACTGGTGGGAATAGCACCAGTAATGTGCTAAGAAACCACCAACATCCTTTTTCCTTCGTGTTCGGAAATCCAGATGAAGAAGAACTTCAACAAAGGTTACGTCGCCAATTTGATGTAATGCGTGTACTGAAGAAGATGCGAAATCTAAAAATTGGTGTGGTTGGGGACTATCCACCGGGATTCTTTTTCTCGGATGCCAACGCGGAAGAACTTCAAAGGGCACTTGGTGTTACACTTCATAAGATTGACCTTCAGGAAGCTTTTAAGAAATGCGTGGAACTTCCAGAGGAAGAATGGGTAGGGGAAATTGACCGGGCAGCAAAGCAAGTTGTCGGTTTAAAGCGGGATGACGAAACAGTAAAAAAATTCGCCCAGTTTTCCACCTACATTAAAAAACATATCAAAAAGGAAGAGCTGAAATCTTTAGCTATGCGCTGCTGGCCGGACTTCTTTAATGAATTAGGCGCAGCACCATGTTCGACATTATCGCAGTTCACAGAAGATGGCATGGTTACTTCATGTGAATCGGATATTCATGGATCTATTTCGATGTATGTGTTACGCGAACTAGCAGGTGGAAATGCTCCTTACTTAGGAGATTTAGTTCATTTTAATGAAGATAAGAATTCGGTTGTATTTTGGCACTGCGGTGCCGGTGCCTATTCCCTTGCACATCCATCAACTGGAGCAACAGCAGGTGTACATCCCAATCGAAAGATAGGGTTGGCCATGGACTTTGGCTTAAAACCAGGAGAAGTGACTATATTTAGAGTCAGTCATTATCCAGACGGATATCGGTTTCTAGTCATGAAAGGGTCGGCTCTTGATGTTGAGCAGCCATTCAGCGGAACATCGGTAGAAGTTGAATTAGCGACCGAAGTTACATCAACCGTATATGAGCTTATGCATGAAGGATTTGAGCCGCATTATGCATTGGTCTACGGTGATGTAACGAAGCAGCTAATCGAACTCGGCCGGATTCTTGGGCTAGAGACGAAAGTCTTTTTATAACTAATGGTTTTCCCCGTAGAAATAATTTGGTAAATGAAAACATTCCCAATATTAAGGAGTGGAGAATAGATGTCTGTTGTAACTTTATCCAATCAATATGGACTTTATATAAATGGACAGTTTGAAAAGACAGAAATGACTGCGGCGGTTTTAAATAAATACAGCCAAGAGGTGGCAGCGCACATCTCCATTGCCAAAAAAGAGCATGTGGATACGGCAGTGAGAGGGGCAAAGGCCGCGCTTAAACAGCCGTTTCCACCTTACGAGCGTTATAAAGTGTTAATGAAAGCATCACAGCTGTTATTGGAGCGTAAGGAAGAATTTGCGAACATTCTTGCGATAGAGGTGGGTAAACCCATTCGGGAGTCGCGTGGTGAGGTTGAACGTGCAGTTCAAACTTTACAAATATCAGCAGAAGAAGCGAAACGAATTCAAGGGGAAGGCATTCCGGTCGAAGCTGCTCCAGGTTCTGAAAATCGGATCGCCTTCACGGTACGTGTACCTGTAGGAGTCGTGGCTGCTATCACTCCGTTTAATGTACCTATTAACCTTGTTTGTCACAAAATTGGTCCTGCCATTGCAGCAGGAAAACAGTGTGGTATTAAAACCAGCGGAAGTAACATCCATTTGTGCGTTATTGTTAGCTGAAATAATGGAGGAAGCCGGGCTTCCAAAGGGACGACTGCAAGTATTAACAGGTTCAGGTGCCAAGATTGGAGATTGGCTGCTTGATAATAAAGACATTAATATGTTTACCTTTACAGGAAGTCCACGTGTGGGAGAAATCCTTCGCACAAAAGCCGGACTTAGGAAAGTAGCTTTAGAACTAGGTAATAACTCTGCGACGATTGTTCATAAGGATGCTGACTTAGTGCAGGCTGCATCACTGATTGTTCAAAAAGGCTTTAGCAATGCTGGTCAGGTTTGTATCTCTGTTCAGAGGGTATACGTTCACCAGGATATTTATGAACCATTCTTAGCGCTATTAAAGGATCAAACAAGTTTCTTTGTCCTCGGAGATCCAATGGATGAAAAAACGGATATTGGTCCAATGATAAGCTTATTAGAGGCTGAGAGGGTAGAAGCCTGGGTGAACGAAGCTGTCGAACAAGGAGCGGTTATTGAGATGGGTGGAAAGCGCAACGGAGCACTCTATTATCCTACAATTCTTACTAATGTAAATGATGATATGAAGGTTTGTCGGCAAGAAATTTTTGGACCGGTTGTTTCTGTTGCCGTATATAGAGAGGTTGATGAGGTCATTGAAAAAGTAAATGATTCTGAATACGGGTTGCAAGCTGGTTTATTCACGAATGACCTTCAATTTGCGATGAAAGCAGCTCTAGAAATAGAAGTGGGTGGACTCATTGTCAATGATGCCTCTGCCTATCGTGTGGATCATATGCCATATGGCGGGGTAAAGAATAGTGGCAATGGGAAGGAAGGTCCAAAATACGCCATCGAAGAAATGACTGAGGAACGTATTATTGTATTTAACCTGTAAGTTCTTGAGGGGATTAATATGCCATTCACAAATCTAAGCAGAAAAGAAATAATAAAAAACCTCGTAACTGAGGAATACGATGTCCTTATAATTGGCGGCGGGATTACAGGGGCAGGTATTGCGCTTGATGCTGCGACAAGAGGTATGAAAACAGCACTAGTTGAAATGCAGGATTTTGCGGCTGGTACATCCAGCCGTTCTACAAAGCTTGTTCACGGAGGATTGAGATATTTAAAGCAGTTAGAAATGAAAATGGTAGCCGAGGTAGGAAAAGAACGGGCAATTGTTTATGAAAATGGTCCCCATGTAACTAAACCGGAATGGATGCTTCTACCAATCCACCAAGGTGGTACTTTTGGTAAATGGAGTACTTCGATTGGTCTGCGGGTCTATGATTTTCTCGCTGGGGTTAAGAAGTGTGAAAGAAGACGTATGCTGAGTGAACGTGAAACTCTTGACCTTGAACCTTTAATAAAAAAGGAAGGCTTAAAGGGAGGAGGCTGCTATGTAGAGTACAGAACTGATGATGCCAGACTTACCATAGAAGTTATGAAAAAAGCCGTTGAAAATGGGGTAAATGCTATAAATTATGCTAAGGCTGAAGGATTCCATTATGATAATGGTCAAGTAAGTGGAATAGTTATTACTGACCTATTGGGTAATGAGACTTTCAACATAAGGGCAAAAAAAGTTGTTAACGCAACAGGTCCTTGGGTAGATGATTTCCGTGAGAAGGATAACTCAAAAAAAGGTAAAAAGCTTAGGCTTTCAAAAGGAGTACACCTTGTAATTGATCAATCAAGATTCCCGCTAAAGCAGGCGGTATATTTTGATACACAGGATCAAAGGATGGTATTTGCCATTCCACGTAATGGGAAAACTTATGTTGGTACAACAGATACTTTTTATAACGGTGATAAAGAACACCCTAAGATGACTGAAAGTGATAGAAACTATATTATCAATGCTATTAATTATATGTTTCCCACAGTACAGATTAAACCAGATGACATTGAATCTAGTTGGGCGGGTGTAAGACCATTAATATTTGAAGAAGGAAAGAATCCGTCTGAGATATCACGTAAAGATGAAATATGGGTTTCTGAATCCGGTTTAATTACAATTGCCGGAGGGAAATTGACTGGATATAGAAAAATGGCAGAAACAGTAGTCGATTTACTTTCCGAAAAACTTACTGAAGAAACCGGCAAAAAGTTTACGGAATCTCACACTAGAAATACTCCAATATCTGGAGGTGAATTTGGTGGTTCTCATAAATTTAGCAGTTATATTAAAGAACAGGTAAAAAAAGGGAAGAAGGCTGGACTTTCAGAAGAAGATGCAAGGGAACTAGCACTATGCTATGGAACGAATGTACCTATTTTATATGACATCGTCCAAAACAAGGAACTGTTTTTTAATAATAATAAGCTACCTACAGTCTTATTAGCAAAACTTGAATATGCTATTCAATTTGAAATGGTAGCTACACCGCTGGATTTCTTTTTGAGGCGGACTGGAGATTTATTATTTAATATTATAGATGTTAGTAAAAACAAAGATGCCGTAATTGAGTATATGGCTAAGCAAATGGGTTGGACTGATGAACAAAAGAAAATTTATTTTAGTGAACTAGATTATGAGTTGTATCATGCAAGAGTTCCAATTGATTAAGCTGTGATTTTATAAGAAAGACTTGTAAAAATCCACTTTTGCTTTAGGAAAGGTGGATTTTTTATGTCTATTAATTTGAAAATTACAAGAAAGTGTGAAATTCGAAGTAGCAATTTACGGGATCGATTTAGTCGTTTTTAAGGGAAAACTGATCTACGTTAATTAGTAGAGGTTTCAGAATATATGCGGGGAAGTTAACCTTGCCTTTATTGGTAATACGACACGATTCCTATTGTTTTTTCTTTTTTTGATTTTTGAAGAAAAAGTAGTTGACGACGAAAATAAATTTATGATATTATAGAAAATTTGATAAAAAATATTATATGTGTTAAGCTTAAGAAGGTTACCAAATATGGAGGTGGATTATTTGTTTCAAATTGGCGATAACATTGTTTATCCAATGCACGGAGCAGGTATAATTAAAGCCATAGAAGAAAAGGAAATCTCAGGGGTAAAACAACAGTATTTTGTTATAAAAATGTTAATCAGTAATATGCAAGTCATGATTCCTACGGGTAAAATATTAAGTTCAAGTATACGTCCAGTTACTGACATAATTGCATTAAAACAAATCATACACATTTTTCAGCATGGAGAATCAGATCGATTACTGCCGTGGAAACAAAGGTATAAAGTGAACACCGACAAAGTAAAAACGGGTAAAATACAAGAAGGTGCTGAAGTTGTACGTGACTTAATGCGTATGAAGAAAGAAAAAGCACTTAATTCAAGTGAAAAAACAATGTTGGATAACGCACATGGATTTTTGATGAGTGAACTGGGATTAATTAAAGGGATCACTGAAAATCAAATAAAAAGTTTCTGTTAAGGTTAATAATAGATAATGTATTGTATCTTCCAAAAATATCTTGAACTTTTTGGGAATATGATTATTAGGACAAGTAAATCCACTTCAAAGACATTCAGCTTCTTCAACTCACTTTTAGAGTATTAACCTCTTTTGTTAAATCTACAATCTAATCCATTTTTATTATTTAAATTTTTTTTACGAACGTTTGAAGTTTCATCAACTCACTCGATAAAATAGTCACGTGATTTTTGCAATCCTGATTCACACTGGCACGGACAAGGAGCCGTAAGGATGAAAGAGAGGTAGGGCTTTCATTGTTTTAGGTATACAATTTATTATCAAAGTCATTATTTCTATAAGAATACATCCACTTTTTCTTTTTGAAGAGGTGGATTTTTTATGCCTATTAATTTGAAAACTAATAGCATATGTGAAAAAAGAAGTTCAAGAAACAACTTCCAATAAATAGCTATTTTTATTTCCCTTTTAGATGGGTATAACATTATGGAAATAGATAACTGGTTGATTATACTCTATCAATAATTTTAGGGAGGTAAAAAGATGCAATGGAAAGGAAGACGGCAAAGCGCAAACGTTGAAGATCGTAGAGGTATGGGCATGGGAGGGAAAACCGTGATAGGAGGAGGTATTGGTAGTATCATTATCGTTCTCCTTTTTACACTGCTCGGTGGTAACCCCGGAGATTTAATAAATAATAGTACATCGAATCTAGGGTCAGATACAAGCGCTCCTTATCAAGAATCAACTCAGGAGAAAGAATTGGCGGACTTTGTTTCGGTTGTCCTTGCCGATACGGAGGATGTTTGGTCAGAGAAATTTCAGGAAAAAGGGCTAACATACGAAAATCCTACGCTCGTTTTGTATAGGAACAGTGTTCAGTCGGCCTGTGGAACTGCCAGTTCAGCTGTTGGACCGTTTTATTGTCCAGGTGACCATAAGCTTTACATTGACCTAAGTTTTTATGAGGAGCTGAGACAAAGATTCCAAGCACCTGGTGATTTCGCGATGGCATACGTTATCGCCCATGAGGTAGGTCATCACGTCCAGACCCTTTTGAATATGGGAGACAACGCTTCAGCAAGCCAAAAACGTTCCAATGACTACTCTGTCCGATTTGAATTGCAGGCTGACTACTTGGCGGGTGTTTGGGCACACGATGCCCAAGGGAAGGGGTACCTTGAAGAAGGCGACCTAGAAGAGGCCATGAATGCAGCAAACGCAGTTGGTGATGATAATATTCAGAAAAAAGCACAGGGCTATGTGGTTCCTGAAAGCTTTACGCACGGAACTTCCGAACAAAGAAAGCGATGGTTTAAAAAAGGATTTGAAAAAGGCACCATTGAGGGAGGAGATACCTTTAAACAGGCAAATCTTTAAAAGGGTTAAATAATGGTATGTAGGAAGCTGTCCGAACAATTCGGAAGCTTCTTTTTCATGTATCGCAGCGCATACTTCTCTTTATTAGGAGATTACTTAATGTAGAAAAAGCGACTTCACTTAATTAGACCCATTATCCACTGAATCATTCAAAATTCTAGGTCCAATGGTAGCAAGGTATAATTTCAATCCTCTCGGTCGGATACATCATGGTTAAGTAATTGCTGCGCAATTGTAAAACCAATGAGATATGCTGGAGCTGAAGTGTTGCCATCAACAGTAAATGGGAATATAGAAGCATCAGCAACGATTAAGTCTTTTACTCCATGGACATGTCCTTCGGAATCAACAACACCATTCTGGTTAAGAGGTGCCATTCGAAGAGAGCCATGTTGATGGTGATTATGGCCAAAATTTTGTTTGATAAACTCTTCAAGCTGGTCGTTGTGATTAATGATTTCTAATGTGGGTGAAATGAGCTGATACTCTGGATCAAGATTGGCTGCTATTTTCTTGATATAAACTTTGTATATGTTCTTTATTGCTTCTAAATCCGCAATATTTTCAAGAAATCCTTCATCAGCAAGGACTATTTGTAAGGGGTCATTGCTCTGTATTTTGATGGACCCACTACTTTTTGGCTGTAAGAAAATAATAGCAACCGTTAGTGTATCACCAGAGCCAATTCCAATAAGCTGCACCCCCCTTCGATCCTGGTCAGCTCCAGGAGTTGGATTAGGCAAGAAAGCACCTCCTGTGAAAAGAGCATACGAATCATCGTGTGGTAAAGGGGTTTGTTGGGCAATGGGATTGGAGGAGGTAAAAACTGCAAAATTAAGCGTATGGTTTTTTAGGTTCTGTCCGACATTTGGATTATCGAAAATAACTGGAATGTTTGCATTTTGTAGAAGAATAGCGGGGCCAATTCCAGAGAGCATTAATAGCAGGGCACTGTTGATTCCTGCTGAAATAATCACTTTCTTGCGAGCCGAAGCGCGAAAACATTTACCTTCTTTGAGGAATTCAACACCAACTGCCCGATTTTTCTTAAAAAGCACACGAAGGGCGGTTGATTTAAAGAAAACTCTCAACTTTCGACCATTTATCCCCTTACCATCAGTGGTCATGATATCTGAGGAAAAAAAGGCGGTTGATGAGCTTTCTCTTTGACCGTATTGGTTTTGATACAATTGCCAGCTGGTAAAGGGACCGAGGGGAGTATCAGGATTATTGTAGTCAAGAATTCTTGAAAAACTTGTTGCTTGTTCTATTGCAGAAACCAGTTTTTCGGCCATCGTACTGGGATATCCTTGAGCCTGTCTTATATTTATTCGACCCGTAACTCCACGATACTCTGGGTGATCCGTACTTCCATTATATTTTTCTAGTTTTGTAAAATAATTAATTGCCTGTTGGGGTGACCAAAGTGGCCCTAGAAGTCTTTCCCATTCCGTAAAAACTGCTGAAGTTGGTCTTACATACTGCATGGTGTTGATTGAAGATCCGCCCCCTAAGAGTCGACCCGTGGTCCATTCAAAAGATTGCTCGTCTAGCCCTTCCTGAGGAATTCCCTCACCTTGCCAAAAATATTTTTGAAAATAGTGTTCTTCAAGTTCTAAAGCAAATGTAGAATCTTTAATAGGAAGATCACCGTCATAATTTCCCCCAGCTTCTAAAACAAGAACAGAAGTTTTTTTGTCATCCGTAAGAGTCTTTGCAATGACTGAACCACTTGGGCCGGTTCCTATCACAATATAATCATAAGTTAATTCATCGTTTTTTTCTTTTGACTTTTTCATATTATCTCACCAACTTTTATTAATAGAAGTAGAAATAGAAATAGAAATAAAACCTATTTTTATATAAAAAAACACGTGAGAATTTATAAGCTAACTGTTTTCCAGTTAGCTTATAAATTCTCCTCTTTTTTAATAACTAATCACTGTACTTTTTAATCACTCTAAATGGTCTCATCATGTCGTGGTCTTCATGCTCCAGAATGTGGCAATGCCATACATAGTCTCCTGTGTAATTGTTAAAATGAACGATAACTCGTGTCACTCTGCCAGGTTCAGCTCTTACAGTATCTTTCCAAACTCTGAGACCGTCTTCAACTGGTTTTCCAGGGATTAGAGTTCCTTCGCTCGGATCTAGTGGGAGTTTATCTCCAATAAATTCAATTCCTGTGCCGAATTCAATCCATTCCTCTACTTTTAATGTATTAACATTAAATAGCTGACGATCAAGAATTTGGAACTGCACAAGATGAATATGCATTGGGTGAGATACGTTAGGAGGAACGTTAGGAGGAATATTAGGAAAGAAAACAGGGTTTGCAAATTCCCATATTTCAATACTGTCAAACTCTGGCAATTCGGTTGCAGGGTCATGAAACATTTTATTATTTAACGTTAACATAAGTCTATCGTGTACATCTAAACCTTGAGTAAGAACAAATCTTCTTGTTTTTATGACATTACTAATCTCTAATTTCTCTACAGGTCTAAGTTTTTCGGGGATTTCGCTATGATCAGTACCCTCTATAGGAACGACTTTAAACTGCATAACAACAGGTCCAGGACCATTAGGAGGTGGTACTTCAGTCGTTTCAAGAGTAATGGTCTGTCCTGGTGTTAATTGTGAGAAATCGATGATGACGTCAATACGCTCAGCAGGATCTAGCGGAAATGACGGGATTGCTTTTGGTTTATCAATAAATCCGCCATCCGTACCTATTTGCCAGAAGGATTGTCCGTTTGAAAGGTTAAAAACATAACCGTTTGTATTAGAAGCATTTAATATTCTAAAGCGATACTTTCGTGGCTCGACGTTTAAATAAGGCCATACTTTCCCATTCACAACCATCGTAGTTCCTATATGTCGACGAACGATTGAAGGGTTAATATCTGGTGGAGAATCAGCTCCTCTTTCTGGATAAAATAGGGAGCCATCTGAATTAAATGATTTATCTTGTATCATTAGCGGGATATCATATTTCCCTTTTGGGAGATTAAGGCCAAGTTCATGAAAGTCATGAAGGAGGTAGAAACCTGCCAGCCCAGCATAAATATTAAGTCGTGTAAGTCCTAAGGCATGATCATGATACCAAAGAGTGGTTGCTTGTTGTTGATTTGGATATTCATATACTTCTCTAGTATATTTTGAACCTACATATTTGTTATTACGAGAAAACCAAGCATTAGGATGCCCATCACTATCAGGTGCAACATTAGCTCCATGAAGATGGACTACTGTACGTACCTCTGGATTATCGATAGGACCGTGTATCGTTTTATCCACGGGTAAGAAATGTTCCTCTGGTAGATTATTAATCCATTTTACTTTAACAGCTTGTCCTTTCATTGCTTCAATAGTTGGTCCAGGATACATACCGTTATAGCCAAAGATGGTGGTTTCTTTAAAATCCCTATGAAATTTATGCTTAGCCCGCTTCATTTCAACTTCATAATAAGCACATCCATCTTCTTGTGATTCTGCTTCCAGCACCTCCGGAATAGGAAGCTCATCCCGAAATTTTGGAATAGTAGATGGGATGGATGGGTCTACATTTGAATCATGGTTTTGATTTGGTGGCATAAAGTATCAACTCCTTTTTTATATTCAGAATATTAAATGAAAAAATAGTATTATATGACTGTACTCTTGTCTCTACTAATTCACCTATTTTATAAATAAATACTATAATTAATTGAGGTTAGATAGCGTCTTACTCAGAAGAATCACCAACTTTACTTAGAAAATAGATTAAAAGTGAAAGTAATCAGGTGCACAATCGCAAGAGCACCTAAGAGATATGTACCGATATAAAGTAGAAATTCCATAGGTTCCCTCCTCTTAAGTTTAATTTTGCACTGTGACATATCATAACTTTTGTAATTATAAACAAGTAATTTTGAAAAAATTGTCGATATGCCTCATTTTAAATGAACTGTTAACCACTTTTAATAATTGAAAAAATTGTACATTGATTGACTTATGTCTGTAAATGCATACCTCATAACCATCCTAAACAGCACGGTGCATCCTTCATCCGTGCTTTTTTTCTTTGTTTGCTTTTCATCGGCACATTTACATAGATATTTGTCAGAAAACTAGAATGTAAGGACATCTCTTTTAATAAAGTAAAAGTAAACGGGCGTAAAAAGGCTTTTTAGCGAAAAACATCCGGCAAGTTTCATATTGCGGTAAGTAAAGGACTATTTGCTTTATTAAAAGGGAGGGTTTAAATGCTGCATATTGTTGCCTGTATCAAGCAAGTGCCTGACACCAAAATTATTAAGATGAATCCAAAAACAAACACGATGGACCGTAGAACAGCACCTGCGATATTGAATCCGTATGATGCCCATGCGGTTGAAGAAGCGGTTCGTTTAAAGCAAAGATATGGGGGGATCGTATCTGTTGTTACCATGGGTCCGCCTCCAGCGGTTACTGCGATTAAAAAGTGCATTGAAATAGGTGCCGATGAGGGTTATTTAATCACGGATCGCCGGTTTGCGGGTGCCGATACATTGGCAACGAGCTATGCCGTGACAAAGGCGATTGAAAAAATAGCAAAACAAAAGCCCGTAGATTTAATCATTTGCGGAAAAATGTCCATTGACGGAGATACCGGGCAAGTCGGACCCGGAATCGCAAGAAGGCTCGATATTCCACCGCTGACTTCTGTGAATAAAGTCGTGGAAATCAATCAAGAAGAGGGATATGCCATTGTTCATCGCAAGCTGGAGGATGGATATGAAGTCGTCCGTTCAGCCTTACCGTGTTTGTTTTCTGTTGAAAAAACAATCAATGACGTGCCGTACTCTCCGTTTCCGAACATGATAAAAGCTGCCAGGTATAAACCTCATATTTGGTCTGTGGATGACCTTGAAGGGGTAGATATTAAGCAGCTTGGATTGAAGGGGTCCCCAACGATTGTCTCCAAAGTTTGGGCTCCGCAAAAGCCGGCAGGGGGAACGTTCCTTGAAGGCAACCCAACGGATCAAGTAGAGCAATTACTTTCTGTCTTGCTTGAAAAGAAAGAACTGTTTGAAAGTAAGGAGGGAATGTAATTGGACTTCAAGGATTACAAAGGTGTTTGGGTATTCATTGAACAAAAGGATGACATGGTTGCTTCTGTTTCCCTTGAACTTTTGGGGGCAGGAAGAAAGTTGGCAAACAAACGGGGAGTGGAATTAGCAGGTATTTTAATCGGGGAGAATGTTAAGCATTTAACAAAAACTGTATTTGAATATGGTGCCGATACAGTTTATGTGTATGATCAACCCATCTTTAAACATTACCGGACCGAGACCTACATGAAGGCGCTATTGGAGTGCAGTGATAAATATAAACCAGAAATTATCCTTTACGGTGCGACTTCAACTGGCAAAGACTTGGCAAGCGCGGTAGCTACCGATCTTCCTACAGGTTTGACGGCGGATACGACGGAGTTGGATGTCGAAGAGGAAACGGGGTTACTTTTGGCGAGCCGGCCAGCGTTTGGCGGAAATATTATGGCGACCATCCTTTGTAAAAAATATCGGCCACAAATGGCGACAGTACGCGCCAAAGTCATGAAGGCGCTGAACCCTGAGCGGGGGAGAACAGGCAAGATCTTCGAAGAAACTATTTCGCTACAAGAGGAAGACATCCGGACAAAAGTCTTGGAAATTGTAAAGGAAACGGTAAAGAAAGTAAGAATCGACGAAGCGGATATTATTGTTGCCGGCGGAAAAGGATTGGGGAGTTACGAGGGTTTTCAATTAATTCACCATTTGGCGGAAACTCTTGGTGGAGCGGTTGGTGCCAGTAGGGATGTAGTGGAAGCGGGCTGGATTGACCATGCTCATCAGGTAGGGCAAACCGGTGTGACGGTAACGCCAAAAATATATTTTGCGATAGGAATTTCTGGTGCCATTCAACATATTGTGGGAATGAAAAATTCCGGTTTAATTATTGCCATAAATAAAGACAAAGAAGCCCCGATTTTTCAAAACTGTCATTATGGAATTGTTGGAGATGCCTTTGAGATTGTCCCTATATTGATCGAACAATTTAAACATGCTCTTTCTAAAGATAAGGTAATGAAATAAAATAAGAGTTCGATGCGGGAATATTCTAAGCTGTTTACTAAAACATTGTTGTTATGGTATAAAAGCGGAGGTTTATTCATCTAGATTCTGAACTACACTGCGAAAAAGCTGGCTAATTGGATTGTCCCTTAGAAGAGTAATCAGTAAGCGGAGTTTTTCCGGTTATTTGCAAAATCGAGCTCATTTTGGAGTAGATAAGCGGAGTATTTCCGCTTATTCAAAGAAAAGTGCCCAATTTTTGCATTTTACAATAGAATAAGCGGAATATCTCCGTCTATTTGAGCTAATTTACGTCCAGTTTTCCAAATAGGCGGAATTCCTCCGCCTATTTATTAGAACGAACCTTAAAAAAGGTAGACAAAAGCATCAATGTCTAAGAAATGAGCCATTAATTAAGAGATGCTCCTACTGCTGAGCGGCTTTTTTTGTATGTTCGGAAAAATACATATTGTTTATGAAACCCTTCATCCGATTTTGCCGTCTACTCATCTGATGCTCTTTCGAGATTGGAAAACATTTCTAGGTCTCAGGTCTTAGACCATTTTACAACAACCGCCCGAGGCTAGAAGCTGGGTGGAAAGCCTATAATGAAAAAGGAAATCAAGAGATAAGCAAATGGAAAAAACGAATACCGGAGGGGAAAGAAATTATGCAGTCGTGGATAAAATTTTCTTTAAAGAACGCAGGGGTTATTTTTATCGCTATGTTAATGGTGATGGCGGGAGGTATTTATTCCGTCAAAACGATGAAGATGGAGTCGATGCCGAATGTCGACATTCCGTATATTATCGTACAGGTTCCATATGTTGGAGCTACCCCGGAACAAGGTTTAGAGGATATCGGGAAGCCAATGGAAACGACGTTGTCGGGAATTAAGAAACTAGATAATCTCTATATTGAAGCACACAGTAATGTAGTGGTGGGAATTCTCGAGTTTGAGATGAGCAAGGACATGGATGAAGCCGAGAAAGATGTGACCACAGCAGTTGCTTCAATCAAGCTGCCGGAAGGTGCTGAGAAACCGCAAATTCTAAAGGACGGTCCGTCTGCCGCACCAGTATTTGAGTTTGCTCTTTCGTCAGACACAGCCAATCAATCCGATCTGACACAATATATTAATGAACACATTAAACCAGCTTTATCAGGTATCGATGGTGCAGGTGCAGTTGAGGTTTCTGGTGAGACAGAAAAGCAAGTAGCGATCAAACTTGATTCGGAAAAGATGAAGAGTTACGGAATTACATATGAGACCGTCAAACAAACATTTTTAGCTCATCATTTTTCTTTTCCTGCTGGTCAAATGAATGTAGAGGATAAAACGTTAAATGTTCAAGCTGATTTCAAGCTTGGTTCGGTAAAGGATGTAGAGGATATTCAAATTTTGGTTCAAGAGCCAACTGGTATTCAAAAGGTCAGTTTGTCAGAGATCGCCGACGTTTCCTATAGCAATAAAAAGGAAACCGTTTATACTCGTTTAAACGAAAAGCCGGCTGTACTAGTAGAAATGAAAGCACAAGCAGGATCCAATACGGTTGAAGTAGTGGGGCAGGCAAAAGAAAAGCTGAATGCATTAGATCTTCCTGCTGGCTATAAATTAACCAAATTATACGATACCTCCAAAGAAGTCAAAACGTCTGTCAATGGGATGCTGCGTGAGGTATTGCTAGGTACTTTGTTTGCAGTGATTGTTACGTTCTTATTTTTACGAAATATAAGAGCAACGATTGTAGCCGTCTTATCGATCCCATTATCGATATTGGCTTCTATGATCACAATGAAATATTTGGACTATAGCTTAAACATGATGACCCTGGCTGGAATCGCTGTAGCTGTCGGACGGGTCATTGATGATTCGATTGTGGTCATTGAAAACGTATACCGTCGGACCTTAACAAGCACTAGACGTGATGAGCGAATGGTGTTAACGGCAGCCAAAGAAGTGGGAGGAGCGATTACTTCCTCCACACTTACAACCATTGCTGTATTCGGGCCACTTTCCTTTGTACCAGGGATAATAGGCCGCTTCTTTGCACCGTTTGGCATCACGGTTATCGTGGCACTGGCGTTTTCCTTGATTGTTTCACTAACGGTTGTTCCGTTGTTGGCTAAATTATTCTTACTGAAAATCAAGCATAAAGAAGTGAAAGAAAGTTGGTTTGAAAAAGCATATAAGCATACCTTGACATGGGTCTTAAATAAACGGGCGGTAACGATTGTAATAGCAGTAGTGATGTTTGCTGGATCGCTCGCACTGGTTCCCATGATTCCGAAGAACTTTTTACCACAAGAAAAAGCCGTTTCCTACCGGTTAACAGGAGACTTACCAGCTGGAACCTCATTGGAAAAAGCGAACGAACTTGCTATCAAAGTTGAAGAAGTACTTGTTAAGGAAAAACAAATTAAAAATGTACAAACAATTGCAAATGGGGAACATCTTCGTTTTTCCATTGATTTAAACGATAACATAACGAAGGAACAGACCAGTGATTTTGAAAAGAGGGTAAAAACAGAAGTAGAGAAACTGGATGATCAAATGAAAGTCGCTCTCGCTCCTGTGGGGATAGTTGGAACAAGCGGTTTAGCATTAATGGTCGAGGGTACAAATGCCAAAGATTTAGAAACTGCTGGTAAAATGATTGTAGATAAAATTAAAGATATTGATGGGTTGGAAAATGTTGAATCGAACCTCTCTGGCGTGAAGGAACAGCTTCAATTGAAGATTGATGACCAAAAAGCGGCAGAAAAAGGCTTAAGTCCAATTATGGTTGCAGGCTTTGTTAGACAGTTGATTTCAGGCGATCATGTGGGCGATATGCAAGTGGAAGGGAAAACAACCAGTGTTAATTTGTTGTTGGCGGGAGACCCAGCCCATTCGATTCATGATATCATGAGCCAAACAATCATGAACCCGATGGGGGTTCCAGTCACATTATCAGATGTGGCGACTCTTACGAAGCAGCCAAGTCCTTCTGCATTGTACCGATTAAATCAACAGCAATATGTGCAGGTTTCTGGCCGGATCACAACGGATAATACTTCTGGTGTGCAAGCAGAAGTCGATAAGCGTCTGAAAGCGTTAGATTTACCAAAGGGAATTACCTATCATTCAGAAGGCCAAGCGCAAGCGATGAATGAAGGATTTACAAATATGACGATTGCGATGGCGGTTGCGGTTGTGTTGGTGTTCATTGTCATGCTTGTCGCATTTGGAAATATGTTAATGCCACTGTCAATCTTGTCTTCCTTACCATTCTTGTTCTCGGGTGGATTGTTGGGCTTATATCTGACGAATCAAGCACTCTGCATGCCAGCATTGGTTGGCTTCCTCATGTTAATCGGAATTGTGGTGACCAATGCGATTGTGTTAATGGAACGGGTGAAGCAGAATGAGAAGAAGGGAATGGAAATCAAGGCAGCTTTGCTTGAAGCAGGTAAGACACGTCTACGCCCGATTTTGATGACAGCGCTGGCGACAATTGGTGCGCTATTACCTTTAGCTTTGTCCAGTGAAGGTGGATTGATCTCGAGGTCTTTAGCGATTGTCGTTATATCGGGGCTGCTGACTTCAACTTTGTTAACCTTGGTGATTGTACCAACCACATATCATATTTTAAGGTCGATTAAGACGAGATTTAGTAGAAAGAATGAAGCAACAGTGACTAGCGCGGCAAGAGGTGTTTCCAAGATGACGGGGCTCTTGAAATGATAAGTAATAGTAGAGGGAGGAGTGTTTTTAAAAGCACTTCTCTTTTTTTAGAAAGGGTCTGTTATTATTCATTGTTGATTTTCGTGAAGGTATGAGAATTCATAAGCGGAGAATTTCCGGCTATTGTATATAGAGGAAGCTTAAGAAGCAGATATAAGCGGAGATATTCCGATTAACTGCTCTAAATAAGACGAAATCTAATGATTTGGATAAATATTAGCGGAAAAACTTCCTCTATTTTTAAGGAAATAGGGGTATTTCCCAATTTAAACGGAATTTTTCCGTTTATTTTTCAAACACAGTGAAATCAACATTCAGTAGGTCATCATTGGTAAAACGCCGAAACAATTGTTTAGTCAAAAACCATTGGTTTGATAATAAAGTCATTGTACGTGATGGATTACCCTATGACGAAATTAGAGAAATCAACAAAAAGTATAGAGAAAAGTATTTGAGTAAGAAAATATTTCTTTTTGTAGGGACAACTGCTTTGTTACTTTTTTGGTATTTTGAATAGTTTATTATAGTTAAAATTATTCCAATAATTAACTAAAAAATAGCAAAGGAGTATTCAGCATGGGAAATATTTTACCAAAGGGTCTCCTGTGGGCCTATGATTTTGCAGCTTCAGGTGCTGCATCGATGCGTGTATGGGATCTAAAGACAGACACTGTAATCTCCACTTTTGTTCCAGGAAACGGAACCTATGGGAATGGGAGAGGTGTAGCTTTTGATCCGTCTGATGGTTTTATTTGGACAACCAGGGTAACCGGAGTTGGAGGTTTTGGCGATGGATTCATTCATAAGAATAATCCACTAACAGGTGAAGAGATACTTACGATCCCGGATCCTGGCGGAGTGAATGGACCCGGTATCGGTGCTTTAGACATGGACCCAGATGATTGTACGCTATGGGCGGCCGTTTACCTACCAATTTTAAAAGATGATCCAGAGACGGGGCAACAAGTTTTGGTCAGTCGTTTTTACAATCTTAACCCTCGTAACGGTAAAATTATAAAAATAATAGAAATTCCATTCCAAGGAGATCCCACTATAGATGGGAACGATACCCTTGCCATTGCCCGCCCGAGTGACCTTGGTGGAAAAAAAGTCATTCTGTCAGATGCAGGCGAGATTAGAAATCAACTGTTTGCGGTGGATGTTAATACCGGCATGATTCTTAAAACCTATCTTTTACCCGTGGGAGTCGCGGGAATCGATGAGGATGAAAACACAGGAGACTTAATTGTTACAGATGTTTTTAATAATTTCTATAATCTAGGACCAGCTCCATATAATACTATAAAAGGTGTTCTTGATAACCTCTCTCACTCCGTAGAGGATATTTCGCTTAATCAGCCTAGAAAATGCAAAGGTACAGGACATGAAAGCAGTGGTAATCATGAGAGCAGCGGTAGTCATGGTAGTAGTGGTAGTCATGGAAGCAGTGGAAAACGTAATAGAAAACGAAAATCTAAAAAAGGCTGATAGAAATAATAATCAAACAAATCTCTACCACCTAGCAGTCTATTGCTCAATTAATTTGTCGAAAATGCAAGAATTATGATAAATATAATAAGGTGTTTAGAACACACTTGTCATTAATTGAGAGTGTGTTTTTTCTATGGCTATTGCGTTATAGGAACCAATACCGTGATATTATTAAACTATGTATTTTGGTAATTTTTTTACGTTTAAACAAAAAAGGTGTGTTTGTATGCTAAAAGAAGTTTGTGTGGAGAATTTTACATGGGTTCCTATGGCTATTGCGAGAGGGGGAAATCGCATTGAACTATGTGACAACCTATCTGTAGGAGGCACAACGGTTAGTCACGGGGTAGCTGCAAAAACCATTACATATTGTCACCTCAACAATACGAAGGTCATGACCTTGGTTAGACCTAGAGGTGGAAACTTTATAAATACTAAAGAAGAAATTGAGATTATGCAAAATGATATTGTCCATTTCAAACAGTTAGGGACAGACGGAGTGGTAATTGGCTGTTTAAATGAGTCAGGCTGGATTGATGAAGAGCCCATGCTTCACTTGCTGGATTCTGTGAAAGGGCTGGATATTACCTTTCACATGGCATTCGATCATATAAAACCCGATTATCAATTTGAGGCTATTGATTGGCTTGCGAAACATGGAGTGAAACGGATTTTAACTCACGGAGGGCCAGAATCTAGTTCAATCGAAGACAACCTAAGCCGGTTGAAGGAATTTGTGGACTTTGCGAAAGACAAAATAATCATTTTGCCGGGTGGTGGAATTACAGACAAAAACCTACATTATCTAACTAGTAAGTTGAATATAAGTGAAGTACATGGGACGAAAATTGTGGGTCAACTAGATTTAATCTAAACCCGAAAAAATAGGTACAAATTTTGGTAAATTCCCTTCTTTGAAAACAATGTAATAAACGCTAAAACCACCAAATTCTATTTTTTGGTGGTTTTATTATTTGTAAAAGAGGATTAAAAAAATGATAAACTTATGTCATAATAGATTTTTATTATATTTTTAAATAGAGTAAGAAAGGTAATTTGGGAGGAAGAAAAATTGACTGTTACTACAGCAAAAGAAATGCTAGTTAAAATAGATAATTTAGATGAAAAAGGCTCTGGTCAAGCGGTTCAATGGCTTGAAAATGAGCTTGGAAATAAACGGAAGTTAAAGCTTACTATTCCGCAAACTCTTCCAGGTGAGAAGGTCCGTGTCATCGTTGACCAGCCGGATCGAAGACGAAGAAAAGCAATGCCGGAAGAAATCCTTGAGGCGAATCCAGAAAGAACAACTGCTCCATGTCCGCATTTTGAAAGATGTGGGGGATGCGTATGGCAGCATTGGGATTATAGCGGGCAGTTAAGACAAAAAACTCTTCATGTAAAAGAGGCAATTGAAGCTCAAGGCTTTAATCCGAACCTCGTTCAAGACACGATTGGTATGGACGAACCTTGGCGTTATCGAAATAAAATGGAATTTACGTTTGCTCCTGATGGGTCACTTGGGCTACATGAACAAGGGAACTTCCGAAAAATCATTTCACTCGAATCATGTTTGATTGCGGGTAAGGAAATGGTTGAAGCTGCGATGGAAGTAGCCGCATGGGTGAAGAACTACCAATTAACAGGATATAACAAAGACCTACATGAAGGATTGCTACGTCATTTAATGGTGAGACAGTCTTTTGCTACAGGTGAAATTATGCTGGCGTTATTTGCAACAGAAGGACCTGTTGCCCATTTAGAGGATGCAGCTGCCGATTTAGCAAAGAGAATTGGGCAAAAGTTTCCTCAGGTAAAAAGCTTGTTATGGCTTGAAAATACAGACTGGGCCGACCGAACGCAATCCGAAAAAAGTCATGTATTAGGCGGACGTGATTTTATATACGATGAAATGGATGGTTATCGGTTCCGCTTATGGTTTGATACATTTTTCCAAACGAATCCAACCCAAGCACAAAAACTGGTGGACTTAGCAATCGAAATGGGTGAACCAAAGAAAACGGAAAAGATGATTGATTTATTCTGTGGGGTAGGTACGTTCTCTCTTCCTTTCGCCAGCAGAGTAGAAAAACTAGCAGGCATTGAAATTGTGGAGAGTTCAATTGAATCGGCCAAACGAAATGCTCTAGATAATGGCCTTACAAACACATACTTTTTAGCCAAAGATGCGAGAAATGGGATAGATGAAGTACTGGAGAGCTTTGGGCATCCAGAATTATTAGTTCTAGATCCGCCCCGTTCTGGTGCAGGCGGTAAAGTGATGAGAAAAATTGGACGATCCAAACCAGAAAGAATCGTATATATATCTTGTAATCCGGATACGTTTGCTACAGATATTAAAGAGCTTGAGCATTTCGGATATGAATTAAAGATTGTACAGCCTGTTGATTTATTCCCGCATACTGTACATGTGGAGTGTGTCGCACAACTCCTATTTAAAGAAGGCAACTGACCGCAATGGTCGTTGCCTTTTTTGATAAGTCAATCATTATGAATTGGTTGTTGCTGCTGGTGTAGCGAATTCCGCAGCACTCTTCAAATCTTTATCAGAGATTTTTATATCTGCCTTTTTAAACTCTTCTTTTAATACTTTGAGAATCATATCCTGCGTTACCTTCGAGTCTTTCACTTGATCCGTGAGAGTAACTTTCATCTTATCGAATGGTTGTTTTTCTTTTATTCCTGTCACTTGAATGATGTGATAGCCAAATTGCGTTTTGACCGGAGCGCTAATTTCGTTTTGTTTTAAGGCAAATGCTGCTTTTTCAAAATCAGGGTCCATCACGCCAGAGCCGAACCATCCGAGATCTCCGCCTTTTGTAGCACTCGCAGTATCCTTGGAAGATTGTTTCGCTAAATCTTCAAACTTCTCGCCTTTTTTAAGTTTAGCTTCAATATCATTTGCTGTTTTTTCATCTTCTACTAATATATGACGTGCTTGAATATCTGGCTTATAGGCAGCGTAGGCATCTTGCAACTCTTTATCCGTCACCTTAACCGTTTTATGCACCGCTTTTTTCTCTAGCAGATTTAGTTTTACACTTTTTCGGAAATCATCCTCAGTTTTATAGCCATATTGCTGAATGGTTGGGAGAAATTGATCACCAAGCTGCTCTTTAGATTTTTTTACTTCTGTATCGATTTCTGATTTAGAAACGCTATACTCCTTTGAAAGGACTTTTTCTACAAGAAGTTGTTGAAGCGTTTGGGCTCCATACTTTGTTTTCATAGCCTGATATAGTTCATCTTGTGTGATGTTTCCTGCATCGGACTTTACTAGGGAAGTATTACTACTACATGCAGATAATCCTAATGCACTAATAATAAGTCCTGAAAGAATCAATTTTTTCATTTTTACACTCCTAAAAATAATATTATACTGAAGGTAAAAACTATAATACATAATGATTATGAATAAACAATGAACAAGCTATGAATAAACACATAATAAAAGCTTCCAATTCTTCTCAAAGACAGCTGGGATGATCAAGACTTTTACATAGGAAAATTATTAAAATTTAATGGAGGCATAAAACAATGGAAGAATTCAACAAAGAAATCGTTCCAGTATCTCAGGATTTTTTTGAACAGCCCACTCTTGAACTGGCAAAAGCTTTGCTAGGATGCCTTCTTGTAAAAGAAACTAATGAGGGAATTGCAGCTGGATATATTGTAGAATCTGAGGCTTACATCGGCCCGAGTGATAGGGCTGCACACAGCTATCAAAACAGGAGGACAGCAAGAACAGAGGTCATGTTTCAACGTTGCGGGCTTGCCTACATTTATATGATGCATACACACTGCCTTTTCAATGTGACCAGCGGAGGTGAGGAAAAACCTGAAGCCGTTTTGATTCGTGCCGTGGAACCTTTGTACGGGGTTGGGCTAATGAAAAGTAGAAGAGGAATGGAAGAACTGACGAGTTTAACCAACGGACCAGGCAAACTGACGAAATCATTGGGCATTACGAAAGAGGACTATGGCCGTCCCCTTACAACCGCTCCTTTATATATTGCCAAAGGATTTTGTCCGGAAAGTATATCAGTCGGGAAAAGGATTGGAATTGACAACGCTGGTGAAGCACGTGACTTTCCATGGCGCTTTTGGGTAACTAATAATAAATATGTTTCAAGGCACCAAAAGTCAGAATATGTACTTCTAAAACAACAAGGTTGCGATTTGCACATAAATACCAAATAAATGCCCAAAATAAATAGATAAAGAAGAATGAGGATACCCTTAATATAAATGAAGCTGCACGAACTTTGGAGGGAATAGGATGAGTCGATTGGATAGACTCAGAATGGGGAAAGTGGAAACCAGACATTTTCAACAGTTCAATGAGTTATTGCGATATGTATTCCAAGTTACAAAAAAAGAACTACAAAAGGTCGGGTGGGAGGAACGTGAAATCGCATTAGCCAAGCTACCAGTTTTGGAAAAGGCAGATGTGTTGGGATGGTTTGATGGTGAAAAATTGATTTCGCAACTAGCAGTTTATCCATTTCAAGTGAATATTTTTGGGAGAACATATGAAATGGGAGGGCTGACAGGTGTTAGTACCTATCCGGAATATGCCAATATGGGACTCATGAGTAAGTTGATGAGGCAGGCACTTGCAGATATGCAGCAAAGAAAGCAATCCATTTCGTATTTATTTCCATATTCGATTCCTTTTTATCGTCGGAAAGGCTGGGAGATTATTTCCGATAAGATGACCTTTGAAATCAGAGATAATCAATTGCCAAAGGTGAAAAAGGTTACTGGTTATGTAGAGAGATTAAATACAGAGCATCCAGATATTCGAACGGTTTATAGGAATTTTTCTAGTATGCGACATGCGGCTATGATTCGAAATGAATTGGCTTGGGATGAATACTGGAGATGGGATTTGGATGATTTAACGGCTGCTGTTTATTATGATCGCTCGCACCAACCTCAGGGTTACCTACTATATTGGATTTCAAAAGATGTGTTACATGTAAAAGAAATGGTATATATTCATCAAGAAGCGCGTACCGGGCTCTGGAATTTTATCAGTGCTCATTTCTCAATGGTGTCAAAAGTTGAAGGAAATACCTTTACGAATGATCCATTAGCATTTTGGCTAGAGGATGGGGATATCAAAGAAACAATTACTCCTTATTACATGGCGCGCATTGTTGATATTAAACAATTTATTTCTCAATATCCTTTTAAGGCAGTTAGTACGGATACCCAACTGACGTTTATGCTAGATGATCCAATCCTGGAGTGGAATCAGGGGATATTTACACTTCATGTAAATGACAAAGGTCAAGGAAAGCTATTTGAAAGTGAAAATTCACCTGATTTTTCATTGGACATTCAGACACTTACAACCATGTTACTTGGTTACAAGAGACCATCTTATTTGGCAATTATCGGTCGGCTTGCAAGTGATGAACAGACTGTTGAAATATTAGAGAATTTAATTGAACGAGAGATCCCATATTTTTCGGATTATTTTTAGTAAAACGTATCATTTGGAAGGATATGGATACAAAACTGAGGATGGCAGTGATAGCTTCCTGTGAGCGGATGACATTCCCAAATACAGCAAATTACAACGTTTTTTCGACTTTGTGTTCCCTAGAAGTCGGTGATAAGATAGAAACTACGTTAAAGAACAACTCGCCAAGTGAAAAGAACTGAAAGGAATGATTGGGTATTAATCATTTACAATTAAGTTATACGAGCGAAATGGAAAAAGCGATGCGTAGTTCTCATGGTGTAGGGTATGAAGATTACAGAAGACATCATTCAGTGAGAATGAAAGTCGAAAAACGACGTAAAAAGGATTATTTACAGTGTTGTAGAATGGTTGCAGAATTAGATAGACTTATTCATTTTAATAATCGCTTAAAGATATAATGAATGCTTAAAGACCATCAAAATAAGAAAATGCACTTCTCATTCAAGAGGGTGTGTTTTTTTTATTTTTCTAAAACCCAATTATTATACAAATTTTAAAAAGTATTATAAACGTTTTCGCAGGTCTCTGCTTTAGGTTGATAAAAACAGTGATTCTTGAACTTTCCTACAAAAGGTTGATTATACCAAGTTGGAGGGCAATCACCTGGCGGCTTAAAATACCACAGACTAAATTTTGCTGGCCAATACCGTTCTCCATCGACTGCTCGACGGGCTAAACGTTTTTCTCGTTCTCTGGCTCTTTGATAAAAATACCCATGTTGAACAGCTTCGAAGGCATGAGGCTGGTAAATCATTTGTGGAATTGTTCGAAGTCCTTTAAAGTCTGAACAATTTGCACGTATACGATTAATACCTACATTCCCAACAAGCTGCATACCTCTTTCTCCTTCTCCTTCAGCTTCCGCTCGAAGTAACCTCGCTAAAAGATCAATATCCGAACCTCTTGCTTTTACAACCGGCATTGCGTTTCACCTCATTTTATGAATGTCCTTGCATAGCATCCTTATAGACACACTATGAATAGGGAGAATTTTCGTGCATGTCTCCAAACTAAAATGCTCGTACACTTAGCACAAATGAAGTAAACCAATTATTTGTTGATTTAGAGAGAGTAATGTCCAGTATAATTCGTACCAACTAAAAAAGCAGACCCAAGTGGATCTGCTTTGTTTTATGAAGGATTTGTTGACCATAGTCCAGCTGTTTTAACGAAAACTCTTGGATTAAGTTTTAAACTAGCCACGACTAATTCGGCAAGGTCTTCTGGGTGCATAACGTTTTCTTCATGGCCCTTAACCAGATTTGTATCAATGGCTAAATCAGTTACAACCGTACTTGGTGTTAAAGCAGTAACACGGATATTGTGTTTTCTGACTTCGAGCATGAGTGATTCTGTAAGTCCTAAAACAGCGAATTTAGAAGCACTGTAAGCACTCGTAACAGGCGCACCTTTTTGGCCAGCAGATGAAGAGATGTTGATAATATCACCTGATTTTCTTTCAATCATGCCAGGCAGTACTGCTCTTGTTACATTATACACACCCATTAAATTTACTTGGATGATTTTTTCCCATTCTTCTGGTGTGAGATCAAGGAACCCACCAAATTTTGCAACACCAGCATTGTTGATTAGGATATCAATTGCTCCTAGGTCTGATTTGATATGTTCAACAGCATGAGTAACGGATTCAAGATCGGTAACATCTGCTGTTGCTGCAGAAACCTTTACATCATAATGTGCTAGTTCAGCAGCTACCTTTTCAAGATTAGACATATTTAAGCCGATTAGTCCTAAATTTACGCCTTCTTTCGCTAAGGCAATAGCCGTAGCGCGTCCAATGCCTCTTCCTGCTCCAGTAACTAAGGCAGTTTTTCCAGTTAATGATATCATTTTATCACTCCTAAAATAATTACGATTTAAGTAGTTCATTCTAGCAGAAAGACCTCAATTTTGCATGGATACAGCTTGCAGTCTTACCTATATAGAATTCGAGGAATTAAAATTTTTATTCTAATACTATATAAATATTTACTTATAAGAATATTTTTTGTAGGGTATAGCTAGTTTTAACTTATATTAATTTTGTAATGTGAAAATATAACGGGGTGCAAAGATGGATGAAAAACAAAAAGTCGGTGAAAAAGCAGCAGAGTTTGTAAAAGATGGCATGGTAGTGGGACTTGGTACGGGATCGACAGTTTTTTATACCATTCAAAAGCTTGGTCAGCTAGTGAAGGAAGGGCTTTCCATTAAAGGAATTCCAACTTCTGTTCAAACGGAAGAATTGGCTAAAGAATTAGGTATTCCACTTACAAGCTTAAGTGAAATTGAAAGCATAGATATTGCTATTGATGGTGCAGATGAAGTCAATCCAGATTTGGAACTGATTAAAGGTGGGGGCGGAGCACTTTTAAGAGAGAAAATCATTGCTAGAGCAGCTAAGACATTTATTGTTGTAGCGGATTCATCTAAAAGGGTTGAGAAATTAGGTGCGTTTCGACTGCCAGTTGAAGTAATACCCTTTGGTTATGAGATGACGGAAAAACACATTAGAGACATTGGTTTAGTCCCGGAAATTAGATATAACGGTAAAACCCCGTTTATTACTGACAATGGGAACTATATCCTTGACTGCCAAATTCCTGAGCACGTTCAGCCTGAAATGTTAGAACTATTACTTAATTTGATACCGGGAGTCGTTGAAAATGGGCTGTTTGTTGGAATGACTGACTTGGTGATCACTTTAGATCAAGAAAAAAATGTTGTCATGTTAAGAAGGTAAGATTATAAGAGAGAGATTTTGATCCCTCTCTTATATTTAATTACATCTTTACAATGATTCTACCTCTTGCTTGTCCTTTTAAAATAGTAGGCAAGGTTTCAGGTAATTCCCCAAGTGTAATTTCTTTCTGTACAATTTCAGAAAGAGTAGAAGGTTTTAAATCGGTTGCCATGCGATTCCATAGTTCTTGCCGAACATCCATTGGACAATAAACAGAATCGATTCCGAGAAGGTTTATGCCGCGTAAAATAAACGGAAACACGGTGGTAGGAACGCTTCCACCACCAGTTAAGCCACTGACCGCAACTGAACCATTATAGTTGATTTTACTTAAGATGGAAGCAAGTGTCTCTCCTCCGACTGGATCAACAGCTGCAGCCCAAATTTGTTTATCAAGAATTTTAATTTTACCGTTAAAGACATCTTCACGAGAGATAATCTCTTTTGCACCGAGCTTATATAAAAAAGCATGCTCAGAACTTTTACCCGTACTAGCAACAACTTCGTATCCTCTTTTTGATAGCATGGAAACAGCTAAACTTCCTACGCCACCAGTTGCTCCTGTCACAAGAACCTTGCCTTTTTCTGGTGTTAAACCGTTATCTTCTAACCTTTGAATGGAGAGGGCTGCAGTAATACCTGCTGTCCCAAAAATCATTGATTCTTTCAACGTTAAATTTTCTGGTAATTGAACCATCCAATCTCCAGGAATTCGGGCATATTCACTATAACCACCATAATGGGAAACACCAATTTCATAGCTTGTTGCAATGACCTCGTCCCCTTCGCGGAAACGTGGATCTTGAGAAGATACGACTACCCCTGCTAAATCAATACCTGGAATAAAGGGATAGGACGTTACAATTTTCCCATTTGGAATACTAGCTAAACCGTCTTTATAGTTAATGGCTGAATAAGCAACTTTGATTAAAACATCACCTGGGGGTAATGAATCAAAGGTAATATTTTGGACACTAACAGAAAAATTATTTTCATTTTTATCTACAATCAAAGCTTTAAATTGTTCCTTCATTATGTAACTCCTTTCTTGAATAGCATGCTTCGAATCAACTTTCTAAATTAAATATAGTATGTATGGTATTCTATTACAAGAATGCACTTTTATTTTTATATAGTGAAAAAAGTATACTATGAATTAAATTAAATATTTATTAACAATTAGAAAGAAGGGGATTATATGCAATTGAGAGTATCAGCGGTTCAATATCATCTTCATACAATTAGCTCTTTTAAAGAGTTTGCAGATCAGGTGGAGCATTATATCAAAACAGCAGAAGAATTTGGATCCGATTTTATCATTTTCCCTGAATTTTTTACTACACAGCTTATGTCAATTGGCAACGATAAAGGGGAAGCATTAACGATTCAGGAACTACCTGATTATACCGATCAATACCGGTCATTATTTATTGAATTGGCCAAAAAATATAAGATGCACATTATAGGCGGAACACATGTTATTCGTAAAGGGGATCGCCTTTATAACGTTGCCCATATGTTTTATCCAGATGGAAGAGTGGTAGAACAAGCAAAACTGCATATTACTCCAACAGAAGTCAATGAGTGGAATATGAGTCCAGGAGAAGGCCTTGAAGTATTCGAGACAGAAAAAGGTACCATTGCTATGCTAACTTGTTATGACATTGAATTTCCTGAAATCGTTCGCATGGCAAAAGCGAAAGGGGCAGATGTTATTTTCTGTCCATCATGTACAGACGATCGTCACGGCTTTCACCGTGTCCGTTACACAAGTCATGCAAGGGCCATCGAAAATCAAGTCTATGTTGTTACTACTGGTACGATTGGCTCGCTGCCAACGGTTGATTTCATGCGTGCCAATTTTGGGCAGGCAGTCGTAATCACACCAAATGACATTCCATTCCCGCCAAAAGGGATTTTGGTCGAAGGTGAGATTAATCAAGATATGATTGTTACAGCTGACCTAAACTTAGAGCTATTATATCAAGTTCGTGAAAAAGGTTCTGTTACTACTTGGCGTGATCGACGCACAGACCTATACCCAGACTGGGAAGGAAAATAGAAGTATGAACAAATAGAAATGGGGGATCATCATGTATCGAAAAGAATTTTTCGTTTTCGACAAAGACAAACCTGTTCCAGTTGTCATCCGGAATTATGAAGAAAAGGACTTTCCTGACTTAATTCGTATTCAACAGGAAAGCTTTCCTCCTCCATTTCCATCTGAATTATGGTGGAATAAAGAGCAACTAAATAATCATGTGACTCTTTTTCCACAGGGAGCTTTATGTATCGAAGTGGGTGGTGAAATAGCTGGCTCTATGACTGGATTACTTGTTGACTTTGATCCCCAACATCCAGAACATTCGTGGGAAGAAATAACAGATAATGGCTATATTCGTCACCACAACCCAAATGGAAATACTCTATATGTTGTCGATATTGGTGTCCGTCCTGCTTTTCGAAAATTAGGATTAGGCAAGTGGTTGATGTTTTCTATGTATGATGTGGTTGTGCATTTGGGGCTGGAAAGATTGCTTGGTGGTGGTAGAATGCCAGGGTATCACAAACATGCAAATGATATGACACCAGAACAATATATTGATGTTGTGGTAAAAGGGGAGTTAAAGGATCCAGTTATTACTTTTCTCCTCCGTTGCGGCCGGACCCCAATAAAAGTGGTAACCGATTATTTAGAAGATGAAGAATCGTGTAATTTTGGGACGCTAATGGAATGGAAAAATCCGTTTATTAATTCAAAATAAAGAATAGGAGATTATGAAATGGAATTTAGTAGAATTACGAATATTAATGATCCGTTATTTAAACAAATGCATCAATTAATGCAAAATGTATTCCCTGCAGAAGAGGTATTAGAATTTGATTTTTGGAAAGAACCGTTAGAGGATCCGGGAATTCGTGTGTTTGTCGCTGTTCATGAAGGAAAAGTAGTGGGTGCGACCGAGTACCGTTATTATGAGGATTTTAATGTGGCAATGACTGACTTTACCATTATCGGTCAAGCAGGCTTGGGAATCGGTCCATTTTTAGCAAATAAAAGACTAGAAGACCTGAATGAATTAGCAGCAGCCAATGGTAAAAAGTTATCGGGTATGTTTGCAGAAATTTATGATCCCTATCGTGTAGACCATTATGAATTTGGCGACGTTAAGCCGATGGATCCATATGTTCGTCGTGAAGTGTTGTCACATCTTGGCTACAAGCGTCTTGATTTCCCTTATGTTCATCCATCTTGGAACAATGATGGGGAAGCAGTCACAGGTCTAGATCTATGTTTCCTCCCAATGAATGGAGAAATGAATGAGCTGCAAACAGACTTAATCGTGCAATTTTTGAAGCGCTATTATACCGTTTTATCCAATAAACCAAAGTCTTGGTATGCCATGATTGAAAACTTAGAAGCAAAAGAAAAAGTGGCATTATTATATTTTTAATGTTTGAAAAAGCTTGTCGATTAAGTCGTAGAATAGACTAATCGGCAAGCTTTTTTATTCCACCTTTGTATTCTAGATGAAAATTTGTAAAGGGCGTTTTTTATAAGATGTTTTCGCAAAGATTGTTGTTTTTCCGCCAATCCTGTCCGACGTTGCTTTTGAATCAGGAACAAAAAAGTACTGAGAGCAACAAAGTTTACGATAAGAGCCTTTTTATAAAACAAAAGGGAAGTAATTTTTATGTGTTGACATCTACTTTTTTTTCATTTATTATCATACCCATAGGGGTAATGGTATTATCCTTACGACGATGAAAATTGTTATTCTAATAATGACTGAATAAAAGTCTGAGTATATCTAAACCGGGAGGAATAAAACATGAGTAATAAAGTAGCAATAATTGCAAGCAATGGTGGACTATTTGACGCGTATAAGGTATTTAATATCGCAACTGCTGCAGCAGCATCAGATCAGGAAGTAGCGGTTTTTTTCACATTTGAAGGCCTAAACCTAATTCATAAAGAAGCTTATCAAGCACTACCTATGCCTGAAGGAAAAGAACACTTTGCTGAGGGATTTGCAAAAGCAAATGTACCTGCTATTCCAGAATTAGTAGCAATGGCACAGGAGTTAGGGGTTAAATTCATTGGATGTCAAATGACAATGGATGTTATGGGATTAGAAAAAGAAGCATTCGTTGATGGTATCGAAGTTGGCGGTGCAGTGACATTTTTAGAGTTTGCTAAGGATGCCCAAGTAACATTAACATTCTAATAAAGAACCTATAAAACTATAAATTATAATTCATATAAGCCTCTTTTGCTAGATTGGAGAACCCAATTAAGCGAAAGAGGCTTTTTTATAAGGGGATTTCACTTTTTTTACAAAAATGTGAACAAATATCCAGTTCAGTCACGTCTAATTACTTTAGATGGTCCGTTAACTATATCGGACAATATAAATGTTAGAGAGGTAAAAAATGAAAAAATATTTGGATCTGCCCCTTAGGATTGCTCTTATGATTTCAGGAATTCTGTTTGTTTTTGCACTACCTACATTAATTGGAATAGAAAAAACACTAACCATTAACTTTAAACCGTTTAGGGAATTTGTAGAAATTAATATTCACAAATTGACTCAAATTAAGGATCCTCAATTCCTAAGCTTATTTGAACAAATGAATATGGCTGAAAGCTATCGTTATTCGATGTCCATTGTTGTTGCATCCTTATTGGTAGTTATTATTGTTGGTATTCTGGGGGCGTTAATGGTGCAACTAGCACCCAGAAAGATAGGGAATCTGTTCAGGAAAATGACTGATTTTTTTGAGTCCGTTCCTGATTTGCTCATTATTTTTCTATTTATGTTTTTCGTAATTACTCTCTATAAAACTACTGGACTGAAATTTTTGCAGCTCTATGGCATCTTTGGTCACAAGCCTTATTTTGTGCCCATCGTAACAATCGCTTTCCTCCCAACCCTGTTTTTTATGCAATTTCTAATTAAGGCCTTAGAGGGGGAAGAGTCTAGGGACTATGTTTTATACCTTAAGGCAAAAGGAATTAGGAAAAGTAGGATTTTAATTGTACATATGATTCGTAACATCTTCCCACTGTTAATTATTCAGCTGAGAACAAGTATTTGGATTATTCTTTCCAATCTTTATCTTTTGGAGTTCATGTTTAACATCAACGGTTTCACGAAAACTTTTCCAATCGCAATGGGAATGGGAGAGTTTTTATTACTAGTAATATGTCTACTACTGTTTACATTGCCACTATTGGTCATAGAAGCCATAAGTCTCTTGGTGCTTACGTTTTTTAAAGGGAAGGAGAGTGTTAGTTTATGAGGAAGTATAAAAAAACGATTGTAGGAATAGCTCTCCTCCTCCTTCTTTTTCTAGCAAGTTATTTATATCCCCTTTACGGACCAATGGATTTTAATAAACAAATCTTAGTTTCCGATGAAGAGGGCAATGTTCTTGGAAGAGCTCCGTTTCCACCGTCATTTGAACATATCATGGGAACGGACCGTAACGGTCAGGATATGCATTTGCTTATGTTGTATGGTGCAAAATACACGTTAGTGACTGCACTTGTTGTTGCCCTCCTAAGAGTCCTATTTGGAGGGGTGATGGGCGTTTTTTTATCCATTTATGCACCATATTTGAAAAAGTACTTTAAGGACTTTTTCGTTATTTTCAGATATATTCCGACTGTATTCTTAGGAATTGTTTTAATGTTGCCAGTGCATGGATCGTTTGAAAGTCCCATGTCGTCGGTTGTTACTTATCAGATTTTGATGTTAGTCTTCCTTGGGTTCCCGTCGGTTACAATATTTGCTTCAGAGATTACGGATGAATTGGTTAGAACATCCTTTGTGAAGAGTTCGTATTTAATGGGGGCTAGTAGGTTTCATATAATCCGAAGACATTTGATGCCCTATTTTCGCTCTTATGGGGTTTTATTTACCTTCCAGCAGTTATTAAGCGCCCTCCAGATTACGATGCATTTAGGTATTTTTTCGTTTTTTCTTGGCGGTCAGACCATTGGAGGAACGTTTGGGTATGAAGAACCGCCGAAGGCAGCTTCTATAACCAATGAGTGGGCTGGTTTAATTGGCCAGAATTTTCATGACTTTATGAGAGCACCATGGATGATCTTTGTTCCAATTTTAGGCTTTTTCGTTGTTATCTTAATTGTGAACATGATGAGAAAAGAACTGGAAGAACAGATGAATGGAACGCTTGTCCTGAAGAAGAAAAAGAAAGATGTATTTATTTCTTCACCCATTCAACCAGAAAAGAACCTTTTTGAATTTGTGAAAAAAGACCAACAACCGCATGGATATTCGGAGGTTGTTGGTAAGGGATCCAGGAAAACGTTCTTAAACCGTAAAGGCTTAATATGGGGGATAGTTGTTATTTTTATATGTGTAGTGACTATTTATGAACCAGGTGGGAAGGCCAAAATTCCAGAGGCGGCTAGTGCTAATAAGAAATCTACATCCACTAAGCCAGTTGTTTTCACTTCGCCACTAGCACAAGAAACTTCAACCCCAGTGAAACAGAAACCACATGCGGTTGGAGAGGAGATTCAACTGAAAGATTCCACACTAATGGTAACGAAGGTTGAAAAATCAATAGGAACCTCTGAAGAGAAACCTAAACCAGGAAATGAATTTTATATCATTACTGTTGAAATTAAAAATACGGGAAGGGAGAAAGTGCGATTTGGTCCACATTTCTTCAATTTGGTGGATAGTAAAGGGGGAAATTATTTCCAGCCCTTTCTGATGATTGATATTGATACAACCCTTTCATCGGGTGAACTAGATCCTGGCAGTAGTGTCACAGGTACACTTGCCTATGAATTGCCGAAGAGCGAGCAATTTCAGTTACAATATTTTCCTTATCAGCAAGTGAATGGCCCAATAATTAATTTACAATAGATTTATATAGTAAGAAACCCTCTACGATATTTGTAGAGGGTTTCTTACTAGAATGTTAGTCTTCAATAACAACATCTCTCCTAAGCTGTATCTCTTTCACCTTCTGATATTGCTCATCAGGCCACCATGCTCCGCAATCATCGGATACCACACAGGCCGCACACTTTTGTAGGTCGTAGACAATCATACCTTTGATGGGAGGGGAGTATAGGTGGAGAGTGACTAAATCGGACTTATGGGAAGCTTGCATTTTATGAATAGCTTTCTTCGGTGCATAAAAATATTTCCCTTGATGATGGTATTGCTGAAACAATTCGGTAGGCAAGCCGTTGCCTTTTACCTCATAAACCGAATTAAGCGAGGTACCGGAAAGGACTTGAATCCAGCCATGGGAATGGCCGTGATCATGTGGGGCACACTCTAATTGCGACCAATTCATTACAAGCAGTTCAACTTCATCATTTTTATAAAGAAGCCTTCGATTGTACGGTTTACCCTTTAATGGTTCTGGCAAGCTAGCAAGTTCATCGATTTTTATATCAAGTTTTAATAGAGCCTCTTTTAATTCGTCCTTTGATGGTTTTTTTAAAGGAACTAAAACATTCTTAATCCTATTTGTCAAAGTCATGAAGTATTACTCCTCCTATAGTCGTTTTTTCTTAAAGAAGTTGAACAACATAGGCATCAGATGTCCATTAACAATAATGACTCCAATAATAATTATGATTCCGCCAGCTACACTTACGAGTAAAATTTTCTCCTGTAAGAGCAATACCGCAGCAATTAAAGTGGTAATTGGCTCTAAATATAAAAACATAGATACCTTCGAAGCCTCCAGCACTTCAAGTGCCTTTCCCCAATACCAATATGCGATGCCTGAAACAAAAATGCCGAGAAACAACAAATGGGCCCATTCTGTATGGGTTAAAAGGGAAAGGGTTTCCCATCCTCTATTCCTTATGATAAAAGGGATTGTGAGGATTAGGCCAAGTAAACTCATATAAAAAGTCACCAAAAGAGGAGGGTAAGGGAGTTTTAAGCTTCTTAACAGCACCGAATAAACAGCCCAATTTAGCGTGCTGAGTATCATGAGAAAAAAGCCAATATTCATAGCTAGTTGGAAAGAGTGTCCGCTTCTTGTCGAAGTGACTAGCAGAACACCAGTAATCGCAAGGACCATCCCTGAGACCCTAGTGAAATTTATTTTTTCGTGTAAAAAGAGAAGGGAAAGGATGACTGTAAAGATAGGTGAAAAGGAAATGAGCCATCCAGCAGAGGAAGCATCAATCGTTAACAACGCTGTTGCTTGAAGCACCTGATGAACAAACACTCCTAGAATGCCAAGTATCATTAAATGGGGTAAATGTTTTAAAGAAATGAACATCCGGGTCCGTAGCACGACTAACAACAACAGCAAAAATAAGGCTCCAATTCCAAAACGAAGGACAAGCAACGAATAGGGGTCAAGCTTTCCTAAGACAGCCTTGGTAGATACAAATGAAACTCCCCAAAAACTAATCGACATTGTTGCATACATGGAGGCAGTTAACCTGGATTTACTAGTAGTCACGAGAAGCATTCCCTTCAGCAAAAGATTGTTATTCAATCTTATGCTTGTCCAGCGAGAAAATGTTTCCTATACATATGGAGACTATCTTCTTTTTGTCCATTTGTTTGATTTAAGTAATTTTTTTGGATGAAGGAAACTTTTTTGAGCAAATAGAATATAATGTAGAAAAAGCGGAGTTGTTCATATGTATATAACTAGAAGAGTCCAGAAGAAAATTTTAGTGAATTCCTACCTTTGTAAATGGTTAGGAATTATTAGTGAAGAAAATTATCAAGGGATTATAAAGAAGATTCAATCATAGTTATTCCTCAAGAACAATGGACGAGTGGTTTCTCATAATCTATTGTATCAATTAATGAGGGTGTTCAATATGAGGGAACTGCATCCACAACCAATAATCGGTCAACCGTGGACCGGTAGACATGTTATATTGCTTCATTGTACAACGGATAATCAATTCATCAATCTATATAAAAGTTTTCACGCACCAATCGAGCCTCCTCGGCCCAATTGTGCAGAAACCTTATCGCAATTGCTAAGCATCGGTTATCACATAATGGCCATTACACCAATTTCACCGAACCAAATTCAATATTTTTTGGTACTTTAATTGTGTATATAGAAAAAGGGCTTGGTTTATTTTATTAAACCAAGCCCTTTTTCTATACATTTTTAAGTGTGCCTATGAGTGATGCACTAAACGAACAAGCATATGAGCCAGTTTATGTTGCTCTTCCTCCGTACCAACGTTCCATAGCTCCTGTAATAATCTCTCCTCGGAATTCTTAGGTGATTCTTTTGCCGCTAGGTAATCAGCAACTTTCTGAGCAGAGTTAGCTAATTGTTCTTCGTCCATTCCTAGTCTTTCGCCTAATTGAACCTTCCCACTAAGATATTCCCTGAAATCATCAAAACTTGTTAAGGAATCTCCGTTTTTATAAATCTGATTTTCTATCTGTTGCTCATCTAAGTGCTTTTCCATAATAATCTCTCCTTTTATTTGTAAAATTATTTCATGTGCTTATCTTTTGCATTCCCTGTCTTTTCCTTCTTAAAACTTAATTTGAGTATATTGATAAACGCTATGAGCATAAAATTATAAAGATTAAGTACTAACTGCATGAAGGAGAGTGAGAAATGGAATTTGAGCGGCAGAAAGCAATTATGTTGGCTGAAAATATTACTAGTTTTATAAAGTTTGTAAATCAAAGACATGAAAACAAAAACAATTTCCGTATACATTCTGATAAATTGTATCAAATCAAGCTTCTTACAGAGGAGTATAAGTTTCAAATAATTGCAGATGAACTTCTCAGAATCAATCAGTTCGATTGGGATGGAAAGTATACTTATTATTTAGTTGATCAGTTTCAAAATGGGATGAACATAATTGATGAATACGTACAAAACCACTACAATGATTTATTCCTTCTTACGGCAAGAATTCATACCTTAAAGAACCTAAACTCACCCTTTAATAAATGAAAGAGGAGAACTTTTAAAATAAAAAGCTCTCCTCTTTTTTTGGTATTAATTATTATGATAATATAGATTTTTTCGATGGCTTTCCTTAAATTGTTTAGGTGTTTCACCTGTCATTTTTTTAAATAAAAGTGTAAAGTAGTTTGGATTATCGTAACCTGTTATTCTTGCTATTTCTCCGATTTTTAACTCCGTTGATACTAACAAGTTCTTTGCTTCGCCCATTCTTCGATTAATTAAGTAATTGATCGGGGTCAATTGCATTTGTTCCTTAAAAACATGTGATAGGTAGTATTTATTGATAAATAATTCATCAGCAATGTCCTCAAGCTTAATATTTTTTTTATAATTTTTATCAATAAATTCTTTTATTCGATGGGCAAGGGTATGGGCTTCCTTTGTTTCACTTTTACAATGTTGCAGCTTAATAGCTCTATGAATTAATGCGATAGAAGAGGTCAATAAGCCTTGGCAAATGATTTCATAACCTGCGGCTTGTAGGGATGATTCTTCAAATATATGTGCTAAATAGGTTCCAATCTGATCTGATAATTCATTTTTTCGGATTACTGGTTCTAGATTTGATGGGATAATATCAAGATCTTTCAACTGATCAATAGCAAGATTGGAGACCCCGCAAAAGAAGGTCTTGAGTGGGTTTGTTGGATTCGAGTATTCTTCATGGATGACCCCCGAATTGTAGATGAGAATATCGCCTTCTCTTGCAGTATAACTTTTATTATTAATAATAAAGGTTCCTTCTCCCTCACAAATATAAATAATTTCACTTAAATCATCATGTTTGTGACTCGGAAAATTCCAATTCGGATTACCGCCAACTTGCCCAGAGTAGGCAAGGACAGGGGGCTTATTAAATTTTAAAGGTGAATCTACATATTCCTCGTTGAAAACTTTGTAAATAGAGTTCCCCATCATCTCATCCTCCAATTAGTTGCTTTAGCAGTATAATTCACCGACCGCAAGATAGTATAGTTTTTTATTTAGCAAAAACAACATACTTTAGATTACTAAAATTCAAGATATGTAGAATTGTGATGTCTTTTTTTCATTCTATAACAAAAAATTTAATAAAAACACCCAAATTTTTATAATCAAGACCTGAATTTCGAATTGTTACTAATGAACTAGTAGAAAAACGAATAGGAAATAAAAAGGGTAATAGCAAGATATTATAGTTTTTATTTTAAGCTTAGCACGATAGTTAATTGTATTAACACTATGGCGATAGTAATATTCTAACTAATCAGATTTTGATAAGAAGGGGTGAACATTCAGTTGGAGAAGAAGAATGAGTACGCTCTCGAAATGAAAAGGATCTCAAAATCATTTCCAGGTGTGAGAGCACTTGATGAGGTTTCCCTTTATGTGAAAAAAGGAACTGTCCATGCACTCATGGGAGAAAATGGAGCAGGGAAATCTACACTAATGAAAATACTTGCCGGTATCTATAAACCAGATAAAGGTGAACTTTTTCTAAAAGGGGAAAAAGTAGAGCTTAATAATCCTCGCGATGCTTTACGCAGTGGGGTTAGTATGATCCATCAAGAGTTAAGTTTTGTATCTGAGATGACTGTTTCAGATAATATCTTTCTTGGCAGAGAACCTACCATCGGAAGAAGTAAGGTAATCAAGAAGAGGGAACAAAGTGAAAGGGCACTAAAGCTATTTGAGCAATTGAAAATTAAATTGGACCCAGATAAAAAAATGTCTTCCCTTTCTGTATCAGATAAACAAATGGTCGAAATTGTGAAAGCGGTTTCGAATCAAGCGGATATTATCGTGATGGATGAACCAACTTCTGCAATCACGGATAGAGAAGTGGAAAAACTGTTTGAAATTATTAAAATGCTAACCTCTCAAGGCAAGTCTATTATTTATATCTCTCACAAAATGGATGAGATTTTTAAAATTGCAGATGAAATAACTGTATTAAGGGATGGTTGTTATATCGACAGTAAAAAAGCAGCAGAGTTAAATCAAGATATACTTATTTCCTTAATGGTCGGTAGAGAGCTTAAAGAAGTGTATCAAACAAAAACAACGAAAACTGAAAACGTCTTCATGGAGGTGAAAAAGCTTACACGAAAAAACTACTTTGAAAATATCTCGTTCTCCGTCCATCAAGGGGAGGTGATTGGAATTGCAGGACTGGTAGGTGCAGGGAGAACCGAAGTGGTCGAAAGTATTTTCGGTGTGAATCCTCCCCATAGTGGTGAAATCTATATTAATCAAAAAAAGGTGGTACATAAACACCCTAAGCATGCAATAAAAAATGGAATCGCCTTAGTAACTGAGGATAGAAAGCAAACAGGCTTAAATTTAACAGGTTCAGTTAAAGACAACATCAGTTTAGTTAATTTAAAGAAGTTTACTTCCTTTAAAAATATCATCTCTCGAAAAAAAGAAAACAGTGCAGTAGACCAGCAAATAACTTCTTTAAAGATTAAAACACCAAATCGGAACATGTTAGTGAAAAATTTAAGTGGGGGTAATCAGCAAAAAATTGTTATTGCTAAATGGCTATTAAATCATCCTGACATCTTAATTCTAGATGAACCTACTAGAGGAATCGATATTGGTGCAAAAGCAGAAATCTATAAAATTATCTACGATTTTGCAAGTATGGGTAAATCCGTGATTGTGATTTCCTCAGAAATGCCTGAATTGTTTGGTATTTGTGACCGGATTATTGTCATGAGTGAAGGCAAATTAACTGGAGAGTTTACCAGAGAGGAGTTTGACCAGGAAAAAGTGATGGCATGTTGTGCAGGTATTCAGAAAGGAGAAAAAATCGGATGAACTCTCAAAAAGAAGAAGTAGCGAAATTTAGTCTAATGGATTTAGTAAATTCACAAACGGTAATAAAAACGGGGGGGACAGGAAAGCTCTTTGCAAAATATGGGATTTATATTGCTTTTGCCATCTTGTTTATCATCTTATCTATTACATCTGAGTCGTTTTTAACATCTACCAATATAATCAATATTTTGCGGCAAGTCTCGATTATCGGCATTGTAGCAATTGGAATGTCCTTCGTGATCATTACTGGGGGGATTGACCTTTCTGTCGGATCCATTATGGCTCTTTCAGCCGTTGTTGCTGCAAGCTTTGCTAAAGCAGACAGCAGTTATTCGATTTTTATCCCAATTATCATCGGAATTACTGTCGGATTAGCTTGTGGACTAATTAATGGTGTTTTAGTTGCTAGGTGGAAGGTTGCACCGTTTATTGCGACTTTAGGAATGATGACTGCTGCTAGAGGACTAGCTATGGTCTATACGGAGGGCCGCCCTGTTATTGGCTTAAGCAGTAGTTATAACAATATTGGCAGCGGCTATATCTTAGGATTTCCTATTCCTGTGGTTGCTTTCTTGGTCATTGTTTTAGTAGGAATATTTATTCTCAATTTTACTGTTTTCGGTAGACATGTGTTTGCAACTGGCGGAAATGAACAATCTGCTAAACTATCAGGCATTCACACCAGCTCTGTCAAAATTGGGGTCTACGCCATATCCGGATTATTAGCTGGAATTGGGGGGATGGTTCTTTCCTCAAGAATTATGTCAGGATCACCTGTTCTCGGCCAGGGGTATGAGCTTGATGCTATTGCAGCTGTAGTTATTGGAGGAACTAGTTTATTTGGCGGAGTAGGGAGCTTAATTGGAACATTGATTGGAGTGTTGATTATTGGAGTAATGAACAATGGTCTAGATCTATTAAATGTTTCTTCCTACTATCAACAAATATTAAAAGGAGCCATCATCGTCATTGCCGTTCTACTTGATAAAAAGAATCACCAATAAAAAATATAAGGAGTGAGTGTATGAAAAAGTGGAAGGTATTAGCTGCAGCCCTATTAATCGTTCTCGGAATTTTAAGTGGATGTTCAGGAAAAGCAAAAGAGAAAGCAAGTGGAACTGCAAAAGGAAAGCTCAAAATAGGTGTTTTGTACCAGAATTTGCAGAATGAATATATTGTTAATTTACAAGATTCCATTCGTAAATATGCAAAATCCGCTGATGTCCAATTAATTGAATCGGATGGAGAAGGTAAAGCAGAAAATCAAATTAGTCAAGTCGAAAATCTTATCAATCAGAAAGTAGATGCGATCATCTTAAATCCGGCAGACAAGGATGGTAGTGCTCCAGTTGTTGAGCAGGCTGTCGCAGAAAATATTCCCATTATTACTGTGCTCGCAGTTGTCTCAAATGAAGACAAAGCAACAGCGCATGTGGGATCTGACGATGTCGAAGCTGGAAAAATAGAAATGAAGCATATAGCAGACTTGTTAGGTGGAAAAGGAAAGATTGGCATTATCCATGGACCTAATGGCAATTCAGCTGAAGTAAACCGAACTGAAGGAAATGAAAAAGTGTTAAAAGACTTCCCAAATATAAAAGTTGCTGCGGAACAAACAGCCAATTGGTCGCGTGAAGAGGCCCTATCGTTAACAGAAAACTGGCTTCAATCACAGAAGCTTGATGCAATCGTTGCTCAAAATGATGAAATGGCCTTGGGTGCCATAAAAGCACTGAGTGCAGCAGGGAAACTGAAAAATATCAAGGTAATCGGAATTGATGCGATCCCAGATGCTTTGAATTCAGTTAAATCAGGAGAACTTTCAGCAACTGTTTTTCAGGATGTTGATGCACAAGGAAAAATGGCGGTTGAGGTTGCAAAAAAAGCGGCAAAGGGTGAAAAAGTGGACAAAGACAACATGATTCCTTTCCAACTGGTAACAAAAGAAAATCTTGATAAATTTACTAGCAAATAAGCGTTTGCTTATTAATAAATCAAAGATAAATAAGGAGGAAGTAAATAATGAAAGCAGAAAAAAAGCTAAATAATATCCTTGAAATAGAAATTCCATTAAATGAACGCAAAAACAATGAACCATTAAGGGTATTAAGTGAAGAGGATTGGAAGTTTTGGAAGGAAAACGGCTATGTTATTATTCGTAACGCAATTCCTCAAGATCATATTGAACGTTTAGTAAGGTTAATTTGGGAATTCGAAGAAAAGGATGCTAATGATTCATCTACATGGTACACAGCTCCACGCCGTGAAATGGCAATGAAGGAGCTAATGAACACTGGAATGGTTGAACTATATAACCATCAGTATTTATGGGATAACCGCATGTATGAGAAAATTTACAATGCGTTTGTAGATATTTGGGGCACTGAAAAGCTTTGGGTGAGTATTGACCGCTGTAATTTGAACCTTCCAATGAAGCCTGGACATGAATATAAGGGATTCATTCATTGGGATGTAGATACTTCCTTAGATCCAATTCCAGTTAATGTGCAAGGGGTATTATCCCTAGTCGATACCGATGTGGACATGGGTGGTTTCCAGTGTATTCCTGAGCTCTATAGAACGTTTGATGATTGGGTAAAAACACAGCCTGAAGATAGAGATCCATATAAACCAGACACTACAGGATTTACTCCAACAAAAGTAGTGACTAAAGCTGGGGATTTGCTCATTTTTAATAGCATGCAGCCACATGGTATTCGCCCTAACTACTCTGAAAAGGCACGAATTGCGCAATATATTTCCATGTTTCCAGCACAAGAAAATAATGAGAGCTTAAGAGAAACAAGAATCCAATCTTGGAGCGAAAGAATTAAGCCTGAGGGATTCGCTTTTCCAGGGGATCCGCGTAATTGGGAACAAGTAAAATATGATCGAGCGGTACTTACCGAATTAGGTGAGAAACTATTAGGGCTAAAAAAATGGTAATTCAAGATTAATAGTTTGAAAACAGAAGAGCCAATTGAAAAATATTTGCGGCTCTCCTGTTTTTTTTTACACAGAAAATGAACGAGGAGGAGAATTTTATGAATGATGTTTGTATTTGTTGTGGAAGTGAGTTAGCTAAAATGGAAAGAAATAGATCGGTATGTTGGGATTGCAGTAGTGAGATGAACGAAACATACGATGAAGAATAAATAAGTCCATTATTGAAGATTCCAATTAACGGGGGGCATATATGAAGTACAGTAAATTACACCAAACAGATCTGAATGTTTCTGAAATCTGTTTCGGTACATGGCCGATTTCTGGCCATGGAATGGGAAAGGTTAATGAAGAAGATGCAAGAAAAACGATATACCGTGCCGTAGATTTGGGAGTGAATTTTTTTGATACTGCGGATATGTATGGCTTTGGCTATGCGGAGAAACTGTTAGGTAAGACGTTGGGTTCCAGTCAGCAGGACATGGTCATTGCAACTAAGGTAGGGTTGGAATGGGACCATGCAGGGAATTTGAGGAACAATTTGAAGGCAGATTATGTGATTCGAGCTTGTGAAGATAGCATGAAGAGACTCAAGGTGGAAAAGATAGATTTGTATCAGCTGCACTGGCCAGATCCCAATACTCCAATGAAGGAAACGATGGAAGCGTTAAGTTTGCTCGTAGAGTCAGGAAAGGTTCGTTATGTTGGTGTGTCTAATTTCTCTATTGAGCAGATGGTAGAAGCAAGTCAGTATTTACCAATCGTCACCAATCAGGTTGAATACAGTTTATTGGATAGAATCGTAGAAAATGAAATTATTCCATATGCCGAGAGTGAAGGGATGTCTATCCTTCCCTATAAAGTGTTGGGAAGGGGAATTCTTACCGGCAAATTGAAAGAAGTACCTCGTTTTGAGAAGGGGGACTGGAGAAGTGAAGAAGAAATCTTTCAAAAGGATCGACTACTTCAAACTCTGAAACTAGTGGAACAATTAAAGCCAATTGCCACGGATTACGGTTGTACGGTTAGTCAACTTGTTATTGCATGGTCATTACGATGGAAAAGTGTACCCTCAGTCATTATTGGAGCAAGACGACCGGAACAAATAGAAGATAGCTGTTTAGGTTCTGGCATTAATCTCTCTAGTGCGGACGTAAATTATATGAATTCACTTTTTAGTGAGTCAGAAGGTGCTTACTAAATACCAACTAAGGAGGGAATAAAATGAAGCATCAAATTGAGCATCTTGTCTTTTTTAAATTTAAAGAAGGGACTCAGGAAATAGATAAAAATGAACTGGTAAATCGGTTTCGCTCTCTTGAGGGTAACATTCCTGGACTGGAATCGGTGTCTGTAGGTTTAAATACTACAGTTGAGCAGGAATTTGCTGACTATGAATTTGGAATGAGAATGCTATTTGAGAATCGTGAAATGTTAGCAGCGTATCAACTTCACCCCAACCATTTGGAGGCAGTACAATTGGTAGGGGATATTGTAGATGACGTGGCTTTAGTTGATTTTGAGATTAGTAAACTATAGATAAATATACAAAGAGAGTTATGACGATTAAGCAAGAATCGAATAACTCTCAGTTGCTTTTTATGATTTATCTTGAATAGCTATTCCTTCTAACCTCTCCAAAAGTTCATAGGGCCTAACCTTAAATGCTTCATAGGGGATGGAATATCCCTTAATTGCATCTAGTACTCTAGGTATAAACTTTCCTCGTTTTATATATTGATGAACATTGGATGAATCGAGTTTCACAAAGCGAACATCCTGTGTTTCTTCAGATGTTCTTAAGTCTCCTCCAGTACTTTTGCCGTGGAAAACGATAGAAACCGTGCTTCCATTAGAATACACCCCGGTTACGCCTTGTAACTTAACCGATATACCTGTTTCTTCATAGATTTCTCTACAGAGTGCGATGTCTAATGTCTCTCCATCCTCAACTCCGCCACCAGGAAGTTCCCACGTATCTGAACGCCAATAGGTCTTGACCAGTAATGTTTCTTCCTTTTCATTTGTAATATATCCGCTTACCGTCACCGTTTGTTTTTTTGCAGGCTGGTCACCTGCTGGAGTTATTGTATCTTGACGGTAATCCAAGTATAATTCCCTTAATTCTAACAGTTGATCTTGACCTTGCTGATGCAAAACATCCTTTTCGACTCTTTTTTGAATGTTCAAATAGTCTTTATAGCTTGGATATTGCCATATGATTAAGAGCTCATTCTCTACTTCTGTAGTCCAAAAGCCTATCAGACTTGCCCCATTTTTTTGCTGATTTGCTTTCAAGTATTTTTCAAAGAAATGTGTAAACTCAGGTATCCTTCCAGGAGTAATCTTATAAATTTCTCTTTTGTAGTACATGTGGAACCTCTCTCTTAAGGAATACAATCTTAGTGATGTTATTGTATGTATAGGGATATTTCCTGTGAAGGTTACTTTCTGTTGGCTCATTTTGTCAAATCTAGTAAAATAATAGTAAAAGTGAAAATGTAAGTTATAAAGTTGTTAGCGATCGATTATACATAATAATATTTTGTTAGTTTTGAAAAAATGCTTGTACCAATATGAATCCTGTATCTGACACTATTAAGTAGAGGTAATGTATGAATAGTATGAATGGGGAAAAAACAACGAATATCGATGAATGCTATCAACTGGCTGAGCAAAGAGCGGCTCACTATTTTCAGTCGCTGTATGACCAGGTAATAAAAAGAACTTATAGTTCAACCTTAACAAATGATTTTCAAGTGTGGAAACAGAATCATATGCGTCACCCATTGTTATCGTTATTAAGAACTCGAAAGAATAAACCAGATACCAAAGATTATTCCAATTATATCCGCTGGATGGATGTAACAGGGAAATTAGATTCCTATCTGCATCGAAGTATTTCTTATATTTATATGAGGGATTTAGGAAAATCTCTTAAATCACCACATACCCAGACTAGAATCCGAAATGTCGTAGACAGCTTGAAAAATCATCTAACAGCCACTGATCAAGCAAACAAAACGGACCTAATCAGCATGACAGGATTGTATAGGTGGGCACAGAAGGAAGGAATTGAATCTACTTTCATCTGGCTGATGGAAAAACTAAAGACCGTTTCCTCCCATATTCCGGAGGGGATGGATGCCGAGCATGCACAGCGAAAGCTAATCAAAATCATCGCCGGAGTATTAATGCACGTCATAGAAGAGATGGGCAATGACGTATCACCAAATGAACGAACGATGAAACTTAATGAAGCGATTAGACTTGGATATTCTTATGGTCTGACCTATCCCTTTATTGATGATCTTCTAGATGCCAACGTCCTGTCCGCTCGAGAGAAACAACAATATACAGATTTGATACGGACCACACTTACCACAGGATTTGTTCCAAAATTGGGTAGTTGGAGCGGAGAAAACTTAAAACTTATTCAATTTATTCATTCTGAACTCCGTGATGCCTATGAATATATTAAAGCTCATCAGCAACCAGAGTCATTAAACTCTTTCTTTGAGCAATCCTTTGTATTTTTCCAGTCACAGGAAGTAGACCGTGTAAAAGATTTATCAAACCCAAATTACACAAATGAAGAGATTTATATACCCGTTATATTAAAATCATCTTCCTCCCGCTTGATCGTTCGATCAGTCATTAGTGCCCCTGAAGATGAAGGTTTTGACAATAGAGCTTTCTATTATGGAATATACAACCAATTGGCAGATGATTTTGCCGATATGTTTGATGACTTGAAGGAAGGGGCAGTCACTCCGTATACCTATTATTTAAATTATCATGGGTTGCGACCAGATTTAATAAATCCTTTTGAATTATACTGGGCGGTCATTAGCCATTTAATCCATAACGTGTATAACTCGGATAAACTAACCTGTGAGGTTATACTTGATCGAGCTATAAACGGTCTCAAGAGATTCAAAGCAAGGGTAGGATTGAAACAATACACGGAAGTGATGACCACATTTGCTTTTGGAAATCCAGAATTCAATCGTGTCATCCAAAAGATGGTTCGTAGTGCGGATGATGTAGATTTCTTTGATAAACTTCTTCGTGATCAGATTATTACCACCATTAAGAACCAACGGAAAGAACAGGATGAATTTATAGATACTGTTGAAACAGTTCGAAATCAGATTAATAGCATCTTGAAAATCCAAAAACACGATAATTCCTCTCCTATTAATGAAACAATCGTTGATGCTGCCAACTATAGTCTCGATGGAGATGGAAAGCGACTGAGGCCCATTATGACCTGGGTCATGGGGGTTAACGAGTATGGATTAAATCAGTCTGCCATTGTTCCATTACTAAGATCCTTGGAATACATGCACACCGCATCACTAATTTTCGATGATTTGCCATCACAAGATAATGCATCTTTGAGGAGAGGGAGAGCTACACTGCATCAAGAATATAACATCGCTATCGCCGAATTAACAGGCCTCTTTTTGACCCAAAAGGCGATCGAGGAACAAACTTCCCTTAACCAATTTGATGCGAAGACAGTAATAAAATTAATTCAATATTCGACTCAAGTAACAGAAGTTATGTGTAAAGGACAGGCAATGGATTTAGGTTCCAAAGGAAAGCAATTAACACTCGAACAATTGAATACGATGTGCTTTTACAAAACGGGAATTGCATTCGAAGCCTCCTTAATCATGCCTGCCATTCTTGCACAAGCCAAGGAATTGGAAATGAAAGCATTGAAACAATTTGCCTATCATGCTGGGATTGCGTTTCAAATTAAGGATGACCTTCTTGACGTGGAAGGGGATACTACTTTACTAGGGAAATCCGTTGGAATAGATGCCGAAAATAACAATTCCACATTTGTATCAATCCTTGGTCAGGAAGGTGCTAGAAAAGAGATGTGGGAACATTTCTGTCTTGCCATGGAGTCATTAGAGGAGGTACCGCGGAATACCGCTTTTTTGAAACATTTGTTGAATTACATTGTGAACCGTGATCATTAAAAAATGATTAACCTTGGTAGATGCCAAGGTTTTTTGTTTGATGAAAATTTTGTGGAAAAATGACAATGAAAAGAAGGTTAGAACCCATAAATTAAAGGGAAAAAGATTATTACAGAGAGAATTATTATAAGCTTAGAATAATGTGAACGATAAAGAAAGAATAATAAATGGAGGGATATCAATTGAGAATCGATAAATCTGAATGGCTCTCACTTAGTAAGGAAGTAAAAGTGAAATTGATCCGTTTAGCTATTTTGGAGAATTCAATTAAATATCTCACTATTACATAGATGCTATTTTACAACAAATTGTATATACTCAATGGTAGTTTATACATGTTAGAAAGGTGAGATTATGGGATACGAAATCGATGGTATTTTAATAACAGAAGAAGAACTACAGCAAAAAGTAAAAGAATTAGGCGCCTCCATGATGCAGGAGTTCCAAGATGAATCGATTGTGTTCATCGTTGTATTAAAAGGGGCATTTATATTTGCTGGCGATTTAATTAGAGAGCTGAAAGGAAAAGTAACCGTTGATTTCGTGGCGGCTTCAAGTTACGGAAATCAAACGGAAACTACCGGGAAAGTTCGTTTGTTAAAAGATATTGATGTTAACATCACAGGGAAAAATGTGGTGCTTGTCGAGGATATTATAGATTCAGGACTAACATTAAGCTTTTTAAAAGAGCATTTCCAGCTTCATAAACCGAAATCCATGAAGATCTGTACCTTACTTGATAAACCTGAGCGCCGAAAAGTCAATTTAAAAGCAGATTATGTAGGGTTTGTTATTCCTGATAAATTCGTAATCGGATATGGAATTGATTTTGCAGAGCATTATCGAAATCTGCCGTACATTGCTACGGTCAAAGAAGTGTAAGTCTATATTGCTAAGCTTACACTTCTTTAATTATGGTATTATATTGCTATCGCATCTTGGAGGAGCAACATGAAAAAAAGATACAGTGGAAAAATAGCCATGTTTTCTTTGGTTTTTTTACTTTTTATATCAATAATTGGAAGCAGTTTTGTTAAGTCTGCCAAAAAAGAAAACATACAAAAAATAACGATCTATCTAGCTGGAGATTCCACAGTTTCAGATTATTCGAGCTCGTTATCCCCTAGATCGGGGTGGGGACAGGTGCTTGAAAAGCACTTCGATAATCAAGTGGTTGTAATAAATGAAGCAACACCTGGCAGGAGTTCCAAAAGCTTTATCGATGAAGGGCGACTGAAACTGATTCTTAATCAGATTGAAAAGGGAGACTATCTATTTATTCAATTTGGCCATAACGATGAAAAAATCAAAGATCCTACCCGTTATACGGAGCCCTCTTCAACATACAAGAACTATTTAAAACAATATATTGAGGGTGCCCGTTCTAAACAAGCTATTCCTGTTCTTGTGACTCCAGTAGAACGTAGATATTTTACAGAAAAAGGCGTGCTAAGCAGGACGCACGGTGATTATCCGGCTGCGATGAAGGAACTTGGATTAGAAGAACATGTACCTGTTATCGACCTGACTGCAAAAAGCCATGCTTTGTTCCAAAAGCTTGGACCAGAAAAAACGAAGGATGTTTTTCTATGGCTGGATGCCCAAGAGAATATGAACTATCCAAATGGTGTCCAAGATAACACCCATTTCCAGGAAGTGGGAGCTAAGAGAATTGCCCGCCTAGTAATTGAGGGAATCGAAGAATCTAATCTATTACCGCTTAGCAACCATATAATAAATAATTAAATAGCCCCTAGAGAAGACCACAATAATAGTGGTCTTTTTCTATGTGGCATGGTAGGCGAAATTGTCAGATAGGCAGGAATACCAACAGTATTGTTGAATATACCTTACAGGAAGATTAAAGGAGGTTTCGCAGGATGTTAACTTTAGAACATGCAAAGCAACTGGATCAGGAAGACCAACTTAAGAGATTTCGAGAAGAATTTTATATAAAACCAAACTCTATTTATATGGATGGTAATTCATTGGGACTTTTATCTAAAAGAGCCGAACGCACTCTCCTAGAATCACTTAATGATTGGAAGGAGCTTGGTATCGATGGATGGACAAAAGGTAGACACCCTTGGTTCTTTTTATCCGAAAAATTAGGAGAAATGATGGCACCTTTAGTGGGGGCTGCAGCAAACGAAGTGATTGTAACAGGGTCAACCACCGTCAATTTACATCAGCTTGCTGCAACTTTTTATAAACCGAATGGAAAGCGGACAAAAATACTAGCGGATGAATTAACATTTCCGTCTGACATTTATGCTCTTCAAAGCCAACTTCATTTACATGGTTATAATCCAGATACACATTTAATTAGGGTGAAAAGTCGAGATGGCCGCTTTTTAGAAGAAGAGGATATTATTGAGGCAATGACGGAGGATATTGCTCTCATCATTTTGCCAACAGTACTCTATCGGAGTGGCCAAATCTTAGATATGAAGCGTTTGACTGTTGAAGCTAACAAAAGAGGGATCTTAATTGGTTTTGATGGATGTCATTCCGTTGGGGCGATTCCACATTCGTTTAGTGAATGGGGAGTGGATTTTGCATATTGGTGCAATTATAAACATTTAAATGGTGGTCCAGGCAGTGTTGGCGGATTATATGTAAATAGTAAACATTTTGGAACATTTCCTGGTCTCGCAGGATGGTTTGGGTCGAAGAAAGAGAAACAATTCGATATGGAACATTTTTTCACGCCAACTGACTCTGCAGGAGCCTATCAAATCGGCACACCACATGTTTTAAGTTTAGCACCGTTACTTGGAGCTTTAGAAATTTTTGAAGAAGCGGGGATTGAAAATATTAGATACAAATCATTAAAAATCAATAAATTTTTAATGGATTTGGTCGGACAGGAACTGCTAGATATGGGGTTTACGATTGGTAACCCATTGGAGGATGTCCGCCGCGGAGGCCATATTAGTTTAGAACATAAAGAAGCAGCACGCATTTGTAAAGCGCTGAAAGGAAAAGGGGTTATTCCAGATTTTAGAGCCCCTAATATCATTCGTCTTGCCCCAATTGCCCTCTATACATCCTATTCAGAGGTTTGGGAGGTTGTCCAAATTCTAAAGAAAATCATGCAAGAAAAACAATATGAGCAATTCGAGAATGAAAGGGAAGTCGTAGCATAATAGAGTAGCTTATTACCTGATCCAGAATGGGGTGTAAAATGAATAATCAGGAAAAATACAATCAAACCGGGCTTGAGAAAGAAATTCAAACCAATTTTCAAAAAACAATGTCTTATGGTGATTATCTACATCTTGATCATATTCTAACAAGTCAGCATCGATTATCTGATCACCATGATGAGATGTTATTTATCATAATTCATCAAGCAAGTGAATTATGGATGAAATTAATTATCCATGAACTTACTGCAGCAATTGAGTATATAAACCATGATAATTTGGAACCTTCCTTTAAAATCCTATCACGGGTTTCTAAGGTGCAGCAGCAGTTAATTCAGTCATGGAGTGTTCTCTCTACTTTGACACCTTCTGAGTATCTGGAATTTAGAGATAAATTAGGTCAATCTTCTGGGTTCCAGTCCTATCAAAACCGATTGATTGAATTTGCCTTAGGTCAAAAGAATGTTCATACACTTGCTGTTTATCAGCATGAGCCCCTACTTTACAAACAAATGATAGACGCTTTTCACCAACCTAGTATCTATGATGCTTCCATAAAGGCATTAGCAACTCGAGGTTTACCCATTGACAGGGAGATCCTTAAGCGGGATTTTTCAAAAACGTATGAACCAAATGATAGTGTAGAAAAATCCTGGCTCACCGTTTATCGTCATGTCGATCAATATTGGGATTTATACGAATTAGCTGAGAAATTAGTCGATATCGGTAATCAGCAACAGTTATGGCGTTTTAATCATATGAGTACCGTTGAAAGAATTATTGGCCATAAGCAAGGGACAGGAGGATCTTCGGGTGTAACCTATTTAAAAAGAGTCGTGGATCAGAAGTTTTTCCCTGAACTTTGGAGTTTACGAACGAAGCTTTAGTTGTAGTCTTTTTTATCCATTCCCATAATCCATATACTTATATATTATTAATAACATAAGATAAGACGAGGGGATGGAGGGGCATTGTGAACACAGACCAAGCTTTTGACTTTTTAAGGCAAGCAGGAGTGACAGAGGATATCTGTATTCAAACGGTCCGGCGTTGGCTTCGTGAAAGAAAGATTAATTACGAAGGCAATGGACTTCGAAAATCCGGGTACATACTCGAGGATACCGATCAAGCTTTTGACATGTTAATGGACGCAGGTGTCCCTGAAGGCATGTGTACTCCATTAGTGAGACGATGGCTTAGAGAAGGCAAGATTCAAAATGTAGGCAATGGGAAGCTCGTCACAGAAACGATTCCCAAGGAAATAGCCACAAAGCGAGTAGGTCATACTGATCAGGATAAGATTATCCGCCAATTAAAAATCAAAATTAAAGCACAAGATGAGCATATAGAAGGTATGGAAAAGCTCCATCAAAACTCAATTAATACATTAATACAGCAAAGAAATAAATTGAAAATAGAAATAGTACAATTAGAGAATGAAAAGAATGAGCTACAAAGTGATACGAAAAAATTACTTCAAGAGAATATCGACTTACGAAATGAACTGTTAAAGCTTAAAGAAGAGCTTTATAAAGGACCTAAAGGAGAACAAGAGCAGACTCCAAAACCTCCTCCTCCGCAGGCAGATTTTCGCCAAAAATTAGGACTTTCAAAAACAGCTAGTCCTAAAGAAGTTCTAGCAGGATATAAAAAATTATTAATAATTTCACATCCTGATCACGGTGGAAATGCAGCCGCTTTTCATTATATTAAAACCGACTATGATCAGTTTAGAAGTGGTTTTAAAGGAAAATAGGTTTTATATGGATTACACACGTTATTTCGCATGAGATATAGCGTGTTTTTTTTGTTTCATTCGGACAAAACCCTGCAGAAAGTAGCGAAGGCAAATCCGATGCGAGCGGGATTCGGACACGAATGCTTTTGATGAATCAAAGGTGTCCGAATCCACCTTTGATTCGGACACCTATAGCAAATTAAAATGAAGTGAAATTGTTGAAGAGTTTATAAGAGCTTGAGGTAATGTTCATGTATGCAAAAAAAACAACCCCAACTCAGGGGTTATTTTTTTGCTCTAAGGTTAAATAAACATCGTTCCTGCTACAACAATACTTATTAGTGAGCCAAGGATTAAACCAATGGCTGCAAAGGCCATCAATACTGCCCCATGTGCCTTACTTCTGTCAATATAAGTCATAAAGCCCATAACTAATGCTAAGATTCCGAAAACAATTGGAAGAAATAGAAACGAAATAGCTGCAAATAACCATCCAAAAACAACAAACGCCATGCCTGATTTTTTGCCGGTAGACTTTTCCGGATAAAGGACAGTGACACTACCGCAACTTTGACAAACTGCTGAGTTGTCTAATTCAGCAGACCTACCTTGAGATTGATACATTTTTACATCCACCCCATTTTCATTAATTTAATTATGAAATATTATATTTTGAATATAAAGAATATTATAAAAATTAAGTTTAGAATACCATATTTTCAAAAAAATTCAAGTGAAACGAATTAAAAAAAGAAGAACACGACAATGCATCGTGCTCTTCGGGAATTTCATTCATTAGCAATCAGTATGTTTCTTTAGATGAAGGGGTGGTGGGATTAACCAGCCTTTTTCTTTATTTAAACGCAATACTTTTGCACCAAGTGCCATTTTTTGAGCATGGAATTGCCCATACATCATAGCAACATCTTCACGAATTGATTTACCAATTACTTGACTGCAGGCAACTAATCCAGCTGCAATATCAACAGACAGACTAGCAGCAATTGCAGGGTCAGGAATTCTTGCACCTACTGGAATATCCTCTAAACATGCTTCCGGAGGTTCAGGTGCTGCAGGAGGTAATCCAATGCCGTTTTCCTTTAAAAGTTCCTCAATTTGCTTTTTTTCCTGTTGGCAGTTTTCAATTGCTTCGACGATTAACTTTTTCAAATCATCGTCACCTGCATGGTTCAGCATTGTTTGGTAACCAGCAATCAAGCTATTTCCAGCTAAAAGAGAAGCCCATATATCAAACACTTCTCCGTAATGTAAAGGCTCTTCTTTAGGGTTTCCATTTAATATTCCCATCGTAACCCTCCTTAAATTATAAGAAAATTTATTCACTTGAAGTGCCACCTTTCTTGAAGCACATCAAATAGTTTGTCCATAAGAATGAAAAAAATTTATGGTTTTGGTATGACTTAAATATTTATAACGAGCGCAGGCCTGCGCTCGTTACCACTTAATGACGGTGTTCGACTAGGTCAATCGCACCTAAAACAATATGTGCTAAACCGAATCCAAATATTGTATTAGCAAGCATTTTATTAGATCTTCGTTTTTGTTTTAATACGTAGCCGGTCGCGGTAACAGCTGTTCCTAAAGCAGTTGGTATCAATCCTTCGCGAATATTCAAACTGACCTACCTCCCACTTTGTTTGTTCTATAGGACATTCTAATTGAATATCCATTGTTAGTTTCTCAAATAGGAGGTTAACCTATCCTTTAAAGAAATGAACATAAATTTCAAAAGGAAGTATAAATTCACTGAAAATAATTAACCTAAAATGGAGTGGTTATACTAACGTGGAAAGAAAGGGAGAACAATAATGGAACAAGCAGGAGTAAACAATTCTATCCAAACACACTTGAATAACTATAAACAAGGAATTGGAACCTACACGCAGATGATGCCAGAATTAATTGGTGCCTACAATGAATTTACCGGTGCGTGTTTTAAAGAAGGAGAAATTTCTCAAAAAAATAAACATTTAATGGCGCTGGGTATAAGTGTTTATTCGCAGGATGAATATTGCATTATTTATCATACAAAAGGATGCATTGATCAAGGATGTACTGAGAAAGAAATTTTTGAAACAGTAGGAGTGGCTGCAGCACTTGGAGGCGGGGCGGCCATGAGTCAGGGAGTTACACTTGTTCAGGAGTGTATGAACCAACTCTCAAATATGAAGCATTAATGATAGAAGAAGCAGGATTCCTTTGGGAACCTGCTTCTTATTTTTCCTTTCACTCTGTTGGGCTAATTTACAATTTTGAACCAACTTTTCTTGGTTTATTCATAATCTGTTCATAATTAACATGTATGCTAGATGTTAGGTGATTTGGAACTAATCACATATAGCCAAATCAATAAAATTTTGTAATAATACGTTTCTAGAAGGCAGGTGTAAAAAAATGAATACATTACTTCACAGAGGTCAAAGTATTTTTAATAAATATATTGGCTTTTTCTTTTTGACAGTTATTTTCCTTTGGGTTAAAACATATATCATTCAATTAACACAATTTGATTTAGGAGTAGAAAACTCCTTACAAAGATTTCTTTTATTTTTCAATCCTTTAGGATCATCGTTACTTTTTTTAGGTTTATCATTTTTCCTTAAAGGAAGAAAGAAATATATAGGTCTTATTGTTATAGAATTTCTTATGTCTTTTTTATTGTATGCGAATGTGTTATTTTACCGTTTCTTCAATGATTTTATTACATTGCCCACTTTAACGCAGACGCAAAACTTTGGAGATGTAAGTGGAAGTGTGACTTCTCTACTAAGACCATATGACTTTTTATTTTTTATTGATATTGTTATTTTAATAGGATTGCTTGCATTTCGTTTGGTTAAAATTGAAATCAAGGATATGAATCGCAGAAAGGTTTCTGTTCTTTTCTCCTTGTCACTAGCGATTTCTTGCGCCAATTTATCGCTAGCAGAAGTCGATCGACCTCAATTATTGACAAGAGGATTTGACCGAAATTATATCGTTAAGTATTTAGGAATGTACAATTATACGATTTATGATGCAGTTAAGAGCACGAAGGCCTCTGCACAAAGAGTTATGGCAAATAGTGATGATATGACAGAAGTGATTAACTATACAAAATCTAACTATGCTGAACCGAACCCTAACTATTTTGGTGCTGGAAAAGGAATGAACGTAATTTACTTGCATCTTGAATCCATGCAAAACTTCCTTATTAATTACAAATTAAATGGTGAAGAAGTTACACCATTCTTAAATTCATTAGTTAATGAAAAGAATACTCTATATTTTGATAATTTTTACCATCAAACGGGACAAGGTAAAACATCAGATGCTGAATTTATGCTAGAGAATTCATTATTTGGATTACCACAGGGATCCGCTTTTACAACTAAAGGGCTTAACACTTACCAAGCGGCACCGGCCATTTTAGGCCAACAAGGGTATACGTCTGCTGTGTTCCACGGGAATTCGGGAAGCTTTTGGAACAGGAATGAAATTTATAAGTCATTAGGTTATAACAAGTTCTTTGATGGCAACTATTATCAATTGAATTCTGAAGACCTGGCTGAATATGGTTTAATGGACAAACCGTTCTATAAACAGTCCATTCCATTATTAGAAACATTGCCAGAGCCATTTTATACCAAGTTTATCACTGTCAGCAACCATTATCCGTATCCAATTCCTGCGAAGGATGCTACGATTGCACCGGCAACAACAGGTGATAAATCCGTTGATCAATACTTCCAGACAGCACGGTATGCTGATGAAGCTTTAAAGCAATTCTTTGATTACTTGAAGCAATCTGGACTATATGATCGTTCCATTATTATTATGTACGGTGACCATTATGGAATCTCAGAAAATCATAATAAAGCGATGAAACAAATTATTGGAAAAGAAATTACTCCTTTTGAAAGTTCTGGTTTACAACGAGTACCTTTATTTATTCGTGTACCTGGGATGAAAGGTGGAGTGAACCATGAATATGGTGGACAAATGGACATTCTTCCAACTCTTCTTCACTTACTAGGAACAGACACAAAAGATTATGTTCAATTTGGAACAGACCTGTTATCAGATCAGCACGATGACCTTGTACCGTTCCGAAATGGTGACTTTGTGAGTCCAACTATTACTTCGGTTGATGGTAAATTCTATGACTCAACAACAGGGATGAAACTTGAGCAGGACAGAATAGAAGAAGCAAAAAATTATCAGAAATCAGTTATGCAAAAATTAGCACTTTCTGATAAAGTGGTAAACGGTGATTTATTACGATTCTATACACCTGATCACTTTACCCCAATTGACCGCTCGAAATATGACTATAAAAAAGCGGACAGCACAACTACAGAAAAATAAAAACTGAAAGACTGCCTAAGAAATTCCTTGGGTAGTCTTTTTATTTACTTTAAAAAAACTTCTTATCATTGATTGTTGCATTAATTTGAAGACTTTTCCTAAAGCTAATAGAGGAAAGTATGGGAATGATAAGGGTGAGAATGGATGCAAAAAATTTGGCACATTTACAAAACTGATTGGGTCAATATTTTCAGAGTACCAACCGTATTGTTTTTAATTGTGGCACTTATGGTTTTACCGTCGGCTTATGCCTGGATTAATATCAAGTCTATGTGGGACCCATATAGCAATACTTCAGGTATTAAAGTGGCAGTTACGAATGAAGATACGGGTGCAGAGCTTAATGGAAAAAGGATTAATGTGGGAAATGAAATCATAAGTACATTAAAAGCTAATCATAAACTTGGATGGGTATTTGTCAAACAGGATAAGGCAGTTCATGGTGTAAAGAGTGGAAAATATTATGCCTATTTGCTAATTCCAAAGGACTTCTCTCAAAAATTAACTAGTATTTTAGAAATCAATCCGCAAAAACCAAAAATTGAATTTGGAGTAAATGAAAAAATTAATGCGGTTGCACCAAAAATCACTAGCTCGGGTGCCTCAAGTGTCACCGCTCAAATCAGTCAGGCGTTTATTAAGACGGTTGGGAATGCTATTTTTTCTGGTTTTTATAAGGTTGGTGTGGAGTTGGAGAAAAACCTGCCAAATATCCAAAAGGTAGAAACTCAAATTTTTGAACTTGAAAAGGCTTTACCTCAGATTCAAGAAATGGGAAAAAAAGCGATTGAACTCGAAGGAAAGTTACCTGAATTACATGAGAAAGGGCAGAAAGTGATAGAGCTTGAACAAAGAATACCAGACATTCACAAAGCAGGGGAAAGTATATTAAAAGTTGAAAGTGCATTACCTCGAATACAGGAAGCTGGTGACAAAATACTAGAGCTTCAAGATAAGATGAATGATTTGAAAAGGACCACTTCCGTTATTTCAGATGTTTTAGCGAGCATTTCAGATATAGAAACAAAAGTACAGGAGGCCATTGATCAGGTAAAGGAGACGGACCAGGTTAACACAGATGAAAATCAGATAGCGTTAAATCAGTTACAAGCTGAATTAGAAAAAATTCAAGGAACAATCCAAGAAATTCATGTAGGTCTACAGCAGAAAGTGAGCACAGTGGAAAATGATCTGAATTCAGCCTCAAGTTTTATTAGAAATGATTTGCCTGTCGTTGAACAAAAAGTTCATAAAGCAGCGGATTTTGTAAGGACTGATTTACCAAAACTTGAGGATGATATTAGAAAAGCAGCAAACCTAGTGCGTACAAAACTTCCCGAAGTGGAAAAGCTAATTCATAAAGCAGCCGATTTCGCAAGGAATGATCTTCCTGGATTTGAGGCAGAAATTAGAAATGCAGCAGATAAGCTCCGCCAATTTGAGAGAAGTGTGAATATCCGTGACCTGATTGAATTTCTTAAACATGACCCTGAAAAAGAGAGCAGCTTTCTTTCTAACCCCATTTTATTAAATACAAAAAGGATTTTTCCTATTCCTAATTACGGTTCAGCCATGTCACCTTTTTATACGATGCTGGCACTATGGGTAGGAGCGACTCTCCTTATAGCGTCACTCCGAGTTGATGTAGAGAATTCTAATGCTACATATCGTGGTTATCATTTATATCTAGGAAGACTCCTGACTTTTTTGACTATAGGAATTTTTCAGGCTGCCATTGTCTCCTTAGGTGATTTGTTTTTAATTCACACCTATGTAGTCGATAAACTTTGGTTTGTTCTGTTAAGCATTCTTGTCAGCATGGTCTTTATCATTATTACGTATACATTATGTTCCGTGTTTGGAAATATAGGAAAAGGATTAGCGATTATATTTTTGGTGCTGCAAATCTCTAGCTCTGGAGCGACGTTCCCGGTAAGTACGACCTCTTCAGTTTTTCAAGCAATTAATCCCTTCATGCCATTTACTTACGCTGTTAGTATGCTTCGTGAGACGGTCGGCGGAATGGTAAAAGAGGTTGTTACTAAAGATATCATCTATCTTCTTACTTTTGCAGCTGTAAGTTTCCTTATAGCCCTTGTTTTGAAAAAGCCTTTAGAAAATCGGATACAACAAACCGCCCAAAAAGCAAGAACTACCAAGATCATTCCATGAAGAAAGAGCAGCTCTGATGAATAGAGCTGCTCTTTTTCTGTTAAAAGAATAACTTCATTTTTGTGAACCAGTTAACAAAATATTCGTTAGAGTGTTAACTGAAATACACCGCTTTCATTTGGTATATTAGTAAAGGTATTAAATGTTATACCACTTTCGAAGTGTGGGAACTTCCTCTGTTTCACTACACATGGCTTCCAAGCGACTTTTATCTAGAAGATAAAAATATTTATCGCGAATATCAATAAGACCTTCATTTTGAAAATCACCCAGTGTTTTTGATATGGATTCTCTAGTGACACCCAGCATACTGGCTAGTAAGGATTGGTTGATTTTAAATTCAATTTTAAAAATCGTGTCACTTGGTTTGCCAAAATTATAATAGAGGTCCATCAATAGATTTGCTGCTTTGGTACGGACATCATAAAAGGTCAAGTAGCGAACTAACCTATTCAACATCCGTGTTCGCTCAACGAGAATTAAATAGGCTTTTCTTAAAATAGAAGGATACTTATCTACAATCATAAGGAAATCTTGTTTCGTAATTTGCCAAGCTGTTACATTTTCAAGTGCTTCAATAGAGGAAATTCTGTGGTTGTCATTTGACAATGCTTCTACTTCACCTACGATATCTCCTGGCAAGGCAATACTTAGGACGATTTCCTTTCCTTCATGATTACGATAAATTTTCACCATTCCTGAGCGGATAATATACACATCATCACCTTGATCATTTTCAAACATAAGGACATGATTCTTTTTAAATTTTCGTTCCTTGAGTAGTGGAAGTATATGTGGTATATCAACCTCAGGAATATCGGAGAAAATGGCGATTTCTGAGATATTGGTAATCATGAACATACAACCTTTCAGGTTTGGGTAACGTTAAAAAAATATTAGTAACATAATTATAACACGAATTGCATCATTGAAACTCGTGTAAACAAAAGGGGTAACTTTGATTGAATAAGTTATTAAATAGTTTATTTCATATTGAAAAAGAACAATCGAGTATAAAGACAGAGGTACTTGCCGGATTAACCTCGTTTATGACAGTTGCTTATATTATTGCCGTAAATGGTGCTATTTTAAGTAAAGCAGGAATGCCCTATGAGGCTGTAACACTAGTAACAGTGATTTGTTGCTTTTTGGGTTGTATGTTGATGGCACTATGGGCAAATTCTCCTTTAGTTATCATTCCAGGTATGGGGGATAATGCATTTTTTGTATTTACCCTTGTCTTTTCGCTGGGGTTATCGTGGCAGCAAGCACTTGCTGTAGTTCTTTTAGCAGGTATTGTCTTTTTGCTTACTACCGTTACAAAAGGAGCCGTCTATCTATCACGTTCCATTCCTAAATCAATGATAAATTCAATGACTGCAGGAATTGGCCTATTTATTGCTTTCCTAGGATTAAAAAATGGTGGGCTGATTGTGGCAAGTGAAGGAACGTTTGTTAAACTAGGTGACTTAGGGAGTCCTCATACCCTTACAACCTTACTTACATTGCTGATATTAGTTCCACTTTTCTTACGTAATGTGAAAGGGAATTTTCTAATTGGAATAATTGCAGGTACCCTCATTGGTGCATTACTAGGTATCGTGGATTTCTCGACTCTTAAGGATTTTAGTTTTTCCTTTAGTGGATATGATCAGATCTTCTTTGCTTTTGATTTCAGTCAGATTGGTACAGTTAATTTTTGGACAGCAGTATTTTCATTATCAATGGTTATCATTTTTCAAAACATGGGAGCGCAGCTTGGGATGCTTCCTGATAAGTCCAAGTTCCGGAAGTCCTTCCAGGCAAATGCTCTTTCGGTAATAAGTGCAGGACTGTTGGGCTGTAGTCCAACGACGACTGCTGCAGAATCAGCTACTGGTATTGCTGCAGGTGGACGCACAGGCTTAACCTCGTTTACGACAGGTTTGTTGTTTTTACCAGCATTATTTCTAGTGCCACTATTTAAAGTCATCCCGAATGAAGCTATTTCGCCTGTCCTCATCATTGTAGGGTGTTTGATGGTTCAGAGCCTTAAGGAAATACCTTTCAATGATTTTACTGAAGCCTTTCCAGCTTACTTAATGATGGCGATTATGCCTTTATCTTTTAGTATTGCCAATGGGATTGCATTTGGCTTCATCGCCTATCCAATTCTTAAGCTTGTAACTGGACGAAAGAAGGAAGTATCGGTCACCATGTACGTCATTTCCTTTTTCTTCCTTCTTTATTTTATTTTAGGTTCGCTCTAACAGAAACCAGGCTGCTGCCTGGTTTTATTTTTATGAAATTTAATATACAGATTGTAAGTGTTACTGGTAGAATTTATTAAAAAGTATTTTTCTCGTCAAGCTTTTTGAGAGGAGCTTAGAAATGAAAACTAATAAAAATTGGTACCGAATGTGGAGAATCCTATCCTTTGCTTTATCTGTATTAATAAGATTTTACTGGTACCGGATTTTAAGGAAACCTTTGTCCGAGCGAGAAAAGCTATGGGGCAGGATTGGTAGAGAATTTCGTCAGACATTATTTGAGCTTGAGGGTCTATTAATTAAAGTAGGTCAATTTCTAAGTATACGTGCAGACCTGCTTCCCAATAAATTTGTCGAACAAATTCAAGACTTAGTGGACAAAGTACCACCTTCTCCATGGGAAGATATTAAACAAGTCTTAGAAAGAGAATGGGAGAGTCCAATTGAAGACAAGTTGCAATCAATTGAAAAAACAGCAATAGCTTCCGCATCCATTGGGGAAGTGTATCGAGGAAGATTGAAAGATGGTACCCATGTAGCAGTAAAGGTGCAGAGACCAACCATACGGTCCATTATTCGAACTGATTTTCGTTCACTTTCTATTATTATTTGGTTTGCTCACCATTTTGCACCTGTTCCAAAGGGATTCATTAATTTTAAAATGTTGTTCCAAGAACTAAAAACAGTGATTGAAAGAGAAGTTGATTTTAATAAAGAAATGGAATCTGTTAATCATTTTCGTCAACGGTTCCAAGCGATCAACAATTTAGAAATCCCAAAGGTTTATTCTCAACTCTGCACATCACAGGTTTTAGTGATGGATTGGGTGGAAGGAACAAGGATTACAGATGAGGAGTATTTAGACCGCCATTCTATTAATAGAGTAGAATTATCTCAACGGCTCTTTCGAATTTTTATTCCACAGTGGTTAGAATCGGGGACTTTTCATGCAGATCCACATGCGGGAAATGTACTAGTTAAATCAGACGGTACGATTGTTCTAATTGATTTTGGAATGGTGGGGGAAATATCGAAAAAAGATGCTGCCAATTTCCAAGAGCTGTTACAGGCAATCCTAGCGAAGAATTATTCAATGGCAGTAAAAGTTTTATTTGATCTAGGCTTCTTATTACCGGACACCAACCTAAAAACAATGGAACCAATTTTAAAAGAAGCACTTTCAATTGATCTGAATCAGTTAAAGGAAATGGATCTGTTTCAAGTAAAAAAAGATCTTAATGAAATGATAAAAGCACTTCCTATTCAAGTTCCTACCAGGTTCATCTTTTTAGGACGTTCCTTTGTTACGATTGAGGGCATGCTTCATACTATTAATCCAAATCAAGAGTTTTTAGAAGTTGCAAAACCTGCTTTTATGGAGTGGTTGAACCAAGGGAACCAAAATAAATGGAAGCTAATTTTAAAATGGATTCATTCACAGCCAATTTTTCAAGTATTCCACTCTATCACTGAAATGATTGAAATCCCACATAAACTTCTTGCGGTAAAGGAATCTGAGAAGCAGAAAGAATTTCAATTTCAAATCTATGAAAATCAGAAAAAACAGTTGTCTTATTTAGGTATACTTGGAGTTGTCGGCAGTTTTACAGGGAGCTATTTAAATCATCCTTTAATTTGGAAAGGATCCCTTGTAATAGCCGGATTATCATTGGTATCTTACATAGTGTGCAGTGTGAGACAAAGAAGGTGGCTTAAGAAAATTACGTGAAAAATAGAGGTAGACCTTTGTCTGCCTCTATCAAATTGTATTTTAAAAATTATTCATCATTGTTTCATCCGTTGTAATTCCGCTTTTGCTACCCATCATTCCACCATTCTCATGGCAAGCTTTGTACATTTCCTTTAGCTCTTCCTTGTTTGAGTTAGGATGCATTTTTTCCATAAAAGGTAACATCTTTTCAAAACTAATTCCATTACTAGATTCAGTGTTTCCTGCAGCAAAGACTGCAGTACCTGCTCCAAGAATTAAAGCCGCACTAATAATTCCAACTGCAAATTTCTTCATAATTGACTTCCTCCTTTTCTTTATCACAAACCCATTTTAGCTCTAAATTTTGCAGATTCTATGCATTTTTGGTGTTGATGTTATGAAGATTTTTAAGCGTGAAAGGGCACAATTTTATAGTTCATAGGTAAAAATATTGACAGAAAACAACTAGATATGTTATTAAAAAATAGTGGTTAGCACTCTCTTTTGTTGAGTGCTAAAAATTGATGCGGCTGATCGACACAGCCTCCATATATTTTTATGAAGTTGAAAATAAAGGAGAGGTCTTAATGGAAACAAAACAGTTTAAAGCAGAATCAAAGCGATTATTAGACATGATGATCAACTCCATCTATACTCATCGCGAGATTTTCTTACGGGAGTTAGTTTCAAACGCAAGTGATGCGATTGATAAAATCTATTACAAGGCATTAACTGATGACTCATTAAGTTTCGACCAAGATAATTACTTTATTAAAGTGGTTGCAGATAAAGAAAACAGGACCTTGAAAATAATCGACACTGGTATTGGTATGACCAAGGATGAGTTAGAAACTAACCTTGGAACAATCGCCAAGAGTGGTTCCTTGGCCTTTAAAAAAGAGAATGAGTTAAAAGATGGCTATGATATTATCGGGCAATTTGGTGTAGGATTTTATGCAGCATTTATGGTTGCAGACGTTGTAACTGTTATTAGTAAGGCGTTAGGAAGTGACCATGCTTATAAGTGGGAATCCGAGGGTGCTGAAGGCTATACCATTGAGATGGTTGAAAAGGATTCAGTAGGCACAGAGATAATTTTAAAAATGAAAGAGAATACAGAAGACGAAAGCTACGATGAGTATTTAGAGGAATATCGCTTAAAGTCGATTATAAAAAAGTATTCAGACTTTATTCGTTATCCAATAAAAATGGAAGTAGCTGGGAAAAGGCTGAAGGAAGGCAGTGAATCCGAATACGAGGACTATCAAGAAGAACAAATTATTAATAGTATGGTTCCAATTTGGAGAAAGAATAAAAGTGAGTTAACAGATGAAGATTACCAAAACTTTTATGCTGAAAAACGCTATGGTTTTGACAAGCCAATCAAACATATCCATATCAGTGTTGATGGAACAGTAAGATACAATGCGATTCTATATATCCCAGAAAAAATCCCATTTGATTATTATTCAAAGGAATTTGAAAAGGGCTTAGAGCTATATTCTAATGGTGTGTTAATCATGGACAAGTGTGCAGACCTGCTTCCTGACTATTTTAGTTTTGTCAAAGGGATGGTGGATTCCGAGGATTTATCACTAAACATTTCAAGAGAAATGCTGCAGCATGATCGGCAGTTGAAACTGATTGCTAAAAATATTTCTAAAAAAATCAAAAGTGAATTGCAGAGTGTCTTGAAAAATGAGCGAGAAAAGTATGAAGAATTCTATCAATCATTTGGTCGTCAGTTAAAATATGGTGTGTATAGTGATTTTGGTGCTAACAAAGAGGTACTTCAGGATCTGCTCATGTTCTACTCTTCTAAAGAGAAGAAATTAGTTACATTAGATGAATATATTTCTAGAATGCCTGAGGAACAAAAGTACATTTATTATGCTGCAGGAGATTCTATTGAAAGATTGGAAAAACTGCCACAGACTGAGTTCGTTTCTGAAAAAGGCTATGAAATTTTATTCTTTACGGATGATATCGATGAGTTCGCAATTAAAATGGTAATGACATATAAAGAAAAGGAATTTAAATCAATTTCTAGTGGTGACTTAGGAATCGAAGGGGAAGAGAGCAAGGAAGATTCCGAAACACAGGATAACGAAAATCAGGAACTCTTTGACTTTATGAAGAAAACTTTAGCTGGCAAAGTAAAGGATGTTAGAATTTCTAAAAGGTTAAAATCACACCCGGTTTGCTTGGCAACTGAGGGCGAAATTTCAATCGAGATGGAAAAAATTCTTGCTGCAATGCCAGATAACCAAAATATCAAAGCGGAAAAAGTATTGGAAATCAACAAAAATCATGAAGTATTCCGATCGTTAAAAGAAGCATTTGATAACGATAAAGAAAAACTAGACCTATATACAAAATTATTATTTAATCAAGCACTATTAATAGAAGGATTGCCTATTCAGGACCCAGTAGAATTTACAAATGATATTTGTAAAATAATGGTGTAACACTAACATATCAATCATAATAAAAATGGATCTGCTAGATAAACAGCAGATCCATTTTTATTATTAATGACTAATTTCAACATCATCAACATGTTTTATATGAGAAGAATTAATTAAGATAAATACCACGGAGATAAAGACAAACCCTGCTCCCACTAAAAACGGAAGACTTGGATTATAAAGCTCTGCTAGTTTCCCAGCAGTAAATGGAGCTACCGCTCCACCAATAAACCGAAGGAAGCTATAGGCTGCAGATGCAGTTGCACGCTCAACTGGTGCTGCATTCATTACTGCAGTTGTAATCAACGTATTGTTATTTCCTAAAAATGCTCCTGCTAAAATAACTGATCCAATGACTACCCATTGTGTAGAGGTCCAGACACCCATTGCAACAAGAAGTAGGGCGAATAGTGTTAACATAGCACACATTGACTTAATCGTGCCAAACCATTGTTGAAGCTTTGGAGCCATGAATACAGAAGTAACAGCCAATAATATACCCCATCCGAGGAAAACATAACCTAATCCATGCTCATCCAATCCCATAACAAAAGGAGCATAAGCTAATAAAGTAAAGAACCCAAAGTTGTATAAAGCCGCAGCAATACCAAAAATTAATAAGGAACGGTGTTTTAAGGCACGGAATGGATCTAATAATGATGTTTTTGTCTGTACGTTAGTTGTTTTTGTGGCCTTAGGCATTAAAACAACTAAACCAATGAAAGCGATAACCATAAGGCACGCAACACCTAGAAATGGACCTCTCCATGACATAGCACCCAACCAGCCGCCAAGAAGTGGTCCTACAGATATACCAAGTCCAATGGCTGCTTCGTATAATATAATGGCTTTGGCTGTTCCGCTATTTGAGAGTGAAACGATGGCAGCTAAAGCGGTTGCCACAAATAAGGCATTACCAAGTCCCCAGCCTCCACGAAGTCCAACGAGTGTCCAAATGCCATTCGAAAATCCTCCAAGTGCTGAAAATACAGCAATGATGACAATACCAGCTAGTAATGTCCATTTAATACCCAGCCTTGAGGAAATCATTCCAGTAATGAGCATGGCTACGGCCATAACGGCATTATAACTGGTGAATAGCAACGTTACTTGACTATGGGAAGCATGTAATTGCTCCGCAATTGCTGGTAAAATCGGATCCACTAGACCAAGTCCCATAAAAGCAATGATACTCGCGAAAAAAACAGCCCAAACTGCTTTTGGCTGAGTTAATAACCCCCCTTTTTTAGTGTTGTCAGAGGGTGTTTTAGTAATAGATTGTGTTGAAGATGACATGGACATTTCTCCTTTTCTTATTTACTTTCTCCTATACCTTTATTTTTAATTAATACCTAATTGGTTTCCTAGTTTTTCAATTAGTTGTATTATGAAAGTACATGATTGTATTATACAACTATTTTACACTACGTCAATAGTGTTTTCTAACGGGAATAGTTGTCCTTCATTATAAATAAAATTTCAATGTGTTATCATTAAGAAATAAGAAATTTGTTTAATTGTGGGGTTAATGTTATGAATGAACAATCTTTGGAAATGATTGAACTGGAATTGGCTATCTTAATTCGACGTTCAACCTCTATTTCAAGTCATAAAAGACTTGGTACTCTTGATCGCTCTGCCTATCTATTATTGAGGAGAATCGCTAATAGAGGAGCTGCAGGTGTGAAAGTACTAGCAGGTGAATTTCAGCTTGATATCTCCACCATCAGTAGACAAGCAGCTGCTTTAGAGCAAAAAGGGTATTTGTATCGTATACCTGATCCTTTAGACGGCAGGGCCTATTCACTTCAAATTACCGAACTGGGAACTAAGGTTTATAAGGAGCATAAGCAAGCGCGGTTGGAGAGATTAGAAGAAGTGATAAATGATTGGTCAGAAGAGGAACGTAAAGTCTTTGGTCAGTTACTAAAAAAATTCAATCACTCTTTCATATAGCTTGATTAAAAAAAGGAGCTTTCAAAGCTCCTATTTGGTTTCAACTAATGCAGCAAACTCTTTAATGGTGGTGGAGTAGGAGACTCGGACACGATGCATAAATAAAAATTCATCTGGCAGGCCTTTTTTCAATAAATTGGCCTGGCTTTGTGGTTGTAGCAAATTTGTAGTGTTTTTTTGTTTCCTCCACTACTTGTTCGTTAAAATGACCATATGGATAGGCAATGGCAATTACTGGCTTGCCGGTTACTTGTTCAATTTTCTCCCTTGAAACTTGTAGCTCTTCCTCAAAATTCGTTATTTTTGGAAGATCTGCATGTGACATCGTATGGGATTGAACGGAGAAGATTCCGGAGTTCACCATTTCTTTAATATCTTCAGTAGATAATCGGTAGGAACCGCTATCGATATAACCTGCAATGACATACTCTGTCGCGGTGGGCTTGAAAGTCTCATCCTTTAATTTTTGTAAAATATGAAAAGCATTCAGGTTATTTTTCATCCCGTCGTCAAAGGTAACAAGAATGGGCTTGTTTACTTTATTGACTTCTCCCCACTGCTCAAACGTAAGGAGTGTATAGCCATTATCTTTTAAGTATTGCATTTGGGCTTCAAAATTTTCTGGTGTCACAAACAGCTCTTTTAGTCCCTCACCATTAAATTCGTCAATGGCATGATACATTAAGATTGGAACGTGCTGTTGGAAGGTTACAGTTGACTTAGCCAAAAGCTCATCCGAACCAGTTATCGTCTTTCCGTATACCTCAATCTGATACTCCCCAAGCTTTCCTAAAAATTCTCTTGGACCAAATAAAAGAGAGAAATCTTTTTCTTTTTCAGTAGATGAAAATAACTTGCCATTTTCCACCCCGTCAGCTGTTCTCCAAATAAAGTAACTAACTCCTGAAACATCTGTTGGTAAGTTTGTTATTGTCAAAACAGCACTACTAGAAGCAAATGTTACTGCACTTATTGATAAATCTGCCTTTGGTTTGAATAAAGGATCTTCTTTCATTTTAGGTGATACTTTGCTCATCTGGACTTCTTTTGTTATTGATGATACTGGGTTATTTTTATTAATATCTTTGGCATTAGCTGTCTTTAAACTGCATCCTGTTTGTAGCAGTAAAGCAGAACATAGCGCGAAATATAGAACCTTCTGCATTTCATCCATCCTTGTAAATAGTAATCTCGCAGAATATCATAGCACTTACTAGAGTTTTAGAAAAGATACATAGATGACACTAGCAATACATTTTGAAAAAGTAAGAAAAATTAGACTACTATGAATACTGTTATTAATGAAATAACACTTAAAAGAGAGACAAGGAAAGTGTTTTCCTGTTATTATTTTGGTGTAATAGAAAGTTTATATACAGGTATATATTTGTATTTACAAGGGTGGGAGACAGATGACAGCGGACAAAAAAAGAGTAGAACAAGACTTCTTAGGGAAAAAAGACATACCAGCTGATGCTTATTACGGAATTCAAACACTTAGGGCGGTAGAAAATTTCCCTATAACTGGCTACCGCATTCATGAAGAACTCATTAAAGCGTTAGCGATGGTTAAGAAAGCGGCTGCAATCGCCAATATGAATACGAAACGGTTGTATAGTGGACTAGGAGAGGTTATTAGTCAGGCAGCCGATGAAGTCATTGAGGGCAAATGGAATGATCAATTTATCGTGGACCCAATCCAAGGGGGAGCAGGGACATCGATGAATATGAATGCAAATGAAGTCATTGCCAATAGGGCACTAGAGTTACTAGGACATGAAAAGGGAGCTTATAACCATTTAAGTCCAAACACTCATGTGAATATGTCTCAATCGACTAATGATGTTTTCCCTACCGCCATTCATATAGCTACACTAAAAATGCTTGAAAAGTTACTTGAAACGATGAAAGAAATGAACAAGGTTTTCAAGACAAAAGCAAAGCAGTTTGAAAATGTCATAAAAATGGGACGGACCCATCTTCAAGATGCAGTTCCGATTCGTCTCGGACAAGAATTTGAGGCATATAGCAGAGTATTGGAAAGAGATATAAACCGTATTCATCAATCAAGGGCTAATTTATATGAGGTGAATATGGGAGCAACAGCAGTTGGAACGGGTTTAAATGCTGATCCAACATACATTAAAGATGTTGTCATTCAACTTGCTGGAATTAGTGGACTGCCATTGGTTAATGCTGAACACTTAGTGGATGCTACCCAAAACACGGATGCCTATACAGAGGTGTCAGCAGCATTAAAAGTATGTATGATGAATATGTCGAAAATAGCAAACGATCTTCGCTTAATGGCTTCTGGCCCCCGTGCAGGATTAGCAGAGATTTCACTTCCAGCTCGTCAACCGGGATCATCTATCATGCCTGGGAAGGTAAATCCAGTTATGCCAGAGCTGATTAATCAAATTGCCTTTCAGGTAATTGGGAATGACCATACCATCTGTCTAGCTTCTGAAGCAGGACAACTCGAATTAAATGTAATGGAACCCGTCTTGGTGTTTAATTTGCTCCAATCCATCAGTATCATGAATAATGGTTTCGCTTCCTTTACTGAACATTGTTTAAAGGGAATTGAAGCAAATGAAGCCCGCATGAAAGAATATGTAGAAAAGAGTGTAGGAATCATTACTGCGGTTAATCCTCATTTAGGATATGAAATCGCTGCTCGTATTGCTAGAGAAGCTACTATTAGTGGTAAATCAGTTCGAGAACTTTGTTTACAGCATGATGTGTTAACGGAAGAGGAACTGGATCTCATTTTAGATATTTATGAAATGACAAAGCCTGGGATTGCAGGGGCAGCACTTTTAGAACGAGACTAATTAACATTCGAATAGTAACAACAAAACAAACCCAGAGGGAACTCTTGGGTTTGTTTTGTTGAACAAATTATTTTTTCTCTTCTTTTTTCGCCATTTTTACTTCACCCAATGAACGATAGATCTGAGTATGCATGCTGCCTTCAGCGACATGCTCTAGAAAAAAAGGACCAATAAGTTCTAAATATTCCTCGTCCTCGAACATTTTCTTACTTTGTAACTCCATTTCCGCTAACCCTTCATAAGTCGAAAGCAGGGCATAGGTATAGTCATCCCCAGACACAGGAGTTAAAATCTCTACCTTATGGTTGTAGTTTTCATTTCTAAATTTTTTAATCTCTCTTAAATTATCGATTCCTTCTTTAAATTGATCCTGTTTAATAATAAACGTTTGGTAAACAAAAACGGACATTTTTTTAGCACCCCTAGAAAAATTTTTCCTAGGCTTAAACTTACCTTAAAGCTGGTAAATTATTCAGCGTCATGCGACTTAAAATAAAATCTATTGGTTTAATTCCTCTTAATTGCAGGAATATGAAAATAAAAATGGTATAATATCTGAAACCAAATCCAGTCTACCAACGTCAAATAGTATGTGAAATGGAAATAATTAGATTTAATAAATTATTGGGGAAAAGATGGGGGAACATGGGAAAACTCAAAAGGGTTATTTCAATTTTATTGGCTGGAAGTTTTGTGCTATTGGTCGGTTGTACAGATCAACCGATTAAAGAGACAAAGGCATCTGAACAACAACCGAAGACAAAAGTAGAGAAAAAAGTGGAAAAGAAAAAGGAAGAGGAAAAGCCGGTCTTTGTAAGTATCATTGATCCGACAACAAAAGCAACTATAAAAACTTTTAATCCGAAGGAATTAGGCTTTTCTACTGACCTTGAAAAGTATAAAGCAGAGATTTCAAAAATAGCTAGAGAATTAGCAAGGGGAACCGAAACAACCCCTGGTTATGATAAGAGAATGATTCTAGATAAGCTAGATGGAAAGGGCCAGGTTATAAAAGGGACACCACAAACCATTTTAGATGAGGATGAATTGATAGAAAAAGTGATTCAGTCTTCTGTAAAAGGTGGAAATGTTGAGGTGCCATTATATGTGACAGCAAGTGGATATAAGGTGGAAGATGCAGCCCATTTAGGGGAAGTCTTAGTCGCATCTTACACTACTCATTTTAATAGCGGTGTCGTTGGAAGAACGAAAAATATAGCTTTATCAGCACAAGCCATCAATAATGTCATTCTTGGTGTGGGGGACTCCTTCTCGTTTAATACGACGGTGGGCCCAAGTGATGAAGCGCACGGGTTTCAAAAGGCACCCGAAGCCTTAGAAGGGAAACTTGTTGAAGGTATAGGTGGGGGTATTTGTCAAACTTCATCCACCTTATTTAATGCCATTGACAAATTAGGTGTTAGTTACATCGAAAAGCACCATCATTCACTACAAGTAGGGTATGTTCCAACTGGAAGAGATGCGACAGTATCCTATGGAGGTAAAGATTTTAGATTTAAAAATACGACAGGTGCGCCAGTCATCTTGAAGGCTATTGTAAGAAAAGGAGCCTTAACTGTGGAAGTTAGGACCGCAAAAGCGTATCAAGACATGATAAAGAAACAAATGTAAAGCCATTAGCCTATTATTAAAAATGCCCAGTATGAATGATACTGGGCATTTTTAATGAGCAGAATTCAACTTATACTATTTGATGTTTCCACGGACCTATCTCAATTCTTCCCAATCTGTATAATGTCCGCTTCCTTGGCAACCGGGACATTCAAACGAATTATAGTAGGCATATTCATTATAAGGGTAAACAGTATAACCACGACCTTGACAGTCAGGACACTTGCCTAAATCTTTCATACTGGTTACATGATTTTGATACCTTGTTTCTCTCCATTGATTAAATGAGTTTAGAAGTCCCATCATTTTCACCTCATCTTTTTTTATATTATGATGAGAAAATGGAAATGTTATGCAAAAAAATTACTATTTACTATCTAAACTCAATTTCTTCATCCTATATTGTAGGCTTTGACGGCTCAATCCAAGAGACCTAGCTGCTCTTGAAATATTAAAATCATTTTTCTTTAGGACATGCTCAATATAGGTTTTTTCAAATAACTCCATTTGGTCTTTTAGAGGTATAGTTACGTCTGAATTTTCCTTTAGGAATGTATCAACAGTGGATAATGGCATCATTCTCTCTTTCAACTGCATTTTGCTACGATATTGGTAAGGTAAATGGGAGTACATGATAACTTCCTCATCCATCATTATGTTCATGGCTGCTTCAATAATGTGCTCAAGCTCACGAACATTCCCGTGCCAATCATATTCAAGGAAAGACAAATGGACTTCCTCCGATAAACCTTTTACATTCATTTGAAAGCGCTCATTATATTTATCAATAAAATGAGCGACCAATAATGGAATATCCTCTTTTCGATCCTTTAATGGAGGGACAAAGATTGTTACGACACCGAGCCGATAATATAAGTCTTTTCGCAATCGGTTATTGGCAATAGCATCAATCGGATCCTCATTCATGTTCGCAATAACCCTAACATCGATTGGTGTATCCTTCGTATCGCCAATTCTCCTTATTGTTTTTTCCTGAAGAACCCGGAGTAATTTCGCCTGAAGATTTAAATTTAATGAATTAATTTCATCAAGCAACAAGGTTCCACCATTAGCTTGTTCAAATAATCCGGGTGTGTCGACTGCACCCGTGAATGCTCCCCGCTTTGTACCGAAAAGGAGACTTTCAATTAAGTTATCAGGCAGTGCAGCACAATTTTGTGAAATAAAAGGAGCAGATAACCGCCCGCTGGCATTATGTATGCTTTGAGCAAAAAGTTCTTTTCCAGTACCAGTATCACCGACAATTAATACATAAGAAGAGGTCCGAGTCGCACGTTTAGCAGATTCCTTAACCTCTAAAATAGAGGGACTAGTTCCTATAATGGAATCAAATGTATATTTTGTTGACTCCCTATTCAAATTACCTTTAATTAGCCGTTCAAGTTTAGTAACATCCTTTGCAATTTCAACTGCACCCTTAAGATTCTCATCTAAATAAATAGGAATAGTATTGTTGATCGTAGTAACTTCTCGGCCCTTGTTATTAAAATAAGTTTGCTTTACGTTACTTGTTTCTTTCCTCTCCTGAAGTGCTTTTACAAGAGTACTAGATTGGTCATCCTTAAACATAAAGACATCGAGTAGGTTTTTATCCATTACATCATGAATGTCCATCGATTCCATTTGCATCATTTTTTTATTATAGATAATCGTTTTTCCGGTTTCGTCAACTGCATGAACTCCAACATCCACTTCGTCTAATATTCGTTTATACATTCGTGTTAAATAGAGTAAATCATTCTTTGTTTTTTCCATGATGGTTCATACCCCTTGTTAATACTTTATGCACCTATTTAATCAAAAAAAACATGATAACGCAAAATAATTTTGCGTTTTTTTGCAAAAGAAGCGACTGATTCGCAAAAATAATTTGCATTATGTTTTTGGAGAACTGCGGCGATATGCAAAAATATTGTTGGCACGAAACTTGCAATATAGTATTACGAACATAGAAGGGGGCTATTTTATGATTTCGTATTCACATGAACCATTTACTAATTTTACAGAAGAAAAAAATAAAGAAGATTTTCAAAAAGCATTATCATTTGTTCAGTCTCAACTCGGTAAACACTACCCTGTTATTATTGATGGTAAACCTATTACGACAGAGGAAAAAATACTATCAATTAATCCTGCCAATAAAGAAGAAATCATTGGTAGTGTTTCTATGGCTAATCAGGAGCTAGCTGAAAAAGCTATGCAAGCAGCCTTAACCGCCTTTGAATCTTGGAAAACATGGAAACCAGAACACCGAGCCAATATCCTATTCCGGGCTGCTGCAATGATGCGCCGTCGGAAACATGAGTTTTCTAGTTATCTAGTAAAAGAAGCAGGAAAGCCATGGAAAGAGGCTGATGCGGATACAGCGGAGGCTATTGATTTCATCGAGTATTACGGAAGACAAATGTTAACGATCAAGGATGGTGCACCTGTTAAAAGTCGTACAGGTGAATTTAATCAATTTAATTATATTCCACTAGGTGTAGGAATTATCATATCACCATTTAACTTTCCATTAGCCATTATGGCTGGAACGACAATTGCGGCGATAGTTACTGGAAATACCGTTCTGTTAAAGCCAGCGAACTCGACACCTGTCATTGCTGCAAAATTTGTAGAGCTTATGCATGAAGCAGGCCTTCCGAAAGGAGTATTAAACTTCGTTCCAGGAAGCGGTGCTCAAATTGGCGATTACTTGGTGGATCACCCTAAAACCAGGTTTGTTTCCTTTACTGGTTCCCGAGAGGTAGGTTGCAGAATTTATGAACGTGCTGCAAAGGTGAACCCAGGACAAATCTGGCTAAAGCGTGTGATTGCAGAGATGGGTGGTAAAGACACAGTGGTAGTTGATCGTGAGGCGGATTTAGATTTGGCTGCTGCTTCTATCGTATATTCTGCATTTGGTTTCTCGGGTCAAAAATGTTCGGCAGGTTCTCGTGCAGTTGTTCACCAGGATGTTTACGATATTGTTCTTGAAAAGGCAGTTGCACTAACAAGGACACTTACCCTTGGTAATCCTGAACTTGATGACACCTATATGGGGCCGGTAATAGATGAAAAATCATTCAAAAAAATTATGAGTTATATAGAGATTGGTAAAGAAGAAGGCAGGCTATTAACTGGAGGAGAAGGGGATGACTCAAAAGGTTATTTCATTCAACCAACGATTTTCGCAGATTTAGATGAAAATGCTCGCCTCATGCAGGAAGAGATATTTGGTCCAGTTTTGGCATTCTGTAAGGCCCGTGATTTTGACCATATGATGAAAATTGCTAACAACACAGATTATGGTCTGACAGGTGCGCTTATTTCTAATAATCGTGAACACATTGAAAGAGCAAGAGAAGAATTCCACGTTGGCAATCTGTATTTTAATCGAGTCTGTACAGGTGCAATCGTCGGTTATCAGCCATTTGGCGGCTTTAATATGTCAGGAACGGATTCTAAAGCAGGTGGTCCTGATTATTTACTTCTTCATATGCAAGCAAAAACAACATCAGAAATGCTGTAAAAGTAGGAACCTTTAGGGTTCTTTCTAAAAAGAGGAGGAGACTATAATGACAGTAGTAACAAATAAATCAACTGAAATCATTGAGCAGACAAATAAATTTGGTGCCAATAACTATCATCCACTTCCAATTGTAATTGCAAAAGCGGAAGGTGTATGGGTGGAAGGACCAGAAGGAAATCGTTACATGGATATGTTAAGTGCCTATTCAGCGGTGAACCAAGGGCATCGTCATCCAAAAATCATTCAAGCCTTAAAGGATCAAGCAGATAAAGTAACGCTCACGTCACGTGCCTTTCATAATGATCAGCTTGGACCTTGGTACGAAAAGATTTGTAAACTAACCAATAAAAATATGGCCCTTCCGATGAACACAGGTGCCGAGGCAGTTGAAACAGCGTTAAAAGCCGCACGGCGTTGGGGCTATGATGTAAAAGGTATTGCTGAAAATCAGGCAGAAATCATTGCGTGCACTGGAAATTTTCATGGAAGGACAATGGGTGCGGTTTCATTGTCGTCTGACCCGGAATACAAACGCGGTTTTGGGCCAATGCTCCCAGGCATTAAATTAATCCCATATGGTGATATTGAAGCACTAAAAGCAGCTATTACTCCAAATACAGCAGCATTCTTAATGGAGCCGATTCAAGGCGAGGCAGGCATCATTTTACCTCCTGAAGGATTTTTAAAGCAAGCTTCTGAATTATGTAAAGAGCAAAATGTCTTATTCATCGCTGACGAAATACAAGTGGGCTTGGCACGTACTGGTAAGATGTTTGCGTGTGACTGGGAAGAAGTAGATCCTGATATGTTAATTTTAGGAAAAGCACTGGGGGGCGGCGTATTCCCAATTTCTTGTGTTGTGGCTAATTCTGATGTATTAGGCGTATTTAATCCAGGCTCACATGGATCTACTTTCGGAGGGAACCCACTAGCATGCGCTGTCTCACTAGCTGCACTAGATGTAATTGAGGAAGAAAAATTAGCAGAACGCTCACTTGAATTAGGAAAGTATTTTCTTGAACAATTAAATACAATCACCAACCCTATGATTAAAGACATACGAGGAAGAGGTTTGTTTATTGGGGTTGAATTAACTGAAGCCGCAAGACCTTATTGTGAGGCTTTAAAGGAATCCGGCTTATTATGTAAAGAAACACATGATACAGTGATCCGCTTTGCCCCTCCACTAATTATTACAAAAGAAGAAATTGATTGGGCAATCGAGAAAATCAAACACGTATTATCATAAAAATATTTAATTACAATAGGGGTGGCAAAGATGCCTGCAAATGCGCTAGTAAATGAAATGACAAAGGAACAGCAAAAAGAACAAGAGTCATTAAATTTATTTTATTCAACCCAAACAGTCATTCAAAAAGCACTTAATAAGTTAGGATATACAAACGAAATGTTTGAGTTATTAAAAGATCCTATTCGATTACTGACTGTCCGGATACCAGTAAGGATGGATGATGGTTCCGTTAAAATTTTCACAGGTTATCGCTCTCAGCATAATGATGCAGTTGGTCCGACAAAAGGCGGCGTTCGATTTCATCCTGAAGTAGATGAGGAGGAAGTAAAAGCATTATCTATTTGGATGAGTTTAAAGTGTGGAATTACTGACCTGCCATATGGGGGAGGTAAGGGTGGAATTATTTGTGACCCGAGAAAAATGTCCTTTAGAGAGCTTGAGAGATTGAGTCGTGGATATGTTCGTGCAATCAGTCAAATTGTTGGTCCAACTAAAGATATTCCAGCCCCTGATGTATACACTAATTCGCAAATCATGGCATGGATGATGGATGAATATAGCCGTTTACGCGAGTTTGACTCACCTGGTTTCATCACTGGGAAACCACTGGTGCTTGGTGGTTCAAAAGGTCGTGAAACAGCGACAGCAGCTGGTGTGACGATTTGTATTCAGGAAGCAGTGAAGAAAAAAGGGATCGACTTAAAAGGTGCACGAGTTGTTATTCAAGGCTTTGGTAATGCCGGTAGTTATCTAGCTAAATTCATGCATGATGCAGGTGCAAAGGTCGTTGCTGTTTCAGATGTATATGGCGGTGTGTACGATCCAAATGGGCTCGATATTAATAATCTACTAGATAGAAGAGACAGCTTTGGCACCTTCTCACAATTATTTAAAAACACCATATCTAACAAAGAGCTTCTTGAACTAGAATGTGATATCCTTGTTCCTGCGGCCATTTCAAATCAAATTACGGCCCAAAATGCTGCTAATATCAAAGCTGCAATTGTTGTTGAAGCGGCGAATGGACCAACTACGCTCGAAGCAACAAATATTCTAACAGAACGTGGAGTGCTTCTGGTTCCGGATATTTTAGCAAGTGCAGGTGGTGTAACCGTTTCTTATTTTGAATGGGTGCAAAATAATCAAGGATACTACTGGACAGAAGAAGAGGTAAGTGAAAAACTTACTAAAGTGATGGTTGAATCCTTTGAAAATATTTACAAAGCGGCACAAACACATAGTGTGGATATGCGCTTAGCAGCTTATATGGTGGGTATTAAAAAAGTAGCGGAGGCCTCCCGATTCCGCGGCTGGGTTTAATAGGATAAAGAAATGCTCTTTCCATTTATGTGGAAAGAGCATTTTTGCATCTAAAGTGCAAATTATTTTAATATAATGCAAAAAAATTTTGCATATTTGTTCAAATAATGTTCAAAAATAGAGGTTTGTCGTTTTGGCATAGAAATTGCAAGTATATAAGATTGAAATAGTAAAAATATTAGAAAGATTGAAAGCGTATTCTATGAAGGGGGAAGGTATATGAACTTAAACGAAAACAATGCAACACATGAATTAAGAAGAACAATGAAAACTAGGCATTTATTTATGATTTCTTTAGGTGGGGTAATTGGCTCAGGTCTGTTCTTGGGATCTGGTTACACCATTAGCCAAGCAGGACCTGCAGGTGCTATTCTTTCTTACATTGTTGGTGGGTTCATCATGTTCTTAACCATGCTTTGTTTAGGAGAATTATCCGTAGCCATGCCTGTTTCAGGTTCATTCCAAACCTACACAACAAAATTCATTGGACCAGGAACAGGGTTTGCACTCGGTTGGCTTTACTGGTTAGGATGGTCTGTAACGGTCGCATTAGAGTTATTATCTGCTGGCCAACTAATGCAGAGATGGTTTCCTGATTCTCCAGTGTGGATTTGGTGTGCGATCTTTGCAATCGTATTATTTTCGCTTAATGCACTTTCGGCTCGAGCATTTGGAGAGACTGAATTTTGGTTCTCAAGCATCAAAATTTTTGCTATTTTAGCTTTCATTCTACTTGGTGGAGCGGCAACCTTTGGTTTAATTGACATGGAAGGTGGGAAACCAGCGCCATTTTTCTCTAATTTTACAGCTCACGGTCTTTTACCACATGGATTTACTGCTTTAATAATCACAATGATAGCAGTTAATTTTTCATTTCAAGGTACAGAATTAATAGGTATTGCTGCAGGAGAGAGTGAAGAGCCAGAAAAGACGATTCCTAAATCCATTAAGCAAACCGTTTGGCGTACTCTATTTTTCTTTGTTTTAGCTATTTTTGTTTTATCAAGCTTAATTCCTATGAAACAAGCAGGAGTAGTTGAGAGTCCATTTGTTGTTGTTTTTGATAGTATTGGTATTCCATATGCAGCCGACATAATGAACTTTGTTATTCTTACAGCATTACTTTCTGTTGCCAACTCTGGTCTGTATGCCGCAACAAGGATGTTATATGCCATGTCAAAAGAAAAAATGACAAGCCCTGCACTTGCAAAGGTTAATAAACAAGGGGTTCCTTTAAATGCACTTATCTTGACGATAGGTATTGCTTTATTATCATTACTTTCAGGATTTTTTGCGGAAGAAACAGTCTTTGTTTGGCTGCTTTCGGTTGCAGGCTTAGGTGCCCAGGTTGGATGGATCTCTATTACGGCTTCCCAGATTGCCTTCCGAAGAAAATTTATCCGTGAAGGCGGAAAAGTGGAGGATCTCAAATTTAGAACACCACTTTACCCTTTACTGCCGATTATTGCATTAACCCTAAATTGTATTGTATTAGGTAGTTTAGCGTTTGACTCAGAACAAAGGCTGGCCCTTTATTTAGGAGTTCCATTTGTAGCAGCATGTTATTTAATCTATCACTTAAAAATTAAAAAGAACCGCGAGCAGGATGTTGTAAGAGAGCAAGAATTACAGCTTCAAGATAATAAAAAAATGGTTATCTAAAACTAAGTAGAAACGTTTGGAATCATCCAAGCGTTTTTATTTTGGATAATGATTGTTAAACATCAGATACTATTGGTTGAGGTGATATGTAATGGGAAAATGGAATGAGCAAGCGGCACCCAATAATAATCTGCCACCAAAAACAATTAAGCCTTGGGAATTATTGGGTCAAGATACTGAGCATGAATTTTCTGAGGAATTATCCGATGGTGGAGAGCGGGATCAATTCATTGAGAGACAAAAAAATAACCCAAAGCTGAAATAAACAGAAATAGTGACGATGAAGAATTCGTCACTATTTTTCATTCCATACTTTACAAAATGTTAATGACGTTGTAGAATTTCTATGTACCTAACAAAACTAGGTAGGTGAAAAAATGTTTAACCGTGAATTGGTAAAAGGAAGCACATCGCTTATCTTGCTTCAATTATTAAACGAACGTGATATGTACGGCTATGAATTAGTAAAAGAGCTTGAACAGCGTAGTGATAATGGCCTGAGTGTAAAGGAAGGTACCTTGTATCCAGCACTTCATAAGCTTGAGAAGCAAGAGTACATTGAATGTTATTGGGTTGAGCAGGAAAAGGGTCCTGCACGGAAGTACTATCGTATTACTAAAGCAGGAAAAGAATTATTAGGCGAAAAAACCCGTGAATGGCAGGATTTTGTTCAAGTTATGAACAAGGTAATAGGGAGATCAAAGCATGGAACGGCCGAAGAATAGGTTTCTTTCAGAACTTGCTGACGGATTAGGAAACCATACAGATAAGAAAAGTATTCTATTGGAATATGAGACACATATTGATGAAATTCTCCTTGAATCATCCCATATGAATGAAGAAGAGCTAACAAATCATATTGTAACTAGGCTAGGAAGTCCTGAGGAAATAGCTGAATTATGGAAGGATGAACTATCCGTTACTCCAAGTAATATGAAATGGCTGTTTATTCTACTTAATATCCTCTTTTTTGGGGGAGGCAGCGTATTAACGTTAGCTCACAATCTTTTCGAATGGGAATGGTTAACGAAAATTTGGGATCATTTAACCTCTATTCCTATCATTATTGCCTTCCTGTACATGTTCTTTTGGGCTTTACTCGGATATGAAATCGGGAAGGGTTTTGGTCAAAGAGGTCGAACGCTTCTGAGAAAAACGTTCTTATTATCACTCATTCCTAATTTAGTGTTGATGATTTTAACTGTTTTTCACATTATTCCACATGCCTGGTTCGCCCCTTTATTAACAAAAACATTTATTATTGCTTGTATCATTTTTACGATTGTTCTTTACCCGATTAGCTGGTTAGGATATCGGTGGGGGAGAAAAGCTTCGATATGAGCAGTTTTTTTTGCTTATATACCTAGTAAAACTATATATATAGAAAATCTATATAAAAAGAGGGATGCTATATGGAAATCAAGATTGGAAAAACAGATTGGTTGTTTTTATTGTTATGTTTATTGCTCGGGATCGTAGCCGAAGAAGCTTTTTTCCGTGGTGAAATAGGTATCTCCTATATTGTATTCATTATGTCTTTCTACTTCGTCTTCTTTTGGAAATATCGCAGCTTTCCTTTTTCACATCAGCGATTAGGATACTTGATTGTTTGTTGTATTTGGCTTCTATCAGCCAGTTATTTACTCAATGATAACCAGCTTTTCAAGACGTTGAATATCGTTGTTATACCAGGATTGGTTATTTCTCATTTAGTATTAATATCAAGCCCTAAAAATTTCAAATGGAACCAGCCTGCATTTATCACTCTAATATTTTCAAGGCTCCTTGATATGGTTAAATATAACTTAAAATTCAGTTCAGTTTTAGGAGAAGGACTAAAACATGGTGTGGGTGGCGACAAGTGGTTAGTATGGAAAAAAATATTAATCGGGGTTGTCATCTCAATACCTGTCTTAATGGTTGTATTAAGATTACTCATGTCTGCTGATACGCAGTTTGAACGAATCATTGGTGGGATTCCGGATTGGTTCAATGTGTTTGACGCAGAAGGGGTGTTTCGTTTAATCGTCATCCTTATCTACACATTTGGTTTCTTTGGCTTTATGCAAGTGCTGCTAATCAAGCAGATAAGGGTGCTTAAACAACAAGACAATACGGTGAAGTTTCAAATGGACGGAATTATTTCAATTACAGTACTTGTCCTCATAAATATTGTTTATATTTTATTTACGCTGGTTCAGTTTAAATACTTCTTCAGTGGCACTCTACAAGAGAACTACACTTACGCGGAGTATGCAAGAAAAGGCTTTTTTGAACTTTTATTTGTCACATTAATCAATTTATCAATTACTATTATTGTCATCACGTTTGTTCAGCGGACGAATTCTTTTATTAAGCGATTTACGCAAGTATTGCTTACCATCCTTGTTCTTTCAAGCTCAGTGATGCTAAGTTCAGCATTTCTACGGTTAGGCATGTATGAGGAAGCGTATGGCTTTACTTTTACCAGAGTGCTTGTCCATTCGTTTATGATTTTTCTGGTCATTATTTTTGCCTATTCCTTGGTGAAAATATGGGTGGAAAAACTTTCATTATTTCACTTTTATTTTATTTCATCCATGATTTATTACACAGTAATAGCGGTAATTGACCTAGATAAAATCGTAATAAAAGAAAACATGAACCGCTTTGAAACAAGTGGAAAAATTGATATTAATTATCTCAATCAGTTATCATACACGGGGGTGGCAGGATTAATCACCCTTTATGAGGAAAATCCTGATATACCTGGCTTACGAAACATCTTGCTGGATAGAAAGAGGGAAGCACTCACCACTAACCTACCGTGGCAATCCTATAATTTAAAAAGAGAGCAAGCTTTTAGTAAACTGAAAAAATTAGATTTGGAATAGAGAACTGAGGAAATGATAATATAAAGCAAAAAACCGGGCCTCGGCCTGGTTTTTTGCTTTATATATGGGAGTCATCTGGAATATATATTAGTCACCATTAAACATATCAAAAATTCCTCTTGCGATACTACCTTCATCCTTCGAACCACCGCGAGAAGGAGCTGCGGCAAATACGCGGCTTGCTAGCCTGCTAAATGGTAGCGATTGGATCCAAACAGATCCAGGACCGCGTAATGTGGCGAAGAATAAGCCTTCACCGCCGAACAGGGCCGTTTTCACACCTTTTACAAATTCAATTTCGTAATTAACATCGCTCGTTAAAGCCACTAAACAGCCTGTATCTACTCTTAATGATTGGCCTGGAATTAGGTCCTTTTTAATAATTGTTCCACCCGCGTGAACAAATGCCATGCCGTCGCCTTCGAGTTTTTGCATAATAAAGCCTTCGCCGCCAAAAAAGCCGACACCCAATTTACGTTGGAATTCGATACCAACTTGAACACCTTTTGCAGCAGCTAAGAAGGCATCCTTTTGACAGATGATTTTCCCGCCAAACTGACTTAAATCCATAGGAATGATTTTTCCTGGGTAAGGGGAAGCAAACGATACACGCTTCTTGCCCATGCCGGTATTGGTAAAGGTGGTCATGAACAAGCTTTCTCCTGTTAGGACGCGCTTACCTGCACTGAAAAGTTTACCCATCAGACCGCTACCATTATTGCTGGATCCGTCTCCAAAAATCGTTTCCATATGTATATCATCTTCCATCATCATAAAGCTTCCAGCTTCGGCAACAACTGTTTCCTGAGGATCAAGCTCTACCTCGACAAACTGCATATCATCTCCATAAATCTTAAAATCAATTTCATGGTTATTCACCGGTATCCCTCCAATTTTCATAAAAATATAAGCCCATATTTATTATAAAAAAATTAGGAAAAAAGTGCTAATTTTAGGGGGAGGACTTTAAAGGACAAATAAAAAAGACGTCTGCCGAAACAGACGTCTTTTTGCGTATTGAGGCGAAAAACCACACTCCACATAGTGCGCTCCATAAGGAATGTTTCTCGACTTACACAACTCAGCTCATCGCTTTGCTATTGTAACACGAATACATTTAGTAAACAAGAGACATTCAAAGAAAAAAATTTCCATTACTTTTATAGAAAATGCTTGATAAGAATGTTGAATTATTCTATATTCAAATAATCAGATATACAATTTTATTAGATGAGAAGGGTTAATATGTTTATTGATAAAAGATTCCATGATTATTCCTTGAGGAATGTACCAAAGGATCTCCTGTCAGGATTGATTGTTGGGGTAATCGCTATTCCACTCGGAATGGCATTTGCCATTGCTTCAGGGGTGAAGCCAGAGTATGGAATCTATACGACCGTAGTAGCCGGGATTCTTATCTCCTTATTTGGCGGATCCAAATACCAAATAGGTGGTCCAACGGGGGCTTTTATTCCTATTTTATTTGGAGTAGTGATGACCTATGGTTATGAAAATCTGCTAATAGCAGGGTTCATGGCCGGAGTTATCCTACTTCTAATGGGTGTTTTTAGACTGGGTTCATTGATTAAATATATTCCTAGACCGGTAACGATTGGATTTACGGCAGGTATTGCGGTTACCATTTTCACAGGGCAGATTGCAAGTTTTCTAGGTTTAGAGGGAATAAAAAAGCATGAGGAGTTTATAGAGAACATTAACGAACTGGTTGTACATCTAAATACGTTGAACTTTTTTAGTATTCTAACAGCAGCTATTTGCTTGCTTACTGTGATCCTTACACCAAGAATTGCACCTAAGGTTCCAGGTCCGCTCATTGGTTTAATGGTCTCCACATTGGTTGCCACTCTTTTTTTTCCAAGTGAGGTGGCCACGATTGGAACTGCCTATGGTCAAATACCAAGTACATTGCCGCAAATCCAAATTCCAAGCATTGATTTGGATATGATTATGAAGCTTTTAAAGCCGGCATTTGTCATTGCAATGCTGGGTGGCATTGAATCTTTATTATCGGCAGTGGTAGCAGATGGAATGACCAATAGTCGTCATAACAGCAACAAAGAGTTAATAGGGCAGGGAATAGCTAATATGATTACACCTTTATTTGGTGGGATTCCAGCTACTGGCGCTATTGCGCGTACAGCTACGAACATAAAAAATGGAGCGATTTCTCCGTTATCAGGAATTATTCATGGGATCGTCGTATTACTTGTTTTACTATTTTTCGCACCATTTGCATCCTATATTCCTTTGGCAAGCATGGCGCCTATTTTGATGGTAGTTGCTTGGAACATGAGCGAGAGAAAAGTCTTCTCACATATTTTAAAAACAAAATCGACCGATTCAATCGTTCTAGCAGTCACCTTTTTACTAACGGTTTTTGTTAACTTAACGACAGCTGTTGAAGTAGGATTAGTGATGTCTGCCCTTCTATTTGCGAAGAGAATGAGCGATGTGATGGTTACGGCAAAAGCATTGCCGAATAGAGAACATAAACATGAAAAGGTAGAAACAGGAATGGTCTCAGATACACATGATTGCCCGCAAATTAGTATTTTTAATGTGGAAGGACCATTATTTTTCGGTGCTGCTGACACTTTTGAAAAAACAATTATGAGCACAATTAACTATCGCCCAAAAATTCTACTACTCCGAATGAGTAAAGTACCTTTAATAGATACAACTGGAGAAGCAAATTTGTCTAGTATTGTTCACCATTTTTCGAAAAATGGTATAGTTATGATATCGGGTTTAAATCCTCAGCCAGAAAATGTGTTGAAAAAGACAGGTTTATATCAAACAATCGGGGAAGACCACTTCTTCAATCATACAGGAGAGGCTATACAATATGCATTAGAGCATATAAACAAAAATAAATGTCTAGGCTGCAAGCATTTTGCCTTCAGAGAATGTAAAAAGCTATCAGCCGTTGAGACGGTGGAAGGCGGTAGGAAGAAACTGACTGCTACCTTCTAAAAAAGCATAGGAGTGACCAAATTGAATCTTGAAATGCAGCAATTTAAGGCGGAATTCTTCAAAGCATTAGCACACCCTTTGAGAATCCGTATTTTAGAGCTCTTATCAGAAGGGGATAAAAGTGTAAACGAAATTCAAACACTCGTTGGAAGTGAAGGTTCGGCTGTTTCTCAACAATTGACCATCCTACGAGCTAAAAATATTGTGACGGGTACGAAGGAAGGAAATAAGGTAATTTACACACTTAAGGATCCAATGATTATTGAATTGCTAGCTGTTGCCAGGCAGATTTTCAATAACCATCTCGTTGATACTATTACGATCCTGGATAAATTTAAAGAAGTAGACGAAGAAGCCGCTGCAACACCGAAGAATTAATTTTCTTCGGTTTTTTTATGGAAAAAATCTCTATTTTGTAATAATTTATACCTGTTTTTTACAAAAATAAGATTACTATTAAGATGTAGCCAAATAAAGTCATTTTAGGAAGGTGATTCAAAGATGTATGACTTGGTATTGCTGCATCCCCCAACGGTATATGATTTTCGAAAGGAGATGCTATTTACAGGTCCAATTAGCGATGTCGTTCCTTCTTCTCCCGTATTTGAGATGTACCCGATAGGCTTAACAAGCATCGGAGATTTTCTTGAGCGGTATGGACTAAAAGTAAAAATCATTAATATCGCCAATCGTATGTTATTAAACCCTAAGTTTGATGTAGAAAAGAAAATCAGGAAAATAAAAACAAAGGCTTTTGGCATTGACCTCCATTGGCTTCCACATGCTCATGGAAGTATAGAACTTGCAAAAATCATCAAAAAATACCACCCAGATACCCCAGTCATGTTCGGCGGACTTTCCAGTACTTATTTTCACAAAGAACTCATCCAATATCCGTTTATTGATTTTGTTTTGCGCGGCGATACAACGGAAAAATTAATTCTATTGCTCCTAAATAAACTAGAGGGAAAGGAAACGGACAGTTTTTTTAATATTCCTAATCTTACATGGAAAAAGGGAACAGACTATCACTATAACGATATGACCTATGTTCCTGATAGTTTAGATGAATTCGATTTTCCAGGCTATCGATACATCATTCGGTCCGTATTTAAATATTTTAATCTACTTGATCCATTGCCTTATAAAGGGTGGCTACAGTATCCGAATACAGCCATCTTAACGTCAAAAGGATGTACCTATAATTGTTTGATTTGCGGTGGCTCGAAGGATGCCTATGAGCTAAACTGTAATCGAAAAAAACTGGTGATGAGATCGCCTAAAAAAATGCTTGAGGACATAGTATTTATTCAACGATTTACACGTGCTCCCATTTTCCTGTTAAATGATATTAGGCAGGGAGGAAAAGAGTACGTTGAGGAATTCCTTGCCGGGTTAGAAAAAATGAAAGTGAAGAATGAAATTGTGTTCGAATTATTTAATTTTGCGGACGAAGAGTTCTTTAAACAACTCCATAAATCCATTCCAAAATACAGTATTGAATTAACACTTGAATCAGCAGACGAGGATATTCGAAAGTATAATGGGAAGCTTCCATGTTCAAATGAAAAGGTCATTGAAATGCTTCAAGGGGCCTTAAAACACAATTGTGCCAAAATTGATTTATTCTTTATGACGGGGATACCGAATCAAGATTATGAAAGTGCAATGAGAAATGTAGATTTTTGTGAAAAAATTCACAAAAAATGTGACGGAAATCAACGTATTTCATATTTTGTTGCTCCGCTCTCACCCTTTCTTGATCCTGGAAGTCCTGCTTTTGAACATCCAGAAAAGTATGGGTATAAGAAATTCTGTCATAAGCTCGAAGACTTCCGGGAGGCAATGAGACAGCCTTCGTGGAAAAATATGCTGAGTTATGAAACAAACAGTATGACAAGAGCGGAAATCGTCAGAGCCACCTATGATTCGGCTTTAAAGCTAAATGACTTTAAATATAAAAACAACCTGATTACAAAAGATGTCCATGATGAGGTAGCTGTTAAAATAGATAAATCATTGGAATTCCTCCAGCGCTTGGATAGGATCATTCTTCTGCCCAAATCAAAACAAAAGCAGGAAATGGAGAAAATTAAAGAAGAAGTAGACCAAATCAATCGTCACAGCATCTGTGGAAAAAATGAACTAAAGTGGGAGGTGAAAAAGCTGTTTGCTGATTTCCCTTCCTTAACCTACATCGGCCTGGAATTATTAGTGAAGGATATCATTAAAGGTGTAAAGTGCAGGGTAGGAAAAATCGACAGAAATATTGTTTTTACAGGTGAGTCTCAAAATAGTAGCATTGAAAAGTAATAGAATTTGAGTTAAATATTTTAATGCTAAAAATAAACTATTATTTTCCTACAAAAAGTGACAGATTGTTCGAAAGTAGACACGCTAAAAGGGTCCTTTAACCTATGAAATTTGACGAGAAACCCGCTAGAAATGTAGAATTGTGGAGGTTTGTGTCGCCATCTCCTTCATTGACAGTTGAGCTAATCTCATGGTAAATTTTAATCAGCCGTTGCACGAGATTAGATTTATAAATTACTAGCTTATTCAAAGTTTTAACCGATGTTTGGATGAGAAAAATAAGTAAAGCTATCACGTTGTAATTTGGTGAATTTTACACATGGCTTTTGTTAGCCAATAGGAGGATTTTTTCACATGAAAAACGGTAAAGTAAAATGGTTTAACTCAGAAAAAGGTTTTGGATTCATCGAAGCAGAAGATGGAAACGACGTATTCGTTCACTATTCTGCAATCCAAACAGAAGGTTTCAAAACTTTAGAAGAAGGTCAAGAAGTTTCTTTCGAAGTTGTTGAAGGAGCTCGTGGACCACAAGCTGCAAACGTAACTAAGAAGTAATTCTAACTAAAACAAACTATAACAGCCCGGACATTGTTCCGGGCTGTTTTTCATTCCTCTTTTAAACTCCTTAATTTACCCACTTCGATAATGATTTCCAGCCTCATTGTTATTGGTATTTTGCTATAATGGTAGTATTCGTAAATGTGCAATTAAATGAAAATTGGGGTGATTCAGATGAAATTTATCCATACCGCGGATTGGCATTTGGGCAAATTAGTTCACGGTGTATATATGACAGAAAATCAACGCGAGGCATTGGAACAATTTGTGGCTATTGTAGCCGAAGAGAAGCCAGATGCGGTTGTCATTGCAGGAGATTTATATGACCGATCCGTGCCTCCGACGGATGCAGTAGAGTTACTGGATGAGATTCTTTTTAAGATTAATGTAGAGTTGAAGACGCCTGTGGTTGCAATTGCTGGTAACCACGACAGTGCAGAGCGTCTGTCGTTCGGCAGCTCTTGGTATAAACACAGCCAATTCTATTTGTCTGGTAAATTAACAAACAGCTTTAAGCCTGTACACATTAATGGAGTGAACTTCTATCTTGTTCCTTATGCAGAGCCGGGGGTTGTCCGCCAGCTTCTTGAAGACGAGACGATCCACTCCCATCAAGAGGCCATGAAAGCACTTATCGGCAAAATGGAAGAATCATTAAATCCAAATGAACCGAACGTTTTGGTAGGACATGCCTTTGTCCTGGGGGGGCAAACCTCTGATTCCGAGCGAGTATTATCTGTTGGTGGTTCTGGGTGTGTGGGTGCTGAATTGTTCGAACCATTCTCTTATACAGCTCTAGGCCATTTGCACAGTCCTGATGCCATCAACCACAGTAAAGTGAAATATTCGGGTTCCCTATTAAAATATTCTTTTTCAGAAGCCAAACAGAGAAAGTCCATCTCAATCATCGAAATGGATGAGAAGGGGAATTTTACCCATCGTTACCGCTCGCTTACACCAAGGCACGATATGCGTGAGCTAGAAGGCCATTTGGAACAATTGCTCGACCCCCATTTTTATGAAAAAGAACTGGTCCATGATTATTTGAAAGTTACTCTACTTGACGAAGGGGCACTAATAGACCCGATCAATAAATTGCGCCAAGTGTACCCTAATGTTCTACATCTTGAAAGAAAAATAGACATAACTGATTTGAAAAAAAAGCAGTCGTTCAGCGCAATCCGAAGCGAGAAAAAGTCAGAGCTTGAGTTATTTGAACAATTTTACTCTGAGATAACTACGTCTGATTTTACTAGTGATAAAAAAGCGGTTATGGCAGAGATTATCGAAAAAGTACTGCGTGAGGAGGGAATCAAATGAAACCATTAAAACTGACCATGCAGGCATTTGGTCCTTACGCGGGCAGGGAAGAAATAGACTTTTCCCATTTAGGCAATCGAACCATGTTTGTGATTTCTGGAAAAACAGGTGCCGGAAAAACGACCATTTTTGATGCGATTAGTTATGCAATCTATGGAAAAGCCAGTGGGGAAGATCGGAATGGTCCAGAACTTCGTAGTCAATTTGCCAGCGATGAACATTTAACGGAGGTTTCTCTCGATTTTTCTCTACGGAATAAAGTTTATTCGATAACCAGGTCCCCACAACAGTTAAAGAAAAAGGACAAGGGAGAAGGATTTACACAGCTAGGTGCAAAAGCCGAACTATATGGGTGGGATGAAAATGGCGAGAAAAAGCTGCTGGCATCAAAGATCAATGATGTGGAAGAGAAAATTAAAGAAATTATGCTGATTGATGCTAATCAATTCAGGCAAATTCTGATGATCCCACAGGGTGAATTCCGAAAACTACTGACTTCAGACAGTAAAGATAAAGAAATAATCCTTCAGCGCTTATTCCATACCCAGTTATATAAAATGGTTGAAGAGAAGCTGAAAATTGAAGCAACGGATCTTAAAAAAGCAGTAGAGGATCAAGTGCAGGCACGAAACGAGGCGATTCGGCGCATCCAAGCAGTGACAAATGAGGAGCTGCGGGAATATATAGAGGCAAATAGTGTAAATGATACGATTATTTTACCGCTCTTAAAGGAAGAAATCTCTGGAATAGGTGAAAGGCTAGAAGAACTGAATAGCCAGTTTAAAGTTAAGGGTCTCGAACAAGATAAACTGAAGGAACAGCTTTTTGAAGCGGAAGCGATATTAAAACAGCTACAAACTAAAGAAGATTTAAAAGAGCAAAAAGAACTTCTTGTTGCACAAGAAGCGTTATTTGCCGAAAAAGAAGTGCAGGTCCAACGAGCACAAAAAGCCGCTCTTTTAGCAAAACAAGAAGAGCTTTGTCACCGGTTAAAAAGGGAAGTAGATCAGCTTCAAATTAATGTTGATACTATAAAAGCGGAAATGGAAAAGCTTGATCAATTAATGCAGCAGTATGAGCAGAAGCTCCAAATGGAACTTGCGCGAGAGAGTGAACGACAAACAGCCCTCAATGAAGTCAATCACTTAGTAAATATGAAAGAGGATGTCTATTCATTTGCTGCCTTGCTTAAAGAGACATCACAAAAGGATGCTGAGTTAAAAGTAGCTCAAGAAAAATTGAGAAAATCCGACCAAGCACTTGAACAATTGCTTGAGCATATTACTTCCCTTAACAAAGACAGGGAAGAGATAGAAAAAGGAAAGCTTAGCTACTTAGAAAATGAAAGCAAAATGGAAAAGCTCAAGGCTGAGCTTGAACGATTCGATAAATATGAGACCTTACTTGGACGCTACAAAAAGGCTGAACAGGCTTTAAGGACCAGTACTGGTCGTTATGAAAATACGGTTGCCAAATTTACTGACGCCAGAGCTCTTGTTGATGAACTAGAAACGAAATGGATGCATGGGCAGGCAGCGATTTTAGCTGCAAAGCTTCAAACAGGTGAGGCATGTCCTGTTTGCGGTTCTGAGCATCACCCGACTCCTGCTCTACAGCATGAAGACGCTATTCCGACCGAGGAAGATCTGAAAGCTGCAAAGGAACAGGCGGCTAAATGGGAAAGAGAAAAATCATTGGATGAAGCAAATTTTTACCAAAGTCAATCCGCTGAAAAAACACAGAAGGATGCAGTTCAGGAAATTCTTCAAGAAATACGTTCCTACCGAGCTGATTTTTCAGAAGAGGATTTATTACATGTAAAAATGGAAACGACCACTGCGAAAAATCAACTTGTCCAGACTCAAAGCAAACTTGCTGAACAGATACAACAGCTGGACCATATAAAGAGTGTCATTGAAAAGCATGAAACGGAAAAAGGTGAGTTGCAGCTTGCTATTCAACAGTTAGTGGCAAAGGTGAACGAAGTAACTGTTGATTTTACAGAAAAGAAAACGAATTTGACAAGAATGATGAAGCTCATACCAGAGAATCTTCGTTCAGAAGTTGAATATGAAAAAACACTCTCTGCTTCACGTAACCGCTATGAGATTCTATTGAAACAGTTAGAGGAATCTCAACAACGCTTACAGGGAGTGAAAGAAAAGCGCTCGAATGAATCAGCTAGGTTGCAGGATGCCGAGGGTCACTTCTCTAGCAAGCAACAGGAGCTTCTTACAGAACGGGAAATCTTTAAAGAAAAGTTATCTGAGCAAGGGTTTGAAAACTATGGTGTGTATCATTCTTCGAAACAATCTGAGGATGAAATTCGCAGATTAGAGGGGCAAATCCGTGCTTATCGAGAAGAGTTTCGTTCGGTTACTGATCGTTTGAACGAGCTGACAGAACTATTATCAGATGTGAAAACGCCTGATGTTGAGGGATTAAAGCTGGAGCTTGCAAAACGAACTAGCGAACTGGAAGAGCTAAACCAGCAACGTACGGATTTATTTGTTAAAAAGCGTGATAATGAAGAAATATACAACAGGGTAGTAAGCTTGAATGAACAGATGAAGGTTCTTGAGGAAAGGTATAAGCTAATTGGTCATCTGTACGAGATTGCCAAAGGGCAAAATAATTTCCGAATTACCTTTGAGCGCTATGTGCTTGCAGCTTTCTTAGATGATATTTTGCGTGAAGCGAATGTTCGCTTAAGAAAAATGACGTCAGGTCGTTTCGAGTTGCTCAGAAAAACGGACCGAGCGAAAGGGAATGCACAAAGTGGTTTGGAACTGCTTGTGTTCGATCAGTATACTGGCCAGGAACGTCATGTTAAAACATTATCTGGGGGCGAGAGCTTCAAGGCTTCCTTGTCGCTAGCACTAGGGCTTGCGGATGTGGTTCAAAATTATGCGGGCGGTGTGTCATTAGAGACGATGTTTATTGATGAAGGGTTTGGTACGCTTGATCCTGAGTCATTAGATCAAGCGATTGAAGCGTTAATGGATATTCAGAGCAGCGGCCGGTTAGTCGGGATTATTTCGCACGTACCGGAACTCAAGGAACGAATTGATGTTAGGCTGGAGGTTATTGCTGGCCAGACTGGTAGTAGGACGGAGTTTGTGTTTATTAATTAGGGGACATTTGAGATTTGAGGGAGTAACAAGCAAAAACATCCCACGTTTGTCGATAAGAACATCCATTAAGCAGCATCACAAATAAAACCACTAAAAAAGCAGTGAACCAAACTAGGTTCCACTGCTTTTTTCTCTTATTAACCCAACTCTTTAGCCAATGCCCGGCCTGCTTGCCTTCCTGTAAACAGACAGCCTCCGACGAACGTTCCTTCTAATGATCGGTAGCCATGAATTCCCCCGCCACCAAATCCGGAAACCTCGCCTGCTGCATACAGACCTGGCACAGGATTACCAGAGGCATCCAGAACTCGACCAGACAAATCCGTTTGAAGGCCGCCCAACGTTTTTCGGCTCACAATGTTTAATCGGACAGCAATCAATGGTCCCATTTTTGGATCAAGAATTTTATGTGGGGGAGCAACCCTGATCAATTTATCCCCTAAATAATTCCTGGCCCCGCGCATCGCAGTAATTTGAAGATCCTTCGTAAACTTATTTTCTATTTCACGATCTCTCGCTAAAATTTGCCTCTCGATGTGATCGAGCTTAAGTAATGGATTATCAGTAAGCTTATTCATTCCTTCCACAAGTTCAGGAAGGGTATTAGCAATGACAAAGTCCTCGCCCTTATCCATGAATGCTTTTACAGGCGCAGTCGGGCCTGGAAGTACACGCGCCAACACTTTCTTTATACTCTTTCCTGTTAAATCTGGATTTTGCTCGGAGCCAGATAAAGCAAACTCTTTTTCAATGATTTTCTGAGTTAAAATAAACCAAGAATAATCGTATCCTGTTTTCATAATCGCTTCAAGAGTTCCTAATGTATCAAAACCCGGGAAATTCGGTGCAGGGAATCGATTTCCGTTCGCATCAAGCCAAAGTGAGGAAGGACCAGGAAGGATTCGGATTCCATGCATAGGCCAGACAGGGTCCCAGTTTTTTATGCCCTCGGTATAGTGCCACATTCTGTCGCGATTAACGATGCGTCCACCAGCTTTCTCCGTAATACCAAGCATCCTTCCATCCACGTGTTCTGGTACACCTGAAATCATATTCTTTGGTACTGCTCCAAGCCGTGTAGGCCAATTTTTCCTAATCAACTCGTGATTTCCGCCAATCCCGCCGCTGGTTACTACAACGGCTGAACTAAGAAATTCAAAATCGCCAATGACTTCACGGGAACTTGCTTCCCCTCGGGCAGCATTACTTGGCACAAGGACGTCACCACGGACCCCGGAAACCGCTCCATTTTCCTTTAATAATTCATTCACACGATGGCGAGGACGATAAGTGACAAGTCCCTTTTCCATTGCTTTTCTGACTCTCTCCTCAAATGGTTTAACAAGGCCAGGACCAGTACCCCAGACAATATGAAACCTTGGTACTGAATTACCATGTCCTTCGGCTGTGTAGCCTCCACGTTCTGCCCAGCCAACCACTGGGAAAAAACGAATACCCATTCCAGTCAACCACTCGCGTTTTTCACCAGCAGCGAAATCCACATAAGCTTCCGCCCATTTTTTTCCCCAATAATCTTCATCCTCTTCTCGATCGAAACCAGCGGATCCTAGCCAGTCTTGCCAGGCCAAGTCACGGGAATCCTTGATTCCCATTCGTCTTTGTTCGGGTGAATCCACAAGAAATAACCCTCCAAAAGACCACCAAGCCTGTCCTCCGAGAGACGCTTCAGGTTCTTGATCTAATAGCAGTACCTTCTTTCCTGCATCAGCCAGTTCTGCAGTAGTAACTAATCCTGCAAGGCCGGCTCCAACCACAATCACGTCAAATTTCAAATGATTTTCCTCCCCGTCGATAACAACACGTTTATATGTTAATGGTAAATATTGTTTTCTGAAAAATCAATATCTTTTATCTAGATAAAATTGTTAATAATTATTTGATATGATTAAGGTATCAAAAAAACCAAATGAATGGGAGTTTACTAATGATAACTGAAAAGGAAAAAATGGTAAACGGAGAAATGTATAACCCAGCAGACTCTGAACTAGTAAAAGGTAGAGAAAATGCACGAAGATTGACTCGATTATACAATCAAACACTAGAAACAGAGGTTGATAAACGAACCGAATTACTTAAAGAACTTTTTGGAACAACAGGGGACAATATATATATTGAACCTACTTTACGGTGTGACTATGGATACAATCTTCATGTTGGTGAGAATTTTTATGCAAACTTTGATTGCGTATTTTTAGATGTTTGTGAGATACGCATCGGTGATCATTGTTTTATTGCTCCAGGAGTACATATATATACGGCTACCCATCCAATTAATCCTTACGAAAGAATATCTGGTATAGAATATGGCAAGCCAGTCACAATAGGGGACAATGTATGGATAGGGGGACGAGCGGTCATTAATCCAGGAATAACAATAGGAAATAATGTCGTCATTGCATCCGGGGCAGTGGTTACAAAAGATGTACCCGATAACGTTGTCGTTGGTGGAAATCCCGCAAAAATAATTAAAGAAATTGATTGCTAAGAAAAAAGTGGAGGAGGCTTCGTGATGATAAAAGCTGCACTATTTGATCTAGATGGCACTTTGCTGAATCGCGATGCTTCTGTACAAAAATTTCTCTTGAATCAATATGAAAGACTAAACAATTGGCTTGGACATATTCAAAAGAAACAGTACATATCCAGGTTTACTGAATTAGAATGCCGTGGGTATGTTTGGAAGGATAAAGTCTACCAACAAGTACCATTGTGTCTCCTTTCCATATGTTACAGAAATGTTGGAGGAACTAAAGAGTCGGTCAATTTCTTTAGGATTGATTACAAATGGATTAGGAAAGTTCCAAATGGATAATATTAAGGCTTTAGGGATTGATACATACTTTCAGACGATCCTCGTGTCAGAATGGGAAGGTACTAAAAAACCGAATCCTGAAATATTCAAGAGAGCCTTGGGTTCACTTGGAGTTCAGCCAAATGAAAGCATATACGTGGGTGATCATCCTGATAACGATATCCGTGCAGCCCGCGCAATTGGTATGGTAGGAATTTGGAAAAAAGATGCACAGTGGAACCATGTTGATTCAGATTTTACTATTCAAGGATTGGAGGAAATTCCTCCGATTATCCGCTCGCTTAATTGTATCTGAGACTAGTTTGTCCAAAAAAACGAGCCGTTATTTTCCCGCTATTATCCAATCATAAACCATTTCCCTATAAACCAAAATAAGATAGTTCACTCATTCAAACAAAGGGGATGATGGAGTTTGAAATGGCACAAAACGATTCTTTCTATGATACAGCAACGACAGGACAAAAAAGTGGCTTTAGCAGTAGATACATCCACTAATGAAGCACCTGTTATCCTTATTAATAACATAGTAAAGCTGTTTGAAACCGTTAAGCCAGACACGCTCTTGGTTCAAGCAGATTTTAAGATCCGAGATATTTCCCCAGTAAAAAGTGAAACCCTTACTTTTTATACACACGGGAAATCTTCCTATACATTAGTGCTTGAGTGGGCAAAAGAAGAAAAGATAGACACACTGTTTTATATTACGGATGTAACCGGCTTTTTTTCAGAGGACATGGAAACAGTGGATTTTGAATTATTTTGGCTTGTACCAGGGCAATTCCTACCGAGAGTACCATTTGGAAAAGCAATTAAAGTCGCATAAGAATATCAATCCCTCACTTAGTGGGGGATATTTTTGTGCGACGGGCAGTCGTACCTTTGCTTAATACAAGCATGAATTTACTGTTAAAGGTTGGGTTATGTTACTTCGGTAATAACAGACCCCGAATCCTGGAAGGTTTATTCTCTCGGAGGTGTAAGTCCTCCCGTAGGCATACTGGTAGAACCTACGAAGACTAATCTAGGGCATTACTGTGAGGTAGTGTTTGAAGGAGATGCGGTAAATCGAGAGACCCGTAGTCGGATGAGCAGACCCAAATGCGAAAGCGTGAAGCACATACGGCAGGATAAGTCGGCGACCGTGCGAAAATAACGGGAAGCCCGAACTTTAAAGCTTCTTAGCCAAAGAACCAGTCGACTAAGGAGGGCTTATCAAGTGATGGTGCTGGGTATGTTCAGAAGGAAAGTGCGATGACCCCGTGAGGTCTCCACTTTAACTTTAGGTGTTGATATATAAGGGAAATCCGAAGTTATCAATACAAGTGGAGAAGTCAGACGCCCTCATAGTACGGAAGTAAGATTGCGACCAAACGTAATCTGAACGGAAGGGGGAGCGACCTCGTGGCTCTACATTTATAAAAGTGTGTAATGATAACAGTATACGTTACCTCGGTAAAAACGTACTGGAAGTGCACAATGAAAGGTGTGGAATAAGCATTGAATCAAGAACTAAAGTTCAAATGGCACAGTGTATATGGACAAATTCTCTTCGATAGAAAGCTAAAAACAGCTTGGGAAAAGGTTAAGAGCAATAATGGGGCTGGAGGTATAGATGGAGAAACAGTCACAAGTTACGCAAGTAACGAAGAAAAGAATCTCAAGCAGTTACTCCAGAAATTAAGACTTAAAGAGTACACCCCGTCACCAGTACGAAGAAAATATATTCCCAAAAAGAACGGAAAACTTCGTCCACTGGGGATACCAAATATTGAAGACCGTATCGTTCAGCAAGCTGTGGTTAATGTACTTGAACCTAAATGTGAAGAACTCATTTTCCATAAATGGTCATGCGGCTATCGTCCAAATCTTGGAGCTAAAAGAGTAATGCAAATCATTACTTGGAATATCGAGAGTGGTTACAATTATATTTACGATTGTGATATTAAGGGATTCTTTGACAATATTCCTCATAAAAAGTTAATGAAGATACTTAATAAATATATAGCTGATGGAACTATACTCGATCTAATTTGGAAATGGCTTAAAGCGGGCTACATGGAAGAAGGAAAGTATCACAAAGTAGACTCAGGAACCCCGCAAGGGGGTGTGATTTCACCATTACTTGCGAATCTCTTTCTAAATGAACTTGATTGGGAACTTGAAACCCATGGAATTCACTTCGTCAGATATGCCGATGATTTCCTCTTATTTGCCAAAACAAAAGAGGAAATTGTGCGTGCAGAATCAATAACAAAACAAAAGCTAGCTGAATTAGGGCTTGAGATCTCCATCGAGAAAACGAAAATCGTCGATTTTAACCATGATGATTTTGATTTCCTTGGATTCACTTTTGAGCACTGGAGGAAAAGGAAGAGAGATGGAAAACCATACTACATAGCTAAACCAAAGGATTCTACATGGAAAGACTTTCGCCAAAAGATAAAGGATAAAACAATGAAATCCCTAACTTTTAGCAAAGAAATGTGGGTTGAACGTGTGAATCAAGTAATACGGGGAAAAGTAAATTACTTTTTAACACTTTGGAATGCGATAAACGAGAATAAAAAGTATGGAAGAGAATTTTCATGTTTCTTCAACGTTTTCAGAGATAACTTATTAGCCATAGATAGCTATATAAGAAGAAGACTAAGAGTAGCAATGATACATGACCATCCAAGTCAAAACAAAGGGCATAAGATGAAAACAAAATGGGGAATAGAGTTCTTTGCGAGGATTGGATTAGTTCCAGCATTTCAATATTATTATGGAAAGCAATATGGACATACCATTGAGGACTACATTCAGTACATGAAGGTAAAACAAGAAAAGAAATATAAAAGAAAACTACAAAGAGCCAAAGAACGTGGAGAGGTTTACTTCACAGCCAAAAGAGTCCAAATGATTAACTGTGCACAGGGTAAAACAAGGTATTCAATGTAACATGTTGGTAAGCCGTATGCCTTAATAGGGCACGTGCGGTTTGATAAGGGGGAAGCCTCGTGAGAGGTTTCCCTACTTTATTTGAAAAAAAGAAGGATAGATTGTAAAACAAAGCGAATACATGAAAATGAACAATTCTAGACACAGTGTGGAAAAAATGAATGATTAATTTATTTAAGTAAAGGAAAATAATTCATGATAAAAGTGATTGATTTACAAAATAGGAATCTAGCAAAGGAATTGTTGGAGCTTCAGAGGGCATCCTACCTGATTGAAGCTGAGTTAATTAATTTTTTCGAAATACCACCACTAAAAGAGTCTTTGGAGGAATTAATTGAATGTAAGGAAACTTTCCTCGGTTATTTCGAAGAAAAAACACTCGCAGGAGCCATATCCTATACAGTGGAAGGGGACGAGTTGACGATTTGCCGAATGATTGTTCATCCTGCCCATTTTAGAAAAGGAATTGCACAGAAATTGTTGAGTGAAGTAGAGAGCTGGAATTCTCAACTGTCCGTTTATAAAGTATCAACGGGTAAAGATAATCCCCCAGCCAAGAATTTATATCTGAAAAATGGATTCACATTCGTAAGTGACTTTGAAGTAGTACCAGGATTATATATTAGTAATTTTGAAAAAAGAAAGGTGGAAGAAGCATGACAACAACAGCGTTATCCCATAAGCAATTAGCGGTGAATTGTTTTAATATGGTGTGGGACCTGCTGGATTTGGCTGAAAGAACAAAGGAAGAGGAAGAGAAGATGATTCATCTCGCGCATTCATCCCTTTGGCATTGGTCTCAGGTGGAGGATCATACGGCAAAAAATCTATCGATTGGATATTGGCAATTATCTAGAGTGTATTCCACTGTTCGATTAGGTGAAAGAGCGGTTTACTACGGTAATCGGTGCCTTGAAGTAAGTTTAGAACATAATATTGAACCTTTTTATATTGGATATGCGTATGAAGCCTTATGTAGAGCATACGCTTTATTAGGTCAGACGGATGCTTCTAAAAAGGCGTATTCAACTGCATTAGAATATGTACAACAAATTGTAGATGAGAATTCAAAAGAGATGTTAGTAAAGGATTTACAGACGATTAAATAAAACAGTGGAGGCTGCCTTTTTGAGACAGCCTCCACTGTTTTATTTGTCAATATTAATCTCAAATTCTTGGATTGAACGGCGTTTCTCATCATATCTTTCGCTGTAGTTACCGTTAGTATATGTAGAAATTATGTTTCTCCAGAACGCTTGAGCTGGATAGTTTTTTTCAATTTGCGTAATGTGCCACTTTCCAGAAAACATGTTAAAAAGTTTGGTTGCAGCTAGTTTTCCAAAGCCTTGACCATTATATTTTCGAATGATAAAAAATTCGAGAATAGTGTTAGGTTCAGTTTCACTAGCACTTTCAACTAAAGCAAAACCAATAAGTTCATTTTCTTTTTTTATGAAAAAAGGGTGAAGGTTGGGGCTGCTCCAGTAGGGGGCTAAATCAAAAGGCTTGTAAAGCCCGTTCTCCTCAAGTGTGATAGTCGAAATATACTGTGTAAATTCATAGATGTAGAATTGCATTAAGTTATGTAATGTATTCTCATCTTCCTTCGAAACTCTTACTAATTCAATCATTATATCCTCCAACATTTTATATCTCGTATTACTACATTTGACATTGCCTCCTTATTTTCCTTTATATGCAAAAAAGGAATTTTACATGTGAGAATCTAATATAAACAATATCGATATTCTAGAATAAGAGGAGAACAAGATGGACGAATCAAAGTTTTATGCATATTGTCTGCAAGGAGATGTTCCAGCAGCCTATGAATACCTTCGCTCAATAAAGAATAAGAACAAAAAAACCCAAGCACTAGAATTGAAGTATCATCGTAGATTCTTTACAGAAAAACCATTCTTTCAAATTAAATCCAACGATTCTTGGATTAGAAAAGTATTACTAGCTTACTATCAATACTTTATTGCAGTTTTAACAAAACAGAATACATCAGAAGCAGAAATCCAACTAGCACAATCACTTGCATCATGTATTCCTGATAACCCTTCTGATATGGATCTTGATCAGATAGAAGGTCAATTAGAGGTGATATTTAAAAATAAAGGTTATCACTTCTTAGGTGGTTTAACTGGCCCTTTTAGAGGTCCTTTTATATGGAAGACGATGGAAAAGAAAGAATTTAAGGTTGAACTTCCATACCATACGGAAGAGATAACCGTGTATTTTTTATCGGATTTTCTACTTCAAAGCTGGATACATTTTTCGACCTTTGGGGAAAAACGTGCAGGTGGTTGGGCAAAGCCTGAAGGACTTTATTTTGTAAATGATCGACCGAAGAAAAATAAAATAAATCTGGACGGTACCGAGTTCCAAGTTAGCTATTTAAAACATGAGGCCCAGCATTTAAGTGATTATACACGTTTCCCTAACTTGAAACCTAAGGATTTAGAATACAGGGCAAAACTTATAGAGCTAATTTACGAGCCAAAGTCTTTTAGATTACTAAAGAAATTCTTCTATGAGGGAAAAAATGATGCAAGGTTTCCCCATCCGTATTCATCTTATGTGTTAATGGAAAAATTAACCAGACTAGCTTTTGGTCAAGACAAGACAGAAGAACTCGAAAAATGGAAAACGATGACACCATCCTTGATTCAGAAATGGGCACGGAACTTATATGACGAGCATACTATGCAATTAGAGAAAATCGGAGCAAGGGTAGATGGGGTAATTTAAAAATATGGAACGGATATCAACACCCAAGTGTCACATAGCCTAAGTGAAAAAACAAAATAAAGACACCACGGGTAGGATAGCTTAAGAAAAATAATATATCCCCAAACAAATATGGTAAAATGAGGATATGAATTCAGATGAATATTAAGGGAGGATGAGTAATGACAAAGAAGAAAAGTGAAACGTTTGAATGGGTTAAATCAATATTGGGTGCTCTTGTTATAGCATTTATTATTCGCTCTTTTTTCTTTACCCCCATTGTTGTTGACGGTAAATCAATGAACCCCACTCTCCAGGACAAGGACCGTATGGTTGTAACTAAAATTGGGGAACCGAAAAGATTTGATATTGTTGTGTTTCACGCCCCAGACGGTACGGATTACATAAAACGTGTAATTGGACTCCCAGGTGATAGCATTGAGTATAAGAATGATATTTTATATATAAATGGTAAGGCATATAACGAACCTTATTTAGAAAAATACAAGAAAACACTAAATGGAGGAACATTAACAGGCTCTTTCACTTTAAATGAAACCGCAGTAGGTAGCAATACTGTCCCTAAAGATTGTTTGTTTGTAATGGGAGATAACAGAAGGAAAAGCAAAGACAGCCGTGTTATTGGAGCGATACCAATGGAAAAGGTAATAGGGACAACAAATGTTGTTTTTTATCCGCTAAAAGAAATTAAAATCGTAAATAACTAATTGCTGCTTATGCATATAGTTGGACGGGTCTCTATAACTAAGAGAAATTTTAAAAGCCTATCAAATGTTTTGATAGGTTTTTACTTGCTAAAAATTTGTAAATTGGATGTATTCTAAGACATTTCCAAAGGGGTCTCTAAAACTAACGAATTTTCCTGGAGGACAATCAGTTGGTTCATCTACAATAAATTTCACTTCTTTTTCTTTTAGCAATTGAACTGTTTTAAATATATCTTCAGTTCGTAGACCTAAAGCAACTCCGGAAATTTTATTATCTTGATTATAAATAGCGTTTTCGTTTTCCTCTAAAACGATTGGTAACTCTCCGTGAACCAGTGATACTATTTTAGGACCATACTGCTTATAAACTTCAAATCCTAAAGTATTGGTATAAAAGTCAATTGCTTTACTGATATCTGGTACATAAATACCTATAACACAAACTTGATTACTCATAAAATAGTCATCTCCTTCTTTTGGTATCATTGTAATATTCTATATATGTAAATAATTATCCTTTTTCTTATTCAGCAAAAAATTACAAGTGTTTAAGAAGGACCGTAAATGCTGCGGTTCTTTTTTTCTTAATGAAGTAAAACGTTTAGTTCAATAAGAATTGTTATAATAGAAATAAAATCTTAACTGCTAAGAGGAGAATAAAATGTTGAAAAAGGTTAAAAATTGGGCGAGGAATTTAAAAAGACAGATATTTATTCTTTACTTTGCTTGTAAAGATGAAAGAGTACCTTGGTATGCTAAAGTATTTACGGCTTGTGTTGTAGCGTATGCCTTCAGTCCAATTGACCTAATTCCTGATTTTATACCTATTCTGGGCTATTTAGATGATGTAATTCTCGTTCCATTAGGGATAATGATTGCGTTAAGGATGATACCAAAGAGTGTAATATCTGACTGTGAAGTTAAGGCCGAAGAAATGATGAAAAACGGTAAGCCGAAGAATTGGATAATCGGTTCAATAATAGTATTGATTTGGGGTTTAATAATAATATGGGCTATTATAAAAATTTATCGCTTGTTATAAGGTTAACCAGTTTTTACTGGTTAACCTTTTTTTAATAGAATCTATTATATCAGTAGCCAGGGTAGGACGTACGGGTGCGTTAGTTTAAGGTTGGGGTTGATGTTCAGCCCTTTTCCTTGTTGAAGTAACGGATAGTTGAAGAAGCAATTGTTATCAAGCAGGTAAATTTTATTCTTATCTTGAATAAATAGTGGAATGAAATTAAAGAGGTTGGGATAAAAATGTTTAGGATTTTATTAACGTCAAACGGGTTCTTTACTGATCAAATTAAACAACAATTTTTACAACTTATCGACGATCAATTAGAGAATAAAAAGGCAACAGTTATTACCACGGCATCACAACAAAAACAAGACAATAAATTTGCGATTAAGGCGAAAGAAGATTTGATTGAAATGGGGTTTAATCTGATTGATTTTACCGATATAGAGTTCGACCAACCTGATATTCTTCGAAAATATGATGTAATCTATATTAACGGAGGAAATCCCTTTTATTTGTTATATCACTTAAAGAAAAGTGGAGCCGACTTAATAATAAAGAAATTAGCTAAACAAGGTGTTATTTTTGTAGGAGTAAGTGCTGGTGCAATGATTTTTGGACAAAACATAGAAGTGGTAAGGCTTTTTACTCCCCAGATGAACAATGTACAAATAAATGATCTATCAGCGATAGGTTTAACCAATAAAATAATTTTTCCACATTACGATAGAGAAGATTTGTTTCCAGATCCACTAAGTAGGTCAATTGAAGACAGGTTAAAAGTTTTTGAAAGTTTGACTAATTATCCAATTGCAAGGCTTAAGGATGATGAATATCTACTTGTAAAGTAAAGATGCTTTGCTTCAATAAGACGTAAGGTATTTTCTTCTTTAAGTAACGTAAGCAGGTTAATGATAGAAGGATTTATTAACGTACTTGTTGAATTAGCTAAAAAGAGACAAATATGGGGGTGTCACATATGAAAAAAGACCTACTAGAATACATAAAGGTTGCGAGTTTTGTTATTATAGCGGTTAGTTTATCTGTTATTGCTCGGAACTCCTCTAAAGAAACTTTATATCTCCAAGAAATCGAAGATCGATTAGGTAGCATTTATGTAGCACTGAATAATCGTTAAAACTTGGATTTTTATTTGACTAGGGTGCGTTGATCCAGGAAGGATTAACCGCCTTTTTTGCTAAATTCCTTATTGTGCTAACGGGGCAGGTTAATTAAAAATGAAACTAAAAAGGAGCAATTTTGCTCCTTAATCACATATTTATTTTTATTTTTTCTGCTTCTGACATTATATTTTTGATTAATATTTTTACAGCTTGTTGTTTAGCTAATCTTGTACTTTGACCAGACCATAGTGACATAAATTCTTTATTATTCTTTGAGGCGGCGACTTTTCTAATATCCTGGGTTAATGTATTTTGAACGGGGAAGTCTGGTAAATACCATTCGTTGCTCTGCATATCCAAAATAAAATTATTTGTAATTCCTCTTGCCCATTTACCTGAAAATGAACGAGTTAATACTGTATCTTCCTCTGTGACATTCATTATAGCATCTTTATGAACTTTATGTGCTCCACTTTCAATACAAGTCAAGAAAGCTGTCCCCATTTGTACACCCTTTGCACCTAAGCAGATAGAAGCCATCAACCCTCTTCCATCCATAATGCCTCCAGCAGCTATTACTGGAATACTTACATTGTCAACGACCTGCGGAATTAATGACATTGAACCAACTAAACTCACTTTATAATCATCGATAAAGTTCCCTCGATGTCCACCAGCTTCACTGCCTTGAACAACGACAATATCCATTCCTGCTTTCTCATTTTCAACTGCTTCTCTAACATTAGTTGCTGTTCCCATTAGAATAATGTCAGATTTTTTTAACTCAGATATCACTTTTTCAGATGGAATGCCAAATGTAAAAGAACAAACTGGAACATTTTCTTCAATTACCACCTTAATTTGTTCAATAAATGTTTCATAGACATTATTAAATTCAGGAATTTCAAAGCTATCTTTTTGAGGCAAATTCAGTTGCTCACGAATAGGGTTTAATAACTGATTAGCTGATTTAATGTCATCATATATAACATCAAACTCATTGGGTACAAAAAGATTTATACCAAAAGGATTTGATGTTAGGGTCTTTAACTCCCTTATTTGATTTCTAATTTGAATAGGGTTCATATAACCTGCTCCAATCATACCTAGACCACCACTATTTGAAACCTCAGACACTAATTCAGAAGTTGTTACTTCACCTGCCATTGGAGCCTGTAAAATTGGATATTTTATTTTTAATATTTCTGTAATTTCATTATTTAACATGTATATCCCTCATCTTTTGCGTAAGATTTCCTCTCAAATTGAATTCCATTTACAAGCAGGGCTGCCCCAATTAAAACGGCACTAGATGCTCCAATTAAAGCAGTATTAAAATTATGAGTGAATGATGATATGACTCCAGAAATGATGGGTCCTATCAACTGCCCAATAGCATATATAGCGGTTAGAATGCCAATAGTTCGACTGCTATTTGATGGATTTATTTGTCGTCCCAATGTTGTAGCAAGTGTAGTGATACCCATAAACGTTGCTCCAAATAACAAAGCACTTATGATAAAACTAGTTTTCGAAATCCAAAAGGCTGGCATCGCCATTCCCAAGGATTGTAGTGCCATTGCAAGAACTAAGGATTTAACGAAGCCCCATTTTTTTGCTAGTATAGACCAGATGAGACAGGATGGAATAGCAGCCAAACCTACCATCATCCAAACTAAGGTTGCATCATTATGAAAGGATGGGGTCTTTTCAGCTATAGATACGATAAATGTTCCTGTAACAATGTAACCCAATCCTTCTAAACCATAGGCAATAATCAACCAAAGGAGCCATTTAGTTGGGGGGACAACTGCAAAATTATCTTCTTTATTTTTTAACTCAGCAATGTTGGGAGCTTCATCTACCCATATCCATACGAAGATAGATAGGATTGCACTGACAACAGCTAATCCAATCCATGTACCTTCCCACTGATATAAATGGTTTAAACTCGGAATAAAAAGACTGGATAAACAGATTCCCAAACCTACCCCTCCATAAAATAAACCAGACCAACTTGTTTTGTTTAAAGTAGCAAGTTTATCTAACACGATACCAGAGGCTAGGACCAGCACATAAGCACTGGAAACCCCAGATAGAAATCGAAGTGCATACCAAACGGAATGAGAGTATGTTAGACCCATTATGGCAGTGGTTAATATACTGATTATTAGACTTATTTTTAAGATAATCACTCGATACTTCTTCAAAGGTACCGCTCCTGCTAAAATTGCTCCAAGCAAATATCCAGCGTAATTACTTGATGCTATATATCCAGCAACTGTATTCGAAAAAGATAGTTCTTTTTGCATAAGTGGAAGAATGGGAGTATATGCAAATCTTCCAATCCCCATAGCAATGATTAGTGACAATATTCCCCCTATTAAAAAAAGAAAAGATTGCTTCTTCAAATAAAAACCTCCAATAAAATGATTATATTTAAATCATATCTCTTATCTGGTATATTGAATAATACATAATATTGATATTTGCTATCAGTTAATCAGATGGCAAAAAAGAGGTGAGGATTTTGATGGATTTGCAAACATTAAAAGTTTTCCAGACTGTTGCAAAGCTGGGGAGTATTTCACAGGCAGCAAGAGAACTTCAATATGCACAATCTAATATCACGATGAAAATACAGCAATTAGAAACGGAACTTCAAACAACCTTATTTTATAGACATAATCGTGGGACTGTTTTGACAGCCAAAGGAAGCATGTTGTTAACATACACGGAAAAAATTTTTCATCTTATAGAAGAAACGAAAAACGTGATGAATGATGTTCAAACACCAAAAGGTCCTTTAATTATTGGTTCTATGGAAACAACTGCCGCAGTTCGTTTACCAGCCATATTTTCAAAGTACCTTAAAGACTATCCCGACGTTGACTTAACCCTAAAAACAGGTTCTACGGAAGAGAATATTCTAGGTGTGCTTCAGTATGAACTCGACGGAGCATTTGTTGCTGGACCGATTGAAAACTCTGAACTCATTCAAAAGGAAGTCTTTGACGAGGAATTGGTACTCGTTACAGATACAATTCATCCCCCTATATCTACTATCAAAGATATTCAAAAAGGGACATTGCTTGTATTTCGTACTGGATGTTCTTATCGAGAAAGGCTTGAACAATGGTTTCGCACAGAGAGGGTGATACCTAAAAAGATAATGGAATTTGGAACCCTAGATGGAATCATTGGGTGTGTATCTGCTGGTCTAGGTATAAGTATGCTTCCACTAAGCGTTGTAGCAAAACAAATACAAGAAGGAACTCTTAGACAGCATTCACTTCCAAATCCATTTGGAAAAGTCAAAACAATATTCATTTATAGAAAAGATAAGTATGTACCTTCATCATTATCAAAATTTATAAATATATTAAGTGATTAAATGAGAGGTTAGGGGTAATCTCGTTCAGAAATATTGTGAAGAGATGTACTTAAACTAATGGGTGCTTTTGTTAAGGATGGTGATCGCTGCGGCGGTCATTTTTTTCTTGTTGAATTAACGGCAGTTTAGTTGAATAAGGATTCAATACCAAACATAGATATTTTCCAACAAAAGATCAAAATGTGTTATTGTTATAATCTAAGTGTCTATGGTAGAAACATGAGAAAGGTGTGCAGAAGTGTGAACAAAAGAATATTTTTGATTTTATTTACTGTGATTTTAATATCTGTATTTGTGGGTTGCGGAAAAATCACTGAACATACTTCGTCAAAAAAAGTACAATCCCCAACGAGCACGGCTTCTAAGACTGTTGAAGCCAATAAGAGTACATCTGCCATTGACACAGATAAACCAACCAGTGATAGTGACTCCAACAAAAGTGTTCCTGCATCTAGCACTATAAAGGCAACAGGTACAACGGACGGATTTGATTACAGCAAATATACCCTAATTGTAGTAAACGGCGGGGATATGTCAGGATATAGACAGCCGAATGTCAAAGTCGATGTCGGATTTGGAGAACGGGAATATTGGGCGTATACAAATGAATACGGTCAGTTAATTCGTGTCGAGGCGAAAAATATAACACTCCAAAATCCGAATACTGAACATGTTTTATCGTCTGGGAGATACTATGCTGATGAAGCAAAGGTTCCAGGTACAGAGAGTCCAGAATTAGATCAAGGGCATGTGATTGCTGACTCGCTTGGGGGAGTATCTAACGCATATAACATTACACCTCAAAACAGCATTCTCAATAGGCATGGCGACCAAGCTTATATGGAAAAGGTGATTCGAGATGCAGGAGGTTGTACTGATTTTGTAGCAGTCATTCAATATCCAAACACTCAGACGCAAATTCCTAACCATTATAAATTCACATACAAAATTCAAGGCAGACCCATTACAGATGAATTTGACAATGTAAACCCAGATGAAGTGAACAAGAATTTAGGGAATACGACAGGTACGAGCAATACGCCACCGAAAACAGACAATGTTCCAGCAAACGAAACGGTAAGTAGTAATGAAGATGTTAGTAAGGTGGATACCAATCATAATGGAAAAGTTACAATCGCTGAAGCCAAAGCTGCTGGCTTTAAAATGCCAATTACGAGAGATTCATGGCTTTATAAATATATGGATGATCGAGATGGTGATGGCTTAGTAGGTGAATAAATGGGGTTATCATTCCCATGCGATTATGGAGCGTCCTTTATTATTTAAAACAACAAAGTGTATTGTGATCAAATGTACTTAACCTAAAGGGGGCATTACTGGAACAACGGTAATGCTTTTTCTTATTGAAGTAAATGGCAGTTTTATTAAAGAATGTTTAATCAAATTTAAGATTTGGTGATATTTTAGCTATCCAATTTAAGGAGGTGGCAATCTTATAGTAAAATTGTCTCTTTGTTTATTGTTAAGGGCCAGATAATAGAATAAATTACAATCGTTTGACATTATAGAACGTATCATTAGTAAGTCAATTTTTGGGGGGCTAAACTTACTGTTAGCAGCGCTACCTTAAGGTAGCGGAGAAACTAACATACGCATTATTATGCGTACTTATTTTAAATAAACTAGTCAACATTAATATTAATTATGTAGAATTTAATTAAGCAATCTGTTTTTGCAAGTACATTATTTATTCAACTAAAGGGACTTTCCTTGAAGAACTGACTGCTAAAAATTATAACTGAATTTTTCTGAAATAAGTAAAAATATTACAATATATGATATTGTTATAAGTATAGAAAAATATTATGGGGGTTATTGAATTGAAAAAGTATATAGTAGGTTTATTTGCTTTATTATTAATTTTTAGTTTAGTTGCTTGTTCATCTGAAAGTTCGAAAACCTTAAAAGCAGAGGATAAGAATGAGGAAAAGAGTTCTGAGGCAAAGGCAGAAGCCAAAGCAAAGGCAGAAGCAGAAGCCAAAACGAAGGCAGAAGCAGAAGCCAAAGCGAAGGCAGAAACAGAAGCCAAAGCGAAGGCAGAAGCCAAAGCGAAGGCAGAAGCAGAAGCCAAAGCGAAGGCAGAAGCAGAAGCCAAAGCGAAGGCAGAAGCAGAAGCCAAAGCAAAGGCAGAAGCAGAAGCCAAAGCGAAGGCAGAAGCTGAAGCCAAAGCAAAGGCAGAAGCAGAAGCCAAAGCAGCTTCAAGTGGAGGGTCAGAGTTCTTTGCCAATTGTACTGAACTAAGAAAGAAATATCCTAATGGCGTACCTTCAGATCATCCAGCCTATCAACATAAAATGGATAGAGATAACGATAATTTTGCTTGTGAAAGATAGTGTATTAGCGCTTAGTAGACCTTTCTAAGGTATTGAATTATGAATGATCCCATCTCAAATAATGAGATGGAATTATTTTTTGTATTCCTTAATAATTCTTAAACAGAATGATTAATTGATATTTCCAATGAAGAATTGAATCGTAAGTGCTAGAAAAGTAGAAGGAATAAATCAGGATTTTTGAAATCTAATAATAGTTGACAGGAAGCTACTTTTCTTTCGGTATAATGGAAATATGGTCCTTTTTCTTATTTAACTAATGGGGTCGATGCTTCAATAAACGAAGGATCGCTTTTTCTATATTCAAGTTACGGAGGTTAGTAATAGAATGGATATTATCCTACAAGTTAAATTATAATTTAGAAAATAGATAATAAAAGGAGTAGATTTATATTGGAAAAGGTCACACCATTTTTAATGTTTCAAGATGGCAAAGCAGAAGAAGCAATGAATTATTACACATCTCTGATTGAGGATTCAGCAATTACAAATATTGTTCGATATGGTGCAAATGAAAGTGGGGATGAAGGAACTGTCATGCAGGCTACTTTCACTTTAAAAGGTCAAGAATTTATGTGCATTGACAGTAATGTGAAACATCAGTTTTCCTTCACACCTTCGTTCTCAATATTTGTTACTTGTAATTCTGAAGAAGAACTTGACAATCTTTATCAGAAACTGAACGAAGGTGGACAAGCACTTATGCCACTAGGAGATTATGGTTTCAGTAAGAAGTTTGGCTGGCTAAATGACCGTTTTGGAGTTTCGTGGCAACTAAATCTACCTAAATAATATAAGAACTTAATACCCTATTCATAACAATAATAAAAGGGGTTAAGTTGAAGAAATACAAAAAGGCTTAGAGAGGTTTTTCCCTTAAGCCTTTTTGTTGTGAAATATACTAAAATCTTTCATTTAGCCTAAAAACGTCTGAATGACTAACCATACATTTAACCCTAAAATAGTTATGGCAAATAGTGTGGCTAATACTGTTGTGATACGTTTATTCGTTAATACCCCCATTAGATCTTTCTTTTGGGTAAAGTAGATTAATGCAATAATGGGAAAAGGCAAAACAATACTTAGAACAACCTGGCTAATAACAAGGGTTCGAGTTGGATCCACCCCAATGGCCACGATAATTACCGTTGGGAGCATGGTAATCAGACGACGGAACCAAAGCGGTATGGTAAAACCAACAAACCCTTGCATAATCACCTGTCCAGCCATTGTACCAACCACAGAACTTGAAATCCCTGAGGCAAGTAAGGAAATGAGAAACACACTAGCTGCGGCAGAGCCAAGCAACGGAGTGAGTGTGTGATAGGCAGATTGAATGTCAGCAATTTGACTGTGACCAGAAGAATTGAAGACAGATGCCGCCATGTACATCATCGATAAATTAACGAAACCAGCTAAGGTCATAGCAATGAAAATCTCTTTTGTACTAAACTTTTGGATTTTCACTTTTTCTGAGTCATTTCGAGGAACAATCCGTCCTTGAGTTAAACTGGAGTGTAAATAAATCGCATGTGGCATAACAGTAGCACCGATTACTCCAACTGCAAGCAGGATACTTTCATTATTGCCTAGCCATGGGACAACACTATGATAGGCAATTTGAGAAAGATCTGGTTGGGAAAGAACGGTTTCCACTAAGTAACACAACCCAATCAATACGGCAAATGCTGCAATGAATTTTTCAAGTGGGCGAAATCCATACTTTTCTAACAATAATATTAAATAGGTAACAACCCCGGTAATAATAGTAGCAAATAACATTGGTATACCTGCAAGAAGGTTTAAGGCCAGTGTTGCTCCTAAAAATTCTGCAAGATCGGTTGCCATTGCTGCTAACTCTGAAACAATCCACATAATTAGTACAAGCCATTTTGGCATATAATCCCGGCAAATTTCAGGGAGACTTCTACCTGTTGCAATACCTAGTTTTCCTGACATGTTTTGTAAAAGCATAGCCATTAAGTTGGCTAAAACAATTACCCATAACATTTTATAACCAAAGCGTGCACCGCTCTGAATGTTAGTAGCAAAATTCCCTGGATCAATATAAGCAATGGAGGCAATGAAGGCGGGCCCAAGGAACGGCAGTAAAGCCCGTATGCCTTTAACCTTTCCGTTTATGGCATCTCTAGCGGCAGCGACTGTTCGGTGTTCTGCTGCTTGAGCCCCTTTAACTGCTAGTGATTCGGTCTGGCTCATAAGACACCATCCTTTCATTTTATTGATTTTTTTCTGTAATGCAAGGTTTGTTCGCGAATGAACAAATGTTGCATCAGTGCAAATTTATAAAACTATTATATATAATCTACAAAGATTTGTGAATACTTTTGCCTATAATAGAAGATTAAACTTTGATTAGAATGGGGAGTAACTGTCTAAAAATGTTCTCTTGAACAATTGCAATATAAAGGCTACAGTTATATGAAAGAACGATTTTAAGAAGGTGGCAAACTTGGAAAAAAGATATTTTACAATTGGTATGGCAGGGCATATTGATCACGGGAAAACATCCTTAACGAAAGCGCTGACCAATGTGGATACAGATCGGTTAAAAGAAGAAAAAGAACGACAAATCTCCATCGAATTGGGATTTGCTCCTCTGTATGAAGATGACGAAATACAGATTTCAGTGATAGATGTTCCAGGCCATGAACGGTTTATTAGGCAAATGATAGCTGGAGTAGCGGGAATCGATTTGGTGGTGTTAGTGGTAGCTGCGGATGAAGGCGTTATGCCGCAAACTAGGGAGCATTTAGATATTTTAAAATTCTTAGGTGTAAAAAATGGTCTGATTGCCATCTCTAAAATTGATAGGGTAGATGAAGAATTCATTGAACTTGTTAAGGATGATATTTTAGAAGAGCTAATGGGGACTGTTTTTGAAGAAGCCCCTTTTGTACTTGTAGACAGTTTATCAGGAAAGGGCATTGAGGAAATAAAAAATGTGATTATTAAAACGCTAAAAGAACAGGAAATGCGAGATGCGAAAGGGGCATTCCGTCTGCCAATCGATCAAGTGTTTACCGTGAAAGGTCAAGGAACCGTTGTTCGTGGAACTGTTTATGAGGGAACGGTGGAAGAGGGACAAGTGCTGAAGATCATGCCTAAAGGACTGGAAGTAAGAGCACGGCAGATTCAGGTCCATCATAAGCCTGCACAAAAAGCCTATGCAGGCCAAAGGACCGCGATTAACCTCTCGAGTATTTCAAAGGAAGATTTAGATCGGGGGGATGTTCTCGTTTCCTCCGAGCATTTTATTGTTACAAAAACAGTAGATGTAGCTATCCGTGTGGTTGAGGATCTTGAACATATGGTCAAGCAGCGGATGCCAATTAAACTGCATATTGGAACAGCAGAGGTTATGGGCAGAATTGTTTTCTTTGATCGTAACGAAATTAAAGAGGAAAATGGAGAAATCCTTTGCCAGCTTCGTCTGGAAGAAGAAATCCTAACAAAGCGGGGCGACCGCTTTATTTTACGCAGACCTAGCCCACAAGAAACCATCGGCGGTGGCTGGGTAATTGATCCACGCGGTAGCAAGTACCGATTCGGGAACCAAACCATAGAAGAGCTGGAAAAGAAAAAAGTAGGTTCACCAAAAGAACGGATTACTGCGGCTCTAATTGAAGCGAAGAGTCTTCCGTTAGCTGAGTTAATAAAACGTACTGCACTAGATGAAGCAATATTAATTCAGCATTTAGATAACCCTGAATTTGTTTTCTACAATGGAAAAGAGTACACATTACAATTATTAATTAATGCCATAGAAGAAGACATATTCGATCGATTACAGGAATTTCATCTGTCTCATTCAATGAAAACTGGTATAAATAAAGCTGAGTTGTTACAAACCATGCAAAAAGGATTCCCAAAATCCTTACTTGATTTTGTCGTGGAAAATGGAATAACTAAAGGAGTATTTAATCGGAAAGAACAATTTGTATTCCTGGCTTCCTTTGTACCACATGTTCCAAAAAACTGGTCAAGGCGGACAGAGAATTTGCTGGAGGAAATGAAAAAGGATGGCTTAAAAGTCCGCTACCTGAAAGACTATTTTTCAGCAGCAGGCATTCCTGAAAATCTTGTATTTGATTTAAAAAGGTTTTTAGAGGACCAAGCACTAATCATACCGTTAGATGAGCAATTTGCCTATCACGGAGAAATTTTTTCTGAGGCTGTTAGTAAGCTTCAAAGTCAAACCGGATCTGAATTTGAGGTCGGCGAAGCAAAGGACATCCTAGACTTATCGAGAAAATATATGATTCCATTTTTAGAAAGATTGGATGCCAAAGGATTAACAAAAAGAGTAGAAAATAAGCGCAAATGGGTTAGATAAAAAAATCCTCTATTCCTTGCTGGAATAGAGGGTTTTCTTACGATTATGAAAGGAATTCAGCAGGGTTTAAGCCAAGTTCACGACAGATATCAGCCACCATTTGTTTTTCATTGTTGTCAAAATTTCCATCTGCATAGCCGATTGCAATACAATAACGTGCAACTAATCGGGCTATTTCAGGTTTGGTTCTTATTTTTCCAAGTGCTCGGAACGCTTCTGCTCGGCCCATCATCCGATCATTTTCAATTCTAGAAACAAAGAAGTTGAATTTCTGAATGACCTTATTTGTGTCAAAGACTCGTAATTCATCGCTTTGATGAACAAATTCCAGCATTTTTTGACGCTCCACCGCATCTAAATAACCATCGGCCATAGCCACTAATGCACAAGCGGCTACAACGGCTTCAAGAACATCCTGGCTTTTATAACGATTAAATAATTCTTGTGCTCTTCTTTTTTGATTATTTGCCCATTCCGCATAATCTGTTTGCGAAGGGGACCATGTACTGCCACAGTTATTACAAGAGAACTTTAGTTGATTCTTTCCAATAAAGCCGCCAAGTAAACCAACTGGGCCAAGGATTAACCCTCCGATAGCGGCTTTTCCTAGTCCAAATCCTTTTTTACCCGTTCGAACATTAGAGGAATGACAACGAGGACATACAATTTCATCTCCACCATACGTTTGGTTGGAAGCAGAAGTCGATGGAAAGGCAGACTGTGCCGGATATCCATAAGAAGGCTGCTGGAACGCTGAGTCTGGTTGAAGATGAACTGGCTGTTGGTAGGAGGTTTGCATTCCTTGGCTTTGCTGGTATGGATTTCTATTATTTTGTTGGTACGTTTGTGATTGCTGACTATAGTTAGTGGTAACGTTTGGTTGGTTAGTAGATTGTTGGTAGGGCAATGTCGATGGCGCACTCACAGGAGGGTCATCAACAGTAATCCCAAAATTCCGGCATAATGCTGCTAAGCCGCCTTGAAAGCCGCTAGCGATCGCATTGAATTTCCATTCTCCATTATGCCGGTATAATTCAGCAGCAACTATCGCAGTTTCCACGGTAAAATCTCTGCCAAGGTTAAATCTCATTAATTCTTCGTTGGTCAATTCATTAAAGATACGAACATAAGAATCGGATACTTGTCCAAAATTTTGCCCCTTGACCTGTGCATCGTGAATCGTGATCGTAAAAGCGATACGGTGAATGTGGGCTGGGACACGAGTTAAATCTATTCTGATTTGTTCGTCGTCTCGCTCCCCAGCTCCTGTGCGGTTGTCACCGCTATAAATGATGGCACCATTCCCACCAGAGGGATGATTGTAAAAAACAAAGTCTTGATCACTGTTTGCCTTGCCAGATTCTCCTAGTAAAAATGCTGAAGCATCCAAATCAAAGTTTGATCCCATATGACTAATATTCCACCCTAAGCCGACTACAACATTTTGAAGGCCAGGATATGATTTCGTTAAATCCACTTTTTGCCCTTTGCTAAGAGTTACACCCACATTTTCCACTCCTCACAGTATTTTTCATATGTAAATAATATATCTATTCTCATTAAAGAAAAAACATCCAGTTAAAAAACCACTTATATGTTTTACGGAAGTTGAGGCGAAAAGTTTCACATAAATTAAAAAGAAAGGACTAACTCAAAAAATAAAGTTAGTCCTTTCTATCATACTACAAAATCATCCAGTTTTTTCTTCTTTCTCAAGAGGCTTAGAATATTCTTGCTCCCAGAAATCTGCATCTTTAATCCCTAACTTTACAGGATCAAACACCGGATCTTTTCCATCTTTAAGCTGTGCCTCATAGTCTTTAAGCACTTTAAGTGCTGGTTTTGTCAGAAGGAGAATGGCAATAATATTTAACCAAGCCATACTTCCAACTCCAATATCACCTAATGTCCATGCAAGGCCTGCTGTTTTCACACTGCCATAGAATACCATTCCTAAAATAGCAATTTTGAGCACATAGTCAGTCCACACACGTTTTACTTTTTGATTGATATAGGCAAGGTTTGTTTCTGCCATATAATAATATGCCATAATGGTCGTAAATGCGAAGAAGAATAAAGAAATTGCTACAAATGGAGCACCAAAACCTGGCATCACTGATTCAACAGCAGATTGAGTGTACGCTGGACCTGGTTCGATATCACCAAGGTTGTTGACAATTTGAGCCTTACCCTCTGGTGCAACATTATACATTCCAGTGATAAGAATCATGAACGCAGTGGCAGAACACACAAATAATGTATCCACATATACGGAAAAGGCTTGAACAATCCCTTGTTTTGCAGGGTGAGAAACCTCGGCTGCAGCTGCAGCATGTGGAGCAGTACCTTGTCCTGCTTCATTCGAATAAATACCACGCTTAACTCCCCAAGAAATAGCTGCACCTAAAATTCCTCCAAATGCAGCATCTGCACCGAATGCACTAGAGAAAATTAGTTTTAATACCCCTGGTAGTTCTGAAATATTCATTGCAACAATAATAACGGCAACGAGGATATAACCTAAAGCCATGAAAGGGACAACGAATTCAGCAACACGCGCAATCCGTTTAACACCGCCAAAAATGATTGCTGCTAGAAAAATGACTAGAGCAGCACCAGTGATTGCTGGGCTAATTCCAAATGCATTATCCACACTAGCCGCAATACTATTTGCTTGAACCCCAGGTAAGAGGACTCCTGTAGCAATAACAGTTACAATGGCAAAAAGGACCGCATACCATTTCATCTTTAATCCTTTTTCTATGTAATAGGCAGGCCCACCACGGAATTGTCCGTTTTGTTTCACCTTATATACCTGACCTAAAGCTGCTTCAACAAATGCTGAACCTGCGCCTAGGAAGGCAATAGTCCACATCCAAAACACTGCACCAGGTCCACCAAAGGCAATAGCTGTTGCCACGCCGGCGATGTTACCAGTCCCGACACGACCAGATAAGGCAAGGGTTAATGCTTGGAAGGATGAGATTCCAGCATCTGATTTTCCGCCTTTAAACATTAAAGGAATAATGTCCTTCATATGTCTTACTTGCAGAAACCTTGTAGCAAAAGAGTAAAATAAACCTACACCTAAGCATAAATAAATGAGTGCCGGGCTCCAAATAATCCCACTGAGCCAATTAACAAACTGTTCCATATATTTCCCCCTTTGTTTAAATTACTTTTTTATTATATAACAGAATATTGGTCAATTAAAAGAATTTTTTTAATTGTGTAATTATTCTAATATATTAACACGTTAATGGGTTAAAAAAGCGCACCGAACGTTGAGGTTCAGTGCGCGTTGTTTTGTTTATTTTTTTATAAATGGCCACCAGTTGGCTTGACCGAAGGTTTTGACCATAACTGGTACGAATAGTGGTAAAAACACGAGTGAGTATAAGGCCAATCCAATTAATAGAATGGTAGCTATTTCAAGCAATGATAATACACCTGATGGCATCATCGCTGCGAAAGTACCACCAAGAATAACGGCTGCAGAAATAATGACTGTGCCCATTTTTTTCATAGAGAGAAGAATTGCTTGTTGGACTGACATATCTCGATATTCGTTAAATCGATCCATTAAGAATATGCTGTAGTCGATACCTAGCGCCACCAGAATGACAAATGCGAAGAATGGAACTGCCCAGCTGATACCTGTATAACCTAACCAATTCACAAAAATCGTTTCTGAAATGGCCATGGATGTAAAGTAGGTTAAGACTAATGAGCCGATTAAATAGAGTGGCATAATGAGCGAGCGAAGTAAAATAATTAATATAATACTAATACCTACCAACATTAAGACAACTGTACGAGAATAATCAGCTTTTGAAATGGTGTCTAAATCATGGTGCATGCTGGAAACACCGCCAACTGCTACTTTCGCATTCTCAAGCTTAGTATCCTTGACTGCTCGTTTGACCGCCTGCTTAATTTCTGGAATACGGTCAATTGCTTCATTCGAATAAGGATTTTTATTGAAAACCACATCAAGGGTCATCACTTTTCGGTCCTTTGACATATAGGCATTCAGAGCCTGCTCAAAGTCCTTGCTGTTAAGCACTTCTTGTGGAATGTAAAAGCCATTCTGTTTTTGCTTAGACACAGCGGAAAGATAATCTTGTGCAGAATCTAGTCCATCATATACTTTATTTAGACCATCAGCACTTTGGGCCAATCCGTCTGAAAGCACCATCGTTTGACTTTTCGTTGTTTCAAACCCTGTAAGAAGCTGCTTCTGACCCTCACTAATAGTATTTAATCCCCCAGTAAATTGCGGAATCCCATCAACTGCTTTTGCCTGACCATCAGCCATTTGATTGAGATAGCCTTCTAGTTGGTTGATACCTGAGATGATTTGCTCCATCCCTTTAATTAACGCTTCCTGACCTGCAATTATTTCAGTAAATTTACTGTTGGCATAAGCGATCCCATCTTGGGCACCTTTTAAGCTAGTATTTAGTTGATCCATCCCTGCAGACAATTCTTTAGTAGCTGATTGAGAGCCCTGAACAGTCTGTTTAATAGTTTGATAGTTTTGATTCTCTTGTATACCAATATAATCTTTTTCTAAATTACTAAAATATGGATTTGTGGATAATAAAGCTTGGTGTAGATTTTCTATTCCGCTTGCTGTTTTCTCATAATTCTCTCTAAGAGTACCTAACCCAGATTCTGCTTTTTTGTATCCTTCAAGGAGTTGTTTACTTCCGGCTAAAATATCAGCAGAATTTACCTTAATCTGCTCCAACCCTTTTTTAGCCTTACCAGCCCCTATAGAACCAGCTTTCAGTCCCTGTTCAATCTGTGAGAGACCTCCTTGTAGCTCTCCCAATTTTGTTTTTATCGTATTGGTACCCGTAATTAACTGACTAATTCCATCAGTTGCTTCCTGCATTTTCGGTTGATTAGAGGTCATTTGAGTGACAGCCTCTTCAAGACCATCACTGATTTTTTTAATTCCTTCATTACTTTGTCCTAGTCCGTCACCAAGACCAGCTACTTGTTTAGAAAGATAGAAATCGTCAATAAGATTGCCGGTTGGACGTGTGACAGAACGTACGCTGTCTACATCGTTCACTTTTTTTAACTCTTGACTAATCTTTTCTGTAATCGCAATGTATTCCGATGTGTTCATTTGATCATCATTTTTAATGACAATTTGAGTTGGCATGGATTCACCAGGTCCAAATGAATCAGAGATAATATTGAAGCCCTTTATAGAAGGGTATTCATCGCTAATTTCTTCAAGCGAGTTAAATGATAATTGGTCATCATAGGTAAATAAGAATGGTACGGATATAAGAGCCACTAGGATAAAAGCGATTAAGGGACGTGCTAACGCAAATTTACCCATAAAGCCCCAGAATTTACTGTCACCGTGCTCAAGGTTCCCCTTTGAGGGCCAGAACAGTTTTTTGCCCAATACAGCCATGAAGAAAGGGACGACGGTGACGAGTGCGATTAACAAAATGGCTACACCAACAGCTACCGCAGCAGCAGATTTATAAAGCTGGAATGTGGAAAGTCCGATGGATGCAAATCCAATCATGACGGCAACACCACTAAAGAATACCGTCTTACCTGCAGTACGATAAGTAGTGATAATAGCTTCAGTTACATCTTTCCCTTCAGCCATTTCTTCTTTAAAACGGCTGAGGAGCAAAATACAATAGTCCGTTCCTATTCCAAAAAGAACAGCTACTAAAAAAATCTGAGTAAAGGTTGATAGCGGAAAATCAACCTTATCAACTAACAGTGCGACAATGGATTGGGCAGTAAGGTAACTAAAACCTACTGTTACCAATGGAATAATCGGGGCTACAGCGGATCTAAAAACAAGTAAAAGGACAACCAGAATGAATCCAACGGTGATGCCCTCTGTTTTTTTCAATCCTTCTTGAGAATTGGTAATGAGATCTTCACTAATTACCCAATTCCCTGTGTAATAATGATCGAGTTTAATTTGATCAATGGCATCATACAAATCTTTTGAGATTTCTTTTGCTTCCCGATTATTTGCTGTTACCTTCACAGAAACCAAAATCGTTTTTCCATCTTTCGAAACAAGCTGGTCTTTTAATTCCTCCTGTTTAAAATGAGTGAGGATTTCTGTGATACCAAGTTCTTTTTTATTTTTTTCAAGTGTTGAAACCGCTTTTTCTGCTTGCGCAAAATCTTTGTTGGTCAATTTCTTATCGCTATGGAACACGAGTGCAGTTTGTAAGTCTCTGCCTTTATTTTCACTGGATTGAACGTCATTTAGAATTTTCTCAGCAATGGTTGAAGAGTAGCCTTCTGGAACGGAAATTTGTCCTTTCTCCCGTACAAGGGCTTCCATATTTGGCGCAATCAAAAAAAAGGTAGCGATCACTGCAATCCATGCGGCTAGAATGAACCATTTTCCTTTGATAATCGTATTCAAGGATTATTCCCCCAGTTCTTCCTTTTTCTTATTGGATAAGATTGACGCTAATTTTTCATACGTATTCATAAAATTTACTATTTCTGTCTCATCAAATTGGGTAATGATGGATTCAACTAGTAGTCGTACTTTTTCCTGGCAATCTTGGTATAAGCCATTTCCTTCTTCTGTTAACGTTAAATAAACAACTCTTCTGTCGTTTTCATCACGTGTTCTCTGAATCAGACCTCTATCTGCCATTCGATTAATGATGGCTGTTATTGCACTTTTATTTACTTCAAATGCATCTGCTAATTCAGAAGAGGTACATTCCTTAGCTTGGTGAATGTATCTTAATATGTAGTGCTGATCATTTGTCAGTTCATTACCAATTTGCCCCTTAATCAAAGATTCTGCTTTTTTATGGACTTGAAAAGACAACGTCACATAGCGGTCAATTAATTCCTGAATGGTTTTGTTCTCCATATATCTGTCTCCTCACTTTTCGGACAAATAGTTAAACTCTTTAACTATTCACTTGTTTAACTATAAAACAAGGTGAAATTCACGTCAATATTCCCTTAAGGAAAAATTAAGGAATCATCGCAATAATATTTTATGACAAACTTTGAGCTCCCTAGGCATGTCTAGGGTTAGAAAAGGAGTAGAGCATGATGAAAAAATGGGTAATGTTAGCAGTTGGATTATTGGTTGCGGGTTTTGTTGGCTATCAATATTATTCATCAAAAACAAGCAGTCAAACAGTTTCAGCACAGGTGAGAACAGCTACGGTACAAAAAGGAACGCTAGAAGTTAAAATCAGCGGATCAGGAACAGTTCAACCCGTTACAAGTGAAGATATTAAAGCAAAGGATAATAACAATGAAATTGATGAAGTATTAGTTGCTACAGGGGAAGAAGTAAAGGTGGGTGACGAACTCATCACATTTACTGATGGAAGCGATCCGATTACAGCACCTGCGTCCGGAATTGTGACCACCATATCCGTTTCGGCAGGTGAACGGGTAACAAGTGGACAAGTTGTTGCCCATGTAACGAACTACAAAGACTCGCAAACGGTTGTACAAATTGACGAACTTGATATTCCTAAAATCAAAAAGGATCAAACAGTAAGTTTGAAAATAAATGCTTTCCCGGACCAGGCTTATACAGGAAAGGTAGCTTCCGTTTCTGAAGAGGGAAATTCATCAAACGGTGTGTCGACCTTCGATGTAATTATTCATATTGATAAACCAGAAAACCTTAAAGTGGGTATGAGTACTGAAGCTAGTATATTAACAGCAAGTAAGGAATCGGCACTATATGTTCCGTTAGACGCAATCCACAGCAGCAATGGTGAAAAATTTGTGCAGGTACTTTCTTCAACAACTAGTTCACAAACAAATGGTGGAAGCGAACAGAAGACTGTAAAAACGGGATTAGCCAATGAAGATTATGTTGAAATTACAGAGGGAGTAACGGAAGGGGAAGTGGTCCAATTACCTCAACTCGCTACCGGAAGCTCTTCCGGCAATACAAAAGGCTTCATGCAAGGTGGAGGTTTTGGTGGGGCAAATATGGGTGGAATGGGCGGCTTTAACCGAAACGGTGGTCGTCAAGGACAATTTAGCGGAAGGACAGGTAACTAATGGGGAAACCAATCATTCAAATAAAAGATTTAATGAAGACATATAAACTTGGTGGCGAAACGGTTCACGCTTTAAATAATGTGTCAATTGAGATTGATAAAGGAGAATTCTTAGCCATTATTGGCCCGTCTGGTTCAGGAAAATCAACACTCATGAACATGATAGGCTGCCTTGATAGACCCCAGTCCGGAAAATACCTATTGGCTGGTAAGGATATCGGTAAGATGAATGACAATCAATTAGCAACGATCCGAAATCAGAAAATAGGATTCATCTTTCAAAATTTTAATCTATTAACAAAATTGACAGCACTTGAAAATGTTGAGTTGCCCCTGTTATATAGTGGTGTGCCCACAAAAGAACGCCGGGAAAGAGCATTAGAAAGCCTTCAAAAAGTAGGGTTGAAGGACAGGTCAGGACATTTACCAACCCAACTATCTGGTGGTCAGCAGCAACGGGTTGCCATTGCGAGAGCACTTGTAGGGAATCCGGCCATTCTCCTGGCTGATGAACCTACTGGTGCACTAGATAGCAAGACTAGTAAGGAAATTTTATCCATTATGAAAGAGCTAAATGAATTGGGACATACCATTATTTTAATTACACACGATTTAGAAATAGCGAAGCAAGCAAAAAGAATGGTCAGTATTCAAGACGGCCAGCTTCAAGAAAATGGAGGTGAGCTAGATGGGAATTATTCAATCTATTAAAATGGCACTCCGCAGTATAATAGGGAACAAGCTAAGGTCTGCACTAACAATGCTTGGGATGATTATCGGGGTCTCTTCCGTGATTATCCTTGTTTCGATTGCACAAGGGGCAGCACAAAATGTGGCAAGTCAAATTAATCAGCTTGGAACCAATCTATTAACTATTAATACATTTAGTACGGATTTAGCTTTAACGGAAGATAAAATTGAAGAGCTTGGGAAATTGAGTGGAGTGAAAGATGTTTCTCCCGTAGTTTCTGGTCGGGTAAATGTGAAGAAGGATAGAACTACCTCACAGGTGACTCTAACGGGAACGAATGCAGCGTATTCCACTGTTCGTGACACGAAGGTGAGTGCAGGTAGATTTATTACAGATCTTGATATTGAATATAGACAAAAGATTGCGGTAATCGGGGCGGATACGGCCTCTACCTTCTTTGGTTCGATAGACCCTGTTGGTCAATACATTCAAATTGAGGGTACATCTTTTAAAGTAGTCGGCGTACTAGTCTCAAAAGGCAGTTCCATGGGCCAAAGTGGAGATAACGTTGTTATTGTTCCTTTAAGTACGGGCCAGCGGTTGGTAAAGAGTACAACGATAAATCAAGTTTACCTTCAAGGAAAAAGTGAAGACCAAATGGATTTCGTGATGAACGAGGTAGAAATGAAGATGGCCTCTTTATTTCCAAACAAGAGTGATTCTTATAGTGTAACGAACCAACAGGATTTAATGGATACTATGAGTTCTGTCACAGACACAATGACCATGATGCTGGGTGGGATTGCAAGTATTTCGTTACTAGTTGGTGGGATAGGAATCATGAATATTATGCTCGTATCCGTTTCAGAACGAACAAAGGAAATTGGGATTCGTAAAGCTATTGGTGCTAAGAGACGAGACGTTCTTTTACAATTCCTTATTGAGGCAGTGGTACTAAGTGGTGTTGGAGGAATCATTGGTATTTTAGCAGGACTAGGTATTGGAAAGATCCTTTCCTCTTTATTAAGTTTAACCGTATCATTCACATCATCGGTGATGCTATTATCATTCCTTTTCTCGTTGGCTGTAGGTGTCATATTTGGAGTATTTCCTGCTAATAAAGCATCCAAATTGAATCCTATTCAGGCTCTACGATATGAATAAAATGAATGTAAGCGGATCGTTCCTTTTGCGGCCGCTTCCTTTACTATATAATTTAATAAAAGATCTTAGTTACTAGGAGAGATAGGGATGCGTTTATTAGTAGTAGAAGATAATATTCCGTTGCTCGAGTCTATTGTTCAGCTTTTATCAGATGAATTTGAAGTGGACCAAGCAGCGAATGGGGAAGATGCTTTATTTTTAGCAATGCAGAATATCCATGATGTGATTGTGTTGGATGTAATGATTCCTGAAATAGATGGTTTTGAAGTGCTCCAGACAATAAGAAAAGAAGGTTTAAAAATCCCAGTCCTCTTTCTAACGGCCAGAGATTCGTTAGAAGACCGTGTGAAGGGATTAGATAGCGGCGGAGATGATTACTTAGTGAAGCCATTTCAAGCGGCTGAGTTAAAAGCGAGGATTCGAGCCTTATTACGTAGAAGTGGCAGCCTGACTACCAATCAAACCATTCAATATCGGGGGATTGAATTGTTAGGGAAAGAAAGAGACATTGTGGCAAATGGAGAATCGATTAAACTTACCTCCAAACAATATGAACTGTTAGAATATCTCATTCAAAATAAAGGGGCTATTTTAACAAAAGAACAAATATATGATCGTGTATGGGGCTTTGATTCTGATACAACAATAGCGATCGTTGAGGTCTTCATGCATCATCTTCGTAAAAAACTAGAACCTACAGGTTATCATGCTGACATAAAAACGATTCGTGGCGTAGGTTACATGCTTAACGAAGAATAGGGGGTGCAAATGTTCCGGCAAACTCATATACGATTAACATTTATTAATTCCATTGTCTTTATTGTCCTCATTAGCATTCTAGGAAGCACCATCTATTTTTATACAGATAGTAGATTATATAAGGATGTCAATCAGTCGTTACAAGAATCTCTTGACCATTTTCAGGAGCAACCAAGACCTGGTATTGGTCCTGATAAAGATGATATGCGAGAGGGAGAAGGGAAGTCTTTCCTGAGGGTCATGAGAAGAGACCCGAGAATTATGACATTAATATGGGATGAAAATAAGAAACTTATAGCAGAGCAAAATCGTGAAGCTGACCTTTTTCTCGATCATGAAAACGCCATACGCCCTAAGGCATTAAACAGCCTGCAGGATGTAGAAGTGGAGGAGTTTTCTTATAGGTATGTAGCGTTTGAGGTAAACCATCCTGAATTAGGGAAAGTGACGGTTCAATTTATTCGAAACGTTAACTCTGAAAAAGAATTACTCAACCAGTTATTATTAATTATTACAGTGGGTATTGGAATTGGAGTGGTATTAGCTGTAATCTCTGGTTATTTCTTAGCAGGCAAGGCACTTGTCCCAATCAAAAGAGCATGGCAAAAGCAGACTGAATTTGTATCGGATGCATCACACGAATTAAGAACCCCTTTAGCAGTAATCCAGGCAAAAACGGATATTCTTTTTCGATCACCAAGCGCAACTATACAGGATAAAATTTTAGATATATCCGCGATTTCAAACGAATCACGAAGACTCTCGAAACTTGTTACTAATTTATTGACGTTGGCAAGATCTGATTCCGATCAAATTGAAATGAAGAAGAATGCTTTTCAACTAGATGAGCTTTTAAAAGAAATAATTCATCATTATGAAGAGATTGCTATGTACCAAGAAAAAACGCTTCACTTAAGTACGCTTGAACCTGTGGAATTCTTTGCAGATAAAGAGAGAATCCATCAGCTTATTGTTATCCTATTGGACAATGCAATGAAATACACTCAGGAGGGTGGAGAAATCTTGTTATCTTGTAGACAAAGTCACTCCTCCATTTACTTAGAAGTGAAAGATAACGGGATTGGAATCCCAGAAGAAGATATTCCGAAAATATTTGATCGTTTTTATCAAAGTGACAAAGCCCGTACTGCAGCTGAAGGAACAGGTTTGGGCTTGTCTATTGCTAAATGGATCATTGAGAAACACCATGGAAGGACAAAGGTTCAAAGTAGCCTTGGTAAAGGAACGACAATAGAGATTATTTTTCCGAGAGCCCAAAAAAATTAAATTTGGGTTCTTTTTTTTAAGGAAATCTTAAGGAACGCCCACGATAATGAATTTATTAGTTGAAACAACCATTTGAGGGGAGAAGTACTGTCATGAAGAAGATGAGAAAGGCGCACTTATGGATTGGCTTAATTGCATCAGTATTAATTTTTTTGGAGTCTATTACAGGGCTACTAATGAATGAACCTTGGTTAATCGGTCAAACACAAATGGAAGGTGAAAGAGGAAACTTTCAACAAGGCCAATTTAATAGAGGACAATTCAGGCAGGGTGAGGGACAAGCAAATGGCCAAATGCAGGGCCCAAATGGATTTAATGGAACTAACCCATCACAGGGACAAGCTGGCATGCAGGGCGGACAAGTTCAAGAATCTGGTGGGTTTGGCAGAAATGGAAATTTTCCAGAGGGGGTTCGTGGAGAAAGGTTGGGGCAAGGCTCATTCATGAGTACCATCCGTGGTCTTCATGAAGGTAGAATTGGAAATACGGATGTGAAATGGTTGATTGATTTAGCTGCTCTTGCGATGATTTTCCTTACTGGTTCAGGTATTTATTTATCTGTTCAAATTCTTCGTGCAGACAGTAAAAGGAGAAAGCGTCAATTAGAAAACATGGAAGTTTTGTAATATAAACCCGAAAAAGGCTGACAATATAGTCAGCCTTTTTCGTATGCTATTCAACAATGATGGTCCCTTTAAACATTTCCATACCGCAGCTAAAGGTGAATTCGCCAGTCTTCTCAGGAGTAAAGGTAAGATTCGTTGTACCTACTTTTAAGTTCACATCGTTAATATTAAAGTCTGGAATCTTAAATGTAGATAAACAGCTATCTTCCAGTGGATTGGTAATCTCAAGTTCTACAGGAATGCCCTTTTTAACACGAATGACGTTTGGTGTATATCCAGTTTCTGTTACGAGCATTTTTACTTTAGGTGAGCTTTCTTTTGTGACATCCACCTCTGTTTTAGCCATTTTCTTGGTGCTACTAGTTTCCTGTTGAGCCTCGGTTTGGGTCGTCTCGCTTTGACCAGGAACCTTTACCATATCCGTGCTATACATAAACAAAAACAGAGAGACTAGTACCACTCCACCAGCAATTATGGCAAAAGGTGATAGCTCATTGGTATCGATAGAAAATTTATTATTTGTAGTCACATAAATATAGACAATGACAAATCCGATAATAACAATATAGAAACCTAATAATATACCTAGTAAAATGGTAGGGTTGATATATTGTAGGAATAACCCAAGAATGGCTCCATTAATTCCTCCGATTAATCCAAATATGGATGACATCAGTATAGCTAGTAACCCAATTGGGTGTCCTGCTAAGAAGCCAATAACGAATCCTATGATCATGCTGACGCCAACGACTAAGAATGTCTCGCCCGAAATGATTCCAATGATACTGCCAGTTAACAAGCCAGTAATAATGGCAATCACCATGCTAAGCAGGATACCCGGAGTGTTATTCAGCTTGATTTTATTACGGTATACAAGAAAAATAGAATTACCGGTCCCTAGCGCAACGATCACTGCCGATATGATTGAAAAAATAGTCATCTTTTTGTCTCCTCTAATGTGGGCTTATTCAATTTTATAAAATAAACAACATAAGAGTATTATAAATGCAAATAATGGTTTCAAAATTGTCTTTTAAGTGATTTGTATGAACGTTTTATGAATCTTGCTGAGGAAATAGGTGGAGGAAGGAATTTTTGAGCCAGTTCTAGTCTTTTTTCTCTTTATCAATCGTATTTTTGAAAATGCGTTTAAGGGCTTCATTTTGCATTCTAATGTATTCAAGTAAAAACTCTTTCTCTTCTTTCTCTACGTCGACCGGGTCCTTTTCTTCTTTTGTCATGGAAGTCACCTCTTCACTTAATTACTTGCATTTTACACGTTTTATACTGAAGTTTAAAGCCAAATCTAAATTTACTCACACTCCGTTGCAAAATATTTCCCTTTTCGAATTGACTTTTAAGCAGATGAAATATATAATTTCTTCAAAAATACTATTGAAACGATGATGGGGATTAGTAAAATGAAGGTGTCTTACCAAGAGAGGAAACCATTGGTGCGAGGTTTCTTAAGACGGTCGTTTGAACCTGCCTCTGAGTTCTGTATCGGATATTTTGAAGATACATGCGGATCAAATCCGTTATCATGCAAAGAGTTTAAAGCGAATGCTTTATGAATTTAGGGTGGTACCGCCAGGCCATGGTCCCTTTTTTGGGAACAAGGCCTTTTTGCATTTTAATCGGAATCTCGTTGTTGTATTTATTTTTTAAAAAATGAATGAGGTGTCAAAATGGCAAAGGAATTTGTAAAAGATGTCACTGCGATGGATGAGGACTTCGCACAGTGGTATACAGATGTTGTAACAAAAGCTGATTTAATTGACTATTCAAGCGTTCGCGGATCGATGATTATCCGTCCGTATGGATATGCTTTATGGGATAACATTAAAAATGAATTAGATCGTCGAATCAAAGAAACAGGACATGAAAATGTCTATATGCCTCTATTCATTCCTGAAAGCTTATTACAAAAGGAAAAAGACCATGTTGAAGGCTTTGCTCCTGAAGTAGCATGGGTTACACACGGCGGTTCTGAAGAATTAGCAGAGCGTTTGGTGGTTCGCCCAACTTCTGAGGTACTTTTCTGTGAACACTATAGCAATATTATTCATTCGTACAGAGATTTACCAAAGCTTTATAATCAGTGGGCTAACGTAGTTCGCTGGGAAAAAAACAACACGTCCATTCTTACGCACATTAGAATTTTTATGGCAGGAAGGCCATACGGCCCATGCAACGGATGAAGAGGCAATGGAAGAAACCATTAAAATGCTAAATGTATATGCAGCCGTTTGTGAAGAAATCCTTGCGATTCCAGTTGTAAAAGGACAAAAAACAGAAAAAGAAAAGTTTGCGGGTGCAAAAGCGACATTTACTATTGAAAGCTTAATGCATGACGGAAAAGCATTACAGTCTGGTACCTCTCACCACTTTGGTACAGGTTTTGCAGAAGCCTTTAACATCCAGTATACGGATAAAGAAGGTAAACAACAGTATGTTCACCAAACATCTTGGGGCTTTACTACAAGAATCATTGGGGCGTTAATCATGGTTCATGGTGATGACCGAGGTCTAGTTATCCCACCAAAAGCAGCACCAACGCAAGTGATGATTGTGCCAATCGCTCAGCATAAAGAAGGCGTTTTAGACTTTGCCTATGATTTGAAAAAGTCGCTCGGACAAGTGGCTCGAGTTGATATTGATGCAAGTGATAAAAAGCCAGGCTGGAAATTCAATGAGTATGAAATGAAAGGTGTTCCCGTTCGTTTAGAAGTTGGACCAAAAGACATTGAAAATAAACAAGTTGTATTGGTAAGACGTGATACTTTAGAAAAAGTGATTGTGCCTATGGATGAATTGGAAGCAAGACTTGTTGCATTACTGGATGAAATCCAGACGAACCTTTACAACAAGGCATTAAAGCATCGCGAAGAGAGAACCTCTGTAGCTACTACACTTCCTGAATTAAAGGAATCTCTAGAGGCAAAACCAGGATTTATCAAGGCTATGTGGTGTGAAGATTTAGCCTGTGAGGAAAAAATTAAAGAAGAAACTGGGGCAACATCAAGATGTATGCCATTTGAACAAGAACAAGTTTCTAATAAATGTGTATGTTGCGGCAAAGAAGCTACTAAGATGGTTTATTGGGCAAAAGCATACTAAGATTGGGGGCTCTTCCTTTAAGGGAGGGCCTTTCTTTATGTGGATTTGTAGAAGTAATCCAAAACCATGTAGATAAAACCTGAATTCGTGTAGATAAAACCTGAATTCGTGTATATATAACCTAAAAGTGTGTAGATATAATCTAAAACTGTGTAGAAATATCATGATTTTGTGTAGAAATAATCCAAAAGTGTGTAGAAATAATTTTTATTAAAAGGAATTTACTGCATCCTAGCGAATTTTTATAGTAGTTAAGAGGAGGATTTGAACATGAAACCGATATTATTAGACTTTCCAGAGGAGTTTTCCACCGAGCGACTACTAATTCGCAAACCAATGCCTGGAGATGGCAAAGGCGTATATGATGCGATGCAAGCTTCCATGAATGAACTGAAAGAATGGATGCCATGGGCCCATAGAGAACAAACTGTAGAAGATGTAGAAGTAAATATGAGGGATGCTCATGCGAAGTTTTTAACACGTGAAGACTTACGGCTGCATCTCTATGATAAAGAAACCGGGGAATTTATTGGTTCCTCAGGCTTGCATAGAATTAACTGGCATGTGCCGAAATTTGAAATTGGTTACTGGATCGATACCCGGCATAGTGGAAAGGGCTATATTACAGAGGCAACTAAAGCAATAACAGAATTTGCCTTCACTGAGCTTAAGGCCCGTCGAGTGGAAATTCGCTGTGACTATAATAATACGAAAAGCCGTGCAATCCCAGAAAAATTAGGTTTTACATTAGAGGGAATCTTAAAAAATGATGGATTGTCGGCAGATGGGAAAGAAGTAAGAGATACGTGTGTATATGCAAAGATTAAATAACGAAAAAGAGGCTGACCCCGTGTGAGTCAACCTCTTTATTAATCTAGAATATATCTTTTTAAATAAAACTTTGTAATGGCTAAGTATTCACGAGTATATGATTTTACGACAGCTTGTACGGGAGTTTTGGCAGGTAGTCCTTCTACTTCTAAACCCTGGTCACTTGCTATCGAAACCGCACGATAAATATGAAAGGTATTGGTCACAACTAATCCTGACTGTGCATTTTTCGGAATTAGCTTTCTCGAGTAGTTAATATTTTCATAGGTATCAGTAGACCGATTTTCTAACAGAATTCGAGACTCACTAATGCCAAGTTTGATCAATTCTCTTTTTATGCACTCTGCCTCAGAAATATCCTCACCCGGACCTTTTCCACCTGAAGCAATTATAATGGTATCTTTGTTTTCCTTTAAATAGTTGGCGGCCGCTTTAATTCGGGTTGCAAATGCTAACGAAGGAACCGTCCCTTTAACCCTTGCTCCGAGTACAATGATATAATCCGCATTTTTTGGCACGTTTACATGGGTAAACTGGCTGATTTTATACTGTAATACACCAACATAAATCAGTCCTAATGCCACAAGAATACTCAAATAGGACAACATCCTTTTCTTATTTTTCATCTTTTATTCACAAACCCATGACAGACCCAGTGTACCTACACCCGTATGCACTCCTGCAACTGTAATAAGCATTAATATTTCCGTTTCGATACCAGGAATGGTTTCTTTAATTACCTTTTCCAACTCAGTTGCTTTTTTGATATCATTCGCATGTACAATAGCAACCTTCTTAACAGATTTTGTTTCAAGATCTTCTTTTAATTTATTTACAAGCCACGCAAAAGCTTTTTTCTCCGTACGGACTTTTTCTTTTATTTTTGCTGTTCCTTCTTCAATAGATAAAATCGGTTTGATATTAAAAAGGGAGGCTAATATTTTTTGGCTCCCAGACACCCTACCGCTTTTATGAAGTTGATCGAGGTTCGATGGAACTAAGTATAAGCGGGTTTGGTCAAGAAGACCGTTTAGCTGGGAGATAATTTCGCTAATTTCTAGCCCCTGTTCGGCGAGCTCGATTCCTCTTTTAATTAAAAAAGAAAGGGGATACGAACCTGTTTGCGAATCAATGGCATATAGTTTAAAGTCTTCCATTTCAGCTGCCATTACGGACGATTGATAGGTTCCAGTTAGAAGGCTAGAAGCGTGAATGGCTACTCCAAAATCGTACTCGCCCTTCAATTGATTATATAAGTCTACAAAGTCAGAAATCGAGGGCTGTGAGGATTGAAATTTACCTTCTTCATTTTTCATTCTTTCATAAAATTCTTCTTCAGTAATTTCAACTGTTTCCTTGTAAAATTCATCATTAATTACAACGTGCAGGGGAATTACATGTATATGATGCTGCTCAATAAATTCTTTACTTAGAGATGCAGTCGTATCAGTGATCCACGCAATCTTTGCCTTATTCATATAATCCTCTTCCTCCAGTGGAAATCTCTAATTTACTTACAATATACCCTGAATAGAGCCTACTACACGTGTAACTTATTCATTATTTCACAATTCTATCAATAAGTATAAAAATAGGAAAAAGGGTACGTAGTATTACTTTCTAAATAAAACAATACAAGAGCGATAAATAACTCGTCAAGTTACATTTGTCATACCCAAACCAAACTATTTTTATCATTTACACTACAAATAAAAAAAGGGAGATTTGAAGAAAATTTAACAAATCTATGATTTTCGAACTAGTTCAAATTATTCAAATATAACGATGTGTGATTTGAATCACTTTATTAGTGTGGTTAATTTCATATAATCACTATGCAGACAGTGAAAACGTATTTAGGAGTGATTATTTTGTTAGAACAAAAAACGATTGAAATTATTAAATCTACTGTACCAGTACTAGAAAAGCATGGAGAAACGATAACTACACGATTCTATCAACTTATGTTTGGAAATCATCCTGAACTATTAAATATCTTTAATCATGCGAACCAGAAACAAGGACGCCAACAAAAAGCATTAGCAGGCACAGTTTATGCTGCCGCAATGTACATTGATAACCTAGAAGCCATTCTTCCAGTAGTAAAACAGATTGCTCATAAGCACAGAAGTCTTGGGATTAAACCTGAGCATTATCCGATTGTTGGAAAGCATTTACTCTTAGCAATTAAGGATGTTTTAGGAGATGCAGCGACTGATGAGATCATTGATGCCTGGGGTCAAGCCTATAACCTGATTGCTGATGCCTTTATCAGTGTCGAGGCTGAGATGTATGAGGAGGCTGCAACGCAAGATGGCGGCTGGGATGGATTCCGAAATTTTGTTGTGGACAGAAAAGTAGTTGAAAGCGATGTAATTACCTCTTTTTACTTAAAACCCGAAGATAATAAGGGAATTGCCACTTTTATTCCTGGTCAATATATTAGCATCAAGATGGAAATTGGTGGAGAAGAGTTTACACATATTCGTCAATACAGCTTATCCGATGCTCCAGGAAGAGACTATTATAGAATTAGTGTGAAACGCGAAGCGGGAACTGAAAATCCAGACGGAATGGTATCAAACTACCTCCATGATGGTGTTAAGGAAGGCGAGATCTTAAAGGTAAGTGCCCCAGCTGGTGATTTCATTCTTGATACGGAAAAGAATACACCTGTTGTATTACTTAGTGGCGGAGTTGGCTTAACACCAATGATGAGTATGTTAAAAACGCTAGTTGAAATTCAGCCTAGTAGGGAAGTAACTTTTGTACATGCAGCTGCGAATGGAAATGTGCATGCTCTTAGAAATGAAGTGGAAGAGCTTTCTAAGCTAGAAACAGTTAAATCCTTTTTCTTCTACGATTCCCCTACTGAAGAAGATCGAAAGAATAATCGTTTTGATGTAGAAGGATATATTACACGTGAATGGTTGGAAGATAAGGTTTCTGTAGATAAAGCTGACTTCTACTTCTGTGGACCGGTTCCTTTTATGAAGGCAATCAATCGTTCTTTAAAAGACCTGGGAGTAAAGGAAGATAGAATTCACTTTGAATTCTTTGGCCCAATGGGTAATTTAGAAGAATAGAAAGAAAATGAGGCCGGTTCCCAAATTGGGAATCGGCTTTTTATTTTGCTTAAAAAGTTAAGAATTCATGAACGTTTAAGAGTTTAAGACATTGAAAGTTTGATTCAAGCTTGAACTATGATTAAATAATAGAAAAGGCCGCCAGAAAGGATGTTTTTAATGAGTAAGAATGTCATACGTTCTATTACTGCCATCGCCGTATTATTTTGCCTCGTCTGGCTTGTAGGTCTCGGCTGGGCGGTAGGGGAGTATTATGCTGGAAACAAAGAAAAGGTTCCGGAAAAATCCACTGCTACCAATGAAGTCAAGAACACAAAGGGCCTGACGATAGTGGCTTTAGGTGATTCGTTAACAAGAGGAACCGGTGACGAAACGGGTAAAGGCTATGTAGGAATTTTAATGGATGAAATAAAAGAGAAGACCAAACGCCCTGTTCAACTAACGAACCTTGGCATAAATGGACAAAGATCAGATCAACTTCGTAAACAGGTTCAAGAGAAAGAAGTGGGGAGACAGATTGAAAAAGCTGATTTAGTTCTTGTAACAATTGGTGGAAACGATTTGTTCCGTGGGGGACAAGGATTAATGGACTATGGAACAGGAGATATTGCCACCATTGAGAAAAAATACCTTGAAAACCTAAAGGCTATTTTTGAACAAATCCGAAGAAATAATCCTAATGCCAATGTTTTCTTTATTGGCTTGTATAATCCATTCATCGATTTGGATCAAGGGAAAGAAATGTCGAAGGTTGTTCGTCATTGGAATTATGATAGTGCAGAAATAAGTGCAGCTTTCCCAAAGATTATTTTCGTTCCAACCTTTGACTTATTTGAGTTAAAGGTCAATGATTATCTGTATTCTGATAAGTTTCATCCAAATTCAAAAGGATACCGTTTAATTGCAGAACGTGTAGCCTCACTGCTCACCTGGTAAGGAGAGGAAACCGATGGAGAAAAAAATTACATTAGAAGTAAAAAATTTAAAAAAAGAAATCGGAAGAAAAGAAATCATTAAAGGGTTAACTTTTGATTTACGTGAGGGTGAAGTGTTTGGGTTCTTGGGACCGAATGGAGCTGGGAAAACAACAACGATCCGCATGCTTGTTGGTCTAATTAAGCCAACCTCCGGAAGTATCCAGATTTGTGGATATAATATTGAAACTCATTTTTATGAGGCAATGAAAAACCTTGGCTGTATTGTTGAAAATCCAGAATTATATCCCTATCTTTCAGGGTATAATAACCTGCTTCATTTTGCCCGAATGATTGAAGGAATTGGAGAAGAGCGAATCAAAGAGGTGACAGAATTAGTGGGCCTTAGTGAAAGGATTCATGATAAAGTGAAAACCTACTCATTGGGGATGAGACAGCGTCTAGGTATTGCTCAAGCCTTGTTAGGAAAACCGAAAGTGCTAATTCTTGATGAGCCAACTAATGGGTTGGATCCGGCTGGAATCCGTGAAATGCGCCAGTTCATTCGCTTTTTAGCAGAGGAAGAAGGACTAAGCGTTCTTGTCTCTAGTCATTTATTAAGTGAAATTCAATTACTCTGCGATCGAGTTGCTATTATTTCAAAAGGCACAGTCATTCGGACAGATACAGTTCATCAATTGTTGTCAAATCGGGAAAAAGTAGTTTGGCAAGTTCATCCGATTGAAATGGGAAGAAACATATTAGCCTCTTTAACAGCCATTGAAGAGAGAGAAGATGGTAGGATTATGACAGAGTTTGACGAGCGAAAAATTCCAGAATGGAATAAACAGCTTGTTCTTGCAGGTGTTTCTGTTACTGAAATGAATCGAAAAATGCCAGTACTTGAAGATTTATTCCTCGAACTTACGGGGGGTGACTCCATTGAATAAATTGATTCAAAATGAAATGATGAAATTGATTGCTAAAAAAAGGCTAATAGTTATTGCCATCATTATTGGCGTTTTAGTGGTGTTATTTACATATGCACAATATAAACAGGTTGAAACGCAACGAGAAAAATTAGGCACTAGTGATTGGCGTACAATTTTGCAGCAGCAAATTGTTGATACCACTAACCGGTTGAGCAGTAGTCGAATCACTGATGAATGGAAGAAACAACTACAAATATCTTTACAGCAACAGCAATATTATCTTGACCATGATATAAATCCTGCTGAGCCTGGCGCACCTACATTTATGAGGGTCTTTTTTGAAAATTCGATTGACCTTTTTATTCCTTTGATGGTCATGGTTATTGCCAGTGATTTAGTTTCCTCTGAGCATAGTTTAGGGTCAATTAAGCTTTTGCTGACGAGGCCGGTAAGAAGATGGAAGGTATTATTGAGTAAATATATCACACTGTGTTTAGCGGTTTCGTTAATTATTGCCATCGCAGGGATCCTTTCTTATTTGATTTCTGGATTGGTTTTTGGATATAGCGGCTGGGAGGCCCCCATTTTAACAGGGTTTAATGTGACGGAATCGGGATTAAATACTTCAGAGGTGAAACTCCTCAGCTTGTGGAAGTTCCTGCTAATGGACTTTGGGCTAGTATGGTTTGTCTCTATCGTAGTAGGGACACTCTCTTTCATGTTATCTGTTTTAATCCGAAGTACAGCAGCAGGCATGGGAGTGATGCTGGCTGCTCTAATCTCAGGAGCCATTTTAAGTAATATGGTTTCATCTTGGGAATCGGCTAAGTATTTCTTTATGGTCAACTTACGTTTAACAGATTATATGAAGGGTTCTGCTCCTCCAATCGAAGGAATGAACCTCTCCTTTTCAATGATGGTGTTATTCGTTTGGTGGGCAGCAGCACTACTCGTATCCTTCGTGGTCTTTACAAAAAAAGATGTTTATTAATGAAAATGAGGTTAACTCCTGTGCTTTGGAGTTAACCTTTATTTGTTTTTAAAGAAAACCAAAATAACTTAAGTGAAAATAGTTAAAATTTGATAGAAAATTATAAATTTTATAAAATAGAATAATATAAATGCACCTAAACGGAGGGGAAAATATGGCATTTAAAATTAAAAAAATTGACCATATCCAACTTGCGGCACCAAAAGGCTGCGAAGAGGCTGCAAGAAACTTTTTTGGCGAAATTCTTGGGCTAATGGAGGTAGAGAAGCCAGATGAATTAAAAAAGCGAGGTGGAGTTTGGTTTGAGTTTGGAACTTTCCAGCTTCATATTGGAGTCGAGGATCCGTTCTCACCTGCAAAAAAGGCACATCCTGCGTTTGTTGTTGAAAATATTGAGGAATTAAAAAGACATCTGAATAATAATGAGATTACATTTCAAGAGGATGATAATCTGCCCGGAGCCAGTCGGATTCATGTAAATGACCCGTTTGGTAATCGACTTGAATTTCTAGAATGGGAATAATTCATTACCAAACCACTTCTTTATAAAAAATAGCCCCATTCCATCATTGGATATGGGGCTTAAAGTATTTTTAATAGGGATGTAAGATTATTCTAATCAATATACAAGCAGGGTGAGGGGACAGCCTGCTAGAGGGAATTATTAACTCAATACGTATTGCCTGGTATTACTGTTTAACAGTTACTTTTACAGGTTCATGACTGACACCAACATGTTGTTTAATAATTAAAGAAGGACCACCTAGGTTAAAAAGGTAACGAGCCTCAATAACCTGTTTCATAAATGCAGCGAATAATCCAGATAGACGGAAGTTTCCGACCTTTCCTACTGCTGCCCAGTTTCCAATTGAGGCAACAGAGCCTTTGTGATGGTATTCAAATGCTTTTAATTCACTGCCACGAAGTGTAGCAACTATATTTTCTGCACAAACATCCGCTTGTTGTAAAGCCACCTGAGCAGTGGGCGGTAAAGAAGATTTTTCATCCTTCATGAATAATGAGCAATCACCTATACTAAAGATGTTTTTCATATTCTCAACCCGTAAATAGCGGTCTACCGGAAGTTTGCCTTTCATCATTGGTAAACCACATTTTTGAATAATGGTATTTCCTTTTACCCCGCAAGACCAGATTAACGTTTTTGTTGGGATTTCCATACCGTTCTCAAGGTAAACCTTTTCGGGAGTGTACTCTAAAATTTTCATTCCTGTTAATAATTCAACATTTTGTTTTTCTAACACTTCAGTTGTATACTCAATTGATTCTTTAGGGAAGAAGGGAATGACGGAAGGTGCAGCTTCTATTGCCACAATTTTTACCTTTTCAAAGGGCACCTCGTATTGTTTACAAAGCTTTGGAAGACCTTCTGCAAGTTCACCAAGCATTTCAACTCCTGTAAATCCACCACCTGCAACAACAAAGGTTAGGCGTGCAGGATCAAGATCTTCTTTATAAAGGTTTAGTTGTTTAATAATTTGATTATATATTGCTTTTGAACTTCTAAAGCTTCGAATCTCAAATGCATGTTCTTTTATTCCAGGAATTCCGAAGGTCTCAACTTCAAAGCCAAGTGCAATTAATAAGTAATCATACTCTACAGTATCGCCACCTTCGAGGTGTACTTCCTGGGTATTAATATCGATTGAGGACACAGTTCCCTTTTTAAAATAGGTTTTAGCCGGATCAATTAGTTCAGGAATAGACATGGCAATTTGTTTATCAGCAGCGGTACCGACACCTGTTTTGTGTAATTGTGTTGTTATATAGTGATAATCATGCTTATTTATTAAAGTTACATCTGCTTCGCCTGATTTTAGCAACTTCTCAAGTTTCTTACTCGTAATAATGCCACCGTATCCTGCACCTAAAATAACGATTTTGGGTCTTTTCATTATCATCACTCCCGTTTTTCTATAAAGAATACTTTCGGTCTAAAATGTGAAGTATTTCACATAAAAACTTTAAAAAATGAGAGCTAATAGCTCCTTTTATGTGAAATATTTCACAAACCTTCTATATTCATAGAATACGATAAATTGTAAGATAGCACAAGTATTTTATCCTCTAAAATTTTGTCAAAATGGTAAATTTTTTTTGATAAATTGGGAAAGATAACCACGTGCCACAAATTGATTAAATAAATATAAAAATAAGAACTGGAAGGTGTATCATATGAAAGTAAGAATGTTACTTTTGGCAATGAGTTTATTGTTTGCATTGCCAGGATTAGCTTTTGCTAATCATCTTGAACAAAGGGATCATGGAGAAAAAGCACCTTGTGATTGTCAAGATGGAGGTAAGCACCATCATCACATGATGCATAAAGATTGGCAAGCTCATATGGCAGAAAAAGAACAAAAACTGTTAGCTTGGGTAGATCAATATACTCCTAATAAAAAAGCAGAATGGACCAAAGTGTTAGAAGAGAAAAAGGTACTCCGTAACAAATGGATGAGTCCTGAAAATGCGGCAAAGCGTGAGCAGTGGAAAAAAGAGAGAATGGCCAAAATGGAAGAACTTAAAAAGCAATTCGATCAAGGTAAAATAACGAAAGAGGAGTTTATCCAAAAGGCACACGATGGTAAAGTCATGGGTCACTGGAAAACCTTCCATGAACTACGATTGGCTGTAGAGAAAAAGGACAATCAGCAAGCGGCCAATCTCCTTAACCAACTTTTAGAACAATACAAGCAGCATAATCAGAAAATGAATGAGATGCTGACAAAATGAGTAATAAAAAATTAATGATGGCAACACTCGGTTTAGGAGCTGCTTTCATTTTAAGAAATGAAAAATCACGAAAGATCTTAAAAGAACAACTTCAAGCCTTTGCAGAAAAGTCTAGAAAATAAAACACTCCCCATTCCCTGTGAGTCTATAGGGAATGGGGGGTGTTTTATTTGTTTAGGTCGATTTTATCTTGTTTTACTTCTTTGATTTCTTCTTTAATTTCTTCTTTTATATCATCCGCAATGCCTTCAGTTGCTTTTTTAAATTCACGGATTGACTTACCAAAAGCACGTCCAATTTCTGGCAATTTGTTTGGTCCAAAAATGACTAAGGCAACAATTAAGATTAAAATTAATCCAGGAAAACCAATATTAGAAAACATTATTTCACTCCCATTGATGAGTTGTAATCATTCTAATCAATATTATAACGTTATATTTTAAATAGTACTAGTAGATAGACTAAGCGAATGTAGCGTGAAGCATAAATAAAACTAAAAATGCAATGGCTAGCTTTAAATGCCAATTCTGATCTGTTCGTTTAAACCGGTTTATTCCCATTACCATTAGGAACAAAAGGACAATAACAGCTCCCATTCCTGATAGATAAGTAAAGTTCACCTTAAAGCCTCGTATAAGTGCTAAGAAACTGTGTAGAAACACTATACCTGCAGATAAAAGACCGACTGGTACATGCCATTTTCGGACAATCTTTGCAATAGACTGAACAAGTGGCCTGATTTGAATTTGTCCCAACTGAAGTGTCTTTAATTGCTTTTGCTTTAATACCCAAAAGACAGGATAAATGGCTAAAGCTACAAAAAAGCCAATTCTTGAAATAGAACCCAACTGTTTAAATGTCCCTTTATAGTGGCGAAAGTCTTGGCTCATTAGCTCTTGGTGGTTAATCGAGATATACAGTAATCCAGTTAAAACTAAGATGAATGATAACAGTAAAAAGCTGATCAATAATTTGCGTTCCTTGGAATTAGGTATTTTCCTTGATAGAAAAGTATTTTTTTTAGCTGAAATAGAATGTTCTTTTATGGGAATCACAACCTTCCTTAATAGGTGACTACTATTTTTGAACAACCTCATTGTTTGCTTTATCTTTTCTATAAAAATCAATTATCGCATGATCCGTATATACCCAGCCTTTCCAACCGATGTGAATTGTATCCTTCATAAAGTAAGGGTCATATTCATGATTGGAAAAGTCCGCTACTTGAAATCCTTCAGACTCAATTTGATTTTTTATCCGCTGGTAATAGGAGATACGTCCCTCTTTGGGAAAACCAGTGTAGTCATACCATTTTCCGTTCACAGGAACGGAGATAAACAATGGTTGAGCACCATTTTCTTTAAGCACATCGAGCACTAATTGAAAATCCTCATACTCTGGGGATTCTCCATAAGTGGAACCTTGTTTTTTATCCTTCAATGACGGGACCATTTTTTTTATTTTACTGTACTGGTTATTTGCTATATAAAAGTGATTGTTTGTCGATTTTTTTTCACCAAACTGGACTGCTAAGGACGCTAATTCCCCCCAAGATTTATTTTTTACTTTAGAAGAAAAATCTCGGTTTCGGTGAATACCGCCCGCTAACGTATAATAAAGATCCTTCTTTTCTAGCAAATCTCGATAAGCATATCCAAAAGGGCGCACAAATGTAGCTTTCCGTTTCACCCACGGGTTCTTTGATAGTTCTGCTTTATAGATGGTTGAAAGAATAGGATCATTTTCAATTGGTGAAAAAGTTAATAATCGTTTAATTGCTTTCTTTTTAATCACTGGATCAATATTTTTGTTAAAAGCAAAGTCGTATCCTTGTAACGCGGAATAGTTTGGAACAAAGTGTGATTCGTCAGTCCCGTTCGGCTGAAACCATTGTGGTGACAAAACGAAAACGATTTTTTTCCCTTTTAATTGTTTAGTATGTTCAGAGAAATTTAATAGGTGTATTAACGATTCAGTTCCCCCTCTTCCAATGAGAAAAGGTGTGAAATCGGCATTTGTCTCTTTAAAATAGTTGGATGGATGAAATCTATCCAACCTAGCAAGCTCAGAGGACCCATAAATAGGTAAGAAATGAGGGTCCTCTAGCATCTTTTGTTGAACATACTTCCCTTGAAACATAAAAGGGTTTAAGTCTGTTGCCGCTTGATTGATTCTAGATTTCGGTATCATCGATTCTATGACCTGATTCGGTATGAGAACCAAAATTATCAAGAAAATGAAAGCTAGGATTAATGGTGCGAAAAGCGGTTTATTCATTTCATATCAGCCAGCTGTAAAGCAATATTGTTCGGTGTATTCCAAAGGTCCCGATCAAACTCAGAAATGGGTACAAGAATACCTAGACGTTCTTCTATTTGGATTAGCAATTCAACTGTTCCGAATGAATCTAATAGACCGGATTGAAATAGATCAACGTCGGGGTTTTCCTTAACAACCTCATCTTGACAAACTTCTGCTAAGATTTCAATAACTTCATTTTTAAATTCGACCAATTCTATACTCATGATATTTAGACTCCTTCTTTAAATAGTTGTCCAGAAAAAAGATAAAAACCAAAACAAACGAAATGGAAGGTAATGACAATGGCCAATATATGAGTGAATTTATTTTGCGGCCACCATTTATGTTTTTTATTAAACTGCTCAAACGAATTGTATAAGACCATTAGTAAGGCGTGATATATTCCATAGAGAATATATTGAATTTCTAAACCATGCCAGACACCCATAATCATGAATAAAAGGATGTAACCTAGGTTGGAAACAACATTTCGATTTTTAATCCACTTTTTCTTGGTCATCCAAAAAACAAAACGCATATACACATAATCTCGGAACCAAAATGAAAGACTTAGGTGCCAACGATTCCAAAAGTCTTTGATATTTCTACTAATAAAGGGCCTATTGAAGTTTTCAGGGGATTTAATTCCCATCAAATAACTAACACCAATGGCAAATGCACTGTAGCCTGCAAAATCAAAAAAGAGATAAAAGCTATACGCATACATATAGTAAAGATGATGCTGAAACTGACTATGTGCAATAAATCTTAGATTAGCGATAAAAAAGTGGTTAATAGAATAGCCAATTATATATTTATATAAAAAGCCCAGGAAAATTTTGTTGATTCCCTCATATAAAAGGACTTTATATTCGTCTCCTTGTATCTCCCTTTGCACATCTTTTTCAAATCGACGATATCTGTCAATGGGACCAGATGAGATGGTAGGAAAAAATAATAAAAAATATAACAATTGGAAGAGGGGTGGAACCTTTTTAATGAGACCGTCCCTAGTTTCCATAATTAACTGAGTGCCTTTAAACGTTAAATAAGAAATACCAAGAAAACCAATCCAATTAACTTGTGAAAAGTATGGCATCAGTTTGGACAGGACTAATGGAAGGATAGAAAGGAAAACAGCCACATAAAAAATGATAGCTCCATTTGCCTTCCTTCTATAGTGAATATACCCATATATTAAGATAATCTGCCAAATGATAAATAGGATTATTGCAATCGTACCTTGTAAATTGGATGCAAAAACGAGACTTAAGCCAATAATTGTGACCAGCAAATTATAGTGATAAAATCTTTTCCCAAGTAACCCTAGTACAATCGTTGGTGTTAACAGGATGGCGACGATGAAAAAGAAAGTAAAGGAGCCATAGGGTGTCATAGCAAAACCAGTTCCTTTATTCTTTTTCGATCCATTTTTCCATTTGCCGTCATCGGAAGTTCATTAAAATAAGTAAATTTCCTCGGTATCATATAAGCAGGAATCATTCTGCTTAAATCTTTTTTTATGGCGCTTGTTAATTGGTATTCTTTTTCAAAGGTGTGTTTTGCCGGAATGATAGCTGCTAGTAAGTACTCAATCTTATCCCCAGATTCTATCGGAATTACAAGTGCTGACTGGACAAATGGTGATTGTGAAAGCTGATATTCGATTTCTTCCAATTCCATTCGATAGCCATGAAGTTTAATTTGAAAATCGATTCGCCCTTGATAAAAAAGATGCCCACTAGAATCCATCAAACCTGCATCACCTGTTCGATAGGCTTGTTCACCTTTATAGGTGAAAAATGCTTTATCAGTTAGCTCTGGTTGACCCAAATATCCCTTGCTGACACCTGGCCCTACAATAATTATTTCACCTTTTTCACCATTGGACACAAGGTTGCCATTCTCATCCAGAAGTAAAATCTGCGTATCTTTCTTTGGCTTCCCAATAGGAAGTGTAGGACAGTCCTTAATGATATCGTTGGATATCTCAATGGATGTGACAGCTACAGTCGCTTCAGTCGGTCCGTACGTGTTAAAACACTTGGCACGCGGAAAACGAGTCATCAGTTGCTGACAGATTCCATGAGGTAGCACTTCTCCGCAAAATAAAAAAACTGAAAGTTCGGGAAGGAGCTCTTCATTAAAAGATGGATCCATCAGACACATTTGTGCAAAAGAAGGAGTAGACGTCCAAACTTGAGCATTCGAGTGTCGCAATTCCTCAAAAAGGAACTTTGGTTTCTCAATCATTTCTTTTGTAACGGCAAAAAGTGTTCCTCCAGTCATAAGAGCAGGATACAGGTCCATAACAGAAAGATCAAAGGAATAGGGTGCTTGGTTCAAGAATCTTATCTGGCCGTTAATTGGAAAATCCTCAACCATCCAATCTAAAAAGCTTTGTAAGTTATTAGCGGATATTTGAACACCTTTAGGAGTTCCCGTACTCCCGGATGTGTAAATGATATAAAAATTATCGTTTCCTTTAACCCAATTCGATGGATCTACTGGCCCCGATGTTGGAAGGTCAACCAGAATCTGTTCAAATGCTATAGTACTGACATTGCAGTCATTACAAGGTAGTAGTTGATTTGTTGTATTAATGATTAACCCTGGTTTCGCACTTGTGAGGATATGATTAATTCTCTCAGGCGGGATGGATATATCCACCGGGATATAGGGATGCCCTGCTTTTACACTTCCCAAAAATGAGACAACTAAGGATACATCCATATGACCGTATATTAGGATGGGTAATTGCTTTTCTATTGTTTGTTTTTTTATGAAGGCAGCAACCCGCTCAGATTGATCCCAAAGTTCTCCATAGGTGATTTCCTGGTTTGGTGTAATATAAGCAATACTGGTTGGCTGTATATGTGCAATGTTTCTAATGTGATGTAAAAGTTTCATGGTAGAGCTGCCTCCTATTAAAAATCATTGTAAATATAGGTGCCGGCGCTTGCGTCATTAAATCCATACATGAAAAATAATAAAAGTAGAATTAGAAAATAATAGACAAAGCGTCCAAACCATCTAAGCTTCTGATTTGAAAAGATAACTTTAAATTTATTGAACATGGTGGTTCAACCCCATTGAAAAATTTGAACTCACTTATCATAATGCGAATTGCCTTTTTAAACATTAAAACAAGATGAGGATATTATTAATTTTTCATTATTAAATTAGAAAATTCGATAGAAAAAAGGCCAAGTGGTGAACACTTGGCCTTTCCCTGTAACCATTTTATAGAACTAATTCGGATTGCACGTAATGGTAGAGAAGCTTTGCTGTATTTTCGATGGATGATTGATGTGTACGTTCAAAAGCGTGAGATGAATCAATTCCAGGACCAATTAAGCCATGGACAATATCATGACCAGAGCGGATTGCAGCTGATGCATCTGAACCATAATACGGATAAATATCAAGTTTGTACCCAATATTATTCTCCTGTGCTAGACGAATTAAGTTTTTTCTCATTTCATAATGATAGGGACCGCTTGCATCCTTCACACATATGGACACGGTATATTCATCGGTTGATTGTCCGTCTCCCATAGCGCCCATATCCACTGCTAAGTATTCTACCGTTTCAGGTGTAATATTGGAGTTGCCTCCATATCCGATTTCCTCATTATTTGAGATCAGAAAATGAGTGGTATACGGTAAAGTTAAGTTTTCCTTTTTAATTTGCTTGATTAATTGAAGAAGAATGCCAACACTTGCTTTATCATCCAAATGGCGCGATTTAATATAACCGCTTGGAGTTATTTCTACACGTGGGTCAAATGAGACGAAGTCACCGACTTCAATTCCAAGGGCACGAACTTCCTCTGCATTAGTGACTTTTTCATCAATACGAATTTCCATATTATCCTGATTTCGTTCTGCTTTTCCAGCATCCTTATACACATGGACGGATGTTTGATGCATTAAAATAGTGCCAGTAAATTTCTTCCCTCTGCTTGTTTCAATTTGGCAATATTCGCCTTCTATCGAGTTATATTTAAATCCGCCAATTAAATCAATTTTTAATCTCCCATCTGATTTAATTTCCTTTACCATCGCACCAAGTGTATCAACATGTGCTGTAAGCATACGATGCTTGCTGGAATCTTTCCCGTCAATTGTAGCAATTAGACCGCCTTTGCGGTTTCTATAAGTAGTAATTTGTAACTCGGCAAGAAATTTTTCAACAAAGGTAATCACTTCATTCGTATTACCAGAGGGACTTGGGATGGAAACTAGCTCTTTGATTAAATGTAATGTGTCCTCTGTATATGTATTTGTCATTGAACTTGCTCCTTTCAGAATCTTCATTCTTATTATACATAAATTTAGAAAATGATGTATTTAATCCCAGTATGAAGGCAATATTTTTTAAGTGGTTGCATAGAGTAACATGTATTCATTTTTTCCTAGGAGTTAGGAAATGAAAAAGTGGGTATAAATGTAAAGATTTATTCGACTAGGAAAATTAACGGAGGAGAAAAAGTTGACCAGAGTTGAACTGTATAACCAAAAGCCAAAGCAATTTTCTTGGAAGGGTCTATTCTTTTTCATTCTAATGAGCTTGATTCTTGCCGCAGGTTTTATTTTCTTTCACTATTATGATCAAAATTCGATAAAAATAGAAGCACCATCAGAGAATTTAGGGCAGAAGGTCGTAATAGAGCTGCCAAACGGTCAAAAGGTATATACGTATGACAATTTAATTTATGAGAGAAATGGAAAGACTTATTATAAGGGAGAACGAAATACCATTGACTTAACCGGTGGAACCGTGGCATATGAAGAATGGAAATAGAAAAAAGCGAACGACTGAAAAGTCGCTCGCTTTTTTGTTGGGATGGTATTTATTTGAACCATCCTTTTTTATTGAACCAAATGGACATTCCAATTCCCACAAGTACCATTACAAGGAGAGTGGCAAAATAGCCGTATTTCCAAGTTAATTCAGGCATATAGTGAAAATTCATGCCATACAAGCCAGCAATAAAAGTAAGCGGCATGAAAATGGTTGTTATTACGGTAAGGACCTTCATGACATGATTCGTCTGATGAGAATTAATTGAAATATAGCTATCACGGATATCTGTCGTTAATTCTCGATTGGCTTCAATCATTTCAGTTAATTTTAGCAAATGGTCATGAATATCTGAAAAGTATTCGTTTCTTCCTCTTATATAAGTCACCCTCTGAGAGTTTAAGATTCTATAGATAAGATCCCGCATAGGTGTAATCGTATGCCTTAAAGAAAGAAGATGGTGTCTTGTATCAAATAAAACTTCTAATAATTCTTCCATTGTTCTTTTTTTCGAATTCTCATCAATTTCATTTAACATATCTTCTATTTGATAGACGAGTGGAAAATAGTTATCGACCATTTTATCAAGTACATAGTATAAAACATGGGAAGGATCCCATTTCTCAATGCTTGTTGAAAGAGTTAACCTTCTCCATACCTCATCAATTTCAGTGGATGGGTTGTGATGAAAAGTAATTATATACCTTTCACCAAGAAAGATATCAACCTCTTCCTTCGTTATGGTTTGTTGATTTAATGCTTGCGTGACAAAAAAAGTATAGTTTTCATAATAGTCTAGCTTTGGTCTTTGCAATTGATGAATACAATCCTCAATGGCAAGCGGATGGAAAGAAAGAGGGGTTCTTAGAAATTCGATTTCTTCATTTGTCGGTTCATGAAAATCAATCCAATACCATTGATAATCTCCGTTGACGAGCTGAGAGATGTCAATGTCTCTAACAATTTCATAGCTATTGGTTACTGCAATGGTTCTAATCATACAATCTCCTTATTGATAACATACTACCTACAATATAAAGGATAGGGTTACAAAAAACAGCATTAATCAATAAAGTTTATCTTTTTTATTTATTAAGACACTTTCTCGAACCCATCTTTGACGGCTTCTTCGCTTCTTCAATCCTTGATACAGACTTTGCAGCCCAAGAAAAAACACTGTAATGATTCCACTAAATACAATAAAAACAGTAAAATATTCGAAAGGATTATATGACTTGAAATGATCCCAATGAATCGTCCCTTTTAAATCATGGGTAAAGAGGTTCATACTGAATATGCCACAAACAACCGTATATAAGGTTAAGACTAATAGTAATAAACTGTCTCTTTTTGTAATGATATTTTCTTCATATTTAAAAAGGCTAAAAAGAGTTTCTTTTGTATTGGTGTATAAATGATCTATTTGAAAACTATTTCTTAATTGCTTAAAGAGTTCTTGACCTTTGTTTTGTGCAGGAAAAATATTGAAATAGTAATTAGAAGTAAAAGAGTTGATCATATAATTGAGCCGTTCAAATTCGTTGGTTGCCTCATCAATATTTATTTCCGAATACGTTTTAGCAATTTTTAAAAAGACCAATTGATGAAATAGATTGATGATCACGGAATAATAGTATGGTCCATAATATTGGCTAATCAACCGATTGTTCTCGATTTGTTTGTCATTTGAAAAAATTGAAAAGCTTAATTCATCAAAAGTCATAGGAATTCTAACTTCTTCCTCCTGATAAGAAACAAACGAATGAACATACATTTTATTAGGCGTCAGTAGCGAAACTGTTTTTTTACACAAAAATTTCTGTAAGGGTGGAATTAAAGTTGAAAACACAAAATCTCCTACAGATGAGTACGTTTTCTCGTTAAATGAAATTTCAGTTGTTTGCTTAACCGTAGGAATGGAATCAAGAAATCTAAAATGATTAGCAAACTCAAGTACTTGAGAAAAAGGTAAATGGTTTATTTCAGCTCGTATCGTTATAAAACCAAGTTCATAGGGACAAATAAAAACATCAACCGAGTGAATCTGAAAAGGGATTTGTGTAGTCAAAATGTTCATAGAAGCATGAAGGTTGAGATTTTTAGAGTACCTGTGAAGCCCTTTTGGTTGAGTAGTTTTTGGGAATAGAATCGTATTCGTTATAGGAAGGAAAAAAGCTTCCAAATCGCTATGGGAAACATTGTATCTGCCATAATAGGCCGTTTCTTTATTGAAATCATTTAATTGAAACGACGCAAAATCATGAGTTTGTAAATAATCAACCAACTCTTGACTACTACTGGCCTTCCATGAAATGGGGAAGATGAATTGAAAGAGGGCTGTAGTAACTTGTTTTTCTTTCATATAGGTGTTCTGCATGGAATTGATCCTTTCAAATTAAAGATTCCTAAAAACAAGTTACCCAAAAAGAATGAAACTTAACCAGTAAACAGATAGGTAAAAAGGCATTCCATTATATGGAATGCCTCGGAATTATGCCATTGGAGCTGTCTCTTTATTACGCATGGATTGTGGAATGTAAACGCAGAATGGCTCACTTTCCATATAATCACCTGTTACAGCATAGGTCCTAGAACGAGACCCGCCGCAAATCTTATTATACTCACAAACACCACACTTACCCTTATAATTATCAGGTTGGCGTAATTCTTTAAATACTTTTGATTCTCGATAGATTTCAGCCAGTGGTGTTTCGCGAATGTTTCCACCTACAATTGGGAGTAGGCCACTAGGCATGACATCTCCAATGTGTGACACAAATGCAAAGCCATTTCCATCATTCACACCCTTCGGCGCACGCTTTAATCCATCATGCATAGAGGCAAAATCTGTAGTAATAGAATCTTCGTAATGGATTTCACCTTTATCAATTAATTGATCACGGTTTTTTTGCTGCAAGACGACTCTGCGATAGTGCTGTGCAGCAGTTGTTTTGATATCATATGGGGCAGTTTTACTTAATTCGTACAGCCAGCGGAAGACTTTTTCATGTTCAGCTGGAGAAATACAAGCATCCATTTGGCCTCTTCCAGTTGGCACTAGTAAGAATATGTACCACATAACCGCACCTAGATCAGCTACTAATTTTGACATTTGTTCAAGTGAATCATAGTTGTAACGGGAGATGACAGTATTGATTTGCAATGGCATTTCTAATTCGTTTAGATATTTAATTTTTTCGACAGTTAAATCGAAAGAACCAGGAGTTCCTCGGAAATGGTCATGTATTTCAGGTGTTGGTCCATCAAGACTAAAGCCCCAACGTGATAGCCCGACTTCCTTTGCACGCTCCATTTTCTCTTTCGTTACATTAGCAGTGGCACTTGGTGTCATGGATACACGCATTCCTTTTTTTACTGCATAATCAGCAAGTTCGAATAAATCCTCTCGCATCATGCAGTCACCGCCTGTGAACACAAGCATAGGATTATCCATCTCGTAAATTTGATCAATTAAATGGATTCCTTCTTCGTGTGACAATTCTCTTGGGTCTGCCGTAAGCTGTGCGTCGGCCCGACAATGAACACACTTAAGCTGACAAGCTCTTGTCACTTCCCAAATAACAATAAAAGGGTTTTTGTCATAATCAATACCATTCTGCATTCCATGTCCATGAGGGTGTCCCATGCCATGAGGATGTCCTTTTCCAATTCCTTGCATCTTCATCACCAAGATTCATAATTATTTTATAAAACATAAAAAGTGTTTCTATAGGTTTATTATAGTTTTGATATCTCACCATGGATGAAAGGTTTGTTACAATATTTCTACATTACGTTTGTTTGTTTATTCTTCATAAAAATTGATTATTTTTCCAGTAAGTGAATTTTCTTCCATGTAAACCATATCTTTGGGATTTATACCAATCTTATTCTCCTTTATGATAGAGAGGCAAAATAACTTAAGGGAGAGCAGCCATCCATGAAAAAACATCTACTGACAGTAGTCACAACTGCCGGCATCTTGTTAACTTCTTTTGGTGGGAATGCAAGTGCACATGAAAATATTTATACCGTACAATCGGGTGATACCCTCTGGAAAATCTCGCAAAGTAATCAAGTATCGATTGCTGATTTAAAAGCTTGGAATCACCTTACTAGTGATACAATCTATGTAAATCAAAAACTCTCATTACTGGCACCACATAGCCATGAAACAGCCACAACCACCTATACAGTCCAGAAAGGTGACTCTCTTTGGGGCATAAGTACCCGCTTTCAACTATCAATCGCGCAACTAAAATCTATTAATAACTTAACTTCAGATACTATCTATATCGGACAAGTATTAAAGGTTTCCCTGGCACCAATATCGGAACAAAAACCTGAAACTACTGTGTCTAAAGCTGATTTGGTTATTTCTGAAGCAAAAAAATATATCGGCACACCGTATTTATGGGGCGGCATGACGCCTGCAGGTTTCGACTGCAGTGGATATACTAGTTATGTGTTTAATAAAGTTGGAATAACCATTCCAAGAACAGCGGCAACACAATGGTCTGGTTTAAAAGTGATTAGTACCCCAATGCCTGGAGATCTTGTTTTTTTTGAGACATATGCACCTGGTCCCACACATGTTGGAATTTATCTAGGGGACAATAAGTTTATCCAAGCGGGGTCTTCTGGCGTTTCCATCGCTGATATGACAAATTCATACTGGAAACCTAGATATCTTGGTGCAAGAACAGCATTTTAATAGAATATGGAAAAAAGTTTTTTATCAATTGATAAAAGGCTTTTTTTTTACATGAAATTTCTGAATAGTAATACTTTAAGAAAAGTGGAATTAGCTTTATACTAATGAAGAATATTTTTGACGGATGTCACTCTTTTGGGGGTTTTGATGTTTAATTTAACTCTATATCATGAGGTTTTTTATCAATCTAGAATTCCACAAGTAATTGCTTCAATAGATTTATCAAAAATGCAATACAATCCGGCTTTTTGTAATTTTTTAGGTTACTCGATGGATGAAATCTCTGAACTTACAATTGAATCCTTCTCACATCCAGAGGATTTGCCAAAGGATGCTCAATTATTTGGAGGGATTTTAAGCGGCATTAGAGATGAGTATAAGCTTGAAAAAAGATTTATTCATAAGTTAGGAGATATTAAAACAGGTATTTTAAATGTATCAAGAGTTCGAGAACAATCTACTGGTGAGGAATTTTTATTAGGGCAAGTTCTTGATATTACAGAGAAAAAACAGATGGAGATGGCACTTAGACATCGTGAGAAGAAATATCGTCTTCTTGCAGAGCACTCTTCAGATATGATTATGTTACACAAAGTAGATTTTACTTATCTCTACGTATCTCCATCAGTAAAAACGGTTTTAGGCTACGAACCTTTCGAATTAATTGGTAAAAGTCCTAGTCAATTTATCCATCCAGATGATCGTGATGAAATGAGGAGGCAGTACCGTCTTTCAGCCAATCAAGATTCGCAATTAATTACATATCGATGCAGGAAAAAGGATGGTTCCTATATTTGGATTGAATCAACTACTAAAACCTTATCTGATAACGAGAGTGGTGAACCGAAAGAAATCGTTTCCGTTTCTCGAGATATCCAGCAACGAATGGAAACAAACGAAATGTTACGAAAATCTGAAAAGTTGGCAGTTGTTGGGCAAATGGCTGCTGCAGTAGCTCATGAAATTCGTAATCCTTTAACACCAATCAAAGGTTTTATGCAACTGTTACATTCTGAAAATGAAATCAACCCGATATACCTAAAGGTAATCTTAGATGAATTAAAACGGGTGGAGAGTATAATTTCAGAGTTTTTAACAATGGCCAAGCCCCATACAGAAAAAACGACCTTTGTTCAAATTAATGATGTTGTGAAACAAATAGTGCAACTTTTACAGACAGAAGCACTTATGATGAATAAAGAACTAAATTTCTTTTCCAGTGATTTCATTCCTGCAATAGAAGGGGATCCGAATTCACTCAAGCAGGTATTCATGAATGTCATTCAAAATGCCCTAGATGCAATAACTGAGCAGGGACGAATCGAAGTAAATATTTCAAAAGACAAAACAGGAGTTATAGTGCAAGTAGTTGATAACGGGTGTGGAATTCCACAGGAAAGACTATCTAAGCTTGGGGAGCCTTTCTATTCTACTAAAGAAAAAGGCACAGGTCTTGGATTAATGACAAGCTATCGTATTATAGAAAGCCACAATGGAAAAATCAATATTAAAAGTATTGATGGTGAAGGTACCACAGTAACGATTTGGTTACCTTACTTAATTAATTAATTAATTAAATAAATCAAAATGAATGGAGTAATCAATGGCAAAAAAAATTAGTAGTATTAGTATTATTCTATTGATTATCATGAGTGGATTCATCTGGAAGGAAGAATTGCTTCTATTAGTCAAACAGGGAGGAACACTATCTGTTTTTATAAGTATGCTCCTTGTAGTTATTTGTGTGTTCTTTCCGGTCATTCCTTATCCGATTTTAGCAGGAGGAATTGGAGCTGTCTTTGGAGCTCCAATGGGTACAGTGATATCCTTATCTGGAGCAATGGCTGGTACTTTGATTCTTTTTTACTTAAGCAGATATGGGTTTAGGGATGTAGCACAAAAAAAGCTCGAAAAGTACCAAAAAGTAAAAGAATACGAGGAATTCCTGTTGAGAAATTCCTTTCTAGCGATCTTAACCAGTCGATTAATTCCTATTATTCCTGCACCTGTTATTACAATTATTTGTGGACTAAGTCAGGTCCATTGGCTTCCGTTTTTTGTTGCGTCAGCCATTGGAAAACTTCCTAACACTCTTATTTTGGCCTTTGCAGGATCTACATTTAGTAGTAATAAGCTTTTTTCATTTGGTCTATATGGAATTTACTTACTTTTTATTTTGTTAGTTAACTTTTTATACGTTTATCGTAAATCAGTGAAAAAATCTATTGATTAGATAACTTTTTTGATTGTCAGATCATGTTGCTCTTCAACAATGATGACTTCTTTAAAAAAGCTTTTTAAGATAAGCCATTTTGCAGGGTATGAATAAATAAAATCCTCCATTGCATGTAACGAATAATGAATGAAACAATCAAAACTATGTTGATGATTTTTGAGATCATATAAAAGTGCATGTGGTACCGTATAATATTCATTTAATTGGTAAGGATTGAGTTTTGTATTTTGAATATTATGCTCTGCCATGAAATTTCTAATTGACTGTTCCTGGAGGTCAACACTTTCTTCTTTTGATAGTCCATTGATACAAATTCGATTATTAACAAAATAAATTCCCTTCATTCATTTCCACCTCTCCGTATACTGTACTTGGTAATGTTATTGACAGCTTGAGTGAGAAGTATACTTGTTTCACGAATACATGAGTAGAAAGGTGACGATAACATGTCTACATGGAGTAACAATGGTTTTACTATCAGTACGCAAAAACAATATCTAGATATCTATGTCATTCACAAATTTTTGAGTAATGATTCGTATTGGGCCAAAGGTATTACCATTGAATCGGTGGCTAAGTCGATTGAGCATTCCTCCATTTGTTTTGGACTCTATGAGGGTGACCCCAGATTTGAACACGCTGCTCAGATAGGCTTTGTCCGTGCTGCCACGGATTTTGTTCGTTTTGCTTATATAATGGATGTATTTGTTTTGAAAGAACATCGGGGAAAGGGACTATCAAAATGGATGATGGAGGTTGTAACGGAGCATTCAGACCTTAAACATGTTGGTAAAATGCTGTTATGTACCAACGATGCTCATGGTTTATATGCACAATATGGTTTTCAGGAGATTAGTAACCCGGAAATCTTTATGGAGAGAAAAAGATCATGACAAAGGGCTGCTTTTTCTTTTTAGGCAACCCTTTATTTTTTATTTTTAAATAAAAAAATAGCCATGGCAATATAAACTGATAACAGCAGTAGCAAGAAAAGCGGAAGCGAGAGTATAGTTTCGGTCATTTTCTCACGTCCTCAACGTTATTTTAGTTCATGATACAACGGGTGAAAAAAGTATAGTAAGATGGCAATAACCGGGATGGAACACAGCATGGCAGCCAACGGCTTTTTATGGTGTATACGCAATATGATAAACATGATGGTATTAAAAAAAGTTGACCAAATAGGGCCCCAATCATTTTCATAAAGGAATAAGCCTCTTTTGTAAAATAAGAGTTCTAGTATTGAAAAATAAGCAATCCAAACAGCAATATAGAGAACCCCTTTTCTCCCTTTTGGAAAGTACTGCAGATAAATCATAATCACCACAGGAATAACGAAAAAAGTAAAAGTCAGTTCAATAATCGTGTGGTTTAACCATTTGACAGTTACCGCTTTGTAAGCCCAAAGAGTATGATTGAAAAATATAAAGTTATAAGCCAGATTACAAATAGTAAAATACTGAATAGTTGGATAAAACTCTTTCCAACGACTCCAGTCGACAAAAATTTTAGCAAAAATAATATAAACAACGATTACAATAACAAGATACACAGGCAAAATCCTTTTTTAGTATTTATGTTAACCAAAAAATTAGAAATGTATGTATACCATTTTTTATAGGAGAGAGAAAATGTTTAGTGCAATATTTCATGGCTTCATTTTGGCATTTGGACTCATTCTGCCATTAGGGGTTCAAAATGTGTTTGTTTTTAATCAGGGGGCGTTGCAGCAAAGGTGGGTCTACGTGCTCCCTGTTGTGTTAACTGCTTCCCTTTGTGATACGCTGTTGATTTCCTTAGCTGTCTTTGGGGTTTCAGCCGTTGTCTTAGGGGTAGTATGGATTAAGGTTACGCTCCTTCTCATTGGCATTCTGTTTTTAATTTACATGGGATATACCACCTGGAAAAGCCAAGCTCATATAGAAGAAACATCGAATCAAAGTTTTTCGCCACGTAAGCAGTTTGTATTTGCGGCTTCAGTTTCACTTTTAAATCCTCATGCTATTATGGATACAATCGGAGTGATTGGGACTAGCTCCTTGTCCTATTCAGGTTCAGCAAAGCTGGCCTTCATGTTGTCCTGTATTTTTGTATCGTGGATGTGGTTTTTTGGACTCTCACTTGCAGGAAGAATAGTTGGAAAGCTTGACCAGTCTGGAAGATTTATTCTTATCTTAAATAAACTATCAGCATTAATTATGTGGGGAACAGCCATTTACCTTATCTTTTCATTAAACTATTAATAATAAGGCTGTGTTAAAGAACAGTTTTAATTTTTATACCCTGTTGATTGGAGCGGAAGGCTCGAAGACTCCTGTGGGAGTACGGTTCAGGGGAGACCCCGCAGGCGCAGGCGCCGAGGAGGCTCGCCGAAACGCCCACGGAAAGCGAAGAGCCTGGAGCGGAAATCAACAGGCAAGTTTCACTGAGCCAATAATAAAAAAAATTACCCGGCACAAATGCCGGGCATTTCCATCTATATATTAAGGGGGGCGGAGGTTAAAGGTTCTTCCGTGAACCTATTTATATCTTAATAAATAAATATGAACAAACTATTAAGGAAAGATTAATAGTTTAAGAAAGGTGAAAAGGATGAAGGATTATCATTGTTGTGCCACCTGTAAGCACTTTAAAATAGAAAAGAAGAACAGTAATATAGCCTATTTTTGCAGCCGCTTAGGTTACCAAACCCAAACCAATTTTAAATTTAACTGTTGGGACCCTAAAGATCATATTAAGAAATTAATGGCGGGAAGAAATAAAAAGTAATAGTATGAAAGGTAATCTATTTAATATGACAGATGTCCATTGATTCCATTCATTTAACGTGTTATTTTCTTAAATATCCCATTTCTAACTTGGGAGGATTTGAAGGGAGAGATGAATCGTGGCAACAACACATACGTTTTCCAAACAGGAGGAAATAGCTAACTCGATTACACATGGCATTGGGGCATTACTAAGCATTTCCGCCTTAGTCATTTTAATCGTATTTGCTTCACTATATGGAACTGCCTGGCATATTGTCAGTTTTACGATTTTTGGAGTAACAATGCTCCTCCTATATATGTCTTCAACCCTATTACATAGCTTGCCTGAGGGAAAAGCAAAGGACGTATTTGAAATATTTGACCATTCCTCTATTTACTTTTTTATCGCCGGAACATATACCCCTTTTTTACTAATTGTAATTAAAGGAGCCATGGGGTGGACCCTATTTGGGGTAGTATGGGGACTTGCCATTGCTGGAACAATATTTAAATGTTTTTTTGTTAAAAAGTATCTGTTTACATCGACCTTGCTTTATGTGGTTATGGGTTGGTTAATTGTTTTTGCATGGAAATCACTTGCTGCTAATTTGTCCCCAGAGGGCATGACGTACTTAATAATAGGCGGCGCACTTTATACGCTAGGAGCCATTTTTTACGTTTGGCGAGGATTTAAGTATCATCATGCGGTTTGGCATTTGTTTGTAATGGCTGGAAGTACAGCACACTTTTTCTGTGTGTTATTGTATGTTTTACCAATAAAATAAAACAGCATCCAAGATTAACGGGTTCAGATACCTGTCACATATTATAAAAATGCATTTAAAAATGTCCTTATATTTGTTATACATTTTGTCCTGCAAAATGCAGGGCTTTTTACATTACAAAGAGCATTTAGGCCAAGGAACAGTTATAACTGAATGTTGATTTCACTGTGTTTGAAAAATAACCGGATAAATTCCGCTTAAATTGGGAAATACCCATATTTCCGTAAGAATAAGCGGAGATTTTCCGCTTATATGATCCAGATCTCTTGATATTGTCTTATTTTGAGAAGTTAACCGGAATATTTCCGCTTATTTCCTCTCCTTAAGCTTTCTCTTTAGTCATTAACCGGAAATTCTCCGCCTATTTAATTCTCATACCTACCCGATAATGAACAATAAATATCAACAGAGCCAATGCCATAGAAAACGTGAATTTGTAAATAAAAACATAGCATATTGATGTACAAATTTGACTACAGTTTCACGCCTATTTTTATAATTTTTCGTGTTATATCAATAAAAAATGACCATCAAATTCATATACAAATTGATGGTCATTTTAATATACATTTTGGATTTTTGTGACAGGTAAAGGAACCCGTTAATCCAAGAGGGTGCTGTTTTGTTTTGGAAGGTAATGGAATAGTCTATTAAACATGTTTCATTTTTCTAAAATGCATGGATTCCTTTGAAAACCATAGGCTCATTAAAAAACTGGCGATCCCCGTAATAATTAATACGGTTCCAATTATTTTCATGCTTTCAGCTGATATTTCTTCCCCAAAAATTAATCCTAGTATGATGGAGGATAAAATGGAGCCTAAGTACCTGCAGGTTTGAAACAGTCCTGAAGCTGTACCGACAATTTCTTTAGGACTCTCTTTGACCATTGCCACTTGAAGAACCACATTTCCAATTCCATAGCTTAAGCCCATAATCGATAAAATGATGCCAATCCCCCAGTAAGAAGACCCAACAAAAAACATGGTAAAACTTAATCCTCCAACAATCGAGAGAAAGGCTCCGATAACAATTGGCTGGTATACTCCTTTTCTGTCAATCCATTTCCCGGTTACAGATGAAATTACAATGCTGATGCCTGACATAAACAGCATTAACAATCCACTCTTTTCGACACTTACTCCTAGTACTTCTTGAAAATAGCTGGGAAGTCCAAAGAATAAACAATAAAAAAAGATATTTAATAGAATGAACTGAATATATACCATAGAAAGTTTAGGGTGTGATTTAAAAATTCGAATGTCGATAAATGGTTCTGTTACATTTAATTCTCTCCAGACAAAAAGACAAAAGAAAATAATACCTGCGATCCCTGAAAAATATTGAATCTTGGATTCAAAAGATAACAAAAACCATAAAAAGAACACCATACCTGCGGCAAAGAATATCATCCCCATAAAATCCATATTAGAAAATAATTTTTTTATATGTTCCTTATCCTTTTTAACATCCTTAGGAAACATGTACCAGCCGAGCAGAAAACTTATGATAATAAACGGGAAGTTTACCCAAAAAATGGCTGGCCAGCCACCCCACACAATTAATAAACCTCCAATTGTTGGACCAAGCGCTACCATCGCTGAAGCAAAAATAGAAAGAACAGCAAGTGCGGATGCTTGTTTTTCTTTAATATTATCTCTAATTAATGCCATACCGGAGGGATAGATGGCGCTACTGCCAATGGATTGAACAAGTCTCATACCGAGCAATAAGAGAAAGGATGTTGATAATGGTGCTCCAATGGCGGAGAGTGCAACGAGCACTAATCCTATTAAAAAGGTCTTTTTCCTTCCGAATAAATCACCTATTTTTCCTGTAACAGGTTGAGCAACAGCACTTGCTAAATAGAAGCTAGAAATTAGCCAGGATACTGTTGCAAAAGAAAGCTGGAAATCCTTTTGAATACTATGTAAGGCTAAAGCAATCATGGAAGAGTTAAGGGGATTTAACATCGTTCCAGATGCAACAGCTGATAAAAATAGTGTACGATTTTTCTTCATGACTTCATCCTTCACTGATTTCAAGTTATTCCTTTCCTTAATATACCAAAATAGAGTTGAAATAGTGATAAAATATAAAAAAAATGAAGAAAAAGGAGACAACAATGGAAAAAGAAAAAACATTGCTAGAGTTAGCTGGCATGAAACTAAAAGAGGATGGATTTCACAGACCTTATTTTGAGCTAGAAGAAAATGATGGGGTAGTTATACTAGCAAAGGAAGGAGATTCATTCCTATTAATTGAGCAACATAGAAAACCGATAGGAACGACTGTACAGCAATTACCGGGTGGTGGTGTGAAAAAGGGGGAGGAGTTGGAGCAGGCAGCAAGACGTGAATTTTTAGAAGAAACGGGTTACCAATGTGGTACAGTCCATTATCTTGGGTTTTTACAGCCTGCATCCTGGAGGACAAATGAAATTACCCATGCTTTTTTTACAGAGGAAATCGGAATAAAACAGCACCAACAGCTTGAGGAGCATGAGAATATTAAGGTGATAAAAGTAAAAATAAAAGATTGTCTTAATAAGATAAAAGAGAACAAGATGAACGATTCGGAACTTTGCTATGCAATACTACAAGCAATATTAAAAGAATATATTCCAATTACTTGAATGGAAAGCCCCGGGATTAATTCGAAGGAAGAATAATGTACGGCCGCATCATTTCGTAATCTTCATGTTCAAGCATGTGACAATGCCAAACATACCGACCAGTGTAGGGGAAAAACGGGATAATTATTCGGATGATTTGGCCAGGAGGACATTTGACAGTGTCCTTCCAGCCGCGTCCTCCTAAATCAGGGAGCATCGGAGCACCTGTGAACTTAATTTGTTGTGTTCGTTTAAAATGCTTCACGTCAAAAGGCTGGCGGTCAAGGATTTGAAATTGAACTAAATGGATATGAATCGGATGATCATCCCCAGTGGTATTAATAAAATTCCATAACTCAATAGACCCAACCTGTGGATTTTCTGTTATCGGAAAGTCCCATTTTTTTTTATCTAGGAGAAAAAGTGATCTACCGTATGAGTCCTTTTCTTCACTCAACTCTAACCATCTAGTTCTTTTTGCCATTGGTACTTGAAGTTTAGTAATGGGACCTAAATAGGCAGGAATTACACTTGTATCAATCCTTGACAGAGATTTAGATACCCGAAACTGCATAACGGTTCCAGTTGTATTCGGATCGACGGGATCCCCGGAAGGGAAGTGTGTAGGAGCGTCATTTTTCAATAGAATGGACTGGCCCTCCATATTACTAAAGTCAATTATGATATCCATGCGCTCGGCCGGTGCAATTAGTAATGTTTTTACACCAATTGGTTGTTCTAGAAATCCACTATCTGTTCCAATTTGATAAAACAGTTGCTTAGGGTCAAGACTTAGTCGGAAAAAGCGGGCATTGGCTGCGTTTAACAGACGGAACCGATACTTACGTGGCTCTACTTCTAAATAAGGCCACACAGTTCCATTGACAACGATTGTATCTCCAAAGAAAGATGGAATAATAGATGGTTTTATACCAGAGAGATTATTCTCCGGCTGATAGGGGTAGGATAATGAGCCATCCTCATGAAAAGAACGGTCTTGAAGAAGTAACGGGATTTCAAATTTACCTGTTGGTAGATTTAATGAACGTTCATGCTTGTCTCGGATAATATAATACCCAGCAAGCCCCGCATAGATATTTAGTCGCGTTAATCCAATGGCGTGATCATGATACCAGAGGGCCCTGGAACTTTGTTGGTTTCCATATTCATAAATCTCTTTTTCAAAAAAAGGACCCTTCACACGAAAATCTTTGGTAAACCAAGCATCAGGATAGCCATCACTGGCAGGTTCTGTTCTGCCTCCATGAAGGTGGACAACTGTTCGAACATCAGGTTTCTCCTTCTCTGCCCCATGAACTGTATGATCAATCGGAAAAAGGTGATGATTGGGAAGTTTATTTTGCCATTTTACATAAACCCTTTCACCCGCTTCAACCTCAAAAGTTGGTCCCGGATACATCCCTTCATAACCCCACACCCTTGTTTTTGGTAAATCACTATGTAGAGACTGCATTGCTTCGATCATATTCACTTCATAATACGTATATTTGGCTGTTTTCCATTTAGGTTTTAATACTGGTGGGATGGTTAAAGGATCTTTGAATTTTGTTAGTTTCATTGAAATGCTCCTTCCAGCTAGTTATAAATAATGATTATGTTGGGAGTAAAGGAAAAATTAATCATTCTAGGAATAGCCTCCTAATTAATATAAATAAGGTAGAAATTTTATGGGTAAAGTGGGGGGCTTCCATGGATGATATTTATCCAATATTCGAAGTGATGGAAAAGAAGGGGAGAAAAGCCTTAGCTACAATTATTAGTGTAAATGGTTCAGCTTATAAAAAAGAAGGGGCAACGATGATTTTTTTTGAAGACGGCTCTTATAACGGGATGTTGAGTGCTGGCTGTCTAGAAACGGATTTAGCTATACGAGCAAAGAAAGTTATGAGGGAACAGGAGGCAGTGATCCTTCAGTATGACTTAAGTGAAGAAAACGATTTTGGATGGGGTCAGGGATCAGGCTGTAATGGGAACATCGATATTCTACTTGAGCCTCTAACTTCACAATTAATCGAGGATTATAGGCTGGTAAAAAGTCTATTGAACTGTCATAAGCCAGTGATTACCTTAAAACGGCTAGATGAACTTGGAGAGTATGTGTTTATTGAGGAGGAGGGTGCTTCATTCGGAACCTGGAGCGGAAAAATACCGGTAATTGAGTTTACCTCAAAAAGTGGCGTTATGACAGAGAAATCTATTTTTCAGCATACGTATCAGCCTAAGCCGCGTTTAATTGTGTTTGGAGCAGGACCTGATGCTATTCCACTTGTCACACTGGCAGCGGAAACAGGTTTTTCTGTGATTGTTAGTGACTGGCGAAGCGAGCTCTGTCAGAAGGATAACTTTCCTACTGCAGAACATGTTATGGTTGGTTTTCCTAGTGAATTAGTAAATCAGTTATCTTTTTCTTCTTATGATTTTGTGGTTATTATGTCTCATCATTTTCAAAGGGATCAGGAATTTCTTTTCCATTTACTTCATGAAAATGTTAGATACTTAGGAGTTTTAGGACCAAGAGAAAGAACAAAGCGGTTGCTTAACGGTGAAGAAATCCCTACATGGATTTATTCGCCGATTGGAGCACCCATTAAAGCAGTAGGGCCTGAAGAAATAGCAGTAAGCATTGTTGCAGAAATGATTGAGGTTTGGAGAAAACCAAGACATGAACGAGTGGAACTGTTATGGACCATACCCGATTAGTAGGGATTTATCTTGCAGCTGGTAGGAGCAGTAGAATGGGCTGTTCTAAACTGAATTTACCACTTGGAAATAGGTTTGTAGGGAGCATGGCGTTTCAGGCGGCCTTAGATTCCAAGCTAGAGGCGGTTATCGCTGTCACGCGAAAGGAAGATTCGCTTCATTGGTTAGCTCCTTTTTCGGAAATGTTGGGTTGGAGGTTAGTAGAATGTGATCAGGCAGACCGAGGATTAAGTGCTTCGTTGAAAGCGGGAGTGAGTGCGGCTTCACAGTTGGGGGCTTCCGGGGTGGTGGTGCTTTTAGCAGACCAGCCTAATGTCACTTATTGGATGATTAATCGGTTAATAGAGGAATACTTGGTTGCCCCAGACTATTCCTATATTTCGTACACTCACAATGGGGTTTCGAAACCACCCATTTTAATTACTAAGCGCATTTTTTCACTTATCGAAGAATTAGAAGGTGATCAAGGAGCACGGGAAATCATTCGAGGAAGGGAGAGTGAGAGCGGGAAACAAATAATACTTGAAAGTAAGGAATGCTTTTTTGATGTGGATACCATGGAAGATTATCAGTTTGTAAAGAAAATGTAGCCAAACATAAGGTGAGGGGAGGGATGACGTTGGAGATTCTTGGAAAGAGCGTGATTCGCAAAGAGGCGAGGGATAAGGTAACAGGTCGGGCAAAATATACGAATGACTATCAACCATTTCCAATGCTTTCAGCAAAAATGGTCATTAGTCCATATGGTCATGCAAAAATTGTAAGCATAGATACAACCGATGCAAGGAAGGTACCCGGTGTCAGAGCAATCCTTGCCGGCCAACAGTTCCCGCTAACAGGAGAAGCCATTCGCGACCGGCCACCAATTGCTGTTGACAAGGTGCGTTATCACGGTGAACCAGTTGCACTCGTTGTGGCTGATACGCCAGTACAAGCCAAGAAAGCAGCAGACCTAATTAACGTCCAATATGAACTACTGCCTGTTGTCAATTCACCAACACAAGCAATCCAAAAGGACGCCCCACTGGTACATGAGCGTTTGGGAGAATATAAAAAAGAGAAAGATGTCTACCCGGTGCCTGACACCAATATTGCCACACATATTAAAATTCGGAAAGGAAATATGGAAAGGGGCTGGAATGAAAGTGAAGCAGTGGTGGAAGCGAGTTTCTCCTTCTCTCCATCTGATCACGCCGCGATAGAGACTAGGTGTGCAACAGCAGAGATTCTCCCAGACGGTAATATTACCATTACTACCTCTTCACAGGCACCTTTCATGGTAAAAAGGCTTATTTCCGACTATTTCGGTGAGGACATTGGGAAGATAATCGTTCATACGCCGCTTGTTGGAGGAGCATATGGTGGGAAGGCTTCCGTCCAACTCGAGGTGCTGGCCTACTTGGCATCTAAGGAAGTAGGCGGAAAACCCGTGAAAATACTTAATACAAGAGAAGAAGATATTCTCACCTCTCCGTGCCATATCGGTTTAGATGCAACGGTTAAATTGGGGGCCGATCGAACAGGGAAAATCAGGGCTGCTGAAATTCGATATTTATGGGACGGAGGAGCGTATTCCGATAAAGCAACCGATTTAACGAGGGCAGGAGCAGCCGATTGTACTGGGCCGTATCATATGGAAAATGTTTGGTGCGATTCCTATTGCATGTATACCAATCATCCTTATGCAGCACCATTTAGGGGCTTTAGTCATTCTGAGCTTTCTTTTGCCATCGAAAGAACAATGGATTTGCTTGCTCAAAAATTAAATATCGATCCTCTTGATTTAAGGAGGATAAATGCGATTCTTCCTGGGCATACCACACCAACAAGAGTCAGATTGAATAAGAGTAATGTAGGAAATCTGCCTAAATGCATTGATAGAGTAAGAGAGTTAATCAACTGGAATGAAGGGCCAATTAAAGAGATGAATGACAGATTTATTCGTGTCAAGGGAGTCAGTTGCAGCTGGAAAACCTCAACAATTGATCCCAATGCACCTTCAGGAGTTATTCTCACGTTTAATCCGGATGGTAGTATCAATTTAATGTCCGGTGTAATTGAAATTGGTACTGGAACAAAAACCGTCCTCGCTCAAATTCTTGCAGAGCGGCTGAAAATGGATGTGAACAAAATCCATGTTCGTATGGAAGTGGATACCCAGACGACTCCTGAACACTGGAAGACGGTCGCTAGCAGGGGAACGTTCATGGCCGGTAGAGCCCTTTTAGAAGCAGCTGATGATGTTATTAGGCAGCTAAAAGATATCGCTTCTACCGTTTTAAGGGCCCCAAAGGAAGACTTAGAAGTAGGGGACAGTCGTGTATATTTGCGTGACGACCCAGCTATTGGTCTTGATTTTAAGGATATAGGATATGGATATGAATATCCAAATGGGAATTCTATTGGCGGGCAAATTATCGGCAAGGGGAACTTTATTTTACGACATCTTACACATCTAGACCGCGAAACAGGTGCAGGAAAACCAGGTCCAGAGTGGACGGTAGCAGCGTACGGTGTAGAGGTGGAGTTTGATAGGAGAGATTACACGTACCGATTACTAAAAGCTGCAACAGTGGTTGATATTGGGAAGGTATTAAATGAAAAAGCAGCACTCGGACAGGTCATGGGAGCGATGAGTATGGGTCTCGCCTTTGCGGGTCGAGAAACTTTTTACTTTGATGACCTGGGCAGAGTATTGAATCCACAGCTAAGGACGTATCGACCATTAAGGTATGGTGAAAATCCAGAGTATTTGGTGGGATTTATTGAAACGCCTCAGCTAGACGGACCCTACGGAGCCAGGGGTGTAGGAGAACATGGACTCATGGGGATGCCGGGAGCGCTTGGGAATGCTTTATCAACAGCAGCTGGTGTATCCCTGCATCATCTACCCTTACTTCCAGAATTAATTTGGAAAGCAAAGGAGGCGGCCAAGTAAATGCTTCCTTTTGATTTCGAATTTTATCAACCAGAAACATTAGAAGAAGCTGTCCATCTATACCAATACTTAGATCAACAGGGTAAACAGCCAATGATTTACTCTGGAGGAACAGAATTGATTACGCTCGGTCGCATTGATATGGCGTATACAGAAGCTGTTATTGATATAAAGGGCATTGCCGAGTGTAATGTAATGCAAGTAAGCGGAGATCATTTGTTGCTTGGAAGCACGCTATCTTTAACAAAAATAGAAGAAGCGAATCTTTTTCCACTGCTAACAAAAACAGCTAGTGAGGTAGCTGACCATACGGCGAGAGGAAAGATTACGTTAGGCGGTAATATTTGTGCAAGAATTTTTTATAGAGAAGCGGTTCTTCCATTCTTACTTGCAGACAGTCAATTATTCATCACAGGACCCGAAGGGAAAAAAATAGTGCCCATAAATGATGTGTTTCAAGGTCAGTTAAAATTAAACAATGGTGAAATATTAGTGCAATTTGTAACAGAAAACCGTTTTGTAAAAGCACCCTATTTTAGTATGAAACGCCGCCAGCAATGGGAAACTGGCTATCCGTTAATTACAGTGGCAGCTTTAAAAATAGCTGAAGAGATACGGGTAGCAGTAAGCGGGTTATGTCCATTTCCTTTTCGATCATCGGAAATGGAGGAAACTTTGAATAACAAGCTCTATTCAGTAGAGGAAAGAGTGGAACGAGCACTATCTTCGCTGCCAAATCCAATTTTGGACGATATCGAGGGTTCTGCAGAGTATCGCTTATTTGTATTACGACATGTATTGATGGATGTGTTGTCCGCCTTAGATAGAGGGAATGGTTGAAAGCGGTAATAGGGGAGATGGTAGTTTGAAATCAAACACAATAACCTTACATGTTAATGGTGAGAGCCGAGTAACTACTGTGCGCTATGCCGATACTCTATTATATACATTAAGGGGGAAATTGGGTCTTACTGGAGCTAAGCCAGGCTGTTTAAATGGGGACTGTGGGGCCTGTACGGTTAATATTGACGGTTGGCCAATGAAATCCTGTTTAATGCTAGCTGTGGAGGCTGTTGGGAAAAAGGTGACAACTATTGAAGGGCTCCAGGGGACTCCTATTCAACAAGCTTTTATAGACAACTTTGCTTTTCAATGCGGGTATTGCACTCCAGGCTTCATCTTGAACTGTCATGCATTAATTGAAAATCATCCGAATGCGAATGACTCAACCATTAAAGAGTGGTTGGAGTCGAATATTTGCCGCTGCACGAGCTATTTAGAAATTGAGCAGGCGGTAAAATCAGTACTATCCAAAAAATAAAGGTGCCATATTAGGCACCCTATGATTGACTGACTATTTATTCTTCAGTTGAAAATACGTATCAAGAACCTTTCGGCCAATTTTTAAATTAGCTCTGTTATCAACCGTTCCTTGATAGGCCCAAGGAACAATCACGGCCATCGCGACTTCAGGATTCGTGCTTGGGGCATAACTTACCAAGCTTAGATTCATGACCGGGGGCGGCTCTTTCCCAAATTGACTTCTTAATGGTCCGTCATAAAAGGCTTCTGCCGTTCCTGTTTTCCCTGCAGGAGAATACTTAACATCGCTAAAAAACTTAGTTGCTGTTCCACCAGGCTCCTGCATCACTTTCTTAAATCCTGTTTGTACACGGCTCATCCATTGTTTCTTAACATCTATGGTATTGAGCACAGTTGGTGTCATTTCCTGTGCGACAGGCCCGAGTTCTTCGCCATCCTCTGCAGAATGTCTAATTTGCTTCACTACATGTGGCTGCATTCGGTTGCCCCCATTGGCAATGGTTGAAACGTATTGAGCAAGTTGCATCGTTGAGTAGGTATCATATTGACCAATAACAAGGTCAAGTAAATAACCAGGTAGCTTACTCTGCCCTTTAAATCCTGTTTGCTCATTTGGTAAATCTATACCCGTTCTTGTGCCCAAACCAAATGAGGAGAAAGAATTTCTAATCGTTTCAAATGCTTTCGGATTAGAAAAATTTAATGGTTTTTCATACTCATAATGTCCTTGTCCGATCCGGATTGCCGTATGAAACATATAAACGTTAGATGATTTTTTCAAGGCGTCTATTTCATTTACTCTTCCCAAATACGCATATGACTTCTTTATTGGGGTGTCTTTGATTTTTAAACCCGTATCATCAAATACCGTTCCAGGAGAAATGGCTCCAGTTTTAAATCCAGTTAGAATAGTTGCGCCTTTAACAGCAGAACCAACATTATATGTAGTAGTGAAAGTGCCTAGTGCATCATCCATCATTTCCACTTTTCCTGTGTCAGGATCTTTTACAATCTTTTTTCCAGACATCGCTAATACTTCACCAGTATGTGGGTCCATTAAAACCACGTAAGCCCGATCAGTTAGTGCAGTCCCGGGTGATCTCTTTGCTGCCCAAAGCTCATCTTCAATTATTTTATCTACTGCCATTTGCAGGTCCATATCTATTGTAAGGACAAGGTCGTTTCCTTTTTTTCCGTCAGTCACAGGTTGTGTCTCGATGACGCTTCCTGTCTTATCGGTAATGTTTTTTACTTTGGATTTATAACCGTGTAGAACATCTTCATATTGCATTTCGAGTTGGCTCTTGCCGACGCGGTCATTACGACTGTATCCTCTTGCCAAAAAATAATCTAATTGTTCTGCAGGTAAACCCTCATCAGATTTTGTTACTTTTCCTAATACTGATCGCAATGTATCTTTAAATGTGTAAGCGCGGTCCCAATCTGTCGTTGTTTCTACCCCAGGAAGTGATTGAAGATTTTCACTTACAACTGCAAATTCCTTATCGGTCACGTTTTCATTTTTAACAATCTGTGGTGTGAATTTATAACCGCTAATAAATTCTCGGTAGATGGCCATGACCTCGAGATCATTCGCAGTTAAAGTTTGTAATTCAGCATCGGTCACTCGATCAACTTTTAATTTGTAGAGTTCTTTATCGGTAATTTTTTTGGCAGCTAATAAGGCTTTTTCTTCTTGTGTAATTTTCTTATCTGCAAGATTCGGATGTTTCATAATCCAGAAATCTTTCTTTTCCCTTAGAGTGACTTTATCGGTATTTTTGTCAATCAATTGGGCTAGTTTTTTGGCAGTCCCAAGCATTTCCTTCTGGGTAAACCCCTCGTTTGTAAAGGTAATGGCACTTTTAGGGATATTGTCAACAACCACTTTAAAATCTCTATCAAACATCTTCCCTCTGGGGACAGGATTACTCACTGTAATATCTTCTTTTCTTTCTAAGTCTCGTTTAAAGTTTTCACCATAAACAATTTGAACAAAGCCTAGGCGTAATATAAGTATTGAAAATAATAAAAAGACACTAAAAAAAAGGATATTTAATCGAAAGGGGAAATGGGACTTTTTCTTATTGGGTTTCTCCAAAATGTAACACATCCTTTTACACTCTAGCTTGTGGTCAGTATTTATTATGCCTTATCCATTCAGAAGGAACAACAACAAATGGAAAATAAATGCTAAAAATAACAAATACTATAAAAAATACCCTTTATTAACATATTGGTAAGAATCATATTTTTATCTACAATAGGTAAAAAATATGCCTGATTTAGTCGAGGATCTTAAATTAATTGTCAATGAAACTGTTTTTTAATTTTTTCCCTAATTTGAATTTTTAATTTATAATTAAGTTTGATGTTGTTGCAACATCAGCATACTTAATAGACATAGAAAAGAGCTATGAGGAGGTCTACATAATGGAACAAAAAGTAATGGATCCAACAGTAGAAAAAGCGTTGGAGCAGTTCAAAGCGCTAGATGAAAAGATTACTCATTTTTCAAGTATTATAGGATTGGCAGATTGGGATCAAAAGGTGATGGCTCCGAAAAAAGGGAGAAATGTGTTTGCTAAAGCAGCAGGAACCCTTAGAACGGAAGTATTTAAGCTTTCGGTCTCACAAGAAATGGGTGACCTGTTAGAGACATTATCGTCTACTGAAAAAACTGAGGGATTAGACGAAATGACAAAAGCGAAAGTACGAGAATACAAAGAGTATTATCAAAAATCTAAAAGTATACCAGCTGACCTTTTTCAAGAATATAGCATACTTACAGCCCAAGCGAATGATGCCTGGGAAGAAGCTCGGGAAAACAATGATTTTGCCCGTTACCTTCCTTCACTAGAGAAAATAGTAGAATATAAGCGAAAGTTCGCTGAAATTTATGGCTATGAGGAGCATCCATACGATGCATTGTTGGATGAGTTTGAGCCAGGATTAACTGTGAAAAAACTAGATCCATTATTCGCTAAGCTAAGAGAATCTAGTGTAAATCTATTAGAACGCATTAAGAAAAATGGAAAACCAACCAAAGTCGAAATTTTCGATCAATCTTTTGAAATAGAAAAACAAAAAAAATTTAATCGGTTTATTTTACCGATTATTGGTTTTGACATGAATGCAGGGCGACTGGACGAAACGGTTCATCCATTTGCACAAACCGTTAATACCGGGGATGTACGTTTAACCACCCGTTATTTAGAAAAGAATGTCCGTTCCGCTTTATTTGGGACGATTCATGAGGCAGGTCATGGAATTTATGAACAACATGTTAACCCAGCTTTCGAGGAGTCGGTCCTTCAAAGCGGCGCATCCTTTGGTATTCATGAATCACAATCTCGATTCTTAGAAAATATGATTGGACGCAGTAAGGAATTCTGGAAGTATTTTTATCCAAAGCTTCAAGAGTATTTTCCAAACCAATTGGAAAATGTTTCGGTTGAAGATTTCTATCGTGCAGTTAATACAGTGCAGCCATCATTTATCCGTGTGGAAGCAGACGAATTAACCTATAATCTTCACATCATGCTTCGTTATGAAATCGAAAAGGCCTTAATAGGCGGTGAAATTGAAGTGAAAGATCTTCCGGATATTTGGAACCAAAAAATGCAGGATTACCTTGGTGTTACACCTAATACGAATACAGAGGGCGTTCTTCAAGATGTCCATTGGTCCTTCGGTGGAATTGGTTACTTCCCGTCCTATTCATTAGGTAATCTCTATGCTGCCCAAATCCTTCGTACCATTCAAAACGAATTACCGGAGTTTAATAACCATATTGAAAACGGACGGTTTGATTTAATTCAGGAATGGTTAAAGGAAAAGATTCATCAGTACGGTAAGCTTTATACGCCAAATGAGTTAATTGTAAGAGTAACAGGTGAAGAATTAAACGCAGATTATCTTGTGGAGTATTTAGAGAAGAAATATACGGAAGTATACGAACTATAGAGGATGAAATGTTGATGCAGGAAACTCTAAGCTTTAAAAATAAGATTACAACAAAAGACGAACTTCGAAATCTGATGGGGACTCCTAGTGAAAGAGCACAAAAAAAGGTGATTAATCATTTAGATATTCATTGCAAGAATTTTATTAGCATGTCACCATTTTTAGTTATGTCCACTGCTAATAAAAGTGGACATTGTGATGTTTCACCGCGAGGAGACCAGCCAGGTTTTGTATTGGTGTTAAATGATAAGCAACTTATCATACCTGAAAGACCAGGAAACAAACGAGTGGATTCCATGAATAATATTCTTGAAAATCCTTTTGTCGGACTGCAATTTTTGATCCCAGGTCTTGGAGAAACACTTCGTGTAAATGGGAAAGCTTGTATCGTCACAGATGAGGATTTATTAGAAAAAATGGCGGTTAACGGGAAGGCGCCTTTAGTGGGAATTGGGGTTGAGGTAGAGGAGTGCTTTATTCACTGCGCGAAAGCCTTAATCCGTTCTGGCCTCTGGAAACCAGAGAGTTGGTTGGATAAGAAATCTTTACCAAGAGCTGCAAAAATTTTAGCTGATCACACCAATATCAAGGGTATAACCGTGGATGAAGTGGAAGCAAGCCTTCACGAAGGGTATGAGCAAAGACTGTATTAATCTTTCTAGAAACCATTGACATTTTATTGAAAGTTTAATATATTATTAGTAATAAAATATTTCCTTTTTAAAGGGGAGTAGCTGCTACAATAAAGTCGTCATTTCGAGAAACATGTTTCTCCGGCTTTATTGGCAACATGGACGTTGTTAGCAAGACCTTTACTTTACGGTAAAGGTCTTTTTCTGTTTTTTTTAAGGCCTTTACTGGTAAGCGGTAAAGGCCTTTTTATTTGGCGTTAGGGAGTATTTTAGAAAAAACATACCTTTTAGAGGAGGAATTTTCATGGATGTATCTCTATTACTCGAGTATGGCTGGGTATTGCTTATTCTCATTGCGCTTGAAGGCCTTTTAGCAGCAGACAATGCGCTAGTGCTGGCAATTATGGTTAAGCACCTTCCTGAAGAAGAGCGGAAAAAAGCTTTATTTTATGGTTTAGCTGGCGCCTTTGTATTCCGCTTTGCCTCGTTATTTGTCATTTCATACCTTGTAGATGTATGGCAGGTCCAAGCGATTGGAGCACTTTATTTATTATTTATGGCAGGTAATCATGTTTTCCGTAAGGTAATTAAGGGAAAAGCAGAAGAAACGAAGGACAAGAATGAGAGTAAAAAAGTGGGGGGATTCTGGAGTACGGTGTTTAAGGTGGAATTAGCTGATATCGCCTTTGCAGTAGACTCCATCCTTGCAGCTGTAGCAATGGCTGTTGTTCTTCCAGATACTCCGTTACCTAATATTGGTGGACTGGATGGTGGTAAGTTTTTAGTTATTTTTGCAGGTGGTATTATTGGCCTGATCATTATGCGTTTTGCAGCCAATCTCTTTGTGAAGCTTCTCGAAAAAAAGCCGGGGTTAGAAATCGCTGCCTTTACAATCGTAGGCTGGGTAGGGGTAAAACTAGCTGTCTACACACTTTCGCACCCGTCATTAGCTATATTAAATGAGGAATTTGCTCATTCGACTGAATGGAAAGTCACGTTTTATGTTGTATTAGTCGGTATTGCTGTGGCAGGTTTTCTGTTTTCTAAAGATAAAGCTGAAGAGACCGTGCATAAAGCCAAGGCGTTATAAAGAAGACTCGCCAATTGGCGAGTTTTCATTTTACTATGATTATTTGACATACTAATTCTGAGGGAAGAAATATTAATGGAAAGTCCCTTAGGCAAAAAATATCTATATGCCTAATCTCATTACAGGATGAGGGGGTTAGGTCACGTTTACGTGTTATACGAGCCCGAAATGCATGATGGAGAAGGGTTTCGGTCGCGTAGACGGGTTCTACGAGCCCGAAATGCCTGACGGAGAAGGGTTACGGTCGCGTAGAGGGGTTCTATGAGCCCGAAATGCCAGATGGAGAAGAGTTTCGGTCACGTATAGACTACCTTCCCATGTTCTCCGTCAATTTCCAACTAGTGTGTTGTTATTTATAGATAGTTCTACAATGGGATAAGAATAGAAAGGATTATCATAATGAGCTTAAAAATAAGACTTGTCATCGCATTTTTCATAAGCGCCATTTCCATAATGGGCTTTAGTTTGATATCATTGTTTATTAGCGACCAAAAGATTAATCAATTTGATCATGATGTTATTCAATATATACAAGGTTTGGAGTCAATTGGACTTACTCGCACGATGAAGTTTTTTACCACGATTGGATCGGCTCCTGTTGTCACCGGACTTAGCTTGGTGCTATTAATTTTCCTATACAAAGTATTGCATCATCGTTTAGAACTAATCTTATTTATCGGTACGGTCATGGGTTCGGCCATTTTAAATGAACTCTTAAAGCAATTTTTCCACAGAGTCCGCCCAAATTTGCACCGATTAATAGAAGTCGGGGGATTCAGCTTTCCTAGCGGACATGCGATGAATGCTTTTACAGTATATGGAGTCGTATCCTTTCTGTTGTGGCGACATATACCCAACAGATGGGGAAGGGTGCTATTGATTTTTGTGAGTGTGGGAATGATTCTATCCATTGGGATTAGCCGAATCTATCTGGGAGTCCATTATCCAAGTGATATTATTGGTGGGTATTTTGCAAGCGGCTTTTGGTTAACAACTGCGATTTTGTTTTTCCAATTTTATATGGAAAAGAAGTATAATAAGAAATATAAGCGAGAAAAAGAAGTGGCTTAAATTTTATAATTTTTTTTGGAGTGATACATATTATTAGAAACAGTATTCCTAATCTATTTACCCTTGCAAATTTATTCTTTGGCTTTTTGTCGGTGATGTATTCAGCACAAGGGGACTACAAAAATGCAGCCATATTGATATTGATAGGCATGATGCTCGATAGCATGGATGGGCGAATTGCACGGATGTTACGTGTAGAAAGTGATTTAGGCAAAGAGCTTGACTCTTTGGCGGATATTGTCACCTTTGGCGTGGCTCCTGCCATGATGGCCTATTATTCTTATTTCAGTAATTTTGGAGTAGCTGGAATGGCCATTGCCGGTTTATTCCCATTGTTCGGTGCCTATCGACTTGCACGTTTTAATATTAACGCTGTAAAATCCTCTCTAAAATATTTTACGGGTGTTCCGATTACGGCAGCAGGGGGATTGTTAACACTCTTAACTTTGTTTCATGGAAAAATGCCTGCAATTATTCTTCCAATTGCTTTTTTCGTTCTTTGCTATTTAATGGTGAGTACGATAAAAATTCCTAGTTTAAAGGATATTCCGCTGCCAAAATACGGAATCATCATTACACTTTTTCTTGGTTATGCTATTTACCTTGTATTTAAAAAAGAACAGCATCGCTTTCCATACTTCATCTATGTAGCCATTCCTCTATATGTTGCCTTTATCGGGTATCAATTGGTACGTACTAAAAGAAAAAATAATACAAAATAAAAAGGGTGTCAGGCACCATGTGATAATTTCACATGGAACGCCTGACACCTTTTTTGATATTACATACCGAAAGACATAACCCAGATAGAACCTCCAACGGTTACGACTGCAATGAAAAAGGCATAACCGATGTTAACCAAATTGGACTTGCCGTCTTCACCTTCGTTCATATGCATGAACATGAACAGTTGTAGTCCGGCTTGGATCACAGCAAGTGAACCAATAATCCAAAGGATTGTTTTAAATGGTAATGATGTTTTAAGTGCTACACCAAGTGCTGCAAAGGTGAGCACAAGTGATAAAATAAATCCTAAAACATGTGTAAAGGGAAATCCTTTTGTATTTTTAGCCATTTAACCCACCATCCTTGCTAAATACACAAATGTAAAGATAAAGATCCAAACAACATCCAAGAAGTGCCAGTATAAGCCGATAATAAAGGTCTTTCTTGCTGTAACTGGTGTTAAGCCTCTACGTAAGATTTGGAGGATAACCATGACAGCCCATCCAATACCCATGGATACATGGAGACCGTGCGTGCCTAACAAGACAAAGAAGCTGGAAAGGAAAGCACTAGTCTGCATGGTTGCTCCTTCATGGACATAGTGAATAAATTCAGTGATTTCCATGAAAACAAACCCAGCACCCAGCAAAATCGTAATAATAAACCATAATAACATTCCATTACGGTTATGACGGCGCATTTCGTAAATCGCTAGTCCCATGGTAAAACTACTAGTTAACAATAGGATAGTTTCAACCATGACATCTTTTATCTCAAAGAGGTCCTTTGGAGTTGGACCTCCTGCATATCTAGTATTTAATACGGAAAAGACCGCAAAGAGTGTTCCAAAGAGGACAATTTCCGCCCCAAGGAAAATCCAAAAACCAAGGATATTCATTCTGTTTTGCTCTGTTTGATATTCGAGAGGTAATGCTGTATTCACATTAGCTGACATGGTTGTTCACCCCTTTATCGATGTTCCGCCATGCTTTTTCAGTTGCTTTAATTTCATCGACTGGAACATGGAAACCATCATTATAATCAAAGGATCGTATGATTAATCCTGCTAACATCCCTACTGTTGCGACAAGAGCCGCAATCTTCCATTCGAAAACTAAGAAAAAACCTGTAATGCCAAAAACAACGCCCATATAGAACGGCAGGCCTGAATTACTAGGCATGTGAATTTCTTTTATTTCATCATCCTTAAGTGATAAACCTTCATTGTTTTTCTTCATATACCAGAAAGCATCAAGTGATTTAACTTCTGGAAGCTTTGCAAAGTTATAGAATGGAGCAGGTGAGGCAGTCGCCCATTCAAGTGTTCTTGCATCCCATGGATCGTTAGAGATATTGCGGTCTGCATAACGAGCACTCCAATAAATGTTATAGCAAAGGGCACCAAAGCCAATGGCTAAAATAACTGCACCGATAGCTGATAATAGGAATAAAGGAGCATAACCTGATTCAACAGAATAGGTATATGAGCGTCGAACTGCTCCGTTAAGACCAAGGAAGAACATTGGCATAAACGTTAAATTAAATCCAATAACGAAGAACCAGAAGTGGATTTTTCCAAGCTTCTCATTTAACATATGCCCAAACATTTTTGGCCACCAGTAGTAAAGACCAGCAAATACGGCAAACACAACACCAGGTATTAATACATAGTGGAAGTGAGCTACTAGGAACAACGTATTGTGATATTGATAATCGGCTGCACCCATTGCAAGCATAACTCCAGTTACACCACCGATTACAAAGCAAGGAATGAACGCAAGTGCCCAAAGCATCGCTGTTGTAAATTGGATACGGCCTTTACGCATCGTGAATAACCAGTTAAACATTTTAACACCAGTTGGAATGGCAATCATCATAGTCGTAATCGAGAAGACTGAGTTAACTGCTGGTCCAGCACCCATTGTGAAGAAGTGGTGAACCCATACTAGCATACTTAAGAAAGCAATACCTACAACGGAAAAGACCATTGATTTATAACCAAATAACATTTTTCGAGAGAACGTAGAGATGACTTCTGAGAACATTCCGAAGGCTGGAAGTACAACAATATACACCTCAGGATGACCCCATAGCCAGAACAAGTTGGCCCACATCATATCCATCCCACCGCCGCTTAGCGTGAAGAAATGGGTACCGAAAATACGGTCAAATGTCATTAGAGCAAGCGCAACAGTAAAGATTGGGAAGGATGCTACGATAATGATTGATGCAACAAATGATGTCCAAGTGAACATCGGCATTCTCATTAGTTTCATACCTTTTGTTCTCATTTTTAAGATTGTCACGATAAAGTTAATACCTGTCATCAATGTTCCAATCCCGGCAATCTGCAAGGCAACCGCATAATAGTTGTTACCGATACCCGGGGTAAACTCTTTCCCAGCAAGAGGGAAGTAGGCTGTCCATCCAGCATCTGGTGAACCACCAATAACAAACGAGATGTTAAATAGCATCGCACCGCTAAAGAATAACCAGAAGCTAAGCGCATTTAATTGCGGAAATGCTACGTCCCGTGCACCAATCTGCAGCGGAATCACGACGTTCATTAAGCCAATTAATAGTGGCATTGCCGCGAATAAAATCATAATTACACCATGAGTGGTGAAAATTTCGTTATAATGCTGTGCGTCTAAAAATTGCATTTCAGGTCGTGAGGTTTGGGCTTTCATTAATAGTCCATCTACACCACCACGGAAAAACATTAATACACCAGATAGGATGTACATGATACCAATTCGTTTATGGTCAACCGTAGTGATCCATTCACGCCAAAGCCATTTCCATTTTTTTAGATAGGTAACACCAGCTAGAATACCTACCATTGTTAGTGCAATAGCAATCTGTGAACCTAGTATTAACGGGTTTCCGACGATAAAAAAGTCATGCCAATTAATTCCCATCGTGTTCACCTCCATTTGAATTTCCATCCATATCTTTCGTTGACTCACTGTTAGTTTCTTTTTCTTTAAAAATCTTACCTTTCACGCCATGGACTTCATACAATTCAGGGTTTGTATAAGTCTTAGAATTCATTTTAGCGTGGTCAACCCAAGCTAAATGTGTACCGATATATGTTTCCCGGCCTAAATGTGTTGGCTTCAGGAGTTCAAAGTATTTATTCTCTGTTAATTTCGGAGCCTTTTCTTTAACTTCTTTTACCCACTTTTCAAAGTCTTTTGGTGATTTTGCTTCAACGGTAAACTCCATACCAGCGTATCCTTGTCCGTTAAAGTTGGTATTTCTACCTAAAAATTCTCCTGGCTTATCAGCAGTAAGGTACAATTGAGTTTCCATCTTATTCATTGTGTATTTTTGACCGCCTAATTCAGGCACCCAGAAAGATTGCATAGTACCAGCTGAAGTTAATTTAAATTCAACAGGTGTGCCTGCAGGGATGTTTACGTAATTGACTGTTTCAATGCCTTGATCAGGATAACTGAAAATCCATTTCCAATCGGCAGATGTAACATGAATGACAATCGGCTCTTTTTTCTCATAGCCTGCAGGAACTTTTTCAAGCTTATAAATCGTTTTTACTGTTGGAATGGTTAGAGCAATAACTATTAAAATAGGAATAATAGTCCAAATAAACTCTAATTTTGTACTGCCATGTTCTTCAGGTGGCTCGTAATCTTTATTTTCAGGTGTTGCCCGGTATTTCCAAATGATATAACCAAATAAACCGAAAACGACAACAACAACAAGGAGCATGAAGATTAGTGACCAATTGATTAAGTCAAGAATATCTCTTGCTGCAGGACCTTTGGGTTCAAAAACAAGCATATTCGTATCGCAGCCGCTTAAAAGCAATACAGGCAGTAAAGCTATTAGTGGAACGAAGTAGTTCTTTTTAAACATTGAGATTTTTCCCCTCCAATAATTGTTCGTTTTTTCACATTTGTTCGTGAATTCATTCACAAACTTTGTTAGAGCCATTCCTTTACACAAAAAAACAAAGAAACATAATTAAACTAATTATTAGGTAATAATAATTTGTATGTTTTCTTTCCATAACACAATATTAACAACATAGGTGTGATGATAACATAGGTTTTTGAAAAAAGTTGTGACAAATTTGTTAAGGATAATAAATCCTATTCATGGGATGATTTGGTAAAAGGGGTGCAAATAGCATTCTGTAGCACTTATAGTTGTCTATTTCCCTGCAAACATGGGATAATAATAGGGAATACATAGAAAGAGGAGAGCATAATAATGAAGGTCAAAATTAACCGCAATGCAGCAAAAGCATTGAAAAAAATGTTGGATCAAGAGGAAGCACAAGGAAAAATGTTTCGAGTTTATGTGACGAGTATTCATGGAGATCATGCACACTATGACTTGATGCTCGATACTCCAACAGAAAATGATATAGTGGTTCAATCGGATAAGGATATTGATTTTATTGTAGAAAAAAATAATGACTATTTAGATAATGTTTGGATCCAATTCTTCCATGTCCCAAATGAAGAATGGCTGATTACCAATCCATCAAAGGGTGTACACCATCATCATTAAAATGCAAAACGTTTGGAGAGCAATCCAAGCGTTTTTTTAACTATAATTTTCAAAAAACTTGAAATTGTTTACATATTTCTCATATAATCCTATTATTGCTAACTTAGAAAAAAAGGAGATTATCTATGATTCGTCGTTTTTTTTCTTATTATCGTCCGCATAAGAGACTGTTTATGTTTGACTTTAGTAGTGCGGTTGTCGTAGCCATTTTGGAATTGGCTTTTCCGTTAGCAGTGCAGTGGTTTATTGATAAATTACTGCCTGGAGGGGACTGGCAAACGATTGTGGCAGTTAGTATCGGTCTTTTCCTTCTATATTTATTGAGCACCTTCTTACAATTTATTGTGAATTACTGGGGGCATAAGCTAGGAATTAATATAGAAACAGACATGAGGCAAGAGTTGTTTGAACATGTTCAAAAGCAATCGTTTCGATTCTTTGATAATACGAAAACTGGGCATATTATGAGCAGAATTACGAATGATCTCTTTGATCTTGGTGAACTCGCCCATCATGGACCAGAAGATGTATTTATTGCCATGATGACCTTTATTGGTGCGTTCTGGATTATGTTGACAATCAACGTAAAACTCGCATTTGTTGCTATTTTAGTGCTTCCATTTTTAATGATACTCGTTGTTGTTTGTAATTTGAAAATGAATAAAGCATGGGGGCAAATGTATTCAAGCATAGCGGATGTAAATGCACGAGTAGAGGACAGTGTATCAGGGAGCCGCGTCGTTCAATCATTTACAAATGAAGAATTTGAGATTGCTAGATTTAAAAAGAACAATAAAACCTATCGGGCGGCAAAATTAGGTGGATATCGGGTTATGTCATTTAGCTTATCAGGAATATATATGATGACACGTCTCATAACCATTGTCGTTCTCGTTTATGGGTCATGGTTGAGCTTTACAGGTCAATTGACTTATGGATCCCTGGTTGGGTTTGTTCTATATGTAAATGTTCTATTTAAACCGATTGATAAAATTAGCGCCATTATGGAGCTTTATCCAAAAGGAATGGCTGGATTTAAACGTTTTATTGAATTAATAGATTCAGAACCGGAGGTAAAGGACACAAAAGATGCTGTGGAGGTTGATTTATTAAAAGGAGATATTGTTTTTAATGATGTTTCCTTTCGTTATGATCGACATAAGTCTGTTCTTGCAAATATTGATTTGGAGATTCGAGCAGGTGAAACGGTGGCTTTTGTTGGCCCATCTGGAGCAGGAAAAACAACCATTTGCTCGTTAATTCCCAGGTTTTACGATGTAAATAGCGGCGGAATCACCATTGACGGCATGGATATTCGTGACATGACGAAAAAGTCGTTACGCTCACAAATAGGAATTGTCCAGCAAGATGTGTTTCTATTTACAGGAACTCTCCGTGAAAATATTGCATATGGGAAGCAGAATGCAACGGATGAAGAAATTGCTGATGCCGCACGCCGTGCACATCTTGAGCAGTTCATTGCTTCTTTACCTGACGGTTATGAGACGCAAATTGGTGAAAGAGGTTTGAAACTTTCCGGTGGCCAAAAACAGCGTATTGCCATTGCACGGATGTTTTTAAAGAATCCTCCGATATTAATCTTGGATGAAGCTACCTCTGCGTTAGATACGGAAACGGAAATGGTGATTCAGGAAGCATTGATGGAGCTCGCTCAAAACAGAACTACCCTTATTATTGCCCACAGACTTGCGACCATACGCAACGCCGATCGCATAATTGTAGTAACAGAAGATGGGATTGCAGAGGAAGGTCGTCATGATGAGCTAATTGAACAAGATGGTATTTTTGCAAACCTTCATCGTGTGCAATTTCAGAGATAAACCACAAAAAGAACTCTTCCGAACATAGAAGAGTTCTTTTTGTGGTTTAATGTAATATAATTATGTAAACCTAAAGTTTTGATTATTTTAAGCAAAAGGTGTTACCCTAGTAAGGTAAAAGGGCGAAAGGAGAATTCATACATATGGATAATTTTTTAAATGATGTTGAGATCAAACTTGTCGCACTCGATATGGATGGCACTCTTTTGAATAAAAAAGGCCAGATATCTGATGCCAACCGCAAGGCGATTAAGGAGGCACAGGAAAAGGGGATAGCTGTTGTATTAAGTACCGGACGCTCCTTTCATACAAGTCGGGAGCATTCCGAATCACTTGAGCTCACCTCTTATTTAGTAACAGTAAATGGCAGTGAAGTTTGGGATGATAAACGGGAATTAGTGGAAAGAAACTTGGTGAACTCTGAGCTGATCCAATGGATGTGGGAACTTACAAAACATCATCAAACGAAATTTTGGGCAATCAGTACAGAACGCAGCTGGCATAATGAAATGCCTGAGGACCTACATAGTATCGAGTGGTTAAAATTTGGGTTTACTATTGACGATGACGCAACAAGAGAGCTCATTAAACAAGAGCTTGAAGCAAAAGGTGAGTTTGAACTAACTAATTCAACTTTAAAGAATATTGAAGTGAATCCTGTGGGTATTAATAAAGCGAAAGGGCTAAGAATGGTTTGCAGCCGCTTGGATATTGAGATGAAAAATGTTATGGCTGTTGGGGATAGTATGAATGATTTAATGATGATTAAAGAAGCGGGAATCGGTGTAGCGATGGGGAATGCTCAGGACATTGTGAAAGAATCTGCCGACTGGATTACCTCAACAAACGAAGAGGACGGAGTTGCCAAAGCTATTTATAAATGGGTTCTCTGAAGGGACGAAAGATAAAAAAAATTGTCTTTAACCGAATGAAGGACAAAACCATAGTAACCAATGCGAATATTGTCCTTCATCAACCGGATGAAGGACAATACCTTTGTAATTAAACCGAATATTTTCCTTCATCATTCAAACGAAGGGCATACATGTTATATAATATTTTTTTAAAAATATGAGTATAAGGTTTTCATTTGCGGGTAAAAATAATCAGGCAAGTAAATTGCAATTTCATGTATAAGGTACATGCTAGGAGGCTACAAAGAAATGGAACATGGTAAAGTAAAATGGTTTAACAGCGAAAAAGGATTTGGATTCATTGAGCGTGAAGGTGGAGAGGACGTATTCGTACACTTCTCTGCAATTCAAGGCGAAGGATACAAATCATTGGATGAAGGTCAAGAGGTTACGTTTGAAATTGAAAATGGTCAACGTGGACCACAAGCGGTTAACGTACGTAAAGCATAATGACCCACCAATAGAACAGACTCCAAAACGGGGTCTGTTTTTTCATGGAAAAAAGCCTCCGCCAACATGGCGAAAGCTTATGAAATTTCATTTACATATTTTGTATTTCCTGTACTCTGCCAACTTGTCCATCTGTTAGCCTGACTTTAATCCCATGGGGATGAAAACTTGAATTGGTTAGAATATCCTTAACCACACCTGCAGTTAGTTTGCCGCTTCTTTGATCAGCCTTTAGGACGATTTTAACTGCCAATCCTGGGTGAATATCCTTTCGATTTTGGCCGTTAGACACCCATTTTTCTCCGTGTATTACTTACTTTCTTGGTTTGCTGACTTTTCATTTTTTGCGTAGCATTAGAGTTATTTGATGAGGCATTCGCTGCAGCCGAATTATTCTTTTTATTTAAAAGCTGCTGCTTCATCGCTTCTTGTAAACTAATCTTCTTTTTTGGTTCCTCGTTTTGGTTTGTTTGATTTACTTCACTCATAAAAAAGCCTCCCATAATTTACGTTACCTACAGTATAATCTATTTTTTTCTATATTAATAATAAATCCTTAAGAATTTTTAAGAAGGATATTTCTTAATTTTGGCATAACGTCCTATATTTTTAATACGTATGTAGTAGTGGGTACATGTTAATTAATTGATAATCAATATTAATTTAAAATTATTATAAATTAATATTGATTTTAATAAGATTTATATTATAATCTAGTTAAGTTTAAAAAATAGTTTACGAGGTGATTAAATGAGTAATATTAACAAGCATTTAACAACAGGAAATGGAGCACCAGTTGGTGATAATCAAAATTCTATGACTGCTGGTTCACGCGGCCCAACATTACTTCAAGATGTACATTTACTTGAGAAATTAGCTCACTTCAACCGTGAACGAGTACCTGAGCGTGTAGTTCACGCAAAAGGAGCTGGAGCACATGGCTATTTTGAAGTGACCAATGATATGTCCAAATACACAAAGGCAAAATTGTTCAATGGTGTGGGAAAACAAACTCCAATGTTTATTCGATTCTCAACTGTAGCTGGAGAACTTGGCTCAGCTGATACAGTTCGTGATCCACGCGGCTTTGCTGTTAAATTTTACACCGAAGAAGGAAACTATGATTTAGTAGGAAATAATACACCTATCTTCTTTATTCGTGATGCAATTAAATTCCCTGATTTTATTCATACACAAAAAAGAGATCCAAAAACTCATTTGAAAAATCCAAATGCAGTTTGGGATTTCTGGTCCTTATCACCGGAATCCTTACACCAAGTGACGTATTTAATGGGTGATCGTGGATTACCCGCTACACTTCGTCATATGAATGGATATGGTAGCCATACCTTCAAATGGGTAAATCAAGAGGGTGAAGCTGTTTGGGTTAAATATCATTTTAAAGCGGAGCAAGGTGTCAAAAACATGTCACCTGATGTCGCGGCAAAATTAGCAGGTGACCATCCGGATTATCATACAGAGGATTTATATAATGCCATTGAAAATGGTGATTTCCCTGCATGGAGACTTCATGTTCAAATCATGCCATTTGAAGATGCTGATACGTACCGCTTTGATCCATTTGATGTGACGAAAGTATGGTCACACAAGGATTATCCACTAATTGAGGTAGGCCGTATGGTTCTAAATCGCAATCCTGAAAACTACTTTGCTGAAGTAGAGCAAGCGACATTCTCTCCTGGAACAATGGTTCCTGGTATCGAAGCATCACCAGATAAAATGCTTCAAGGTCGTATTTTTGCTTATTCTGATGCCCATCGCTATCGTGTAGGACCAAACCATAACTTACTGCCAATTAATCGTCCTAAGGCAGAAGTGAACAACTATCAACGTGATGGTGCGATGCGTTTTGATAATAATGGCGGAGGCTCTGTTTACTATGAGCCAAACAGCTATGGTGGACCAAAAGAAGCACCAGAACATAAACAGACTGCATTCCAGGTATCAGGTGTTGCTGAGCAGGTGTCCTATGATCAAAATGATCATTACACCCAGGCTGGTGACCTCTACCGCTTAATGTCTGAAGAAGAAAGAGGACGCCTCGTTGCAACTATTGTCGGTGCAATGAAGCCAGTTGAAAGAGACGATATTAAACTCCGTCAAATTCAGCATTTTTATAAAGCAGATCCAGAGTATGGTGAGCGAATTGCAAAAGGATTGAATTTAGCCATACCACAAGAAGTGAAGTAACAGTAAGACTATCAAAAAAGTAAGGGCCGTTCGTAAAAGCTGAACGGCCTTTTTTCATGGTATTATGTAGATAGTAAAAATATGGGGGAAATGGTACATGAATCAACCAATTGCAATTGTAACTGGAGCGTCTAGTGGGTTCGGACTATTAACAGCTATAGAGTTGGCTAAATCGGGATTTCAAGTAATCGCAACAATGAGGAATGCAGAAAGAAGTGTGGAGCTATTAAAAGAGGCAAAAAGACTCTCTATACAATCGAATGTAATTGTTCATGAACTGGATGTTACTTCAGAGAGTTCGATTGAAAGATTAGCAGTTCTAATTGAACGTCTTGGCAGGGTAGATGTTCTAGTGAACAATGCTGGCTATGCCGCAGCCGGGTTCGTTGAGGAAATTACGATGGAAGAATACCGAAAACAATTCGATACTAATTTCTTTGGCGTCATAGCAGTGACTAAGACTGTTCTTCCTTTTATGCGAAGTCAGGGGAACGGGAAAATTATTAATGTTAGCAGCATTAGTGGGAAAATCGCTTTTCCAGGACTATCACCATATGTTGCTTCTAAACATGCTTTGGAAGGGTGGAGTGAAAGCTTACGATTAGAGTTATCACCGTTTGGGATCGCTGTCACTTTAATTGAACCGGGGTCCTATAAGACAAATATCTGGTCGTCGGGTAAACAAGTTACCACACTATCACTACAAACAGATTCACCCTATTATAAATATATGAAGAGTATCGAGGACTACATTTCTTCAGGGGAAGGACAGTTTGGTAACCCTAAGGATGTAGCAGAGAAAATAGCCAGTATTGCTTTAGAAGAAGGGCCGAGTTTAAGGCATCCAATTGGAAAAGGAGTGAGGACAACTCTCCTATTAAGAAATTTTATCCCATGGAAGCTTTGGGAGAAGATTTTTATTAAGAAACTGCATCGATAAAAGATATTACAAAAAACTCAAACAATCTGCAAATTTCGACAAAATTTTCCTCTTTTCCCTATTAAACTAGTACTTAGTTACTAGGAGGGAAGATAGTGTTAATAAACAGAATAATCATTTTCATACTCATTTTCTTATTGATTACAGAGGGAGTCTTGATCCAAACAGTAAAAGCCGATCAAAACCAAGAATTTAATACCCTTCAGGCAGATCTAGCCGAATACATAAAACCTTACCAAGGGAAAGTGACACTCCGTTATAAAAATCTCGTTACAAATGATGGCTATTCTTTAAATAGCCAGGTACAGGTTTCAGCAGCGAGTACCATTAAACTGCCGTTAGCCTTATTCGTCATGAAACTTGCTGATGAAGGAAAGATTGACTTAAACGAACAACTAACCTATCAAAGCAAGCATTACTCTGGTGGAAGCGGTGTGATTCAAAATGACAAGGTGGGCTCGGTTTATACTATTGATGAATTAGTCGAAAAAGCGATGACATATAGTGATAATATAGCTTTCATTATGTTGAAGGAGCGGGTGGGCCCCAATCAGTTTGTGGCATTTTTAAAAAGCCTCGGGGCGGTCAACGCCTATCCTGGAGGAAGGAATCTCACTTCTGCTGATGATTTAACTCTTTACGTAGTGGAACTGTATCAATATTCGAATCAAAGCGCCAATGGGAAGAAGCTTGTCGAATACCTTGAACATACGGTTTATAACACAACCATTCCACAGGGAATTAAGGATGTGCCGGTTGCTCATAAAGTTGGAATGATTCCAATGAATTTAATATACAACGATGCGGCCATTATTTTTGCAGATGAACCGTATACGCTTGCGATTACGACAAGAGGGATTGCCTATGAAAAATCACAAGAGGTAATCGCAGAAATCGCCTCAATCGTTAACAATCATCATCAGTTGATTGCGAAAGAAAGAAGTAAAAAGCTGGCGATAACAGTAGCAGCAACAATTGACAGCATACCAATGCCTATTGAAAAAGGATCCTTTTATTCTGACGTTTTAGAAAGAAAACTGTTTGGGAATTTGTATAACCCTTCTAATGACAATGGGTTTTTTGGAAGGTTCTCGCCCTATCAGCAGCTCGTAGCTATTCAATTTGAAACAAAGAATCTTCGCACACCATTTGCAACTGATAACTTTACAATTAATTGGAAATAATAGGTGTAATAAGAGCGCGAAGGAGCATCCTGGTGAATCTGAATGTAATATACGGGGCCATATATATTTTTTCAGCAATCAAATGGGGAGATTGGAAAAACTGGAAAGCTTATTATCCCACCTTTCTTTTTTTAATGGTAGGTGATTTGGTCTACCAATATTTGTTCTATAAGCATAGTATGTGGGAATACGTGCCTGTAGGAAGTGATAAAGGTTGGGCTAAACACACTCATATAGCCTTTCTGGTTATGTTAATTAAGTATCCAATTACTATTAGTATATTTCTCGGTCATATGCCGAAGTCTTTTAAGAGGAAACTAGTGAATATCTTTTTTTGGACCATTGTATACACGCTAAATGAATTTGTTGATTTAAAATTAGGGGCATTGGTTCATAAGAATGGTTGGAATTTAGGGTGGTCGGCCATTTTTAGTTTCGTTATGTTTTCAGTTCTAGCGATACATTATTATAAACCACTTTTAGCTTGGATTCTTTCTGCCCTCTATGCAACTTTACTATGGTATGTTTTTGATATTTCATCAAGTATTTTAAAATAACGGGTTTCTCAAAACATCCTTTTATAAGGTTGTTTTTTTTTTCCAAAATAAGAAATAACACAGGAAGTCGAAATATTTTTGCAGGATTTTAAGGGATATTATTAGAATATTAGAAATATGATGGAACAAAGGGGGGATTAGCTTGGCGATCCAAGTAATTGAAAAAGAAGAAATTAAGGTAGTGGGAATTTCGTGGACAGGTACTTATTCAGAAGTAAGCACCATCCCGAGTCTATTTAACAAAATGGAATCACGATTGCAAGAAATACCCTATCAGACAAAAGAGCCTGTTCTCATTGCACCTTTTCATAGCAGGGAAACAGAGTTTACCTATTACGTCACAACACCTGTTGATAAGCTTGACGTGATCCCAGAAGGAATGGTTGGATTTACGATTCCAAGTAAAAATTATGTATACACTACCCATAAAGGAAAACCAGAGGAAGTAGAAAATACATACCTTCGACTGTTCAATTGGATGAAAGAATATGGATACGAGCAGGATCACCATGCGTTAAGTTTGGAAGTTTATCAAGAAAAGCATAAGCATCAAAATGCGACAGGAGAACTCCATTTTGAAATTTATTTACCTGTCAAGACATATAAGGAATAGGAAACGGCCTTGTTAAGGCCGTTTTTTAGTCTGAAAATTTAAAAGACATTTTCCTTTACTGTTTGAATTAAGTATAATAACATTTAATATATCTAAATAATTCCTTCGGGGTCAGGTGAAATTCCTAACCGGCGGTGATGAAGCGATGCTTCTTAGTCCGTGACCCGTTTATCTGCTTGGATAAACGGTGGATCTGGTGAAACTCCAGGGCCGACAGTTACAGTCTGGATGGGAGAAGGAAAAACGAGGTTTATGGGTAGGGTGAAGTATACCTATTTTTAAGCTTTTATTTTCTAATGCCTTTTTAACGACCCTGAAGAATTCATTTTCTTCAGGGTCTTTTTTAATCCTTTTCAAAGGAGAAAAAATAATGAATGATAAATTTTACATGAATCTAGCTTTAGATCTTGCCAAAGGAACGCTTGGTCAAACAACCCCAAATCCTGTGGTAGGTGCTGTGCTGGTGAAAGATGGCCAAATTATCGGAATGGGTGCCCATTTAAAAGCAGGTGAAGCACATGCAGAAGTACATGCCATTCAAATGGCGGGTGAAAAAGCGAAGGATGCTACTTTGTATGTAACACTTGAGCCGTGTAGTCATCATGGAAAAACTCCGCCCTGCAGTGACTTGGTGATTAGGACTGGGGTAAGGAAAGTATTTGTGGCAACAACTGACCCAAATCCACAAGTAGCAGGAACAGGAATTGAGCGAATCAAAAAGGCAGGAATTGAAGTGGAGGTTGGTTTACTCCAAGAGGAAGCTCGTGAGCTGAATAAAGTCTTTTTTTATAACATTCAAACAGGCCTGCCGTATGTCACATTAAAATCGGCAGCAAGTTTAGATGGGAAAACGGCAACAGTAACTGGTGAGAGTATGTGGATTACGGGTGAGCAAGCAAGAGCCGATGTTCATCAGTTTCGCCATCAGCATGACGGGATATTAGTTGGTGTTAATACCGTAATAAAGGACAATCCATCTTTAACAACAAGAATGTCTTCTGGTGGGAAAAATCCTATCCGAATTATTCTTGATACGCACCTAAGAACGCCAATAAATGCCAAGATTGTTACTGATCATCAAGCACCGACTTGGATTGTGACAGGGAATGTTGTAGCACGTGAGCGAATCAATCTTTTTATGGAATGGGGCGTTGAAATAATCCAAATGGAAACGAACCACATACGTATAAAGGATTTACTTGATATTCTCGGAAAAAGGGGAATGACTTCACTTTTTGTTGAAGGTGGCGCAGAAGTGCATGGAAGCTTTTTAGAGGAACGATCTTTTCAACAGATTATTACCTATATTGCACCAAAATTAATTGGCGGAAAATCGGCGCCAACTTTATTTGGTGGGCATGGGATTGAAAAAATAGCTGAAGCCGTTTCATTGAACATTAAACAAGTAGATAGGATTGGTAATGATATAAGAATCATTGCAGAACCTATGTAAGGAGAAGAAACTAGTATGTTTACTGGAATCATTGAAGAAATAGGAAGCATTGCCAATATTCAAAGAACGGGTGAATCGTTTGTTCTGTCGATTGAAGCGAAAAGAATACTTGAAGATGTTCAACTTGGTGACAGTATTGCTGTCAACGGAGTATGTCTGACCGTCACTTCTTTTTCAGGAAAGCATTTTACCGTTGATGTCATGCCTGAAACGGTGAAAGCGACGAGCTTACATACAATAAAGCGTGGTTCAAAAGTTAATTTAGAGAGAGCGATGGCTGCAGGGGGAAGATTTGGAGGTCACTTTGTGTCTGGCCATATTGATGGAACTGGGGTCATTAAAAGGAAACAGGCGCTTGAGAATGCGGTTTATTATGAAATTGAAGCAGATCCCGATTTACTGCGATATGTCATATTAAAGGGATCGGTTGCAGTAGATGGGACAAGCTTAACCGTCTTTGCTGTAACGGAGGACAGCTTTACTTTATCGTTAATACCCCATACATTAGCTGAAACAGTACTAGGGTTAAAGGGCACTGGGGACATTGTGAACCTCGAGTGCGATATGATCGGTAAATATGTAGGTCATTTTTTAACAAACCTAACACATGATTCAAAGCAAAAGAGTCGAAAAGGAATAACAGCTAATTTTTTAGAAGAAAATGGATTTTATTAAAATATTTCCTTTGGAACGGCTTTGGGTTAATTGATAAAAAAAGGAGTGGTTTGGCATGTTTAATACGATCGAGGAAGCTTTATCGGATCTGAAAGAAGGAAAGGTTATCATTGTTTGTGATGACGAGGATAGAGAAAATGAAGGGGACTTTATTGCCCTAGCTGAAAAAACCACCCCATCGGTTATTAATTTTATGGTCACTCACGGCAGAGGGCTGGTTTGTGTACCGATAGAAGAAGAGTTAGCTCAAAAATTGGATTTAATGCCAATGGTATCGAAAAACACAGATCCTCACGGAACCGCCTTTACAGTCAGTATTGATCATAAGTTTTCAACGACAGGTATTTCCGCATATGAACGGTCAGCCACTGTCTTGAGCATGCTTGATCCTGAAGCAAAAGCAAGTGATTTTAAAAGACCCGGTCATATCTTCCCGTTAATCGCAAAAAAAGGTGGAGTGTTGCGACGTACAGGACACACAGAGGCAGCTGTAGATTTAGCTAGATTGTGCGGCTCCAAGCCTGCTGGGGTCATTTGTGAAATCATGAATGAAGATGGAACTATGGCTCGAGTTCCTCAGCTTAGAAAAATAGCGGATGAGCTTAATGTAAAAATGATTACCATTAAAGACTTGATTGAATATCGAAACAAAAAGGATAACTTGGTCAAACGTGAGGTGGAAATCAATTTGCCTACAGAATTTGGCACCTTTAAAGCTGTGGGGTATTCCAATCTTGTTGATGATAAAGAACATGTTGCATTAGTGAAGGGTGAAATCGACCCTGAAACGCCTGTTCTTGTCAGGGTTCATTCAGAATGTTTAACAGGGGATGTTTTTGGTTCCTACCGCTGTGATTGCGGGCCACAGCTTCATGCAGCCTTAAGTCAAATCAATCAAGCGGGAAATGGCGTTCTTTTGTACATGCGCCAGGAAGGACGCGGAATCGGTCTGTTAAATAAAATGAGAGCGTATAAGCTGCAAGAAGAAGGCTATGATACCGTTGAAGCGAATGAAAAGCTGGGCTTTGGAGCTGATTTAAGGGAATACGGCATCGGTGCCCAAATCTTAAAAGATTTAGGCATTAAGAAAATGATGCTGTTAACGAACAATCCCCGAAAAATAAAAGGTTTGAAGGGCTACGACCTCGAGGTAATTGAGCGGGTGCCACTGCAAATGGAAATGAGAAAAGAAAACGCCAATTATTTACGGACAAAGCATGATAAATTAGGGCACATGTTTCATTATTAATATTGGCTGTGTTAAAGAACATTGCAGATTTCTATATTCTGTTGATTGGAGTGGAAGGCGCGAAGACTCCTGCGGGAGTAGCGGTCTCGGGAGACCCCGCAGGAGGAACGACGAGGAGGCTCCCGGAACGCCCGCGGAAAGCGAAGTGCCTGGAACGGAAATCAACAGACAACTTTAACAAAGCATTAATATATAGACAAAAATATAATTATTTGGAGGAAGACACATGGGATACACATTTGAAGGAAATTTAGTAGGATCAGGATTAAAGGTTGGAATCGTTGTTGGACGTTTTAATGAATTTATTACAAGTAAATTATTAGGCGGAGCACAGGACGCGCTAAAAAGACATGGTGTTGAAGAAGCAAACGTTGATATCGCTTGGGTGCCAGGTGCATTTGAAATCCCGTTAATTGCTCAAAAAATGGCGAATAGTAAAAAGTATGATGCAGTCATCACGCTTGGTACGGTTATTCGTGGCTCAACTCCTCACTTTGATTATGTTTGTAATGAAGCCGCTAAAGGTGTTTCAGCGACTGCATTAACTAGTGGCATTCCGGTTATTTTTGGAGTGTTAACAACGGACTCCATTGAACAAGCTATCGAGCGTGCGGGAACAAAAGCAGGCAATAAAGGATGGGATGCTGCTGTCTCTGCCATCGAAATGGCTAATTTATGTAGAAATATTGAGCAATAAGAAAGCAGAAAAATGATAAAGTTCGGGTTTGATATTGATGATACATTAATAAATCTAAGAGAGCATGCCTTTCATTTATATAATAAAAAATTGCAGCTGACAATTCCGATTGAAGAATTCCACAGTTTAACAACACTGGAGATACATAAACCATTCGGGTTAAGTGATCAAGAAGGCAGTAAGATGTGGAATGACTCCTTAGAAGAGATTTATTACACAGACTGTTTACCATTTCCGAATGCAGTTGAAGTGATAAACGAGCTGAAGCAGGACGGGCATGAGATTTATTATATTACTTCAAGACCATTAGTTCATTGTGAACGTTCAAGGAAATGGTTGGTGAATGCAGGTTTTCCTGTTGTTGAGGGCTCATTTTATTGCGGCATGAAGGATTCAGAGAAAATCAATATTATTAAGCAATTAGGGTTAGGTTATTACTTTGATGATAAGCCTGCCGTTTTGGAAACCCTAATTGAATCAGGACCCCGTGTCTTTATGAAACACAGCTCATATAACCAACATATTCAATTACCAAGAATTCATTGTTGGTCAGAGCTGAAGGATATTTTAAGCGAAATTGAAAAATGAGGCTGACATTGGTCAGCCTTATTTTCTTATTCAAAAGGCTATGTTGATCCTTCTTCCTCTGTCGGCGGACGTTTAATCAATTACGATAGTTTACGCTTATCAAAATTCGCTGTATAGTGCTTATTTAACTATCATTGCAGGAATTTGCAATAAGTTAATTGAATAATTCTGTGAAGAGCAGTTTGTCTCAAGGAGGTATTAGATATGAAGATCAATAGAATAGATCATGTAAGTATAAACGTAAATGATCTTTCAGAGGCTAAAGCGTTTTTTCTTGATTTAGGACTTGAAGTGCGAGCTGAATGGGAATTGGAAGGAGAACAGTTGGACAGAATAGTTGGGCTTAATGATGTTAAAACGGCATGTGTAGGATTGGGGATGCCAGATGGTCAAGCATGGATAGAACTAGTCAAATTTTATACGCCGTCAGATGAAAAAGATATTCAGCAACCTTTTGCAAATACGCTGGGTATCCGACATATTTGCTTTGCTGTTGAAGATATTGATGCTATTGTTGCAAAATTGAAAAAGAAGGGCACGGAAGTCTTTAGTGAGATACAGCAATATGAAGAAAGTTATAAGTTATGCTACGTTCGTGGTCCAGAGGGAATTATTTTAGAGTTGGCGGAGAAAATCAAATAAACAAGCCGTTCTTTCTCCTTGTTGGACAAACGGGGCATTAGCTGAAAAAAATGGGGAACCTCGACAAATGAAGGTTTCCCTAATTTATTATATAAAAATCAACATTTAAATTTAACAGAGCCATTCAAAAAATAAAATCATATACAAACCAATCAGTTTTTTACTATAATAGTGATAACATAAAAAAATAGCTCGGTAAAACAGGTGCTAAGGTCTTAAATAGACTTTTAGCTTAATAGGGAAGTTGGTTTAAAGCCAACGCGGTCCCGCCACTGTAAATGGGAGCAACCTAAACATGTCACTGTCGATAGATGGGAAGACTTAGGGAGCGATGATCATGAGCCAGGAAACCTGCCTGTTTTTGAACACAACAGCCTACGCGGATAGGAGAGTGTTAAGAACAGAAGCGGTTTCTCGTTTCCTCCTTAACGTACATAACACTCCTCCTCCTTTTAGGGGGATTTTTTTATGGCTATTTAATTAGGAAAGGAAGAGTTTCAAAATGATGAAGAAAAGAAATTTGTGGATGGTCATGCTGTTAATTTTTACATTATTCACGAGTGGGCTACAAGCTCCTGTACTAGCAGCCGACCTAGGGAAACAAGGGTCCATTACAGTTTTGGGTTTGGATGGAGCCAACCCAATTTTAGCAAAAACCACTGTTCAATTCAGTGACACTGAAACAGCAACAGAAGCGTTAACAGCAGCGGTTGGTGAAAGCAATGTTGAATTTACTGATACCTCCAATGGAAAAATGCTCACTGGAATTAATGGGGTAAAAGCAGAAGGGACAAATTATTGGGCATTTTTTATCAATGGTGTTGCAGCACAGGTTGGTTCTGACACCTATGTTGTCCAGAATGGTGACCAATTAACGTTCCGTTTGACAGATTGGACAAAAACCCCACAGAATACGGTTTCGCTTAAAGTGGTTAATAGTGATAAAAATAACGTTACTGATCAATCAGGAATTGAAGTGATTGGAAGTCCAACTGCATTTCAACTATTACAAGTAATTCTTGGCCCTGATAAGGTTGGATACAGTGAAAACCAGTACGGGAAAATGATTACTTCTATTAATGGAATACAAGCAGAAGGGAGAAATTATTGGGCTTTTTACGTAAACGATAAAATGGCCGAGGTTGGAGCAGACAGCTATCAGCTTCAATCTGGAAATCAAATTAGTTTTAAACTTGAATCTTGGGAAAATGGATCGGGTGATGGAAACACTGGTGGAGAAACAAACCCAAATCCTTCTGGTGGAACGGTTTCTGAAAAGACAATTCAGGCTTCCGTTGATTCAGCCAGCAAATATGTGTTGCAGAATAATCTAGGCGAATGGGAAGTGATTGCCTTAAAACAAACAGGCCAGACCATTCCTGCTACATACCTTACATCAGTAAAAACCCTAGTCAAAGAAAAACAAGGGAAGTTCAATAGAATCACTGACACAGAGCGGTATGTTCTCGGAATTCTTGCAGCTGGTGGTGATCCAACAAATGTAATTGGCTATAACTTGGTGGAAGCCATTTACAATGGTAATGTCACAAAGCAAGGCTTAATCGGTGTGTCATATGCTTTAATTGCTTTAGATAGCGCGAATTTTTCAATTCCTGAATCTGCACAATGGACGAGAGAAAAGATAGTGAAGCATTTATTAGATAGGCAAAATCAAGATGGCGGATGGGCTTGGGATGAAAGTGCTACCAGCGATATTGATACAACTGCGATGATCTTAACAGCACTTGCTCCATATAAAGAGCAGCCTGCAGTGAAGGGCAAGGTAGATGCAGCCATCCAGTATTTATCAACCCAATATCAAGCATCAAAAATAGATAATAGCTCAACTGCAGCCCAGGCCATCATTGCCCTGACAACTTTAGGAGTGGATGCGAATGCAGCTCCATTTACAGGACTTGTTGAATATTTTCTATCGTTCCAAAATGCCGATGGCGGCTTTGATTGGCAGGGAGGAGATGTAAGTGATCCATTCACCACTTCACAGGGAATCCAGGCGTTAGCGGCTTATCAGCTGTATACAACAGGAAAAGGCTCATTATATCAACTTCCATTAGTTGAACAAAAGCCTGAAACAGAGAAGCCTGAGACTCAAACACCTAGTGAGGAGGCACCAGTACAGACAACTCCTCATCAAGATAATGGTAGTAATAGTGTGAAAGGACATACGTTGCCAAATACTGCAACAGATAGCTATAACCTGCTCATGGCTGGTCTTTTGATTATGCTAATCGGAAGTCTAGTTTATATGAAGCAAAGAAAAAGATTTTCATAAGTGAAATATGGCCCCTTCTTCTATTTAGGAGGGGCAACCTAGAGGAGGCGCATCTATGAAAAAGTGGATGAAAGGTACAGCAGTTCTTAGTCTATTATTCGTTTTGTTCTCCTTAGTTGGATGTGGTTCAAATGAACAAACTACGAAGGAAACAAACAAAGAAGTAAAAACTGTTCAAATAGAAAAACAAAATGAAGCAGAAAAAAAGGAAGAGGCAAAAGTTGAACTGAGTAGTGAACAAAACAAACCTACGGATTCTTCAACGGTTGCTGCTTCTGAAGAAAAGAAGGAAAATCAGTCTACATCACCAACTAGTACGTCTAAGCAAACGAGTCCATCTAGTCAGCAACAAACGCCGAAGACCAAAACAAATACGGCTGTGACGACAAATAAAAGTAGTACTCCGACGACAACAGCCCAAACACCAACGTCGACTACTCCTGCATCAAAGCCGAGTACAACCGCAACACCAAAACCGGCCACTACGGTAACGTTATCGATTGTTGGACCAAAGGATCGAGGCACCATTGTTGCTGCAACAAAAGTTAGTTTTAATGAAGGGGACACCATTTATGATATTATTTTAGCAACAGCTAAAAAACATGGTATCGTGATTGACTCCCGTGGTAGCGGGGCAACTGCCTATATCGAAGGAATTGATAATATTTATGAGTTTGATTATGGTCCAAAAAGCGGTTGGGTATTTGAGCAAAATGGAATTAGTCTCACTAAGAGTATTGGGGTTACAAAAATCAAAGATGGTGATCGGATTGAATGCATCTACACCGAATAACAAAAGGAGGAACGTGGGATGAAAAATCGTTTTGAACGTTTTCATCCGTTTGTTGCCTTTCTTTTTTATGCTGGGGCCATTTCACTGTTAATTCTTATGCTACATCCCATTTTTCTCGGTGCGGCCCTAATAGTAATTTTAATGATTAACTTTATTCATGATCAGTTAAAGGGACTGAGACGCTGGTATCTCTTTATCATCAGTACCTTCCTTCTCATGCTTATCACAAATCCTTTATTTAATGAAAGAGGACGACATTTGCTGTTTGAACTCAATGAGCATCGGGTGACACTTGAGGCAGTCCTGTATGGAGGAATGAATGCCGCATCTATAATAGGAATTATTGCGATATTTATTTCTTATAACATAATCATGACGCCTAACAAACTTTTATTTTTGTTTGCAAAAATTCTCCCCCAATTTGCTGTTCTCCTTATGCTGACTCTAAGGTTTATTCCGTTAATGAGAAGGAGAATGGAGGAAATCTCGATTGTTCAAAGGAGCAAGGGGAATTCTGTGAATCAGGGGAAATGGAAAACAAGGATGAAGATGGGCATGCTTTATGTGCAAACACTGTTAACCTATTCGCTTGAGGAAGCCATTCAAACAGCCGATTCAATGAATGCTAGGGGATATGGTCAAGGACGAAGGTCTTCCTATGAATATTTTAAGTTTAAGAAAACAGATTTCTTTTCAATGTCTTATTTAGTTGTTCTTTTTGCGATCATTGTATTTGAGCGATTTTCAGGCTTTGGTGTATTAACAATCTATCCAATTATGGAAGCATGGCAGTTTTCTGTAATGGATACCTTCGCTTTTTTCTGTTATTTTATGTTCTTAAGTTTTCCATTAATAGTAGAAGTAGGTGGAATGGTTCGATGGCGTTTATTGAAATAAATGATGTTACCTTTACATATCCAGGCAGTTCGGAACCAGCCATAAGTAACCTATCACTTACCATTAATAAAGGTGAATTCGTCGTGCTGTTCGGTGCATCCGGTTCTGGAAAAAGCACTCTTTTACAATTGTTAAAAAAGGAAATCCAGCCACATGGAAACCTATTAGGGCAGATGACGATTAATGGGGAAAATCTTCAGGCGGCAAAGGACACTTCGAACAAAATCGGCTTCGTCTTTCAAGACCCGGAAAATCAGATGGTTGCGGATGACGTGCTGCATGAATTAGTCTTTGGTCTTGAAAATATTGGACTTTCTACGAATGCAATGAGAAACAGAGTAGCCGAAATGGTTCATTTTTTTGGTGCTGAACCATTGCTGCACAAAAAAGTACATGAACTCTCAGGTGGAAAGAAACAACAAATTAACCTCGCCTCAGTTTTACTCATGCAGCCAGATATTTTGTTGCTCGATGAACCAACTGCACAGCTGGATCCGGTGAGTTCACGGGAATTTTTAGATATCTTAAAGAGACTGAATGATGAATTTGGTATGACCATTATTATTGCCGAACACCGCCTAGAAGAGGTTTTTACATTGGCGGATCAAATTGTCATGATGGATCAAGGCCGGGTCCAAATTTCAGGTGAGCCGAGGGAGGTCCTTCCTGAAATTTGGAAATCATCAAATAAGGCATTTATTCCTAGTATTCCAGCTTTGTTTTTAGAAACGGATGGCAAGGGAATGATTCCTCTTAGTGTTAAAGAAGGTAGGAAATGGGCTCAAAAGTCGGAGGTACAACCTATATATCTGGAGAAAAGCCCTTCTGTTAATTCGGTTGGCGGTGAATTAATCAAGGGGATTAATGTTTCCTGTCGCTACCATAAACAGGGAGATCTTATTTTAGACGAGCTTGCTCTAAATCTGAAGAAAGGCGAATTTTATGCATTGTTGGGTGGAAATGGTTCAGGTAAGTCTACCTTACTCAAGTCTCTAGCAGGTTTATTGAAGCTTGAAGGCGGAAAAATTCTTCTAGAAGGCAAGCCCTTAAAAGGGTATAAAAACAACGAATTAACCAAGAAAATTGGCTATTTACCGCAAAATCCTAAATTGTTTTTTATTCAGGATACGATTGAAAAGGAAATCAAGGAAACAATGGCTCAATGGAACTTAACTGACAAGAATGAGGTAGAGACCTTATTAGTCGAGTTAGGGATCGCTCATTTGAAATCAAGTCACCCATATGATTTAAGTGGGGGGGAGCTTCAAAAGGCGGCACTTGCGTGTGTATTATTGCGAAAGCCAGCTTTACTGTTGCTGGATGAACCAACTAAGGGACTGGATCCCATTTCAAAAGAAAATTTAGCAAACATTCTTCATGATTTACGTAGGTCTGGTATGACCATTTTCATGTCTACTCATGATGTAGAATTCGCGGCACAGTATGCAACCAAATGTGGAATGATGTTTCAAGGGAAGATTACCTCTGAGGATGAACCGAAGAAGTTTTTTAAAGGGAATTTCTTTTATACAACGATGATTCAGCGGATTTTCCGTGATAGAACGACAAATGCCCCGATGACGCTAGAGGAGGTTACTCGTCCATGCGTAGGAACAAAGGGTTAACAACGATTCTCGTCTTATCGACATTAGGGGTTGTTTTGGGGTTTACTTATTTTTTTGAAGATGCTTATTTATGGTTAAGCTTCGGTTTCGTTTTTCTTGCTATTTTGATTTTTCTTGTCCGTTTTGAACGTCGAAAGGTGGAACCTCGTGAGCTTGTTTTATTGGCAGTTTTGGCTTCGATTGCCGCCGTTGGTAGGATACCGTTTGCGAGCCTTCCAAGTGTTCAGCCAACCACTTTTGTCATTATGATGTCGGGCTTTGTATTCGGTGCGGAAAGCGGGTTTATCATTGGAGCCGTTGCAGCACTTGCATCTAATATGATTTTGGGTCAAGGTCCATGGACACCATGGCAAATGGCAGCATGGGGCTTAGTCGGGTTGACGGCTGGTGGGCTGCGAAACACCAAAATAATGAATAAGAAAGCAGGCCGGATTATTTTTGGTATCGTATGGGGATTTTTGTTTGGCTGGGTGATGAATCTATGGGGATTTTTATCAATCGTTCAATCAGGAAGCCCTTTTGAATGGAAGGCGTTCATTGTTTACTTAATAGGAAGTGCAACTTTCGATACGATGCATGCCGTTTCAAATGTAATCTTTTTACTTTTGTTTGGTGAGGTTTGGATAAAAATATTAACCAGATTTAAGCGTAAATATGGGTTGCTTGAATAACGAAAAAAATAGCACGCAGTTTTGCGTGCTATTCCTTTAGTGTCTTCGCTTTTTCGATTAAGAAATTGATACCTTCACCAATTTGATATAAAGCTTTATCCAAGCCCTTTTTCCATTCAGGGGCTTGTTCTTTTATGGTTTCCCCTAATTTCTGAGCATTCTCATTCAATTCTTTGCTGATTTTCTTTGCTTGCTCGTTAATCCGTTTCTTTTGTGCCGTTTCGCCTGCCAACTGGGCATTTATGGATACAACCTCAAATGATTCCTTAGGAAGATGACGGCTTGACTCTTCCATGATTGCTTTAAAAATAGGGACAACATTTGAAGAACTTGAGCTGGGCAGGTAATGCTGCTTATCAGTTTGGTCAAACCCGATCCAAATTGCGCCAACAAGGTTTGGGGTATATCCCACCATCCATTGATCCTTTGTACCACTTGCACTAAATGGAAGCTGTGTCGAACCTGTTTTACCTGCTAATTGAAGACCTGGAATTCTCGCGCGCTTGCCTGTCCCTGTTTCGACGACATTTAACAGCATTGAGGTGATTTCATTCGAAACCTCTTCAGATGTAACTTTTGTTGTATTTGCTTCATGCTCTGCAATGATATTTCCAGTTGGGCCGACAATTTTTGTAATTAAGTGACTATCCTGACACTTTCCGCCATTAGGGAAAACAGAGAAGGCGTTAGCTAATTGAACAGGTGACACACCTTTACTCATACCCCCAAGTGCAATTGCCAAATTTTTATCTTCTTTTTCAACAGGAATGCCAAACCGCTTAAGTGATTCCATTCCTTTATTTAAACCCACTTCATTTAAAAGCCAAACTGCTGGAATATTTAGTGACTCTTCAAGTGCCTTATACATTGGCACTTTTCCTTGGTAGGTTCTTGAAAAATTCTCCGGTTTATAATTTCCAAAGGTTATTGGCTCATCTTTCAACTCAGATGAATAGGTATAGCCCTCTTCTAGTGCAGGTGTATATACAGCTAGCGGCTTCATAGTCGAACCAGGCTGAGCCCTTAATTGTGTAGCTCGGTTAAATCCACGAAATACATGCTCACCACGTCCGCCAACGAGTGCACTAACTCCCCCCGTTTGAGGATCCATTAATGCAGAACCGCTTTGAACTAAAGAGTTTCCTTTCCCCTTTGGAAATAGGTAGTTCTTGCTATACACTTTTTCAAGTCCTGCTTGCAGATTTTGATCCATTTCCGTATAAATCCGGTATCCTCTTGTTAAGATTTCATCTTGAGTCAATCCATATTTGGAAATGGCCTCATTTAAAACCGCGTCCACATAGTAAGGATATTTTCTCTCAACAAAGCTTCCTCCACCATCGTTGAGACGGATTTTTTGTTTCTTAGCGGTAGTGTATTCAGCTTTGGTAATCATTCCGAGTTCTTTCATTTTCGCTAAGACTACATTTTTTCGTTTCATGGCTAAATCATAATTTTTATATGGGTTAAGGTAATTGGGTGCATGAAGTAGACCAGCAAGCATCGCTGCTTCACCGACAGTTACATCTGAAATGTTTTTATTAAAATATTTTTTTGAGGCATTGCCAATTCCCCATGAGCCGCTCCCAAAATAAACTTGATTCAGGTACATCTGCAGAATTTCTTCTTTTGTATATACCTTTTCGATTTTTACAGCTAAAAATAATTCTTCGGCTTTTCTCTTATACGTACGTTCGGGCGAAAGAAGGGCATTTTTCGTAAGCTGTTGTGTTAAGGTGCTACCCCCTCCGGTAATTCTCCCAGCAAATAAGTTACTAAAAAATGCACGAGCAATCCCTTGAATATCAAAGCCACTATGTTCATAAAAGCGTTCATCTTCAATAGCGACGACGGCATTTGGAACATATTTTGGCAGTTCATTCATTTTTACTCCCTTTGTACGATTCGTTGCCACATTCGTAGCTACCTTCCCACTCTTATCATAAATTACAGTGGGCTGACTTAAGCCTTGCTTTAAAGACTCTACATTGGCTCTTGTGGCAAGCCAGCCAAAATATGAAATGGTCACTAAAACGACAACAAGGATGATTAACAATAATATTTGGGTGAGATGTCTTTTTCTCCAGAAACGGCGTAGCATGTCCCAAAGTGGATGTAATTTCTCCATGTGATCTCCTAACTTTTAAAAGGAATTTTTGCTTCATATATTATAAAATTTCTAGCAAAAAAAGACCAACAAAAGTGTTTTTCCTACTATTATCCCCTTAAATTATTTCATTATTTGGCTAGAATTAACTATTTTTTAAAAATCTGTAGGGGTTATTTCGCCAAACATCGTCTATTAAGTTGGATTGAGTGAAAAACAGGAGGAACCTATGATTACAATAAAAAATTTAAGCCATGATTTTGTGATTGGGAAAAAAGGAAGACAGACCATTATACCGGTGCTTAGAGACATTTCATTTACCGTTGAAAAAGGGGAAATAGTAACAATTGTAGGCAGAAGTGGTTCAGGGAAATCGACCTTGTTAAATTTAGTTAGCGGTTTTATCCATCCGAAAGAGGGGGAAATCTGGATTGATGGAGAAAAGGTTTCGGATTTAAATGAGACGAAATTTGCTGATTTCAGGATTAATAACCTAGGATTCATTTTTCAAAGTTTTCAATTGATTCCCAGCATGACTGCTTTTCAAAATGTAGAGCTTCCATTGATATTAAAGGGTGTAAGCGAGAATCTGAGAAGAGAACAAACAGAAGAGATGCTGAAAAAAGTAGGTTTACTAGATTATCAGGATCACTATCCAGGAGAGTTATCTGGTGGACAGCAGCAAAGAGTTAGTATTGCAAGAGCCTTAATTGTAAATCCTCCAATTATCCTTGCAGATGAACCTACCGGTAGTCTTGATAGTGAAACAGAAGAAGAATTACTGGAATTTATCACAAAGTTGAATCGAGATTTAGATATTACATTTTTAATTATTACACATGATGACAAAGTGGCCGATATTGGTAATAGAAAAATAGTATTAGCGGACGGTCGTATTGAACAGGGGGTGCTGGTATGAAGCTAAAAGACCAATTCCGTTTTGTTAGACAAAATATGAAGAAAAATAGAACAAGAGTGTATATGACGATTCTTGCCACCGCAATGGGATGTGCCTTCCTGATTGTCCTAGCCTCAGTAGGCTTTGGGTTACAGAAATCAGTGGTAAAAGAAATAACGGAACAAAGGGTCATTACCCAAATAGACGTCCACGGAAAGGAGATAAATGATCAGGGAGGCTTTCAGCAGCTGACAGATCGTGACATTCAAACGTTTGAAAAAGTAGAGAATGTTAAGGCCGTTACAAGAAGAAAGATGCTCCAGCAGGAAAGTATGTTTACAATCGGTGATTACTTAGAAGGGACACAAACCTTTGTAGCCCATTTTCCTTCCGAAATGAAGGCCGGTTTTGAGCTATCGAAGGGGCGTTTGCCAACAAGTAAAAATGAGGTAGTCGTCGGGTATAATTTTTCTCTCAATCTAGCTAAAAAAGATGCAGATGAGGGCATCTACGATAAGAAAGGTCAGTTAAAAGCTGAGTATCGCTATCCAGGGAAGTTAATCGGTGAAACTATGGAACTAACGGTTAGGCAGTTTAAAGATGGAAAGGAAGAAGAGAAGAAAATTCCATTAACAGTGGTAGGAATCTCCAAAAAGCCAACTAAAGAGTGGGCGGAAGATCGAAGCGTATTTATATCGGAAGAGATGTTAAAGGCAATCGAGAGCTTTACGGGAACACCGAAAGGCATCATGCTTGACCCTAATAATGAAAAATTAGAAGGAATCGATGCTAATGGAGAGACCTATGATGAAGTGAAAATCTATGCCAAAAATATGGAAGCGGTCCAACGTATTTCAGATCAATTAAAAGAGGAGAAATATGCTACATATTCAGTTGTAAATGAATTAAAAGAAGTCAATATGATATTTATGATTGCAAAAGTGGGCCTAATTTTTATCGGGACAATTGCGATCCTAATTGCTTCTATTGGTATCTATAATACGATGACGATGGCAGTTACAGAACGGGCACCTGATATCGGTATTATGAAAGCAATCGGTGCTAATCCGAAAACAATTAAACGAATCTTCCTGCTCGAAAGTAGTTACATTGGCTTGATTGGTGCTGTTATAGGAACGATTGTCTCGTATGGAATTAGCTTCGCTGTAAATTTTGCAGTCCCTTTAATTATTAAACAGACATTTGGACAAGAAACAGATTTAGACTTAACGTTTAGTTATATTCCTTTTGTTTTACCGGTTATTTGTATCTTGATTTGTTACGGAGTCACCCTTCTGTCAGGATACCGACCAGCACAACGAGCAACAAGAGTTGATGTATTAAAAGCCATGAGAAGAGAAATATAACATAAAATCAGGTTCCAATCGGGGACCTGATTTTTTTGTGTCAAAAAATAATTCTGGAAATCGGGACAATCATGGACAACCTATTTTAATCCATACATATGCTAATAGAAAGACGTATTCGGATTTAGAAGGGAGAGGGAGTCATGATCAACTGGAAAGTTCGTTTAAGAAATAAGCATTGGGTAATTGCATTTATCTCACAAATTATGATTTTAGCACAAATGGTACTAGCAGGATTGAATACTTTAGGGGTAACTAGCTTCCAACTAACAGATGCAGTTCAAAGTACCATTTTAACAATTGTCAATGCAATATTCGTTATTTTATCCATGCTAGGTTTTGTACAAGACCCAACGACCAAGGGCTACGGTGATAGCGAAAGAGCATTAAACTATAAGGATCCAAATTAATTAACGGGGTATAAGGCTCAGTCATCCTTGCTGATGGCTGACCTTTTTTTGAGGAAGTATGCTGGAAAAATAGGAAATTTCTTTACATTTATTCAGTTAAATAGTTTACTAAAAAAGCATACTCCAAAATTTGTGAGGTTTTACATATGAAAACATTGAAAAACTATGTGGGTCAATTTCATCCAATCGTATGGGTGTTATTAATTGGGACTGTCTTATCCAGAGGTTCTGCATTTATGACTTTGCCATTTCTCTCAATCTATTTATCAAGACACATGGATCTCTCACCAATTATTATTGGTGTGACTGTCGGGATGAGCCCGTTAATGGCAACGGTAGGTGGATTCATTGGCGGCCATTTATCAGATCGGTTTGGACGAAAACCAGTCATGCTTATTGCTTTGTTTACAGTAGCCTTTGTTTATTATGGTTTTACCGTTGCTACTGGTCCAGGATGGTTTATTCTGTTAAATGCCTTAAACGGCTTGAGTAATTCGTTCTTCGAACCGACTGCCCAAGCCTTAATGGCCGATTTAACCGAAAAGGAAAAGAGGATGAAGGTGTACTCCTTACGATATACAGCTATGAATATCGGAGCTTCCGTTGGTCCACTGATTGGGGCCTATTTAGCAAGTACATCAGCAAAATTATCCTTTGCCATAACCGGAACGTTTTATTTATTTTATGGAATGGTTCTGGTTTTCTTTTTACAAAAACTTGTCTTCCCGAAAGTAGAAAATATCAAAAAGGGTGCCTCTTTCGGAGATGCCTTTAGGATTGTTAAAAGAGATAAGGCTTTAAGATATCTTATCTTGGGAATCATCTTGGTGAATATGGGGTACGTTCAAATAGATTCTAATTTACCGCAAATATTAGAAGGAACGGTAGAAAATGGCGTGGTTATTTTCTCCATGCTAATCACCATAAATGCAGTAATGGTTGTATTGCTACAGATGCCAATTAGTCACATTGCAGAGAAATTTAAGTTAATGCAGGTCATGGTGGTCGGAGCCGTTTTTATGGCCGCAGGTTTGATTGGCTTCAGCTTTGTTAATGGCTGGGTTATGGCTATTGCTGCTATGGTATTGTTAACAGTGGGGGAAATATTAATCTTTCCATCCAATAGCATGATGATTGATCAACTAGCTCCTGAACATCTTCGGGGAACTTATTTCGGTGCATCTCAATTTAGGAAGATAGGTAACTTTCTTGGACCAATTATTGGCGGGTTCCTTCTAAGCCATTTTCAAGGGCAAATCATGTTTTGGACCATTTCCTTGTTAACTCTTGGAAGTATTATTTTCTTTTCAATCGGTAACAAGTCTTTTATTAAAGCATCGGAACAATCAGTTGAAAAAGCGATATAAAAACTGTTGATAAAAAAATGCCCAAGGACGCACGGTCCAAGGGCATTTTTTTATCTAAGAATATCCTCTATTCTAGTCAGGGTTTCTTCGTCTAATTTCACACCTGAAGCCTTCACATTTTCTTCTACCTGCTCAGGACGACTTGCACCAACTAGTGCACTTGCTACGCTGCTTTGTCTTAATATCCAAGCAAGAGCTAAATTCGCAAGAGTAAGATTATTATCAGCGGCAACCTCTTTTAAAAGTTCCACTTTATCTAGATTCTCTTCCGTTAATAATCCAAATAGACCATTGTATTTTTCCTGAGCAGCACGACTTCCTGCAGGAGCCTTTTCACCTTTTTTATACTTACCTGTTAATACACCTTGAGCAAGCGGTGACCAGACGACCTGACCAATTCCGTGCTTTTCACTTACAGGCAGGACTTCTTTTTCAATGTAACGCTGTAGCATGCTGTATTGAGGTTGATTAACAACTATACGGTCTAAAAGTCTCTTATCAGCAAGATGAACCGCTTCTGATATTTGTTCTGCCGTCCATTCACTAACACCAACGTACAACACTTTTCCTTGACGGATTAGGTCATCAAGTGCACGTAATGTTTCTTCCAATGGTGTTTCCGGATCATACCGATGACAGTAATAAATATCTACATAGTCAGTGTTAAGGCGCTTTAAGCTGGCATGGCATTGTTCCATGACATGCTTTCGAGAAAGTCCTCGGTCATTAGGACCGTCGCCCATTGGCCAAAATACTTTCGTTGCCAGTACATAGGAATCGCGAACATATTTCTTTAGTGCCTTACCGACAACAATTTCAGCCTCTCCACGCATATAAACATTGGCTGTATCAAAAAAGTTAACGCCTAAATCATATGCTTTATCAATAGACGCAGCTGCATTTTGCTCTTCCACATATCCACCGTATGTAAGCCAACTGCCTAAACTTATTTCACTCACTTTTAATCCGGTATTTCCCAATCGCCGATATTCCATCTAACTTCCCCCTAATAAAAATTTCGTGACTCAAAATAAAAATACTACATTATTTACTAATTTGTCTACAATTTGGTATATATTTGGTAATATAGATATAGATAAACAGTTTAGTAGAATCAGTTTGATGATTTATAGTACTTCTTTTTATATTTTTGAATAGGATGAAACTATTCTGAAGAAAAGGGGGGCCTTGTCATGTCATATTGGATCACAGTATTTGTATTGTTTATTGTCCTATATCTTGTTGTTGAGGAACTCATCTATTATTTTTGGAATCGATATGTATACGGACCTAACCTTGAAAGAAAGAGTAAATGGAAGAAAAAAATATCAACTATTTGGAAAGTAATGACCACTATCCTTACTTTCTTCAAAAAAAAGCGGCCTATTGAAATACAGGAAGCAAATGAGGAAAAGAACTCAATGTAAAAGTTGAGCTCTTTTCCTTTTTTTCGTAGTAATCATCCATCATTAGAAGGCTGATTACTTTTTTTCTTTTTGATGTAGTATCGAAGAGCTTTAATCATAATTGAGATACCAAAAAAAACAATAATAATGTATTCTGCTGCCTCCATGACCTTAAAAGGGTTAATAGCTTTCCAAATTAATTTCCGAGGCTCGGTACCCATTAAAAGGTCTAAGAAGCCAATCATACCCATCAATCCGGCTGCAATAACAAATGAAACCATTATTTGCTTCAACTGTTTCACCTACAATCTCCAGTATGTTTATTTTTGTTCTTTAAACCATCCTTATGCATGCATTTCAAAATGTTTTTTGGAAGAAATGGATAGATAAGTTCACGTTGGGGAAAATAACCATTACGAATTGTTAATGCTGAGGTGGTAGCTTGTGTCGATCCTGTCAAGTATGTTGAAAAAGAAGCAAAAAAGGAGACAGAATGATAATTATAGACAGCAGCAAGATCCACTTAAGCCAGAGGATTTGCCGATCCATAGGGAATATAAGGATAATATTTCCCGCATAAAAGAAGAGTTTGGGAAAAGTGCTGATATCATCATTCGAGAAGTAAAGATAAGCAGCTATAAAGGAGCTCTTGTATTTGTTGATGGCTTAGCGGACAGTCATTCAATCAGTGACTTTATATTAGAATCTTTTATGGAAAAAGAACTTCCACTTGAGCGGTTTGATCTCTTTCAATACGTGATTGAGAAGGCTGTTGCTCTTGGCAGTATTTTGACGATTGATAATTGGAATCAGGTTTATGATAATTTGTTATCAGGAAATACGGTTATTTTTTTAGAAGGTCACAACCAGGCCATTAGTGCGGAGACGAAGGGGTGGGAAAAGCGGGCCATTTCTGAACCAACAACACAACTCTCTATACGGGGACCTAAGGATTCCTTCACAGAAACACTCCGTACAAATACAGCTTTAATACGGAGAAGAATAAAAAGTCCTAATTTATGGATGGAATCGATGAAATTAGGCACGGTAACACAAACTGACATTGCGTTGATGTATATTAAAGGAATTGCAAATGAGAAAATTATATCTGAAATTAAGGAAAGATTAAATCGAATTGATATTGACGGGATTATTGCCTCAGGCTTTATTGAGCAATTAATTGAAGATCAAACCTGGACAACTTTTCCGACTACCTATCATACTGAAAGACCAGACGTGGTTACTTCTCATTTACTTGAAGGGCGAATTGCCATTATTGTTGATGGCACACCATTTGTACTTACCGCGCCTGCGATTTTTATTCAATTTTTCCAGGCGCCAGACGACTATTATTCACGTTTTGATATTTCAACGGGTATCAGGATCCTAAGAATCTTGGCTTTTTTGATTGCCCTTATTGGACCCGCAACCTACATAGCTGCTACAACCTTTCATCAAGAAATGATTCCAACTACCATGGCCATTGCGATTGCGGCCCAAAGAGAAAGTGTTCCCTTTCCTGCCTTTGTTGAAGCATTAATCATGGAGGTTACATTTGAAATTTTACGGGAGGCAGGCTTAAGACTTCCGCGCGCTGTCGGTCAGGCCGTTTCCATTGTGGGTGCGCTCGTTATTGGGCAAGCTGCCGTGCAAGCAGGGTTCGTTTCCCCAGTAATGGTTATCGTTGTATCAATTACGGCTATTGCAAACTTCTCAACACCTATTTTTGCGATGGCAATTGCAGCTAGACTGCTTCGCTTTGCGTTAATGGGACTTGCCACCATTCTAGGCTTTTATGGAATGATGCTAGGACTAATGTTTATAGCGATACATTTATGTTCGCTCCGCTCGTTCGGAATTCCTTATATGATGCCGATTGCCCCTTTTAGCATCCGAAACCAGCAGGACGTATTTCTCCGGTTTCCTATTTGGGCTTTTAAAAATAGACCACAATTTATTAGTCAAGGCAATATAGTTAGAACAGGGGAAAATCAAAAGCCAGGACCACCTAAAGCTGATGAGCAACAAAAGGATCAATCAGATAAAGGTGATCAGTCATGAAAAAATGTATAAATACTATACTAATTTTGCTTTTGCTTTTACCTGTTCTTAGTGGATGCTGGAATCAGAAGGAATTGACGGACCTGGCTTTTGTTATGGCATTGGGAATTGACAAAGGTAAGGAAAAGAAATTTAATTTGTCTTTTCAACTTGTGAATCCAAGCAATGTCTCATCTGGTCAAACAGGTGGAGGTAACGGACTGCCCATTGCAGTTTATAAAAGCTCTGGGGATACGATCACTGAAGCGGCAAGAAATGCTACCAAGAAGGTTTCAAGAAGGCTGTATTATGCACATACAAACGTGGTGGTCATAAGCGAAGAGGTAGCAAAGGAAAGCTTGCTATATGTGCTGGATGCGTTGGACCGGGATCCTGAATTTCGAACCACAACAGAATTAGTCATAGCGAGAGGTTCAAAAGCAGAGGATATAGTAACGACGTTGACTATTTTGGACCGACTTCCAGTAACTAAAATTACAAAGCAAATTAAATTCTCAGAATCTATGCTTGGTGAAAATATAAGCTTAAATATTGACGATTTTCTTATTGGATTACTTAGTAAGGGGAAACAGCCCATTGCAAATGGTTATAGGCTTGTTGGCGACAAACCAAAAGCAAGGAAAGCTGAAAATCTTCAAAAGACCACAACCGATGCTTTTCTTCAATCTGATGGCTTAGCCGTTTTTAATAAGGGAATATTACGGGGCTGGATCAACCATGACAAAGCACGTGGTATTGTATGGGTTCTCGATAAAGTACAAAGTACGGATATTAATATTAACTGGGAAGGAAAGAAAAATGCGCTTTCCATTGCACCCATTCGTTCTAAAACAAAGGTTTCTGTTCGTATTGTGAATGACAAACCGATAATTAATGTAAAGAATGAGAATGAAGGGTGGATTAGCGAAGCCAATACGGCAATAGATTTAGATAATCCAGAAATCATCGCTCAAATTGAAAAATTAACGGAGAAGGAAATAACCAGGCAGATCCGAGCCTCGGTGAAGGAAGCGCAAAAGTTAAAGTCAGATATTTTAGGATTTGGTGAAAAGGTTCACATAGAAAATCCTCCTTTATGGAAGAAAATACAAGGAAATTGGGATGAAGAATTTGCAGATTTACAAGTGAATGTCCATGTAGATTCTTATATTCGCAGACAAGGAATTCGAACAAAGCCATTTTGGTCAAATATGCAGCAATAGCTCTTTGGAAAGGGGGATATGGAGTGGAGAAAGCAAAAATAAAGGCGTCACAATTATTCGTGCTTGTTGTGCTGTTTGAGATGGGCAGTGCGATACTTGTAGGTCTTGGAGCACAGGCGAAACAAGATGCATGGATAAGCATTTTGCTCGGTTTAGTGGGCGGATTAGGAGTTTTCTTAATATACTATCGTTTGTTTCTCTACTATCCAGATCTTCCTATTACGAGCTATGTACAACAGATAACCGGAAAATGGATAGGACGAATGATTGGTTTCTTTTACGTTATTTATTTTTTATATTGCGCATCTAGGGTGTTACGGGACTTTGGAGAATTATTAACGTCAACTATATATACAAATACACCGTTAATTGTTATTAATTGTTTAATGATTGTGACAATTATTTACGCTATACATAAAGGATTTGAGGTTATTGCAAGAGTAGGGGAACTGTTCTTTATGATTATATATATAATGGCAGTTGTCGGCTTTTTACTTGTCTTATTTTCGGGACTAATTCATTTACAAAATCTAAGGCCCGTATTAGAAAACGGATTTATGCCAATTGTAAAGACGTTTCTTGGTGAAACAATCACATTTCCATTTGGTGAAATGGTTGTATTTACGATGTTACTTCCATACATTAATGATCCGAAAAAGGTAAAGATTGTTTGTATGGGCGGGATGATATTAAGTGGAATTAATATCACCATAACAGCGGTTATTAATATTGCGGCACTTGGAACGGAGCTTTTTGTGAGAGCAAATTTCCCGCTGTTAACCACCATTAGTAAAATCCGAATAGCTGAATTTATCGAACGGCTGGATGTGTTCTTTATGCTTTATCTAATTGTAGGCGGTTTCTTTAAGATTACGTTATATTTCTATGCGGGAGTTGCGGGAGCAGCAGATATATTCAAATTTGATAAACTCCGAAACCTCAGTGTTCCACTAGGGGCCTTTGTTCTATTTTCCTCAGTAACAATTGCATCTAATTATGCGGAGCACATAAAAGAAGGACTTCGTATCGTACCAATTTATTTACATTGGCCATTTCAAATTATAATTCCGTCGATGCTACTGGTGGTTGCCTTTTTTCGGAATCGGAAAAAGAAAGCAAGCTAATGAAAAAGACTGCCTTTTTGGGCAGTCTTTATTTTAGTTCTTTTTAGAGTTATGTTGCTTAATTGGTAACACTATGCTGACAGTTGTACCAAGGTTTTTTTGACTATCAAAATGAATGGTTCCCTTGTGTGATTGAACAATTTTATAACTTACAGTTAAACCTAATCCAGTCCCTTTTTCCTTTGAGGAATAGAAAGGTTCCCCAAGTTTTTCTAATCTCTCTTTTGAGATGCCGCAACCACTGTCCTTAATCGTAATACAAACCTTCTCTACTGCTTGCTCGACACTAATCGTTACCGATTTACCTTGTTGGGATGCCTCTATCGCATTTTTAATAATATTTATAAATAATTGCTTTAATTGGTTTGGTTCACATTCAAGTATAAGAGGTTCTTTCGGAAAATTAGAATTAATTTGGATATTATATAAGCTTGCTTCTGTACTAAGCAACGAAATAACATCCTTCAATAGTTTATGAATATCTGCGTTTGTAAACTTAAGAACCTGTGGTTTTGCTAAGAGAAGAAGCTCTCCTACAATATGATTAATCCGATCGAGCTCGTCTAACATGATTTGGTAGTAATATTGATGCTTCTTATCTTCCATTTGTAAAAGCTGCACAAAACCCTTTAAGGATGTAAGGGGATTCCTAATTTCGTGAGCAACACTCGCAGAAAGTTCACCAACGACAGAAAGTTTTTCTGTTCTTCTAAGGCGTTCCTCGGTTTTTCTTAAAGTAGTCACATCTCGTCCATAGCCAATAATACCAGTAATGGCACCTTCAATATTGATAGGGAGTGATGTACATTGTAACGTAATCATCTCTCCATTTGCATGGGGTATATTTAATTCGTACATAACAGGTTTAACCTCTTCGACAACAGAGGCAATGAACTGATTGACATGCCTTTGATACTTCTTCGATAATAAGGATTTTACATTTTTCCCAATGATATCATCTCTGTTAAATCCAGTAATGACCTCGAAGTGAGGATTGAGATTCGTAATATTTCCTTTCAAATCCATTAGATAAACAATATCAGGACTGTATTCAAATAATGATTTATACTGCTGTTGGCTTACCAAGAGTTCTCTAGCCATTTTCTTTTTCTCGGTAATATCACGCCCAATAATGACCAGACCCTGCCTGCTACCATCTGGATTGAAAAGAGGGACTTTAATCGTATCAAAGGTTTTTGTCGTTCCGTCTGGGACTGGAAGAACTTCTTCAATCCGAATAATTTCTCCATTTTTCCATGCTTCCTCATCTGAGATTTCACAGTACCGGAGGGCATCTGCATAAAAATCTGTATACTCGGCTAATTCGGAGTCCTTTTTGCCACGATAATCCACATGTTCTAGCTGAAACAATTGCAAACCAAAATTATTGGCCTCAATCCATCGTCCTTCTCCATCCTTAAAATTAACAAAGTCAACCATCGCGTTAATTAAGGTGGATAAACGCTTTTGGTCTTCTCGTGAGACGGATAATTCATTGGTCTTATTAATGAAGAAATAAATGAAGCCTCCAGTAATAAGTATATAAAGGACCTCTTTAGATCGTTCAATAATCCAAATAAGCGAAGTAGGAACGAATGTTTCGATAAGATAATTTGAACCATATATCCAAATTAAACTACCTAAGAAATAGAATAGGACTAGTTTTAATTTTTGTTTCTGCATGGAAATCTCCAGTTCTTTCAAGGAAACATGTTCTCCTAGAATGAGTAATATATATCTATTGTATATAGTACTAAAAAATTATTTATTTTGGAATAATGCAATACTGGAAAAAAGCAGAGGAGCACTTAGATGCAGCCTCTGCTTTATTATTTTGGTATTTAATTGATGCGTGTTAAGACCTTAATGCATATTCTTTGACCATTTCTTTTGTGACGAGCTTGCGGAAAGGAATGATCCCTTGCTTTGCCAGAGCATTAATTTGATTTGTCATTTCATTAATTTTATCGGTTGTGAACTCTTTTCCCTGCTTGCATAAAAATAACGCTTCTTCGATATAAAGCTCTCTTTGCTGGTCGAGCAGTAGGAATCGATTAATCTTTAGGTTTTGCTTGTTTACATGTTCTGATATTTCTTTATGTACGCTCATGTTTTTCATCTCCTATGGTTGATTCATTTAAGTATTAGTATATTCTTCTGCCAAGTATGAGCAGATCTCTTTCAATGCCGTCAAGTTCTGCAATCTTCGGAAGATGTGCCCATTTTTCAAAGCCAAAGCTGTTAAAAAGCTTTATGCTGGGTTCATTATGGCCAAAGATAAAACCAAGTAAGGTCTTAATTTCAAGGGCTGGGCAAGCATCTATTGCTTTTTGTATAAGAAACTTACCGAGTTTCTTTCCACGAAAATCCTGATGAATATATATACTGATTTCAGCTGTTCCATTATAGGCTGGTCTGCCATAAAACGACTGATAACTTACCCAACCGCAAATTGATCCTTGACTTTCGACTACCCAAAGTGGACGAAAGGAAGGGGAGTGCTCGTGAAACCATGGGGTCCGGCTCTCAACAGTTACTGGCTCAAGGTCAGCGGTAACCATTCTCCCAGCGATGGTTGAATTGTATATGTCAACGATAATCGGTAAATCCCTTATTTCTGCGTCTCTTATTGTGAAAGCATCGTACATACTCTAGTCCACTCCATTAGATAATAATTTAATTAGATTTTATGATATCCTTCTATACATACATTTTCAATCATAATTTTACGTTCACTTCATATTAAAAGAAAAAAGCTGACTCATTGTGTTGAGTCAGCCTTCTTCTTAATGGAGGCGGCGATCTGTGTCACCCCATCATTCGTTTCGATGCCATTACACCTACCAACGGTGTGCTTTGGCATTACTCCTTAAGATGATTGTGTTTTGCGTCACCTGTGTTTGCCCATTCACCTGCGATTTCTGGCGCTTTGGTCTTGTAAACGTGTGGTGAAAAAGCTCTGAGTGTGGATCCAAATGATCTCTGTAGCTCATCTAAAATCACCTCATCATAGGATTTGAAACGATGATATTCGCTATGGAACATCATTATTATCATTTGTAAAAAGAACAGAAATTACTCACTTATTTAAATAACTGTGATGCATGAAAAAAGATGGAATGGTTTATTCTAATGAAGCAGAACGAACTATCTAAAAATAAAATTAGACGGACTATCTTTGATTTAGTGGATGAAGGACAAAATGGGATCTGATTACAAAGTTTTTGTCTTTCATACGGTTGATGAAGGACAAAACTTGATTTGAATACAAAGTTTTTGTCTTTCATACGGTTGATGAAGGACAAAATTCGAATTGAACACAAAGATTTTGTCTTTCATACGGTTGATGAAGGACAAAACTCGATTTGAATCCAAAGGTTTTGTCTTTCATACGGTTGATGAAGGACAAAATTCGAATTGAATCCAAAGGTTTTGTCTTTCATACGTTGATGAACACAAAATAGATCAAATGAAACCGCTTCAAAAACATTAATAAAGTGTTCACATGTATCGTCATAAAATTGAGGTACAATGAATACGTAAATTAGTTTGTGAGATTATTCACGTAACTAAAATAACAGCGTGGTAAACAAAAGAGGCGAACAAATGATGGCACATCTATCAATAAGCGCACTTCTCATACGATTCCTTTTGGGTGGTTTAGCAGTAGTCGCTTGTACAGTAGTAGCAAAAAAATTGGGAGAAAAAGCAGGAGGAATTTTTGCAGCCTTTCCTGCAGTGTATCTTGCGGCATTATTAACAATAGGACTTGATTTTCATGGTGGGCAGCTGATTTCACATTCAATAATGTTATCCAGGGGAGCTATCTTTGGAATGGCAATCAACATCATAGTTGCGCTTATCGCAGGATATCTATTACCGAAAGTAGGCTGGAAGCGGGGCATCCTTCAATCCATGGCTTTCTGGTTCACTATATCACTAGTAGTTGTCATTATTACATCCCACTAAACGAAAAAGGTGACATATATGAATAAACAGGACTTATTTATTCGATTCCTACTCGGTGGAACTGCAGTTTCACTAAGTTATTTAATTACAATCATTTCACCGTGGAAGATGCTAGCTGGAATTTTTGCAGCTTTTCCTGCCGTAATGCTAACAGCTGTTATCATGGTCGGCATTGCTTCCGGTACAAAGAAAGCAACCAATATTGCAAGAGGATCTGTATATGGAATGATGGGCGGGATTATTTGCGTAATCACGGTCCTCCTTACCTTGCAATCCACTAGTAATTGGCTCTTAAGTATTACCATAGGATTGCTATCATGGCTAACAAGCTCCATTGCTATCTCTACATTAAGAGAACGTATGGCAATAAAAAAAGCCGTCCACCACATATAATTTGTTAAAAAAATCCTTCAGCGTAATTAGAGCTGAAGGATTTTTTTAACAAGTTTCATCACTTTTAACTTGTGTTATCTGAAATTTCGGAATAAAATAAAATTAACATACCAACCGGTAGGTATGTTTTCGGATAACCTATCATATACTTTCTAAGAAGAAAAACTAGAATACAAGAATAGAATGGAGTGAAGGAAATGCATTTACGTTTGACCGACGAGCAAAAAATGGTGCAGAAAACAATTAGAAGATTTGTTGAAAAAGAACTCATTCCACTTGAAAACGACGTATTAAGAAACGAACGAGAAGGTAAACCAAGCCTCCCGCCAGGAAAATTAAAAGAGCTTCAATTAAAGGCAAAGGAAGCAGGCTTCTGGGGCATTAATACACCTGAAGAATACGGCGGTGCTGACTTAGGACAAATGATGATGGCCATCGTGTTGATGGAAGTCTCGAAAACCTTTGTCCCATTTCAGTTTGGCGGCTCTGCAGATAATATTCTGTACTATGGAAATGAAGAACAAAAACAAAAATATTTAATTCCAACCATCAATGGTGAGAAAAAGTCTTGCTTCGCGATGACTGAACCTGGGGCGGGATCTGATACACAAAATATCAAAATGACAGCAGTCAAGGATGGAAATGAATGGGTATTGAATGGTGAGAAAACATTTATCACAGGCGGTAATGAAGCCGACTTCGTTATGGTTATTGCGATTACAGATAAAGAAAAGCATCAAGAAACACGTGGCCGAGAAGGTGTGACCTGCTTTATTGCCGACCGCGATATGGGCTGGAAATCGGAGTATATACATACGATGGGAGAATGGGGTCCAGCCGGCTTAGTATTTGATAATGTTCGTGTTCCTGAGGAAAATATCCTAGGTGAATTACACAAGGGCTATAATCTGGGACTTGAATGGATTGGTTTTGCAAGATGGATTGTTGGTGCAAGAGCAGTTGGATCGGCAGAGCGTTTATTGCAAATGGCAATTGATTATTCGAAAGAACGAATTACCTTTGGCAAACCAATTGCAGAAAGACAAGCTATCCAATGGCAAATCGCGGATTCTGCTGTTGAACTTGAGGCTGCAAGATGGTTAGTTTTAAACGCCGCGTTTACGCTAGACCAAGGGGAAGATAACCGTCACCTCGCTTCCATGGCGAAACTATACGGCTCGAATATGGGGAATAGAGTAGTTGACCGTGTCCTACAAATTCATGGCGGGATGGGCTACACAAGAGAATTGCCAATTGAGCGCTGGTACCGGGAAGCTCGGCTTTGGAGAATTTACGATGGTACCGATGAAATCCAGCGCATGATTATCGCACGTAACCTTATTAAGGGGCACGTAAAGATTGGTCAATACGTTTAAATTGTAAGCGCTATCTAAAAAGAAGCCTATGTTAAAGAAGATTGCTGATTTTTTACGTCATGTTGATTGGAACGGAAGGCGCGAAGACTCCTGTGGGAGTACGGTTCAGGGGAGACCCCGCAGGCGCATGCGCCGAGGAGGCTCGCCGAAACGCCCACGGAAAGCGAAGCGCCTGGAGTGGAAATCAACAGACAAATTTAATAAAGCCAAAAGAAATCAGGAGGAGTAGAAATGGCAGGTAGATTTGATGGAAAAGTAGCATTTGTAACAGGCGGAAGCCGTGGAATTGGAAAAGGGATTGTTGAGCTTTTCGCAGAAGAAGGAGCAAAAGTAGCCTTTATCGACCTAAATGAAGAAGCATTAAGCCAAACAACTAGTGAATTAAAAGAAAAAGGGTATGAAGTATACTCTAAAGTGGCAAACGTTACCGATGCCGAGCAGGTAGAAAATGCGGTAAAAGAGGTTTACGAAACCTTCGGATCGGTTGACGTTCTAGTAAATAATGCGGGAGTCATCCGTGACAATCTATTATTTAAAATGACAGATTCTGATTGGCAAACAGTCATGGATGTACATTTAAAAGGCTCATTTAATGCGGCACGTGCCGTACAAAAATATATGGTGGAACAAAAATATGGACGTATCATTAATATTTCTTCCACTTCTGCCCTTGGTAATCGCGGCCAAGCCAACTATGCTGCCGCCAAAGCTGGCTTGCAGGGCTTCACGAAAACACTTGCAATTGAATTGGGAAAATACGGCATTACAGCCAACTCCGTAGCACCAGGCTTTATCGAAACAGAAATGACGAAAGAAACCGCTGCAAGAATTGGAATTCCATTTGAGCATCTTATTCAAGCAAGCGTTGCTAATATTCCAGTTGGAAGAAGTGGAAAGCCAGCGGATATTGCCAATGCTGTAGCCTTCTTTGCAGACGAAAGATCGTCCTTTGTTAATGGACAGGTAATCTATGTGGCCGGCGGACCAAAATGCTAATGATGTGAGGTGAGGATGAATTGTTTAAAGATCAAATAGGTAAACAATCAAACAAGGTAAAAAATACTGTTGAAAGAGGAGCCGTCAAGAAATTTGCGGAAGCTATTGGCGACCTTCATCCGATTTATGTTGATGAGGACACTGGAAGACTGTCTCGTTATAAAAACAATATTGCCCCTCCCACTTTCCCAAGAGTATTCGATTATGGAGTAGTTGATGGCTTGAACCTGCCTAATAAAGGCTTAATTCACGGGGAACAAACCTTTCACTATGCACGACCATTATTGGTTGGGGAAGACGTTTATTGCTATTCCAAGGTAAAAAACTACTTTGAGAAAAAAGGGAATTTTGGTGAAATGGGATTCCTTGTCCTTGAAAGCTTTGGTGAGGACGAGGCAGGGAATGTCATCTTTAGTTCAACTTCAACAGTTGTCATATCTGAAGCTGTGAGGAAGGTGTTGGTAAAGTGAGTACACTAGCACATTTACAAGTGGGAGAGTCAATTAATGAGGTTCAGCTTGCCCCTGTTTCAAGGATGGATCTTATTAAATATTCAGGTGCTTCAGGGGATTTTAACCCAATTCACACCATTGATGAGGAAGCCAAAAAAGCGGGGCTGCCAGGAATCATTGCACATGGAATGTGGACTATGGGAAATTTGGCAAAGCTCTTCACTTATTATTATGAAGAGGGGTTTGTTAAAGATTACTCCATCCGCTTTAAAGGCATGGTGTTTTTAAATGATGTCGTTACGCTCAAAGCAACGTTAAAAGAAAAACAGGAAAACAGCCTCCGTTTCCAGGTTCAAGCAGTGAACCAGCAAGGGAATGAGGTGTTAAAGGGTGAGGTAGTTTATCACCAATACGAAGTGGTTAGAGAATAATAGGATTAGTAAAAGTACCCGGCATGGAGGAGGTTTCTCGCCTTCATGCTGGGTTTATTTCTATCAAATTCCAGGGAAGTATGAATGAATATTAGTAAAGGGTGATGAAATGACGACCAAAATGAAAGTGAGCTATCAGCCGCCAGTTTTTTCGACAGTAGAGGAAGAAAGGCTGCATTTAAAACAAAAGTTAGCCGCCGCCTTTCGATTGTTTTCTAAGTTTGGCTTTGATGAAGGGGTTGCAGGACATATTACTGCACGTGATCCAGAGCGGAAGGATCATTTTTGGGTGAATCCTTTTGGCATGCACTTTAGTCAAATCTGTGCCTCTGATTTAATTCTCTGTAATCATGAAGGCGAAGTAGTGGAAGGACATTATCCTGTAAACCGAGCTGCCTTTGCCATCCATTCTCAAGTCCATGCTGCACGGCCTGATGTGATTGCTGCTGCCCATGCTCATTCTGTTTATGGTAAATCCTGGTCTTCCCTTGGGCGTCTCCTTGACCCAATCACACAGGATGCTTGTGCTTTCTATCGTGATCATTCCTTATACGACGACTTTACCGGTGTGGTTCTAGAAATCGAAGAAGGAAAACGGATTGGGAAAGCACTTGGAAACAATAAGGCATGTATTTTAAGAAACCACGGATTGCTGACGGTTGGTGGATCAGTGGATGAAGCGGCATGGTGGTTTATTACGATGGAACGTTCCTGTCAGGCGCAGCTTCTTGCAGAGTCAGCAGGCAAGCCAGTTGTCATTGATGATGAAGATGCAAAAGCCACCTATGAAACAGTAGGCGTTCGTACTGCTGGCTGGTTCCAATTTCAGCCATTATGGAATCGAATCGTGAAAGAACAGCCGGATCTTTTAGAATAATGACCCTGATCTGAAAAGAGGACACATGCTCTTTTCAGATGTATACATACGGATTTTTGGGAGGATTGGCAATGAAAATAGGTGTAGCAGGTACCGGTGCAGTAGGAGGTTATTTCGGTTCCCTCTTAAAAAAAGCGGGAAACGAAGTCATTTTTCTAGCCCGAGGAAAGAATTTGGAAAGAATGCAGGCAGTAGGATTAACGGTTGAGAGTGAAGTGGCACGTTTCACAGTTGACGGAGATTTTACAGACAGGTATGAGTCGTTTGTGGATATTGACCTCTTGCTATTTTGTGTTAAATCAACCGATACCATAGAGGTTGCGGAAAAATTCCGACCGCTGTTAAAAGCATCCTGCTTGATTATGACCCTCCAAAACGGAGTGGATAATGAAGAAATTCTAAGTGAAATCTTTGGTAAAGAACGAATTGTATCTGCAGCTACGTATATTCAAGCAATGGTGACGGATACGGGTGTGGTGAAGCAAATTGGTGTTCCTCCACAGTTAGTTATTGGCACTTTAGACAGTCAGTTGGCGGAAAAAGCAAATGAGATTTCCACCTTGTTTAATGCTGCTAATATCATAACCTATCCATCTAGCAATATTTTACACATTAAGTGGAAAAAGCTACTTTGGAATGTCACCTTTAACCCGTTAACTGCCTTAATGGAAGTAAAGGTTGGCGCAATTTACGACGATGAAGGTCTATATCAAACAGCTCTAACCATCTGTAAAGAGGCAATCGCTGTCGCCAATGCCGCTGGAATGGAAATCGAAGTAGATTTCTATGAAACGATTTTCGCTCAAGGGAACCTTGCGAAAGAACATCAACCCTCCATGCTCCAGGATAAATTGAAAGGGAAAGCTTTGGAGGTAGAATCCATCAGCGGATACATCGTAAGAAAAGGAAGAGAAGTAAAGGTGGATACCCCTGTTTTGGGAACTATCTATCATCTTTTAAGTTATCAAACTAAAAAAAGCTTCTAATAGCGAGGTGAAATGACTTGGAAGTACAACAAGATCGTCCCTGGATGGATTATTACCCGGAGACCACGATCCTTTCTTTTGAGATTCCGGAATGTAACCTATATACATTGTTAGAAAAGACGGTAGAAAAATACGGTGAGCAAATTGCTATTATTTATGAAGAAGAAAAGATCACATACAACCAATTGAAGAACCAAGTAGACCGACTTGCAAACGCTTGGAAACAGCTCGGGATTCAAAAAGGGGAGCGGCTGGGTTTAATGGTTTCGAATCAGCCTTTCTATGTGATTTCCTATTATGCAGCATTAAAACTTGGAATGATTGTCGTTCAAATTAATCCGCATTATACCCCACGAGAATTACTTGAAATTTTCCATGACTCAGATGTAGCTTATTTAGTTTCAGAGCATGAAAACATAGAAAAAGTAACATACCTACAAAAATCCTATTCCTTTAGAGATATTTTCGTAACAGAAAGAACGATAGAATCAGAATGCTTTTCATGTATTCTCGATTTAATCCGTCATGCCGAACCATTACAAGAAACATGTTCCATCACTGCTAAGGAAGATATTGCTGTTATTCAATACACAGGTGGTACCACGGGGAAAAAGAAAGGGGCCATGCTTACTCATTTTAATTTACTCGCCAATGTCATTCAAAGTAAGGCTCTCTACGGCGAGCGAATGTTCGTTGGTGAAGAAACCATTTTAACTGCAACTCCGCTTTATCATGTGTACGGAATGACAAGTGGAATGAACCTTGGTATATATATCGGTGCCACGAATGTGGTAGTGAATAAATTTGATATTAAAAAGGTACTTGAAGTAATTCAAGCCCACAGACCGACGTTTTTCCCTGGTGTACCCAAAATGTATAATGCCTTTGTTCATTACCCTGAGATAGACCGCTACGATTTAACCTGTTTTAAAATGTGCTCAAGTGGTTCCGCACCACTTCCAGTTGAAATTATCAAGAAATTTAGAGGGTTGACGGGCGTTTCAATCGGAGAAGGTTATGGGCTTTCCGAAACCTCTCCCACGACGCATAGAAATCCGCCAGAAGGGTTGACGAAAATAGGAAGTATTGGAATTCCTGTGCCAAAAACAGATTGTCGAATTGTGGATGACAATGGCGAGGACCTACCAGAGAAAAGTATTGGGGAATTATTGATTAAGGGTCCACAGGTGATGCTGGGCTACTGGAATAAGCCGGAGGAAACCAAACAGGCCCTTCGCGATGGTTGGTTCTATACTGGTGACCTCGCAACGATGGATGAGGACGGTTATTTTTATATCGTTGGCAGGAAAAAAGAAATGATTATTGTCGGTGGCTTTAATGTGTACCCTCAAGAAGTGGAAGGGATCCTTTATGAACATCCAGATGTACTCGATGCTGCAGTGGTAGGTATCCCTGATAAAGATTCTGGTGAGCTGGTAAAGGCATTTATCGTGCCAAAAGCCGGAGCTGAAATCAATAGTAACGAGTTAAAGAGTTACTGCTATCAACATCTTACTCGATACAAGGTACCCAAACAATTTGAAATCATTGATTCTCTGCCGCGTAATGCAGTAGGAAAAGTATTAAAACGAGTTCTACTAGAAGAGGCAAAAAATCGAGTGTAAGTACATTTGGAGGTGTCACATGAATTTCGAATTAGATGAAGACATTCTTTTTATGAAAAAGAACGTCAGGGATTTCATTCAGACAGAGGTAGAAGCAGTCGCCATGCAAATTGAAGAAGAGAACCACATACCGGAAAGGATTATTCAGCTGTCAAAAGAGATGGGCCTCTTTGGTCTAAGTATTCCGGAAGAATATGGCGGTCTTGGAATTGGAATGGTCGGTAAATGCGCCTTATACGAAGAAATCGGTCAAACACATAACGGATATACGACTTTAATTGGAGCCCATACCGGTATCGGATCAGTAGGAATTGTAGAAATGGGGAACGAAGAGCAAAAGAGAAGATATTTACCTGATATGGCAAATGGGGATAAAATCGGTGCCTTCGCTTTAACCGAGCCTGCCGCCGGTTCTAATGCCGCCAATTTAAAAACAACAGCTGTTAGAAAAGGGAATACTTACGTTCTTAACGGTTTAAAACATTATATTACTAACGCAACTGAAGCAAGCGTTTTTACAGTGATGGCGGTAACCGACCCGGAAAAAGGAGCCAAGGGAATTACCTCGTTTATTGTAGAAAAGGATTTTCCAGGGTTTCAGGTCGGTGCGGTTGAGAAAAAAATGGGCTTACGTGGATCACATTCAGCGGAATTAATCTTTGAAGATTGTGAGGTTCCAGTTGAAAACGTGCTCGGTGTAGAGGGTCAAGGCTACGTGAATGCGTTGAAAATTTTAGCAAACGGCCGTGCAGGCTTGGCCTCTCGTAATCTTGGTTCCTGTCAAAAGCTTTTGGACATGTCAACCAGATATGCCAAAGAACGGATTCAATTTGGAAAGCCGATTATCTCAAACCAGGCCGTGAGCCATATGCTGGCAGAGATGGCGGTGGAAATAGAAGCGTTAAGGTCGTTTACTTACCGGGTAGCATGGATGGTTGATCAAGGAATGAAGGTCATTAAAGAGGCGGCCATGTTAAAGCTATACGGATCAGAGGTTTACAACCGGGTAGCAGATAAAGCCGTACAAATCCACGGGGGCCTTGGCTATATTGCGGATTACCCAGTGGAACGCTTTTATCGTGATGCAAGGATTACGAGAATCTATGAAGGAACATCAGAGATTCAGAAAAATATCATTGCTGCCCAGTTAGAAAAAGAATACAGCTAATCTAGTAATATAGGAGGATATTCATGAATGATATTGTGATTCTTAGTGCCGTTCGTACACCAGTCGGCAGGTATGGCGGTGCATTAAAAAGTATGAATTCAGGGACTCTTGCTTCTATCGTCATTAAAGAGGCGGTGAAAAGAGCAGGAATTACCACCGATCAGGTCGATGAAGTTATTTTAGGCGAAGTTCGCCAATCCACTGAATCCTCCAATGTTGCTAGGGTCGGTGCATTACGAGCAGGGGTCCCTGAAACCGTACCGGCGTTTACCATTAACCGCTTATGTGCATCAGGGCTGCAGGCTATTGCATCAGGTGCCCAGCAAATCTCTAGCGGACAAGCGGAAATCGTTGTGGCGGGTGGAACAGAAAGCATGAGCAATGCCCCTCTTTATCTAAGAAACTCTCGATTCGGCGGTGATAACACAAAACTAATCGATTCCAATACGGAAGCGGGACAGCAGCCTCAGGAAATCTATGGAAGTCAGTTAGGAATGGGGATCACTGCTGAAAATGTCGCTGAGAGATTTTCGATTTCACGGGAGGATCAAGATGCTTTTGCATATGAGAGTCAATTACGGGCAACGGTAGCTATTAAAAGTAACCGGTTTGAGGATGAAATCGTCCCCGTTGAGGTGAAAGGAAAAAAGAGTTCTATTACCTTTTCGGTGGATGAACATCCAAGACCGGAAACCACGATTGAAACATTAAGAAAGCTTAAACCTGTTTTTAAAGAGAATGGCACGGTCACGGCTGGTAATGCCTGTGGACGTAATGACGGGGCAGCTGCCTTAGTGTTAACGTCTCGTAGCCATGCAGATGGAATGGGTTTGAAGCCAATGGCTAGAATCGTGGATTGGTCAGTGGTCGGAGTCTCACCAGAGGTTATGGGAATTGGTCCGGTGCCAGCTGTGAAAAAACTATTGGAACGAACAGGGTTTACACTTGCTGATATTGATTTATTTGAGTTAAATGAAGCCTTCGCCTCTCAGGCATTAGCTGTAATTCGTGAATTAAATCTTGATCCGGATAAGGTGAATGTGAACGGAGGTGCGATTGCACTTGGACATCCCCTTGGGGCCACCGGTGCAAAAATCATCACTACTTTAATTTACGAACTAACCCAGCAACAGAAAAAAAGAGGCATAGCCACTTTATGTGTTGGCGGAGGACAGGGAATGGCCATGATGGTAGAGATTACTACTTAAAGGAGAAAGACGAATGAAAATGCCCGAAACTACATCAACATTTTTCGACTATATGGGTTTTAGTGGTGAATGGTCGGATGCGTTTCAGTTAGAAATCGGCATGCAGCCGCATTTGCTTCAGGATGACGGAACCGTTCATCCTGGGGTATTCTCCACCATGCTTGATATTATAATGGGAGCAAACATCTCTTTAGAGACCCAGTCATTCGCCGCTACCATTAACCTAAATCTATCATTCTTTGATCTTTTACCAAAAGAAAATTATCGTGCAGAAACAACGATAGTGAACCAAGACGGAAAATATGTCATGGCGGAAGGGACTATTTTCGATCAAAATCATTCGCTTATTGCGAAAGGGATAGGGACATTTAAAACAAGTCCAATTATACAAGGGTAGTAAGTAGGTGGGGATAAATTGTCGGTCTTGAATACGGAGCTTCATAAATATATAGAGAATAATCCGTTCAATAACCATATCGGTTTTGAACTAGTAACTGAAAAGAATGATGAAATCCTTCTTAAGCTTTCACTGAAAAGAGAGCTCCTAAATACTAATAAAACAGTTCACGGAGGAGTACACGCCTCCATGCTGGATGCCGTGCAATCCATCGTTCTTCGATCGATTTATCAATCCCCGGTAGCAGCAATGAATTTAGATGTCCATTATTTTTCACCAGCTAATTCTGGCCATCTCTTTGCTAAAGCCAAAATCCTTCAAAAGGGTTATAAACTGGCTACTATTGAAGCGGAAATAGTAGACGATCATCAACAATTGATAGCAAAAGGAACTGGCATCTATCGGATTATTAGAAAAGGATAGGGTCCAGAAGACTTTTCTACTATACTAATGAGGAATTTGTCGAATGACTAGATGTTGAATATTCTAAAAATTTTTACTATTATAAGATTAATAACATACCAACTAGTTAGTATGTTTGAGATGATTTAAATTAAGCTTTTTGGATGAATGAACTTTATGAAAAGACGATACCAATTGAGTTGATAGAAATAGGAGGAAATAGAATGCACGTAAAAGATCTTTTTGATCTCAAAGGAAAAGTAGCCATTGTTACAGGTGGTGGTCGAGGATTAGGACAGCAAATTGCCGAAGGATTTGCGGAAGCAGGGGCAAACGTAGTGGTCTGTTCCAGAAGACTGGAGGCTTGTGAAGAAGTGAGTGAAGGGCTGAAGAAGCTTGGGGTTGAGAGCTTTGCATTACAATGTGATGTTACAAATCCTGAAGATGTCAAACATGTCGTTGAGAAGACCGTTGAAAAATTCGGAAGGATTGATATTCTCGTCAACAACAGTGGCGCATCATGGGGAGCTCCAGTCGAAGAAATGCCACTTGAGGCTTGGTACAAGGTAATGAATGTGAATGTTACGGGCACCTTTTTAATGAGTCAGGCTGCTGGAAAAGTGATGCTTGAGCAGAAATCAGGAAAAATTATTAATATCGCTTCGGTTGCGGGTTTAAAAGGCAGTAACCCAAAATATATGAATGCTATTGGCTATAACGCAAGTAAAGGAGCCGTTATTACGTTTACGAAGGACTTGGCTGTGAAATGGGGACCAGAGGGTATCTATGTGAATGCGATTGCTCCAGGCTTTTTCCCAACAAAAATGTCCAAAGGGTTACTAGACCAAGGTGGAGAAGCGATTCTCGAAGGCACACCATTAAGAAAATTTGGCTCGAATACTGACCTTAAAGGTGTGGCGTTATTTTTAGCATCGCCTGCCTCTGATTTTGTAACCGGTGACATTATTGTAGTTGATGGCGGAGCACATGCCATGTAATGACATATTCCAAAAACTAGGGGGGTTACACAATGAAAAGAGATGCAGTAATTGTTTCAGCCGTACGGACGGCGATTGGTAGACAGGGAGGTGCACTTGCAGGTGTTCCAGCCCATGTCTTAGGTGCTGAGGTCATTAAAGAAGCAGTAAAACGAGCAAAGATTCAGCCTGAAATGATTGACGATGTGATTTTCGGCAATGTGCTTTCAGGTGGAGGAAATATTGCTAGATTAACAGCTTTACAGACAGGATTATCGCTAGATTTACCTGGGTTAACGGTGGACCGGCAGTGCGGATCGGGAATTAACGCGATTAATCTTGCCGCGCAAGCGATTCGGGCCGGAGACGGAGATGTGTATATTGCCGGTGGGACGGAAAGTATGAGCCGGGCTCCTTATTTGATGGATCGTCCAGAAAAACCGTACAGTCCTATGCCGCCAAGTTTCAGGAAGTCTCAACTGTCTCCAAAGGAAATTGGCGACCCTCCAATGGGGATTACTGCTGAAAATCTCGTTGAAAAATACCAAATTTCACGGGAGGAACAGGATCAATTTTCCCTCCAAAGTCAACAGCGGATGGCAGTTGCGATGGAGGAAGGACGGTTTGAAGAACAAATTGTGCCAATCACCATTCCTGTAAAAAAGGGTGAACCTGTTGTATTTAATACAGATGAACACCCAAGACCACAAACGACTTATGAGGCATTGGCGAAGCTGCAGCCTGCGTTTCTAAAGGGTGGAACGGTCACTGCTGGAAACAGTTCAGGATTAAATGATGCCGCATCGGCCCTTGTCATTATGTCGAGAGAAAAGGCAGAAGAATTAAATCTCACTCCGCTTGCGGTTGTTCGTCACTATGCTGTCGCAGGTGTTGATCCAAATATTATGGGTATTGGGCCAGTTCCTGCCGTAAGAAAGGTAATGGAAAAGTCTGGTCTATCCATCGGAGAAATGGACTTAATTGAAATTAATGAAGCGTTTGCCTCACAGGTACTCGCATGTAACCGCGAGCTTGGTATGGATCTTGAAAAGGTAAATGTGAATGGTGGAGCCATTGCCCATGGACATCCACTAGGTGCTACAGGGGCCATCCTCGTCACAAAGGCAGTCTATGAACTAAAACGGTCAGAGGGACGATACGCCCTCATTACCGCCTGTATTGGCGGAGGCCAGGGAATTGCCACCATTATTGAACGCGAATAATACCGCGGTGAGGTTGATTCAATCGCAAGGGAGTCAACCTCACCCAGGGTTATTGCCGAAAGGAAATATCCAATGAAGCGAAAATTAATGGAGACTGGAATCCAGTTGTTTGATCAAAATGGATTTAAATCCACGTCTGTACAGGATATTGTTCAATCGCTGGGTGTGACGAAGGGAACCTTTTACTATTATTTTAGCAGTAAGGAAGAACTGCTAAAGGATATCCACTTAACCTATATCGAGGAACTGGTAAAAAAACAGGAAGTAATCCTCAATAATCCTTACTCTGATTGTATAAAAAAGCTATATGAGATTGTGTTTATGCTAATCAGCAGTATCAAGACGGAACGACCGAGCGCCCGCATTTTTTCAAGGGAAATGCGGCATCTAAGTGAAAAATATATTGAGGAAATCAAAGAAAAACGGACGCTGTTTCGGAAAAATACACAAAGACTAATTGAAGATGGTATTCATCAAGGCAGATTTAAATCAGGTCTTCGCGCTGATATCCTAACGATGGGAATTCTGGGAATAACGAATTGGAGTTTTTATTGGTTTAACCCAACTGGGGAAGTCCCGGAGGAGAAAGTCGTGGAGATTTATGTAGATATGATCTTAAATGGAATCGCTAAAAATGACAGCGTTTACAACAAAATCTAATATTCTATTTAATTAGGAGGATATGCAATGCTTACTCTTCATTACGAATACTGGCCAAAAATCTCTAAATCATTGAAAGTTCCTGCAACCTCTCTTTATGACAACCTACGAGTGAGTGCTGCCCGTTATCCGGACCAGGCTGCCATTTTTTATTACGGAAATAAGCTCTCCTATCAACAGCTGGATGAGGAAGTCAATGCACTTGCCGGATACCTACAACATAAGCTTGGGGTAAAAACGGGTGAAAAAGTATTGCTTTTCATGCAAAATTCACCGCAATTTGTGATAGGTTATTATGCGATTTTAAGAGCAAATGCCGTGGTTGTTCCGATCAATCCGATGTTAGTTGCCGATGAATTAGAATTTTACGTGCGAGACTGTGAAATCAAGACAGCTCTTGCAGGTCAAGAATTATATGACCGAGTCCGTCCATTATTAGGTACGACTACACTAGAAAACTTACTGCTTGCAGCCTATTCAGATTATGCAGGGACCGGGTTTGAAGCGATGCTTCCAAAAGAGGTGGAAGCTCCAAGTGTGCCATTTTCTGAGGCTGGTCACTATCTTTGGAACGATGCCATTCAAGCTAAGATAGCTCCATCTGAACATACAGCAAAGGGAGATGACCTAGCAGTCCTACCATATACATCGGGAACAACAGGTCTCCCAAAAGGCTGTATGCACACAAATCGGACGGTAAATGCAAATACTGTAGGCGCTTATCATTGGTCAAATACTACACCAAACGCAGTGCATTTAATGTCCCTACCGCTTTTTCATGTAACAGGGATGGTCCACAGTATGCATATGCCGATCTACAGCGGTAGTACAATGGTCATTCTGACAAGATGGAATCGAGATGCGGCAGTAGAAATGATTAAAAGTCTTCAATGTACCCATTGGGTAACAATTGCCACGATGATCGTCGATTTCTTAGCCAATCCAAAGCTGAAAGCAGAGGATATCTCCTCTTTAACCTCTATTTCTGGTGGAGGTGCTGCCCTTCCTGAGGCGGTAGGGGAAAAGCTATTTAAGTTATCGGGTTTACGGTTTGTCGAGGGCTACGGTTTATCTGAAACGATAGCTCAAACGCATTTCAATCCAGCAGAGCGTCCAAAGATGCAATGTCTTGGAATTCCCTCCTTTGATGTCGATGCCAAAATTATCGAGCCAGCGACAGGAAAAGAGCTGGGTGTCGGGGAAGTAGGGGAAATTATCGTCAATGGCCCGCAGGTAATGGTTGGTTACTTTAACCGCGACGATGAAAATAGAAGTGCTTTTATCGAAATAGACGGAAAATCGTATTTTAGAACAGGTGATATCGGCCGCTATGATGAAGAAGGCTATTTCTTCATGGTTGATCGTGTGAAACGGATGATTAACGCATCTGGTTATAAGGTATGGCCAACAGAAGTGGAATCGTATCTGTATAAGCACCCAGCCATTCAGCAGGCTTGTGTGGTGGGCGTACCTGATCCAAGAAGAGGGGAGACGGTGAAGGCTTTCGTTATATTAAACGAAGGCTTTGAAGGAAAAGTGAGCGAAGAGGAAATTATTGAGTGGTCGAAACAGCATATGGCTGCCTATAAATACCCAAGACTCATAGAATTCCGGAAGCAGTTCCCAATGACCTCAAGTGGAAAAATTTTATGGCGTACGCTTCAGGAAGAAGAAAAAGAGAAGGTAACAAATAAAGTACAGTAATCATTTGGTTGAGAAAAGGGAGCTGACCGAATGGAACGCTCCCATAAAGAAGTATTTTATATGAATTGAAATTTCAAAAAAGTATAAGGGGGAAGCTATGGAGATTCTTATTCAGCAGCTGTTTAATGGCTTAACCATTGGAAGCGTTTATGCCCTTGTTGCCTTAGGTTTAACGCTCGTTTATGGTATCCTGCACATTCCAAATTTTGCGCATGGAGCATTATACATGATGGGTGGATACATAACCTTAACGATGATGACCAAGTTTGGGCTTCATTATTGGGTCGCTATTTTTGTTTCAATTCTAGTTGTGGGTCTTCTTGGTGTCATGATGGAACGGTTTGTCTTTCACCCGCTTAGAGAAGCACCGCCAATCCACGACAAAATTGCTGCCATTGGAATTCTCTTATTCTTAGAAGCTTTCGCCCAATTTTATTGGGGGGCAGAATATCAAAGTATGCCTACTCCCTATGGGCAAGTCGTTCAAATCCTAGGATTGACGTTTACGATGCAGCGGATCTTGATTGTTGTTGCAGCCATTGTCGTCATGATTCTTCTCTATCTTTTCTTGAAAAAAACCTTCACAGGGGCAACCATCATTGCCATGTCACAAAATCGGGAAGGCGCCAACCTGGTTGGTATTAACACAAACAAGGTGGCCATGTTAACTTTTATGATTTCTGGCGGGCTTGCTGCCATTGCATCCTCACTATCTGCACCTATTAATCTAGTGTTTCCAGGAATGGGACAGCTAGTTATTCTAAAAGCCTTTGTTATCATTATCCTCGGTGGTATGGGAAGTATCCCGGGAGCCATTGTAGGTGGATATATTTTAGGCTTTAGTGAAAGCCTAGGCGCAACCTACATTTCAAACGACTACAAAGACATCATCGCTTTCGTTCTTCTTGTGATTATCTTAACAGTAAAACCAACAGGCTTGTTCTCAAAGGGGGGACACTAATGGGAAAAGTATGGAATCAAAGAAATATAATCATTGCTTTAATCCTATTCGCCATCGGTTTCCCTTTAGTATCAAATAATAATTACTTCATCCACATCATGACGCTTGCTTTTATATGGATGATTGGCGTGTACGGGTTAAATTTACTTGCCGGATATACAGGATATCTATCACTGGCACATGCGGGATTCTTTGGGATAGGTGCTTATTCGTTAGGAATCTTGACCGTAAAAGCGGGCATGAATTTCTGGGGAGCGTTCTTCTTATCCTTGGTAATTACTAGTTTTCTAGGATTCCTCGTCGGTTTAATCGCCCTACGGACGAAAGAACACTTCTTCGCAATTTATACGTTGTGCCTGGGATATATTATCTATCTCATTATTGATAAATGGGACAGTTTAACAGAAGGTGTCCGTGGATTGATAGGCATTCCTGCACCAGCAGGGTTGGGTCCTATTACCTTTGAAACAGAGATTTCACACTATTATTTAGTGTTGTTCTTCGTACTTCTCGTGGTTTTGGTTATGTACCGAATTATTCACTCCCTGTCAGGTCGGACGTATGTTGCGATTCGAAACAGTGAAGATTTAGCACAAACCATTGGGATATCCACGATGAAAAATAAACTAACAGTCTTTGTGTTGTCTACACTTTTTGCCGGATTATCCGGAGCCCTATATGCATCATTTGTTCGTTTTATCGGTCCAGATATTGGTGCAATCACCATCACCTTTGATTTACTAAAACTTATTTACTTGTTGGCGGAATTGGTACGCTAAGCGGTCCACTGGTCGGCACATTGCTTATTGTTTGGCTGTCACAGCAACTACAAGAGTTTCAGCAGTACCGAATGCTTATTTTCGGCCCAGTCTTAACCCTACTCGTCATTTTCTATCCCCGTGGAATTGTGGGAGCGATTTCAAGTGGGGTGGCTAAACGGAGGGCGAAAAAAGAACAGCTGCAGCTTACTAGTACAGCCCGTGCTAGCGGCAAGCCATTCATCGACCGTGAAAAGCAAGTAGAGGAGGTATAGGGATGCAATTTTTGGAGACGAGAAATCTAACAAAGAAATTTGGCGGCCTGGTTGCTGTGAATCAAGTGGATTTTAAGATAGAACAAGGAAAAATAAATGCCATTATTGGTCCAAACGGGGCCGGTAAGTCGACTTTTTTCAACTTAATCAGCGGTTTTCATCAACCAAGCTCAGGACAGGTCATTTTTAAAGGAAAGGATATTACCACGTTACCTTCCAATAAAATCGCAGAGCTTGGAGTGGCACGAACCTTCCAAACAACGAATTTGTTCGAACAATCCACGGTTCTTGACAATGTCATCGTTGGACATCGCTTGCGGACGAAGTCCAATTTACTGGATGCCATTTTTCGCACACCACGCTTAAGAAGCGAAGAGAAGCAATGCCGCGAAAAAGCAATGGAAGTGTTGGAGTTCGTTGATTTAAAACAGGCAGCCAATAAACTCGTTGGCAGCTTAACGCAGGAAGAAAAAAAGCGAACGGCATTTGCCTTGGCGTTAGCCACGGATCCTGAGATTGTATTTCTAGATGAACCAGCGGCCGGTGTAAACCCGGATGAAACAGAAGGGCTGGCAGATTTGATGAAAAAGATGGTAAGTAAAGGAATCACAGTTTGCTTAATCGAGCACAAAATGTCGATGATTATGAGAATTGCCGATAAAATTATGGTTCTGAATTATGGGGAAAAGATCGCCGAAGGAAGACCGGAGGAAATTCGTAATAATGAAGCGGTTATAAAAGCGTACTTGGGAGGGAGCGCCATTGCTTAGTTTACAAAATGTCTCTGTCAAATATGGTAGTTTTACAGCCATTCAAAACGTGAACATTGAGGTTAATGAAGGCGAAATCGTCGTTCTATTGGGGTCAAATGGCGCCGGAAAAAGTACGACCTTTCGAACCATTAGCGGTCTAAGTAAGCCTGCCTCTGGAGAAATCTTTTTCGAAGGCAAAAGATTGAATCGAACGTCGGCTGATCAAATTGTAAAATTAGGAATCGGTCAATGTCCGGAGGGAAGGAAACTGTTCCCTGCCATGTCTGTCCAGGAGAATCTTAGAATGGGTGCCTATGTACACCGTGGAAAAAAGGAAGAATACAAGCATTCTCTTGAGCATGTATACGAGCTGTTTCCGATTCTAATGGAAAAAAAGAACGATGCTGCAGGCTCTCTAAGCGGTGGTCAGCAGCAAATGCTCGCGATTGGCAGAGCATTAATGTCAAAACCGAAGCTGATGCTGCTTGACGAACCCTCTATTGGTCTTGCGCCGTTGATTGTGGAGCAGATGTTTGAGGTCATTCAAAAAATTAACAAAGAGGGGACTACCATCCTGTTAGCAGAACAAAATGCAAATGCGGCATTAAAAATTGCAGATAAAGGCTATGTGTTTGAGAATGGCTCCATCGTCCTTCAAGGCACTTCAGAAGAATTATTTGCGAATGATGAAGTGAGAAAAGCGTATATAGGTGCTTAATGTATTGACTGGCTGCGCTTTTAAGGGGGTGAGGAAGGCCTTATTACCACTGTCAAAATCTGAATATTTTAAAAATATTAGGGGGAAAACCAATGAAAAGATTAAAAGCTCTTTTGATGCTGAGTTTGATCTTCGTAGTTATTTTCAGTTTGGCAGCATGTAACAGTTCATCCAATGAATCAGCAAACACGAAACCGGCTGCAGGAGGCGGCGGTGACAGTAAATCTGAAGAAGCAGGTACAGTCAATATTGGTTATACTGGTCCATTAAGCGGCCCGGCTGCCTTTTATGGTGAACGTACTTTAAATGGTGTGAAAATGGCAGCAGAAGAAATTAATGGTGCCGGTGGATTTGAAGTAGGTGGAAAGAAATTCAAGCTGAATATCGTGTCGTTGGATGACAAATACCTTCCTAATGAAGCAGGAGCTAACGCCAAACGGCTGATTCAGGAAAACAAAACACCTATTATTTTCACTCCGCACAGCGGTGGTGTCTTTGCACTACAAGTATTCAACCAACAAGATAAATTCCTCATTGGTGCTTACACAAGTGAACCGAAGGTGTCTGAAGTGGGCAATAACCTAACCGTACGTATTCCTCCTCGTTATGATGGATATTTAAAGCCGTTTACAGACTATGAAATGAAGAAATTCGGTAAGAAAATTGCCTTTCTCCCAACTGCGTCTCAATACGGAAAAGACTGGTCTGAAAAGCTGAAAGCACATTGGGAAAAAGAAGGTGGGAAGGTTGTTTACAACTCTGCCATCGACTTTGCGAAAGAAACAGATTTCTTCACGACAGTTACAAATGCGTTAAAGGAAAAGCCAGATGTATTGTTTATCGGTGGTGCATCTGAACCGACTGCAAAAGTAGCGAAGCAAGCACGTGAGCTAGGCTTTAAAGGCGGTTTTATCGTAATGGACCAAGCAAAATTTGATGAAATGAAAAAGGTAACTGGGTCTTATGATTTGTTAAATGGTTCAATCGGCGTTATGCCTCTTATTGAATCAAAAAGCCCGGCTATTCCTGATTTTGCGAAGAAATACCAAGAAAAGTATGGAGAGACTCCTGGATCAGAAGCCGGTCTTAATTACATTGCGATGTACATTTTTGTAGAAGCAATGAAAGCAGCAGGCTCTGTTGACGACGCGGAAAAAATCCAAGCGAAAATGCAGGATGGCGTAAGCAATATTCCTGATAATGTGAAAATCTATGATTTTACGAAATTTACTGGCGGCGGTTTCGATGGTGAATTAGAGGTTGCAGCGGTAGAGGACGGAAAAATCGTGCCAATCAAGATTAAATAATAGGTAACTATGTAACTCTCCCCCTTGTATCACATCCGACCACCACTTGGTGTTTAGTATACAAGGGGGATTTTAATAGTTTTATGACATAATCTTGGTTTACTAGAAATATAGTCTATTGGTCAACCCTCCTTTAGATGTGATTAATCCTATGTATGCGACCAAATCTCTTAAAAAACGAAGAAGTGTCTCCTATGATGTTCTATGCGACCGAACCAGCTGGAAAAACGAAAGAAAGGTCGCCTATAAGGGCTCTATGCGACCGAACCAGCTGAACAAACGAAAGAAAGGTCGCCTATAAGGGTTCTATGCGACCGAAACTACTAAAAATACAAAAAACGGTCATTTACAAGGGCGCTACACAACCGAAACTTTTAAAGGTTCAAAAGATTTGGCGCATTCCAAGCCTTTTATCGTTCAGAAAGGAGGAGCCGTTACATGGTTAAAATTGTTCCTCTAGAGCTACAAACACATTTTGCCGAAGGAACGGTGAATGCCTTCTTGGTCATTGGGGAAACCGTTACCTTAGTGGATACCGGAAACCCTGGCAGAGAGTCCTATCAACAGTTAAAGAAACAACTACATAATCATGGCATTCAATTAACAGATATTGACCATATTGTCCTCACCCACATTCATATAGACCATGCTGGTGCCATTCCACATCTTCAAGAAGAAGTTGATATTCCTATTTTTGTACATGAACAGGCGGCCGGTTCCATCAACTCTGATATTCACGAGTATGAGAGAGTTCAGCAATTTTTTGACCAGTTTGTAACAAGCTGTGGTGCCGACCCGAAAAAGCATATTATTAAGCGCCCATTTCATGAGGAAATATGGAGAAATGTTACTTTTTTAAAAGAAAGAGACCAGGTTCCTCTAGGTGGAAGGAAGTTTGAGGTGGTGCATGTTCCAGGACACAGTCAATGTGATCTGTTGCTCTGGAGCCCTGAAACCGGGGAAACATTCGCTGGCGATCATTTATTAAAGGCCTTTTCGGTGAATGCCTTTATTGAACCGCCAAATCCGGGGGAGCTGATTCGTCCGCGACCATTATTACAGTATAGGGATTCGATGGAAAGAGTCAGTCAGCTGCCACTTGTGACGATTTATCCCGGCCATGGGGAGATATTTACAGATCACTTATCGCTAATCAACAAAAGACTCAATGAACAAGAAAAGCGCTGTAAACAGATTCTATCCATTCTTGATAGTGGCGAGAAAAGTATTTTTGAGATTTGCAGCGTGATGTATCCTCGATTAAACGGAAGAACAGTGTTTTTGGGACTATCTCAAATCCAAGGTCATTTAGATTTGCTTGAGCAAAGACAGCAGGTAAGTTACGAAAAACAAGGTTCCATAGTGGTGTACCGAAAGGAGAGATTGGATGAAGCTTAAGGAGCTGCTTGAAACAAATATTTCAAATTTTGGAGAGTACCCTTTTTTATTTTTCAAAGAAAAGTCCTACACAAATGTGGAAACGAAACAATTTGCAGACCAATTTGCTCACGGCCTACGGAAACTCGGGATAAATAAGGGTGACCGTGTCATGATTTGCATGCCCAATTGTCCGGAAGTCCTCTTTTCCTATCAAGCGATTACAAGAGCGGGTGCCATCATTGTACCAGTCATGTTTACGCTTCACCCGAAAGAGCTTCACTATATCGCGGAAAAATCTGGTGCCAAAGCAGTGATTACCTCCTCATATGTGTTAGCTAATGTGGAAAAATCGCTGGAAGGTTTAGTATCCAAACCAGAGTTAATTGTGGTCGACCAGCCTTCGTCGAGTCAGGTGAAAAACTTTTACGAGGTGATGGTTCAGGACAATGGTTCTCTCGATGAAGGGGTGACAGAAGAAGATACCGCGGTCATCTTATACACCTCAGGAACAACAGGAAATCCAAAAGGAGTTCTCTTGACCCATAAAAACTTATTTTCCAATGCTGAAAATTCGGCGAAACATAACGAAACGGAACGTGGAACAACACTAGGTGTCCTGCCGCTTGCTCATGTTTATGGACTGACGGTGTCCAATGTATGTTATTTAACAGGCAGTTCAATCGTTGTTTTTTCGAGCTTTGATATAAAAGAAGTGTTTAAAGCCATTGAAACCTATAAGGTTCGGACGTTTTCCGCGGTACCGGCGATGATTCATGCGATGTTATCCTTTCCTGGGGCGGACCAATATGATACCTCCAGCCTAGAATCGGTCGGATCAGGTTCAGCGCCTCTGCCGGTAGCGTTACTCCATGCGTTTGAACAAAGGTTTGGAGCGAAGGTGTACGAAGGCTATGGGTTATCTGAAGCCGCACCAGTCGTCACGGCCCATCGGAAAGGAATTGAAATCAAACCAGGTTCTGTTGGGATTCCGATTCCAGGGGTAGAAGTGATGGTGGTTAATGAGGAGGGCGAGGAGCTTCCTACCGGTGAAGTAGGGGAGTTGATTGTCCGTGGTGACAATGTCACGCCAGGTTACTATCAAAATCTGGAGGAATCGAGCCGTGTATTAAGGAGTGGGTGGTTATTCACTGGAGATATGGCGCGAATCGATGATGAGGGCTATGTCTATATTGTTGACCGCAAAAAGGACCTAATTATTCGCGGCGGCTTTAACGTCTATCCACGTGATATAGAGGAGATTCTTAACGGTCATGAACAGGTGTTTGAAGCTGCTGTTGTTGGCGTTCCTGATGAGCGAATGGGTGAAGAGATGGTGGCTTGTGTCGTGAAGAAGCCAGGGTCTGAGGTAACTGAAGAGGAACTGATTCGTTACTGTCAGGATCATTTAGCAAAAAATAAAACCCCGAGAAGAATTGTTTTTCTAGAAGCGTTGCCTAGAAATGGCGTGGGAAAAATTTTAAAAACACATTTACGCCAAACTGCGTCTGAAATTGTAATCAAACCGTAAAAGGAAATGAGGAGGAAAAGCACTATGGAAAAAAGAACCATTTTAACAACAAGCTCAAGGGGGCTGCTGGAGGATTCCTTTCCGTATCGACTCTATCAAAAAGCGAAACGGTTAGGCACCTGGAATCCTGCTGATATTGATTTTAGTCAGGACCAACGCGACTGGAGAGCGATGAATGAAGAGCAGCAACAGGATATTTTACGCCTGATTTCTCAGTTTCAAGCGGGTGAGGAAGCAGTTACTCTTGATTTGCTGCCGTTGATTATGGCTATTGCTAAAGAAGGCAGACTGGAAGAAGAAATGTTTTTAACGACCTTCTTATATGAGGAAGCGAAGCACACGGAGTTTTTCCGATTGGTATTGAATGCAATTGGGGAGAAGGGGGATCTCTCCAATTTCCATACGGAGACTTATCAGAAGATTTTTTATGAAATTCTACCGACGGCGATGGAGCGTCTGGTTACCGACCAGTCTCCTGAAGCGATTGCTGAAGCATCTGTCGTGTATAACATGTTTGTTGAGGGGGTATTAGCTGAAACCGGCTATTATTCGTTCTATGCTGCCTTGGAAACAGCCGGAATTATGCCTGGATTGCTTGAAGGAATTGGGAACTTGAAGAAGGATGAGTCGAGACATATCGGGTACGGCACGTTCCTTCTGCAACGATTGATTTGTGAGCACCCACATCTTTTTGATTTTGTTGCGGCTAAAATGGGCGAGTTGACGCCACTAGCGATTCGCCTAAACCAGGAAGGCATCGCAGGAAGGGAGGTTAGTTCATTCGGAGGAAATCCTGATGACATCATGAACTTTACCCTCAAACAGCTATCTGTCCGAATGGAAATTTTAGCGAGAGCCAGAGGCAAAAAAATCGAAGAGATTTATAGATATTCAGATAGTGAGTTAGGAGTTTTGTAGGTTTATTGTGCCCGTGATTGGAAATTTGGAGACAAATTGGTCACAAAAAAATGTTATTGTGCCCGGAACAAGAACAGTAGGGGCGAAACAGTCACAAAAAATGTAGTTGTCGAAGATAAGTAGAGGAGGAGTTACGATGACAGTTAAAGTTGAGGTGCAAACATTTCCCCATTTTATCAATGGGAAATGGGAGCCAGCCAGTAGCCAGGAAACCTTTGATGTGTATAACCCTGCCAACGGAGAGTTGGTCGCAAAGGTAGCAAAAGGAACGAAGGAGGACGTCGATCGTGCGGTCATGGCTGCACGTGAAGCCTTTGACCAGGGTGACTGGAAAAACATGAAACCAAAGGACCGTGCCAATGTTTTATATGCCATTTCCTATCAAATTGTCGAGCATGCACAAGAGCTAGCCTACCTAGAAGCAATTAGCTCCGGTGGAACGGTACGCCGAATCGGCAACAGTGACATTTTACAAATGGTCGACTTGTTCCAAACATTAGCGAAATTTACTTTAGAGTATCCATTTTCGGAAACGCTTCCAGTTCCACCGTTTCCAGGACCGGCACACAATTTTATCTGGCGTGAACCAATCGGCGTCTGTGCTGCCATTACGCCATGGAATCTCCCAATGGTCATTGCCACCTGGAAGATTGCTCCGGCACTTGCCATGGGGAACACCATCGTCATTAAGCCGGCAAGCTACACACCTTTATCAACTTTGAAATTAGCAGAAATCATCTCCAAGGTCGTGCCTCCAGGTGTTATCAATGTGGTCGCAGGCCCAGGTGCTGAGGTGGGCGAAGCATTAGTCAGCCATCCAAAGGTCGATAAAGTGGCCTTCACCGGTTCAACAGAAGTAGGGAGAAACATTATGGCACTTGCAGCAGGTACGATTAAAAATACCACCCTCGAGCTCGGCGGAAAGTCGCCAAATATTATTTTAGAGGATGCGGACCTAAATATCGCTCTTCCTGGAAGCCTGTTCGGAGTGTTTTTACACTCGGGTCAGCTTTGTGAATCTGGCACACGTTTATTTGTCCCAGATAAGCTCTATGACCAAGTAGTCGAAGGACTAGTGGCTCTCGCCAGCAAATTAAAGCTCGGCAATCCATTGGATCCGACTACTGATGTGGGTCCGGTTATTTCGAAAAAGCAGAAGGAATCCATTCTTTCCTATATTGAGTCAGGTAAACAAGAAGGTGCTACGCTTGTTTGTGGCGGGAAAGAAGTGAAGGTGGCTGGCCTTGAAGAAGGTCATTTCATTGAGCCAACCATTTTCACGAATGTAACCAATGATATGAAAATTGCTCAAGAGGAGATTTTTGGCCCTGTTTTATGTGTCATCCGTTATTCGGACTTAGACGACGCAATTAAAATGGCGAACGATACCATTTATGGGTTAGCAGCGGGTGTGTGGACACGCGATGTTAATAAGGCCTACGAGGTGGCAAGAAAACTTCAGGCTGGAGTGGTTTGGATCAATGACTGGCATATGCTTCGCAGTGACGCTCCGTTCGGTGGCTACAAGCAAAGTGGAATCGGCCGCGAAATGGGTCAGCATTCCCTTGATGCCTATACACAGGTAAAACATGTTCATACATCGATGAGTCCTGAGCTTGAGAGACGCAATTGGTACGGAATTCTATTTGGCCAAAACTAATGAAGAGGTGAAGAAAACCATGAAAACAACCTTATCACAGTTCATGTTACGTACAGGAATCTACAGCGGCTCGAATTCCCGGGCGATGGTTCCTAGTTTGTTTGCCGGCCTTGGTGCCAAACGAGTGCTGCTTTTAAGTGACAGAGGATTAGAACAAGCAGGAGTCGTGGAAAAAGTGGCATCCATTTTTGATTTAACAGGTCATGGCAGCGGCCCACAATTGGTGGGAATGTATTTGGATATCAAACAGGATGCCGAAAGCCGATGCATTAATGATGCCGTTCGCTATGCACGAGAAATTGGCGCTGATTCCCTTCTAGCAGTGGGCGGCGGCAGTGTGCTTGATACGGTAAAAGGGGTGAAGTATGCGCTTCACAAAGGGCTGGCTGATATTAAGGAAGCGATTCCTGGTGGCTTGTTGTACGAATCGTTTCCAAAGGCAAATTATATCCCGATTCCGCACATCGCGATTCCAACGACAGCGGGTACGGGTTCAGAGGTTTCTCCAATTGCCGTTATTTTTAATGAAGATATTCAAATGAAAACCAATATTATCAATCCATTTATTAGTGCGGATATGGCGATTTTAGATCCTGATTTAACGGTCGGCCTTCCGCCGCTGATTACGGCCTTTACGGGGTTTGACGCCTTAACCCATGCGATTGAAGCGTTGGCCTCACCTACTGCTACTGGCTTAACGGATGCGTATGCCCTGCATGCCATTCGGTTAATTGAAAAAAATCTACCTGTTGCGGTGGCAGACGGGGGGAATCTAGATGCACGCATGGATTTATTGCAGGCGAGCTTAATGGGAATTACTGCGTTCAGCTTTGCTTTGAATGCGATTCCAGTTCACAACATGGCTCACGCGTATGGTGCATTGTTCCGTATTCCACATGGCCTGGCAAATGCTGTCTTTTTACCGGTAGTAATGGAAATGGTACCAGATTTATATTTGCCGAAGGTGGCTGAGCTGGCTCAGGCATTAAATGTGGATGTGGAGGGTGATGATACGCCACAAGAGGCATTGACGAAGGTTGTGGAAAAAATTAGACTACTTCAGCATAAGGTGGGTCTGCCTGCTGATTTCAAGCAGTACAATATCACTGAAGAGGCGCTTCAAACGGCGATCCCTGCTGTTATGAAGGACCCAGCTGCATTGAGTTTCCCAATGCCAGCTGAGTTGATTGCGGCGATTGGGCAGAAAGTTTGTCCAGTTGGGGTGAAGTAAGGTCTGGGGACAGTCCCCCGTCGCGGTAGTGCGTTAAAGTAAAATATATGCAAAGGTGCAGTTTTCTGTACCTTTGTTTCTTTCATTATTGGTTATGTGGGTTTGGATGATTGGGGCGAGGGCTAGCGACAGTAATTGTTGGTTATGCGACAGTAACCGGTGGCCATGCGACAGTAAGTCAGCTTATCCGACAGTAATCAATGGCCAAACGACAGTTATTGGAGGTTATCCGACAGATAAGTTGTTATAAGCTAATTGGACGCGGTTATCCGCCAATTGAATGGTTATGCGCTAATTAAAAACGCTTATCCGCCAATTGGGAAACGCTATCCGCTAATTGAATATACCTATCCGCCAATGAGAAAGGCTCATCCGCCAATGGAAAACCCCAATAACAATTTTATATAAAAATCACACTAAAAACCGAGAGGAGTAACAACTAAATGATGGATTTTTCTTTTTCAGAGGAGCAAGAAATGTTAAGAAAGACCGTTCGCCAGTTTGTGGACAAGGAGATCATGCCGTATATTCGCGAATGGGATGAAAACCAGCATTTTGAATCGGGTATTTTAAAACGGTTGGCAGACTTGGGGTTAATGGGAGTCTGTATCCCTGAGCAATACGGTGGTAGCGGAATGGACTACAACGCTTTGGCGATTGTCTGCGAGGAGCTCGAACGCGGGGATACAGCTTTCCGTACAGCCGTATCAGTCCATACCGGCCTAAACAGCATGACACTCCTTCAATGGGGCAATGAACAGCAAAAGCAAAAATATCTCACCCCACAAGCAAAGGGCTATAAAGTTGGTGCCTTCGGTCTAACGGAACCGAATGCTGGGTCAGATGTGGCTGCGATGCAGACAACCGCCACCAAACAAGGTGATTATTACATATTAAACGGATCAAAAACTTGGATTTCTTTATGTGATGTCGCGGATTACTTTTTAGTGTTTGCCTACACCGATAAAAACAAAAAGCACCACGGCATTTCTGCCTTTATCGTAGAACGCGAGTGGGAAGGGTTTTCCTCAAAGGCCATCAAAGGAAAGCTCGGCATCCGTGCTGGTAATACTGGTGAGCTCTTTTTCGATAACGTCAAGATTCCAAAAGAAAACTTGGTTGGGGAAGAAGGAGAAGGATTCAAAATTGCCATGTCAGCCCTTGATAATGGCCGTTTCACAGTTGCTGCCGGTGCCTGTGGAACAATCATGGCTAGCCTTGAGGCGAGTCTGAAATATTGCCATGAACGAAGCACTTTTGGTAAAGAAATCGGCAGACACCAGCTTGTACAGCAAATGATTGCAAAAATGGAAGCAGGACTGCAGCAGTCACGATTATTAGTTTTTAGAGCTGGATGGCTGAAAAATCAAGGGAAACGCAACACACGTGAAACATCTCTAGCTAAATGGCAGGCCTGTGATTATGCCTATGAAGCAGCCAATGATGCTGTTCAAATCCACGGAGCATACGGTTTTTCCAATGAGTATCCGGTCGAACGATACCTCAGAAATGCCAAAGCCCCAGTAATTTATGAAGGAACACGCGAAATCCATACCGTTATGCAGGCAGAATATGTGCTTGGTTATCGTGAGGATAAACCACTATCCAAGACTTTGCCGGCATGGCCGTTCCAAGAAGTAGAAGAAGTGGTCAAATAAACACGTCACCCAAATCCCATTATGGCGCATAATGGGATTTATTGAATAATAAAAAAACAGTTGCGAATGTAAGCGCTTTTTGATTAAATTAAAATAGACTAAACAGTCGATTTCTAACTTGATAATGAAAAGGCAATTTTTTCATAGGAGGGGTGTTATGAACTTACAAATTAAGAAATTAACAGATTGTACCATAAATGAGATGATTACCGCCTGGAATAAAGGCTTTGAAGGCTATTTTGTTCAACTGGAAATGACTCCTGAGATGTTCTTCAATCGTCTGGTCAATGAAGGACTTTCGTTACCACACTCCATCGTTGCCTTTGATGACGAGGCACCCGTGGCCATTGTCTTAAATGGATTTAGGGTAATCGATGGGAAAAAGACTGCCTGGAATGGCGGTACCGGTATCGCTACGGAATACCGGGGCAAAGGGGTTTCTACTTTACTCATGGAAGAGATTCTAAAAATCTATGCGGAAGAGGGCTGTGAAGTAGCAACCCTTGAAGCGATTAAAGAGAACGAGAGAGCAATCCGTTTGTATACGAGATTCGGCTATGAAGTTACCGATTCGCTTGTCTATTTAACTGGTACTCTCGAAGGGAAAAATAACTCTCACGTACAATCCCAGTTTATCCGTCCTGAGCAGCTACCAACTTATTCTTTTTATAAACAAAATGTTCCATGGCAGTGCGAGTGGCAGAGTGTAAAGGCTGGTGAAGCACAAATCTATTTTGACGATAACCATAATCCGGTAGGCTATTCACTTTTTAAAAGAGTGTGGAACCAAGAAAGGCAACTCGAGAAGGTATTTTTATTTCAAGTGGAATTTCTGGGAGAGGTAACGGATGCGAGATTACAAGCAGTTTTCTCAGCTATAACCGAACAACAAACCCATCCAATCAGTTTTATGACCGTCAATGCTTCCCAATCAAATCCAGTCATCCAATACTTGTTGGAGCAGGGGTTTAAGACAACGACGGAGCAGGTTCAGATGGTGAAAAACTTATAAATTCAAAAAGCCAGTTCCTTGTAAAATAGGAAACTGGCTTTTTTTACCCTTTGCGCAAGATCACAATATTGACGCGGCGATTTGCCTGTTTGTGTTCTTTCGTATCGTTGGGAAAGAGTGGCTGGTACTCACCGTATCCAACGAATTGCAAGCGTTCTTTAGCAATGCTTTTTGATTCAAAAAAATGAAGAACGCTGACAGCCCGGGCAGAGGAAAGCTCCCAGTTAGACTGGTACTTCGAATTTTTTATCGGTACATTATCTGTATGTCCTTCAATACTGATCGGATTAGTTACAGTTTTGGATAATCCGACTAATACATCAAGTGTCTTAAATGAACTAGCTTTTAAATCTGCATTTCCAGGGTCAAAAAGAATAACATCTTTTAACGAGATTTCTACTCCGCGTTTTGTATCTTGAAGAGAAATTACTGCTTCCAAATGGTTATCATTAATGTATTTTGTTAATTGTTCCTTAAGCTGGTTAAGCTCTATTTCTTCCTGACTTTGATCAGGTGCTTCTTCAGGAGCCGTTGCAGGCTGCTCTTTTTCTTTTTGTTCATTAATTTCCTTATCAGAAGGCTTAACGGACAAACCAGAATCTTTGCTTTCAATTTTTGTACCGGTTAATTCAGATTTGAATGCTTCCATAAGGGATTCGTATTTTGCTTTATCTACTGTACTAGATGCAAATAAAACGATAAATAAAGCTAGTAATAGTGTTAGGATATCTGCATAAGGAATTAACCAAGACTCGTCAATATGCTCTTCATGTTCCTCTTCGAATCGATTACGCCGTTTGCTCATGTGCCGCTTCCTCGTTCATATTTTCAAGCTTCTTTCTCTCGCTAGGCGCAATATAGACAGTTAGTTTCTTCTCTAATGCACTTGGAGACATACCTTGGTAGACTGAGAGCAACCCTTCAATCGTTAGAAGCTTAAACTCTTGCTCTCGTTTAGAAAGGCGTTTTAATTTATTTGCTAAAGGGTGCCATAAAACATAACCTGTAAAGATCCCCAGTAATGTTGCGATAAAAGCTGCAGAAATAGAATGTCCTAGTTTTTCAACATTATTTAAATTTCCTAATGAAGCAACAAGCCCAATAACAGCTCCAAGTACCCCTAATGTAGGAGCATAGGTTCCTGCCTGTGTAAAGATTAGTGCTCCAGTTTTATGGCGCTTATCAATAGCTGCAACTTCATCCAACAATACTTCTTCGATGAACTCGCTGTCATGCCCATCAATAATCATTTCTAGACCTTTTTTGTAAAAAGCATCTTCTGTTTCAAGGGCAACTTCTTCAAGTGCTAACAGCCCTTCTCTTTTGGCAATTTCTGCACATTTAACTAAACTGGTAATTTGGTCTGATTTTGATGGTTGTTTTGGTTCGAGAAAGGCGATTTTTAACAAAATAGGAAATTTTTTAATTTCACTAAATGGAAAAGCAATAATAACTGCAGCTGCTGTTCCGCCAAATATTATAAGATAAGCTGCCGGATTGTATAATGCTGATAGTGAAGCTCCTTTTAATACCATCCCGAGTCCAATTGCTACCAATGCCAAGATAATCCCAATAATACTAGACATTATATTCTCCTTTAATGTTATCAAAAAGTTTTTGTAAAGTAATTGTACGCTAATCATGAATTTTCGACAATATTGATTTTATTTTGATAGTGTCCAAATTTTTTATTTTTTTAATAAAGTAGAAGAAAATTCTCATTGTTTGATAAGTTTTTGAGTTTTTTTTAAAAGATAAAAATAAAAAACTAAAATTTAAAAACTAAAAATCTATTTGACGGTATTCTATTTATCTAGTAATTTTATAGCTGAATTAATATGCCTTGCTTGAGTTCTTCTATCCAGCGATGCAGATAAATAATTTAACCATTAATAAACATATAGCTGCTCTCCAATAAGGAAATGTAGCTAGAAATAAGGTGATCGAATGCATGAGAGTGGATTAACGAAATTAAGCCAGGTTATATATGACTATTGTGGATTAAGATTTAATGATCGGCTACCTATCCTTAGAGATAAGATTTCAAAAAGGGTAATGGAACTAGGGTTAGATTATGATGAATACTATGACTTTTTGACAGCAACTCCCATGGAATGGGATGTATTAATTGAGTTATTAACTATTAATGAAACTTACTTTTATCGGGAGGAACATCAATTAACTGAGTGTTGCTCCACTATTTTGCCCATGCTAAGAGGTGGGATTAGAAACCGTCCTCTTAGAATTTGGAGCGCCGCCTGTTCGAGCGGGGAGGAGCCCTATACCATAGCAATGCTAATTCAAGAAACCGGTCAATATTTACCTGGTTCTATAGAGATTATTGCTACAGATATAAATAAGAAGGTTCTACAAAAAGCCGAAAAGGGTTGGTATCATAATAATTCGTTTGCATTTCGGAGGATCCCGGAAACATTATTGAAAAAATATTTTGTTGAAGAAAATGGTGGCTTTCAAATTAAAGAATCCATAAAAAGAATGGTTACATTCAATTATTTGAATCTCCTTAACGAGGAGGATATGGCTGAAATAGGTGAAGTGGACATCATTTTTTGTAGGAATGTTTTGATTTATTTTGATCAAGATAATACTAAGAGGGTTATTCGGAGTTTTAATAAAAATTTAGCTCTGGGTGGCTATTTATTTCTTGGTCATGCTGAATCAATAACTGATACGAATCTAGGGTTTCAAAAATTACGCTCTGAAAAGAGTTTTTATTATCGAAAGGAATCTGATCAGGATGAAACAATACGGTGTATTAGTAGTCGATGACTCTGCATTTATGAGGAGAGCGATTAGTCTAATGCTAGAAGAGGACCCACGTTTTTTTGTGATTGGTATTGCAAGAAATGGTGTGGAAGCAGTCGAAAAGGTTAAACGACTAAAACCCGATCTTGTCACCATGGATGTGGAGATGCCTGAAATGAATGGAATAAGTGCATTGGATCAAATCATGAAGACAAATCCAGTGCCTGTTGTCATGATAAGTTCCCGGACCCAAGATGGGGCCCAGGAAACCCTACAGGCTCTTTCGCTGGGGGCTGTTGATTTCTTTTTAAAAGATAACCTGATTAGAAATCGGAATGGCGAGAATCAAAGTAAAGAATTTATCGAACGTTTATCCGGGATTATAGAAGCTAAATGGACACATAGTTTACCAGTATCCCATGAAAATGATAATAATGAAGATTACCTTAAACAAGAAGAACCTGGTGAACCAATCAAACCTCAGCAGAATGCTGATATGGTTTTAATTGGGTGTTCGACAGGTGGGCCCAAAGCATTACAAACGATTCTGCCTAATTTTCCTAAAAATTTTCCCGTGCCCATTGTTGTTGCGCAACATATGCCTCCAGGCTTTACGAAACATTTAGCCGATAGGTTTAACACATTATGTCAAATGGAAGTAAAAGAAGTTCAAAATAACCAAGAAGTTAAAGCAGGGACAATATTTATATGTCCGTCCGGTTATCAAACGCGCTTTGAAAAACAAGAAGATACCATCGTGTTTAAAGTGGATAATCATGACGATGGTCAAGAATTATACAAACCTTCTATAGATCTAACTCTTAGTTCGGCAGCGCCAATTTTTAAAGATCGACTTTTATCCGTGATATTAACTGGCATGGGTGTGGACGGGACGAAGGGTTGTGGCCTTGTGAAACAGTTTCATGGAAAAGTCTTCGTAGAAGCAGAGGATACTTGTATTGTTTATGGTATGCCTAGGGCTGTTTTGGAGGCGGGATATGCTGATAGGCAATATAAATTATCAAAAATGTATAAAGAAATAACCGAAAATGTTTAACAGTAAGGTGGAACCAAAACAAGTAGTGTCAAGTATACTACTTGTTTTTTTAAAAGATATAAAACTTTGAAAAGCCAAAAACAATCAAAAAAACACTTCGAATTGGATAAAAATAAAATAGATTTTGTTACGAAAAATTTCATGACGAAAACAGGTCTATGAGGTATAATGTAGATTAATTGTAGTACAGAAGTAAAATTGAGAGGAGGTAACCTGTTTGGGGCTTACTCAAATTGACATCAAAATAAATCAAACAAATCAACAGAATGGTGGGAAATCCAAGATTGCCTTACAATCTGGCAATACTGGAAATTCCTTTGAACAGGTATTAGCAATGTTTAGTTGTTCAAGTCAAACACAGGAGATTGGCAAACAGGAATCTGAACTCTCTAAACAAAAAACACCGAATCCATTAGGGGGCTCTGAACTGTTAAAGCCGATTCAAGACGAGGCTTTAATTAATTCGACCATAATGGGTGGAGAAAATACACAAGGTTTATTAAAAGTAATGGCATATGACCCAATTAACTTAGAAAAATATACTGCTGAAAGCGATAAATATATCCCAATTTTTAAATTAGATACGTTATATTCCTTAGTGAACATGAATACAGAAGATGTTGACTCTTCACAAGAAAAAACTCAGTTACCATTAGTAAGTCTTTCAGGTGAAACGAATCAGTCTGATTTATTAAATATAACTAGTGAAAATGACCAACAGAAACCGTTAACTTTTAGTGATGACGATTGGGATAAAATAGATGCTTTCTTGACGGCATTAATTGCTGGAATACAGCAAATGCAGCAGATAAGTGAAGCACCCCAAAATCTACAATTGGACACTGATTCTCCATCATTTGTTACTCAAACTGATTCCTATACCCTATCTAAACCAGTTGAAGAGGTTAGCAATTTTTTAGTACAGGAGTTGCGGAGGGGAAAAGAATTAAATGTGTCACCCTTGGAAATAAATCAGTTGCTAGAAAAACTAAACAAGTTAATTGAAGGAATAAAAGAGCAAAAAACCATTGTAATTCCAACTAATATTGATGAGAAAATTCAGATAATTTTGAATGAAATGCATTCTGGGGTACAAGTTAATCTTAATCCTAATCAAGTACCACAACAAAGGGTAAGTTTGGATAAAAATCAAGTGACTTTTTCAGCTATTCCCATACCTCAGATAGGAAAGAATGGACATGAGGGGAATCGAGTGGCACGAATGACTGCCACCACACATTCAGAGGATACTACAACAATCAATATACCGACAATTTTGTTGAATAATCAACAAAAAGTCATAGGTAATGAGTTGAAAGTAGAAACCTTAACTCCTAATCTAGAAGTTTCTGATTTTGCTCCGGAAGTAAGTGAGTGGATTGGTCGCTTCATGAAGGTAACTGAAGGTAAATCAGGAAGTACAGAAGCGAAATTTTCTTTATTTCCTGAACATTTAGGTCATATTGAAATTAAAGTAAGTTCTAATCATGGGCAGGTTTCAGCCCAAATATTGACAGATACACCAATGGCAAAAGAAGCCTTGGAAGGGCAACTTCAACACTTAAAGTTAGCGTTGCAGCAGTATGGATATCAGGTCCAAAAACTTGATGTTGTCCAGCAAACTCCTGTAACTGTAGATTCTACTCAGGCAGGCCTATCCTTTTCTCAAGATGGATCCCAATCATCTCGTGAACAGCGTACATTTACTTCATCATCCGAGAATGGACCAAAAGAACAACAGGAAATGGCTGAACAAATAGAGCACACTAGAGAGGTTTTACCTATTACATATGGGGGAGCTACTCAAAGGACTACCTCACGAATTGATTTCACTGCATAGGAAGGAGCCATTTGAAATGAGTAATTGGGTGGATGTTACTTCAGTTGCTAAAAATAATTCAATTTATAATAATGTAAAGCCTTTTGAACAAAAGAGCGCCCTTGGTAAGGATGAATTTTTGAAAATCTTGACAACACAATTGGCTAACCAAGATCCGTCAAGTCCTCTTCAAGATAAAGATTTCATTGCTCAAATGGCAACATTCAGTTCTTTAGAACAGATGACAAACCTAAATAAGGCATTTGAAAAGTTTACAGGCAATCAAATGAGTCAATTTGCAGCAGTAATTGGCAAAGAGGTTAGCTGGACTCCAGATGGTGCTATAGGCCCTGTAACCGGTGTGGTTAAAGGGGTTTCAAGTCAGGAAGGGAATTATTTTTACCTTGTCGGAAATGAAAAAGTCCCTATGACAAAAGTTACTGAAATAAAACAAGTTTCAACTGAAACGAACTAATATCATAAAAATTAGATTGAGGAGGAACATACAATGTTAAAATCGCTTTACTCCGGAGTTTCTGGAATGAAAGGGTTTCAAACAAAATTAGATATGATCGGAAATAATGTTGCGAATGTAAATACTGTAGGATTTAAAAAGGGTCGTGTGATGTTTCAAGATATTATTAGTCAAAATATGGCGGGTGCTACTGCACCTACAGGAGACCGCGGAGGCGTAAATCCAAAACAGGTTGGTCTTGGAACTAAGATTGGCTCTATTGATAACATTTTTACACCTGGAAGTCCAATGACAACAAATGTTGGTACCGATTTGGCTATCGATGGTGATGCATTTTTTGTTGTAAGTCCTGAAGCCAATGGAAATGAAACTTATTTAACTAGGGCGGGAAACTTTAACCGAGATGCCAATGGTGACTTAGTTACCTCTAATGGATTTTATGTATTAGGAGTAAATGAAGCAGGAAGTCCTGTTCGAATTAACATTAAAGCCGATGATAAAGAAGGAATGAATTTCACGTCTTATTCCATTGATCCGAGTGGTTATGTATATGTTGTCCGTGAAGACGGGAAGAGTGGGAAATTAGCGTTTGATTCAACTAATAATCAATACTACATGAACGAAACTAACGATCCAACTGACGATATTTCTTTAGCCACTGCAGTTGTATCTAATCCTGGTGGACTTACTAAGGTTGGAAATACATTTTTTCAAGTGAATGGAAACTCTGGTGCACCTCAACTGGGACGTATCGAAGATAATAAAGGTGGTACAATCAACACTGGAGTTCTAGAAATGTCTAACGTGGATCTAACGGAAGAATTTACAGAAATGATTGTTGCACAACGTGGTTTCCAAGCAAATGCAAGAACGATTACTACTTCCGATTCTATATTAGAAGAAGTGGTCAACTTAAAACGATAGTATAGTGAGTAATGACTAAGAAGATTCAATAACTCAGGGAAGAGTTAGGGGGATGCCCTTTGGCAGATGTGTTATCGCAACAAGAAATCGATGCTCTATTATCAGCACTAAATAGTGGTGAAATACAGGCATCAGATGTAACAGTGAAGGAAGAAAAAGTAAAACTATATGATTTTAAGCGCGCAATGCGTTATTCAAAGGAACAATTACGAAGTATTACAAGAATTCATGAGAATTTTACACGTTTATTAACTTCCTATCTTTCGGCTCAGCTTCGAACCTTCGTCCAAATACAAATTGATTTGGTAGACCAAGTGAACTACCAAGAATTTATCGCGTCTATCCCCTCGCGAACTATTTTGAACGTGTTTCAAGTTAATCCGATGGATGGCAAGATGATTATGGAAATGAATCCTCAAGTGGCCTATGCAATTTTAGAACGGTTGTTGGGAGGCCAGGGTGATTCATCTAGCCGAAATGGAACATTAACGGAAATTGAAACGGTTCTCATGCAAAAGATTTTTTCTCGTGCATCTGATATGTATCAAAGTGCATGGAAAAACATTGAAAATATTCATGTGAGATGGGAGACAATTGAATCCAATCCACAATTTATTCAAATTTCGTCCCCGAATGACACGGTGATTGTTATCGCACTTCATGTTACTATTGGAGAAATTACGGGGAGAATGACTTTATGTCTTCCGCATCTAATAGTAGAACCTGTATTACCGAAATTATCAACGCATCAATGGCTATCTTCCATGTCGAGATCAAGCGTCCCGCAGCAGGATAAAATTAAGCAAAACTTGGACACAATTGGTGTTCCCGTCATTGCAGAGCTAGGCAGGGCGACACTACCCATTTCTGAACTTTTCAACCTACAGATTGGAGATGTGATCGGCATCGAGACCGGGAAAATTGAAGTCAAAGTAGGTCAAGTCACAAGATTTTTAGGAAATCCAGGCCTTCAAAAAGGACATTATGCAATCCAGATCGATCAAACAATCCACTCTGAAGGAGATGACATATAAAATGAACGAGGGGTTATTATCTCAAGAAGAGATTAATGCACTGTTTAATCAAATGAATGAAAAAAACAGTATATCGATTGATGATTTCTTAAGCTCTATGGAGCAGGACGCTTTAGGGGAGATTGGAAATATCGCTTTAGGGAGTTCTACCACAGCATTATCTTCTTTACTGAATCAACGGGTGGAAATTACGACACCTACATTGTCTGTAATTGAAAAGGAACAGATGGAAGAGCTAATAAGTGAAAAGCATGTAGCTGTTCATGTAGATTATACGGAAGGTATCCGTGGAAAAAATTTATTAATGATTAAAGAGAATGATGCAAAAATAATTGCCAATTTGATGATGGGCGGAGATGGCACTATACTTGAACCTGAACTTTCAGAATTGCATCTTAGTGCAGTTCAGGAAGCTATGAATCAAATGATGGGATCTGCAGCGACATCTATGTCGACCATATTTAGTCAAAAGGTAGATATTTCACCACCAATAATCGATGTCCTAGGTTTCCCACCTAAGAAATTAGAAGATCTGGAAGAAGATATTATTCTGGAAATTTCTTTCCGATTGAAGGTAGGAAGTCTTATTGATTCAAATATGATTCAATTTATTCCTTTATCCTTTGGGAAGGAAATGATTCAAAAAATTCTTTCTATAAGTGAACCTGCTAAATCAAGTAAGATTGTCGAGAAAGAAGTGGTTTCTCCACCAACAACTCAACCTGTTGCAGTGGAATCTGTATCCGTAACTCCAAAAGAAACAACCACTGTTTCACAAAACACTACACAAACGCCAATTAATGCGAATGTACAAAAGGTTGAATATGCTTCCTTTTCCGAGACCCCATCTGGAAGTTCTCATGCAGGGAATATTGATATGTTATTTGATATTCCACTAGAAATTACGGTGGAGCTAGGGCGTACAAAAATGCAAATTCGTAAAATCCTAGAGTTAGGACCTGGCGCCGTTATTCAATTAGATAAATTGGCTGGAGAACCTGTGGATATCTTAGCAAATCATAAGCTGATAGCTAAGGGGGAAGTCGTGGTAATTGAAGAAAGTTTCGGTGTGCGAATTACTGACATTGTTAGCCCGATAGATCGTTTAACCAAAATGACAAACTAACAATCTAGAAGAATAATGGAGGAGTAAACTATGGCAAGGGTATTAATCGTTGATGATGCAGCATTTATGCGTATGATGTTGAAGGATATTTTAACAAAAAATGGACTAGAGGTTGCTGGTGAAGCTGTAAATGGAGCAGACGCCATAGATAAATACCGTGAACTAAATCCTGATATTGTGACAATGGACATTACAATGCCTGAAAAAGATGGAATTACTGCTGTTAAGGAAATTAAAGCATTTGCACCGCAGGCTAAAATCATTATGTGTTCTGCAATGGGTCAGCAACCAATGGTGTTAGAGGCTATTCAAGCTGGTGCAAAAGATTTCGTAGTAAAACCATTCCAAGCGGACCGAGTAATGGAATCAATTAATAAAGTATTGGGTAGCTAAAATTCATATCTATTTTAGTCTACTTATCTAGTATAAATAGATATGAATTAAGTAGAAGGATGTGGGACTTTTGGCAACGCCACAGTTAGGTAATTGTCCAAAATGCAAAAAGCTTTACTTTCGTGTAAGAGATATTTGTGATGATTGTCATAAAAAAATTGAAGAGGATTTTTTAAAAGTGGCTGCTTTTCTACGTGAATATCCCGGCAGCACTCTTCAAGAAGTAAGTGACGAAACCAAGGTGTCCGTTGCTCAAATCCGTCAATTTATTTTATCCGGTCGATTAATTATGGGAAGTTTCCCTAATCTAACGTACCCTTGTGAAACATGTGGAACGATGATTCGAGCAGGAAGAACATGTAAGAACTGTATGAGTCGTATTAATCAACTGAATAACCAACACAGTACAGAAAAAGAGAACAGCCAAGATCGAAAAAATCAGTCTGGTGGCTACATAACTAATTACCTATAAGCTTAGGGCGAGATGTGAATGGAACAATAATGTAGTTCCTAACACTCTCGCTTTTTTTGCAAGATAACTAAAATAAAAAACTATCAAAATATTTTTGATAGTTAATCAAAAAAATGTGATAATATTTGATATATATTTGTTGTTCAATAGGAGTATATGCATTTGTGAATAAGGAGATGTAGGTATGTTAAGGAGAACTTTGGGATTAGATAAAATATCAATGGGAGTGAAACTATGGGGGAGTTTCATTATCGTACTAGTGTTTTTAGGTACGATATCAATCGTCTCGTATAATAAAATCAACGTGTTAAGTGATGATGTTGGTGATTTAGGAAAGAAGAAAGTACCTGAAATTGAATTAATAGGAAACCTAAAAGAAGAAGTTACCAATGTTCGTTTATATGCATCTATGCATGCATATGAGCAAGAAGAAAGCACCAAAAAAAACCTTGAGCAGTATGTTGAGGTTGACTCTGTAAAAGTTAGAAAGACGATAAAAGAGTTGGAAAAATTAAATCCATCTCCTGAAAACAAAAAATTATTAACAGACTTTAGTACTAATTTTGAAAAGTATGTTGCATATATTCCAGAATTCTTTGAGAAATCTAGAAGTAATAATTATGTTGAAGTACATGAGAAGATGTCTTTATTGTCATCGTTAGGTGGAAAAACAATGGTTTCTTTGGATGCTCTCTCTAAGGGAGTTAAGAAGAATAATGAAGAAATTATCACTAATGCGGATAAAAACTCTTCCTTTGCTATTAAGGAAATTATTATTGTTTCAGTAATCGCGATGTTTTTTAGTATATTAATTGCCTTTTTGATTAATAGACTCATTCGTCGTTCGGTTACAGGAGTAGTAAGAAATGCAGATATTACCACCAATTCAGCTAATGAGATTAAAAAGTCAATTGACAAAACAGCTAGCAGTGCAAATCAATTAGATGTTTCAATGAATAAAGCGAACGAAGCCATCAGTGAATTAGTTGCGTCCATTCAACAGGTAGCAGGCAACACCAATGTAACTGCATCTGGAGTAGATGAAATCTCAGCGGCAGTAGAGGAAATGAGTGCTTCTATTAATTTAGTAAGGGATAGTGCGCAGCATTTATCAGCGTCTGCAGAAGAAACTTCATCAGCAATTCAAGAAATGATGGCATCCATTGAACAAGTAGCAGGTAATACTGGAAATGTCCATGAAAGTGTCGAAAGCTTCTCTGCAGCAATAGAAGAGATGAGTCAATCGATAAAAGGTGTAAGTGAATATGCGGTAAGTTTGACAGATACAGCTGAACAAACTTCTGAAACAGTTGAGGAAATGATTGGTTCGATCAAGCAGGTAGCTGAAAGTGCACAAACGGTAAACCAGCTTAGCATTGCAGTTAAGGATGATGCAATTGAAGGAACAATTTCGGTAAAAGAAACGATGAATGGCTTGAAGGAAATTTCAAAGGTTATTGACCAAGCGAGTGTTGTAATGGAGAACTTAGGTAGAAGTTCTGAAGAAATTGGCAGTATTATTGCTGTTATTGATGATATCGCTGATCAAACCAATTTATTAGCCCTCAATGCTGCAATCGAAGCGGCACGTGCAGGAGAACATGGTAAGGGATTTGCTGTGGTAGCTGATGAAGTGCGAAAATTGGCTGAAAGATCGGCGAATGCAACAAAGGAAATAGCTAAACTTATTATGGGAATTCAAGATGAAACAAGTATGGCCGTAGCATCTATTAATGATGGTGCTTATAAAGTTAAAGTAGGGAATCAATTAGCGGAAAAAACCAACCTGGCGATTCAGAAAATTTCGGAAGGGATTTCTCGAGTAACCGAAGAAATGAATCAAATCGCAAAAGCTACAGAGGAACAAACAAAAAATAGTGAGTTTATCACCATGGCTGTAGAGAAAGTAACCAATCAAGCCACAGAAATGACTCTTTCGACAAAAGAACAATCCATCACAGCAGATACAATTGTTAAAGGCATTATTGATACTAAAGACCAAGTACAACAGATTTCAATTGCTACTGCAGAACAAGCAAAGGGCAGTCATGCAATTGTGTCTGCAGTTGAAAATGTTACTCATCAATCAAGCTCAGTAACCAATGCCACTAAAGAACAGGCTCTATCTGCTGAAGAAATCGTTCGCAATATTAACAGTATAAAAGAAATGGTCCAACAGATGATGATTGCAACAAATGAACAAGCAAGATATGGACAGGAAATATCTGTAGAAGTAGGAAATGTTCAGAAACAAACCGAAGAACTAAATTTCAGCATTGAAACGCAAACGAAAGAAGTAGAAGAGGTCGTTCTCGCGATTACCGATGTGAATTCACAAATAAAACAATTAAAGTAAAAATGGTTTTAGAATGACGCTTCCACATTACAAATGGTGGAGGCGTTTTTCTATTATACATGCGATTCAAAAATATGAATTTTTATTGATAGTTTTTACATCAAAAACTAAAAAACTATCAAAATAATTGGTTATATTTATCAAAATATATGCTAATATGAGGTATATATCTGTCTTTTTTTATGGTGAATACTGTAAAAATGCTCTAGTAATACTTTTGTATGCTATTTAGCGAGGGGAAGTTGAAATGGACTTAAATAATTATTTAGAAATGTTTATTGAGGAGTCAAAAGAACACTTGCAGGCAATAAACGACGAATTATTGAACCTTGAATCAGATTCAGAAAATACTGCAATCGTAAACGAGATTTTTCGTTCTGCACATACGCTTAAAGGTATGGCTGGTTCAATGGGGTTTGAAGATCTAGCCTCATTAACCCACGAAATGGAAAATGTTCTAGACCTCCTGCGAAATTCTAAATTAACAATTACACCAGAAATCATGGATGTTATTTTTAAATGTGTTGATTTAATAGAAAAAATGGTTGATAGCATCGAGTCAGGTGGAGATGGAAAAGAAAATGTGTCAGAGGTTGTCTCACAATTAAAAAAAATCCAAGATCCTTCTTCGTCTGATTATTCCGACCTTATAAGTGCCTCCCGTGAGGTTGCCGCAACCGCAGAGTTTATCCTTGATGACTTTCAAGCAACAGTGATAAATGAAGCAAAGAAATCAGGTAGCAATCTCTATCAAATCAAAGTAACGCTAGATGGAAATTGTGTGATGAAATCTATACGAGCCTACCTTGTATTTCAGGCAGTTGAAGAGCTTGGAGAATTAATAATGACCAACCCTTCGGTTGAGGAAATAGAAGCAGAGAAATTTGATGATTCCTTTACACTCTTGTTGCTGTCTGGTAATAGTGCGGAGGAAGTTCATTCACAATTAATTAATGTTTCTGAAGTAAGAGAAGTCATTGTGGGTGAAAAAACGAGCCAAGAGTTTTCCGACTCAGGTAGTTCTACTGCTGTAGAAGTTGTTAAAACAGAAGAAACGAATCGGCCACAAGAAAAAGAAGACTTGAATGCGGGCAAAAAGAAACAACGGTCTAAATCCATTCGAGTCGATATTGATAAACTAGATTATTTAATGAATCTATTTAGTGAGCTAATTATTGATAGGGGCAGGCTAGACCAGATTGCAAGGAAGTCACAAATATCTGAACTGACAGAGACTGTAGAGCATATGACTCGTATCTCAACGGACCTTCAAGGAATTATTTTAAATATGCGTATGGTTCAAGTAGAGCAAGTATTTAACCGATTCCCTAGAATGATACGTGACCTTGCTAAAGAATTAAATAAAAAAGTTCAACTGATCATAGAAGGTGCCGAAACAGAATTAGATAGAACGGTCATAGATGAAATTGGAGATCCTTTGGTACATTTACTAAGAAATGCCTTAGACCATGGGCTTGAGACCACCCAGGAAAGGTTGGCAAACAATAAAAATGAAGAAGGAACCATTTTATTGAAAGCTTACCAAAGTGGAAACCATGTATTCATTGAAGTATCAGATGATGGTAAGGGCATTAACCGTAACAAAGTATTAAATAAAGCAATTGAACGTGGCGTAGTATCAGAATCGGATGCTAAAACGCTAAAAGACCAGCAAGTATATTCATTGTTATTCTCTTCAGGGTTTAGTACAGCCGATAAAATTTCTGACATATCAGGTCGCGGCGTCGGTCTCGATGTAGTAAAAACCAAAATTGAATCATTAGGTGGTTTAATCACAATTGATTCCACACCCGGAAAAGGATCAACTTTCCATATCCAATTACCGCTAACATTATCTATCATTTACGCGATGTTAGTGAAGGTAGAAGAAGAGACATATGCCATTCCTTTTAACTCAATTGTTGAAATCACGACAATGGCTGAAAATCAAGTAACCACACTACATGGACAAAATGTTATTCAATTCCGAGGACAGGTTGTTCCATTAGTTTACTTAAATGAGATTCTTCAGATTCCATCACTCGGAACAGAAGTGGATAAGCAGCAACAATTTATTGTCATTGTTCGAAAGGGAAATCAGACGAGAGGAATTGTCATTGACACAGTCGTGGGGCAGCAAGAGATTGTCTTAAAATCACTAGGTGAATATTTTACAAACTTGCCTGTGATCTCTGGTGCCACAATCCTAGGAAATGGTCAAATAGCCCTCATCATAGATTCGAATCAGTTTTTTTACTAGAAAGGGTGAGTCAATACAATGGAAGAGATCAAAGTAATCGCCTTTAAATTAGGGAATGAAGAATATGGATTGAACATTGACCATGTTCAATCTATCGAGCGACTAAGTCATATTACAAGAGTTCCCAATGTGCCTCATTATGTAAAAGGAGTGACGAATCTTAGAGGAAATGTCATACCAATTATCGATTTGCAAAGCAAATTAGAGCTTGGAGAAGCACAATACACGGACAATTCACGAGTCATTATCGTTAAATACGAAAACATAGAGTTAGGTTTAATTGTAGAGAAAACTAGCAATGTATTTAATGTTTCATCTGAGGCGATTGAAGCAGCTGCATCAAGCGGTTTTCAGACCGACTTTTTTGAAGGAATAGCTAAATATGAAGGTCGTTTAATCATTCTACTAAAAATAGGAGAATTGGTTAAAACAGAGGCAAGTGAATCTGAGGTCGAAGACTAGTCGGAATCTAATTTATATCAAGAAGAGGGGTTCACATGAAAGAGCTAAGCAAATTTCAGGATTCTAAGGCACTCATTTTTAAAATAGGCCAGGAAGAATATGGGGTACATATTAATCAGCTTGTATCTATAGAAAGAATGCAAACGGTGACAATAACTCCCTATCCAAATCGTGCGCCGCATGTGTTAGGGGTTACTTCCATTCGTAATGTAGTCATTCCAGTCGTAGATATGCGTGCGGCTCTGACAGGAGAATCGTTAAAGCAGACAGATGTGACGAGAATGATTATTGTGAGGGCTGATCATAAAGAAATTGGGATTGTGGTAGATGCAGCTACAGATGTGTTAGCTCTTCCACCAGAATCGATTGAACAAACGAATTTGTTAGAAACAAAGGACGTATCCTATCTTTTGGGTGTTTCTAAATTTGATCATCGGTTAGTCATTCTTTTAGACATAGAAAAGCTGCTGGAAAATACAACAAATTTAGATGAGCTAAGAGACATGGTCCAAAGTTATGTGAATAACCAAGAGTTAGCGGAATTCTAAAGGAGATGTAATCATGTTGAAGAACTTAAAAAATGTTCCAGGTATCGCTTTAAAATATGTAAAGCAAGTCAATAATGTATCCATGGGTGTAAAACTATGGGGTAGTTTTATCATTCTATTATTATTCTTAGGGTCAGTATCAATTGTGTCTTACAATAAAATAAATGTTTTAAGTGAAGACGTAAACTACTTAGGCAATAAACAAATAAAAGAAGTTAAAATTATGTCAAAGCTGAAAGACAATATTACAGATATACGTCTTAATCTAACGAAATATTCATATGAGAAAAGTGAAGATGAAAAAGCGAAAATTCAAGAAATGGTAAATGATGATATTAAAAAGATAAAAAGTGATATTAAAGATTTAGATAAACTAGTAGATTCTAGTAAAGATAAAAAATTAATCCAACAGTTCAATATTAACTTCGGTTCATACGAAAATGCTATTCCTTCTATTTTCGAAAAAAATGAAGATGAAAACTACTATACTACACATGCAAGATTAGGAGTCTTACAACATAATGGGGATAACGCTATTAGTTCACTTGAACGAATGGCCCAAAACGCACAAAAAAATACAGATTTAATCATTACGGATACGAAAAAACGTTCAGTAAACTCACTTATTCAAATCGTTGTCGTTTCCTTGTTAGCTATGGTTTTTAGCATTTTAATTGCCTTCCTTATCAATGGACTTATTCGTCGTACTGTAAGTAGAGTGGTAAAAAATTCAGAGATTACTACTAATTCTGCTACTGAGATTAAAAAATCGATCGATAAGACTGCCAAAAGTGCACAAGAATTAGATGCTTCAATGAATAAAGCAAATGATGCAATCGGTGAATTAGTAGCATCCATACAGCAAGTGGCAGGGAACACCAATATTACAGCTTCAGGTGTAGATGAAATTTCTGCTGCAATCGAACAAATGAGTGCTTCTATTAATGTTGTTGCTGAAGGTGCAGACCATTTTGCCGCTTCAGCAGAGGAAACTTCTTCGGCAATTCAAGAAATGATGGCCTCCATCGAACAAGTCGCTATAAGTGTAGGGAATGCTGGCGCAAATGTAGATGAAATCTCCGCGTCAATAGAAGAAATGAGTCAATCTATAAAAGGTGTAAATGAACATGCGGAAAGCTTAACTGATACAGCAAAACAAACTGCAGAAACAGTGGAAGAGATGGTTGTTTCCATTCAACAGGTAGCTGCGAGTGCACAAACAGTAAACCAGTTAAGCAACGCAGTTAAAGATGATGCCTATGAAGGAACTGTCTCACTGAATGAAACATTGAATGGTATGAAGGAAATTTCACAGGTAATTGAGCAAGCAAGTGGGGTCATGGAAAACTTAGGAAAGAGTTCAAAGGAAATTGGCAGCATTATCGCTGTTATTGATGACATTGCTGACCAAACCAATCTTCTAGCGCTTAACGCAGCAATTGAAGCTGCACGCGCCGGTGAACACGGAAAAGGATTTGCTGTTGTTGCTGATGAGGTACGAAAACTGGCTGAAAGATCGGCAAAAGCAACGAAGGAAATTGCTACTCTGATCAAAGGAATTCAAAATGAGACGACTGTTGCTGTAGCATCCATTAAAGATGGAGCTCATAAGGTGAAAAAAGGAAATGAATTGGCTGATAAAACCAACCAGGCCATTAAGAAAATTTCTGAAGGTATTTCACAAGTGACAGAGGAAATGAACCAAATTGCGAAAGCAACAGAAGAGCAATCAAAAAATAGCGAATTCATTACAAAAGCAGTGGAGAGTGTAACCAATCAAGCAGTAGAAATGACGCACTCCACAAAAGAGCAATCCATCACTGCAGAAACAATCGTTAAGGGGATTATGAGTACAAAGGAACAGGTCGATCAGATCTCTGTTGCAACAGCAGAACAAGCAAAAGGAAGTCATTCAATTGTCGCGGCAGTTGAAAACGTTACGAACCAATCAGGTTCTGTAACCAATGCAACCAAGGAACAAGCCCTTACTGCAGAAGAAATCGTTCGTAATATTAGCAGTATTAAAGAAATGGTTCAACAAATGATGCTTGCAACGAATGAACAAGCAAGATATGGACAGGAAATTGCCGTAGAGGTAAATAATGTTCAAAAACAAACAGAAGAATTAAATTCTAGCATCGAAACGCAATCTAAGGGAGTAGAAGAGGTTGTTCTTGCTATTACCGATGTAAATAAACAAATCCAAAGACTTAAATAATAATGTCCTAAAACGCCTTCACAAATTGTGGAGGCGTTTTTAGGTAAGCCCAAATACTTATCGTCCTATCATTCTATTTTTCTACAACTTTTAATGAAATTTATCAGAAATTGGGGTATAATTACCTCAGGATTTTGATTTATTTTGATAATTTTGATTGTGAACAATGAAGAGGGGGTGAATTCACTTGAAAATTCAGGATTCGGTAAGAATGAATATAGGTGATCCCCGTCTCAATACAAATGATCGTTCTATTACCAACACTACATCCTTTCAAAAAATAATGAATACGTATTCTAAAGAACTTACAAAGGATCATCTCCAACAAATATTACAAGAAGTTGATGAGCAAGGAAAACGCTTAAGCGAAAAACCCACCTTTTCTGAACTCCGTAAATATAAAGATTTGGTTAAACAGTTTATGGGGGAAGTAACGAAAAATGGTGTAGGTTTATATCAAACCGATAGTTGGGATCCATATGGAGGTAGTAAAACACTAAAGACCATTCAAGTACTGGACCGTAAACTAATGGAACTAACCGCTCATGTCTTAAACGAGCAGAACGAAGGTCTTTCTATCTTAGACCGTATTGGAGAAATTAAAGGGTTATTGATTAACCTTTATACTTAATTAATAGAGGGGAGAAGAACAGGTGCAGGATTATCTAAATGTAGCACTTTTAGTAATCAACTTTATAGCTGTGCTGTATTTAGTTTCCAAAAGTTCTCTTCGGAAAAAATTGGATTATCAGCAGGAGTTACATCTAAAAATGCTTAGCAACCAAGAAAAAATGATGCATCAAATTTCTGAGTTACAAGGGATGATGGAGCAGAATCAAATAGTGCACCAACTAGAATATGAACAATGGAGAGAAGAAATTAAAGCTTTAGATTCATCTATTAAGGCTGTACCAAAGTCTACATCTGGCAGTGGGCAGCATTTATTCTTAAATGATCGGTACAAAGAAATTTTTGAATTACGAGATCAGGGTCTTACTGCAGAGGAAATTGCAAAAGAACTCGGCAAAGGTTGTGGGGAAGTAACATTTATTTTGCAATTGGCTGACCAAGCACGAAGCTAAGAAAAGAGGTTTTTTCATGTTAAGAGGATTGTATTCTGCCGCTTCTGGAATGTTTTCTATGGAGCGGAAACAAGAAGCACTATCTAATAATCTCGCAAATGCTCAAACACCAGGATTTAAGAAGGATGACACGCCACTTAGGGCATTTCCTAAACTTTTTCTAGAAAGAATAAAAGACTTTAATGATAATGTACCTGGTGCATCAGGTGGAAATATTCCAGGTCAGACTGTCCCTGTGGGCGAACTCTTTAACGGCGTGTACGCTCAGGAGCGCATTCCCAGTTTCATTCAAGGGACGCTTGTTCAAACGGATCAACCGTTAGATGTGGCTATTGAAGATCAAAGTATTCCTTTACAGGTTGTCAACGGACGTACAGTAAAACCAACTGCCTTGTTTGCCGTCGAACTTGCGGATGGAACAGTCGGCTATACCCGGAATGGAAAATGGGATTTAGATGCCAATGGAAATTTGGTCACATCAGAAGGGTATCGTGTGTTAGGAACCGATCACAAGCCGATCCAAATTACTGGTGGTATCAGAAAAGAGGATTTGTCCATAAATGCTGATGGACAATTAATTGCAAATCCTAATGACCCGGCAAAAACTAGTAAGGTAGGTCAAATTGGCATGGTTGTGGTTCAAAACCCTTATGATCTTAAAAGACAAGGGGCAAATGTCTACAAATCAGATACTGCCTTACCTTTAATCCAAGATGCTGGAGGAACAAATCCAGGTATATCCCTTCACCAGGGATTTATTGAACAGTCGAATGTAGACCAAGGTCAAACAATGGCTGATATGATGACAACTGTACGAGCCTATGAGGCCAATCAAAAGGTAATAGGCGTGTATAATCAATCATTAGAACAGCTGTACTCTGTTGGAAAGATTAACGGATAATAGGAAGAGAATAGGAGAATAGACTTTGAATACGTCACTATATATTTCTTCTGGTGCTTTGCAGGCCTATCAACAAAAAATTGATACATCTGCAAATAATGTAGCCAATGTGAATACTACTGGATTTAAGCGAAAAGACCAAAGTTTTTCCGAGATTTTAGCATCCCAAATTAACAATCAAGGACGTACCAATCAAGAATTCGGCCGCCTCACACCAAATGGGATCCGCGTGGGGTATGGAACGCGTACAGGACTGACACAGCTTGTGATGGAACAGGGTCAGCCAATGGCGACAGGTAATCCTTTCGACTTGATGATTCAAGGAAAAGGATTTTTCCAAGTTGGTTATCCTTCTTCTACGGCAGGAGCACCTGACGAGATAAGGTATACACGTGATGGCAATTTCCACTTGAGTCCGAATCCTAACAAACAAGGAAGTTATCATTTAGTAAATGCAAATGGCGGTTATTTACTAGATCAAAATGGGAAGCCAATTGAGTTGGATGGGCAGTATGAGGTTAATTTTGATGCAAACGGTCAAATTAATTTGAAAAATAAAGATGGTCTGGGAACCCCGTTTATTTCTACACAACAAGTGGGAATTGTGGATATTCAAAATCCACATATCCTAAGGAATACGGGTGGTAATGAATTCGCCATTGAATCTTCTGTGTTACCTAACGGCTCTAATAAAGCTGATTTTGTTAATTTGCTGCAGCCTGAAGAGGTGCAGTTGGCTACTGGCTTTTTAGAAGGATCGAACGTGGATTTAACGAAAGAAATGACAGATTTGATGACCTCACAAAGAAGTTTTCAAATGAATGCAAGAGCAGTTTCTTATGCTGATCAGATGGTAGGGATTGCGAATAGTATTTTACGTTAAAGATTAATTAGAGACATTTTTTTGCGTCTCTTTTTTTCCATTATAGTTTTTGAATGAAAATATTATTAACTATTTTTCCATCTAACCGATAATAAAGATTAATAACATATAAAAATATTATTTATACATAATCTTTTAAAAGGAAGTGATTATTATGATTGATACGAGTAATACATTGCGTGTGTCTGGCTTAGCGTCCGGTATGAATACCGATGAGATTGTTGCCAATTTGGTTAAAGTCCAAAGCGCAAGGCTAAACAAAATGCAGCAATCTAAAACATTAGCTACATGGAAAACCGATGCCTATCGTGACGTGAATAAAAAGGTAAATGATTTCTATAATTCAATGAAAGATTTACGCTTGGAATCTACTTTTAACAAGAAAACATCCAGTTCATCGGATGAAAGTATCGTATCAGCAACGGTTAGCGGGATTCCGAGCTTGTCTTCTTATGAAATTACAAATGTACAACAGGCACAACCACCTAAAGCGGCTACAGTGAAGTTCTTTCAAACAAGCAGTCTTGATACAAGCAAAAAATTAATTGACTTAGGTGTAACGGGTAGTTCAATAAAAATTAATGATCAGACAGTTGATTTTGATCCTACTAAGGACACGCTCTCGTCCCTATTAAATAAAATTTCTAGCGATACTACAATAAATATGAATGTTTCTTATTCAGCTTCAGAGAAATCTTTCACCTTTACCAATAAGACTGCTGGTTCGGGTCAAGATGTAAAACTTGCTCAAGGTTCAACTTCCAATCTTCTATCTATATTAGGGATCCCTGGAGGGTCAATTAGTGGTGGTAGTTATAATACTAGTTCCACCATGTCAGTTGTCACTGGGTCTAATGCTGTACAAGCTAAAATGACTATTAACGGTCTTGATTTTCGTTCAGATACTAATACTGTGACGTTTGATGGGATGACGTTTGAAATTAAGTCGAATATGGCAGCAGATGAGTCTTTGTCTGTCAATACAAAAAGTGATACGGATGCTGTATTTACTAGCATTAAGACATTTGTTGATAAGTACAATGAACTAATTTCAGATTTAAACGGTAAACTAACAGAAAAAAAGTATCGTGATTACCCACCACTATTGGATGATCAGAAGAAGGATATGAAAGATACTGACATCAAACTGTGGGATGAAAAAGCGAAAAGCGGCTTGTTGGCAGGAGATTCCACGATTCAGTCTTTCTTAACGGAAATGCGGAATAGTCTAATGTCAGTGGTTGGCGATCCAAGTGCTTCACCGGATTTTAAAACCTTAAAAAGCATTGGAATTAATTTCTCTAGCAGTTATAAAGATAATGGGAAACTAGTTCTCGACGAAGAAAAACTAAAGGGTGTCCTCAAAACAAATTTAGAAGATGTCAAAAAATTATTTACAACAAAAGATCGGAATGCTGCAATTTCGAAGACGACCGCGAATGACAAGGACCTCCACGATATTAGTGGATTTGGTTGGAGAATTTATGATCGATTAAATGAAACCATTACTCAACTTGGATCCATAGCAGGGTCTCTCACTAGTACCGTTGATACCAAGAGCTTTATGGCAAAACAAACCAAATCGCTAGATACCAATATCTATAATGAACAAGACAAGGTTAACGCCTATGAACAAAGACTATGGAAGCAATTTGGGGCGATGGAAAAAGCTATGCAACAGTTGAATTCTCAAGGGTCTTGGCTATCCCAGCAATTAGGAATGTAGAAAATATAGTAGAACCGTAAATTTAGTGGTAATGCAAACCATTAAGTTTACGGTTTTTTTAATAAAAATTTTATCAAACTTAAAATAAAATACTAAACTGTCTGTGCTGTCTGCCGATAAAGTAAACAACAAGTAATTTGATACCTAATCAAAATATTTGAAATACCAAAAATAACAAAGTATTACTTGTTTACCACATGCTAGAAATGTTTTTATAAAAACTACTAAACAATTATTTTGATTGACCGATAATTAAAGTAGTTAAAACAAATGAATCTTTGGAGGATGGTAACGTGCTCATTGTAGGCAGGGAAATTGGACAATCAGTAATTATAGATGATGTCATTAAAGTTACTGTTCTACAAATCGATTCCAAACTTCGAATGGTCATTGAAGCACCAATGAATATGGAAGTTTCTAAAGTGAAAGAGAATAAAAGTAATCGTGTGTTTCTCAAAAAAGGGACCAAAATCATTGAGTCACCTACATTAATTGGAGCAAACATTAAGGTAACTATTTTACAAACGGAATCTGGTTTACTTCGCTTTGCAATTGATGCGCCGAGAGAAATTAGAATATTTCGAGAAGAATTGTTCAATGGAAATATTTTCACGAGAAATCAAAAAGTAAAAATGATCTAAATTTTGATCAGCACTCATTTTGATAATGGCCCATTAGGGTTTATTATAGATAAATTATTAAAGGGAATACACCCTAAAAATCCAAATAGTATGGAGGAAAAGTATTATGCAAATTAACCACAATATTGCAGCACTTAACACGTATCGTCAGTTAGATCGTGCATCCAATGCTCAATCAAAATCTATGGAAAAATTATCTTCAGGTCTTCGTATTAACCGAGCTGGAGATGACGCAGCTGGTTTAGCAATCTCTGAAAAAATGCGCGGTCAAATTCGCGGCTTAGATCAAGCTTCTAAAAATGCTCAAGATGGAATCTCTATGATCCAAACTGCTGAAGGCGCTTTGAACGAGACACATGATATTCTTCAAAGAATGCGTGAATTATCGGTTCAAGCCTCTAACGATACTGCTACTGATGCAGACAGAACAGAAATTCAAAAAGAAGTTTCACAGTTAAAAGAAGAAATCGATCGTATTTCTAATACTACAGAGTTTAATACTAAGAAGCTTTTAAACGGTGAACTTGAGTCTAATAAGACTGCTCAAGGTACAAAATTAGAATCAGTAGATTTAACTTTAGGTGCAAGTGTTGCTGGAACTAGTGCAAATACAAATTTTGATGCTTATACAATTGATGATACCAACAATGAGTTAAAAATTACTGCAAATAGTACTGATCTTACTATCCAAATTGAAAAAGGAACATGGACACAAGCTGAATTACAAACAAAAATTGATGCAGCATTTACAGCTGCAGGTACAGTAGATGGTACCGATTTAACTAAAGTAGCCTCTTCAGTTGCTGGTGGAAAATTAACGCTGACTACTGCTGCTACTGCAGGTCAAAATATTACAATTAAAGCATCAGGTGATGAAGCAAATAAATTCTTTGGTTTCTCAACTGCAAAAACAATAACAGCAGGAGCAGCTGCAAGCACAGCGGCAACTGATGATTTAGTGAATTCTGCAAATGCACTAAATATTACAGATGGTGCAAATGATAGTTTAGAGATTACTATTGGAAATGGCACAAAGCAAACAATTGACCTAACTGCTTCAACTGATGCTTATTCCAAACAACAAATTGTTGATATGATTAACACAGCAATTGATTCCAACGCAGATTTAAAGGGGAAAGTTTCAGCCTCTCTAAATAATGGTAATATCCAGTTTGATTCATTTACTGATGGAAGTTTAACAATCCATGATACTGCATTAAGTGATGACTTAGGTTTAACTGATAGTGCTGCTGACACAACAGCAACTAATTCATCTGCATTACTTACAAATTTAAAAGATGGAAATGGTAATGAGCTTGGATTACAAGCAAATGATGTTATTAAAATTAACGGAAAAATTAGTGGTTCTTCTGTTACAGAAGCTAGCCTAACTGTTACTGCTAGTACAACAGTTGCTGACCTTACTGCAGGAATTGAAAATGCTCTTGGTTTAGATGCAGGTAGTGTTTCTATTAAGTCAGATGGAAAAATTGAAGTTGCAGGTGAAAATGGATCAGCAAACGCTTTAGCTGATTTAAAATTAAATGTAGCTAACAGAGATTTATTTAATAATAAGTTTAGTAGTTTTAAAGAAACTCAAGCAGCTGAAGACAAGAATATTGATTCTTCTTTATCTTTCCATATCGGAGCAAACGAAGGTCAAACAATGAAAGTTGATATAAATGAAATGAGTACTAAATCACTTTCACTAAGTTCTGTAGATGTGTCATCACAACAAGGTGCAGAAACAGCAACTTCTGTAATTAATAATGCAATTGAAAAAGTTTCTACTGAACGTTCTAAACTAGGTGCATTCCAAAATCGTTTAGAGCACTCTATCAATAACCTGAACACATCATCTGAAAATCTAACAGCTGCGGAATCTCGTATCCGTGACGTTGACATGGCGAAGGAAATGATGACTCAAACTAAGAACTCTATTCTTTCTCAAGCAGCACAAGCAATGTTGGCTCAATCGAATCAAATTCCTCAAGGAGTACTACAACTCTTGAGATAATGATTTTGAAGGGCGTCTTATCTGGTAACGGATAAGAGTATAACTGGGTGAATTGCTGGAACTTCCTAAAGCTTCATCAACCACAACGTAACTGGAAACGGTAAGCGTAATGGTTTAAAAATGATGAGGATGGAACAATGGATAATCAGCAGCCAAGCTCCTGTGAGGAAACTCTGGAGAAGGTTCAACGACTAGAGAACACGGTCTAAGGCGGAAGCTATGACTATGAATCTCGTAGGGCAGCAATCGCTGTTCGAAGTGCCCAGCTCCTATTTGAAAATAGGATGAAGATATAGTCTATTCTGTAATCGAAAGGTACAGTCGCAAAGCAAGCGAACCAACAACCACAAGGTGTACTTCAATTGTTACGTTAATTTTAAATATGAGAGAGGCTCTAGTTTTACTAGAGTCTCTTTTCATATAAAGCTGTTTAGTAGGAGGAACTCATGGATAAAGAAAAGCAAGAACATCAACAGTTTCTTGAACAACAGCTTGAGTGGTGTAAAAAACAAGATCATATCTTAGAAGAGATAGAAATGAAGCTTCATGATATGAAAAAGATAGCTCAATACGCTCTCGATCATGAACTTACGGCACAAGAAATTGAACAGTTGAATGGTCGAATGGATGAATTGAATAAAGAAGTTCATTTTTTAGAAAAACAACTACACTCTGTTATCCATTAGAAGTAAAAAGGTGGTGGTTTCATGGATATCGCATTTATGTCAATGGCACTAAATCAAGGCAAAGTTCAGCAACAAGCATCTTTGTCAGTCATGAAGATGGCAATGGGAAATGCCGAGCAACAAGGTAAAGCTCTTCAAAAGTTGATGGGTACTACAAACGGAGCTGCTATTCAACAAGCAGCTCAGCCGCATTTAGGTGGAAATATTGATTTAAAAGCTTAATAATATATAAATGTTTAGTCAAAACCCAAGCTTGAGAGAAAACTCTAGAGAACGTTTAATGACTAGAGAAGACGGTTTATAACGAATGCAATGACCATGAACCTTGTATGGAAGCAAATGCCGCTTTTCGAAAGTCCTAATTCCTTTGAAGAATTAGGGCTATTTCTATTTTAGGAGGAGAATTCATGAATCATTACGAAATGAATACAAAGAATCGTGAAAAACGAGTCCAACATTGTAAGTCTAAAGATAGTGCATGAATCGATCCTACTTTACAAGGATTGCTTTGTTCGAAGTCAAGAAGACGGCTATCAACCGTTGAAGCAATTCTTAGGGAAGTAGATAGGGAGTATTTTGTAGTCTTTGTTTAGACACGAAGAATTAAACAATCGCAATTAATATTTTTCACATATAACTGAAAAAAGGCTATTGGTTTTTAAACGAATACATCCACTAATAGTCGTTTTTTTATTTCTATTATAAAAGCTGCAATTTTCTTAACTCGCGTAATTTATAGACAACTGACCAATAACTTCTTCCAAGTAAATTTGCAATTTCTTTATCGAGATGTCCCTCTTTCTTTAAATCTACAAGTCTTTTAATTTCATTTGAAGAGTAGTTTTTCCATCGATCTGAACTTGATACGATAAGTTTATAATCTGGTAGTTTTAATTTCCATCTCTCTGATTCTTGTTGTAGTCGATAGTTCCAATGTGTTTTATAAAACATACTTGGACAACTATCAGAAACGTTTTTTATTTTATTTAAGAAAGAGAATGTTTCATTAACGGATGTGGTCCGTAAAATAAATCCATGTCCATCCTTTCTACTGGCTAACTTTAAGTCGATCTGAAAATATTTTTTGATATGGTTTTTTAGTAGAGTTAATTCTAGTGAGGGATAGTTTTGTAAGGATAAATATATGTGAGGGGTAATGTAAATTTTTTTATTATTATGATTAACTTTGGTTGTGATAGACAAGGAACCGTCATCCATATATAGTACAGCTAAGAAATGTGATAAATTACAATAGGGTAATAATGTAGCAGGAATGCTTTTATTTCCATCATTGTTATAAAAAAGTCCCAGTAAATTTGTGAATAGGGGGCCTGATGCTGATCGTAATGAATTACTTTTATGAGTAATGTAAAACAGATCATTCATTAATTGAGCTTTCCACTCGCGATATTCTCTTTGTTTGTCTCCAAAATGCTCCCTGTAACTACTATTTTTACGTCTACTTCCTTTATAAAGCTTGGTAAGCTCTCCATCACCAATAATACTTGCAAGTAAAACATTAATTTGTATAACAGTTAAATCATTAAACATGGCTATTAGTCTCCTTTGTACAGAAACATATGTTCTGGATTTATTATATAGGATTAAAGGGTGGTATTTCAAATTGATGATCATTATTTAATAAAAAATTTTATAAATTGATTTCTTTCATTAATTTTACCACTATTTACAATATTTGCTTTAAGGCTCTAAACATTCCAATTATTCTTCCGATAATAAAATAAAATGAAGTAAATAAAGGGGGGGCAAGGAAATGTTAGACAAGTTGTCCAATTCTACTAGTCAGTTGACGGATTATAAGGTTCCTAAAGTAGAAAGTACAGCCAAGATTAAAGAGATATTGCCAGAAACACAACAACAGCCTCAACAACAACCTCAACCACAAGCGCAGACAAAAGAAAAAACCGAAAAAGTAATGCAAAGTATGAATGATTTTTTGAAGGCTTCAAATACGCATTTGAAATTTCAATTTCATGAGGAGTTAAAAGAGTATTATGTAACCCTTGTGGATGACACCACGAACGAGGTCGTTAAAGAAATCCCCTCTAAGAAATTACTTGATATGTACGCCGCTATGACTGATTATCTAGGACTTTTAGTAGATAAAAAGGTATAAATTCTGTAAATAAAATGTATAAGACGGTGAAAAATCATGCAGGTCCCACAAATTAGACTACATCAAACATACGCACAAATAGGACTACGCACAACCCAGCCAGTTCAAGAAATGGAACAGCAGCCCGCCGAACAATCGATTAAACAAGTTTCTTCTACACTAACGATCGAACGGAAGCCTTCCCAGTTAAATATTGATCAAGAACAGATGTGGAACGAGTTGAATTTAAAGAGCCCAAGTGTACTCAGTGAGGATATGGTGAACTTTGCTAAACAAGAAGCATTAGAAGCTATAGCTCAAAAAGCACAAGAAGGCGATCAACTAGCTGAAATTGAAAAAAAATCGGACATGATTGTATCTATAGCAGAGTCTAAAGCTAATCCAGGTCCTATAGAATTTAATATTGGTTTTATCCCGAGTTACGGTTCAGTCAAAATTCATTACACCCCATCAGAGCTCAATGTCGACTGGAAACAAGGTGGTGCTGAAATTGAGACCATACCACACAAACCAATCCACAACTATAAACCTGGGAAAACAGAAGTGTATATGCGCCAAATGCAAAACCTTCAAATAGACTTTGTCGGTGGAAATTTGGATAGGAATACGTAAATAGGCAGAAAATCAGTGGAGAGGGTACTACCTTTTCACTTTTTTATTTGAGCCAATAATATAAATCAAAATGTAATGAAATCCCTGGTTTATTTTGATACAATTATACAGATTATGTACCGTTCATTTACTATCGAATTTATTTTTATTAATTCCTAAACTATTTTAATAACCTACCGATAATCTTTAATAAAGGAATAGGAGGGAACTAAAAATGAGAATCAATGATACGAAATATGGTTTTTATTCCTACCAAAACCAACAGAATCGTTCAAATATAAATAATACAACTAAAAAAACATCTACTTCAGCAGAAGTGAATATATCATCACGCGGTCGGGAAATCTCTCAAGCTATGATGTCTGAACAAGCACAACGCCAACAACGCATTCAAGAATTAAAACAGCAAATTGCTGACGGGAACTATCATGTAGATAGCAGCAAAATCGCTGAAAAAATGACTGCATTTTGGAAAAACACTTCGATCTAGGAGACGAGAACATGGATTCCCTGAAAACACTCAAACAAATATTGAAAACAATGGTCGACGCTCATACACGATTACTAGATTTGGCCAAAGGAAAAAGAAATATGCTTGTGGATGGTGATCTTCAGGGGCTGCAAAGCCAGACTCATCGTGAAGCTCTATGTGTAGACGAAATTCAAAAACTTGAACAACTTCGAATCAAATGTGTTCAAGAATATATGGAACAAAAAGGGATCAAAGGTGAATCCTTCACACTTGAGGACGTAAGTAAAGTTGAGCAAGATGCCAACACAAGGGATGCATTAACAAGTATGGCTATAAAACTGCGGACCCTTATTCAGGAGATTAACCAGTTGAATGAGAATAACCAAAAGTTAATTCAAACGTCCCTTTCTTATATTCAATACTCGATCGGTATGTTTGCACGGAAAGAACCAGCGATTGGGTACGGTCCCAATGCAAAAAATCGTTATTCAAACATGTTAGATGCAAAGATTTAGCTTGTTTTATTTTTAGGAGGAATAGGCATGACTTCAACCTTTCATAGCTTAGAGGTAGGGAAAAGAGGACTGGCTGCCCAACAAGCGGCGCTTGCTACCACAGGTCATAACATTGCCAATGCGAACACCACCGGATACACACGTCAACGAGCAGAAATGCAAGCGACCAAGCCAGTTTCTTTACCTGGTATGCAAATTCAGTTAGGAACAGGTGTTGAGGTTAATCAGCTTGCTCGCTTACGTGAAGATTATTTGGATGTTCAATTGCGCGGTGAAAACAAAAGTTTGGGGTATTGGGAAGCTAAAGGTGATGCTTTAACCAAAATAGAGGAACTGCTAAACGAACCCTCAGATGATGGTCTAGCACATACGATGGATGAGTTCTGGAAAGGGTGGGAGGAACTCGCGAAAAACCCTGAAAGCTCAGCGGCAAGAGCTGTTGTCCGCCAAAAAGGGGTAGCGGTTAACTGAAACCTTTCAACATATATCACAATCATTAGATCAAATGCAAGGGGATCTCAAATTAGTTATTACAGCCAAAACGAATGATGTCAATTCTTTGGCTGCACAAATAGGAAGCCTAAATGATCAAATTTCCCGTCTTGTACCTAACAATTACCAGCCCAATGACTTGTATGACCAACGGGATGTGCTACTCGATCAATTATCTAAGCTTGTCGATGTGAATGTTTCATCACCCGATTTGAGAACTGGAATGGTTGATGTTTCGATAGGTGGAGTTACTTTAGTCACAGGAAAGAACGCCAATACACTAACTATTGGAATGGATCCAGCTACAGGATTAGTAGATCCCGATGAAGTGAAAATTGGCAATAACAAAGTGAATTTAGGTTCTGGTGAATTGTTAGGGAGAATCGAAGCGTATGGGGTTATTGGTGGAGATTCAAAATCTATCATTCCATCGATGAAGGAAAAAATAAATGAATTAGCAATGACTTTTGCTAGCGCTGTTAACACGGCTCACTTAAGCGGGATGAATTTAGATAATATTAATGGCACCTCAAATGAAAAAGTTGCTTTCTTTGTGGGATCGAATCTGAATGATTTAGAGGTTAATCCTGAAATAATGAAATCACTTAATTTAATTGCTGCAGCAAATGAAGAGACACCAGGGCAATCATCCTCCGGAAATGGGAAAAATGCGCAAGATATTGCCAATATTAAATTTACGTCACTTGCCTTTACAGGAAGCTCCTCTACAGCAGATGATTTTTATCGAAATATCATTGGTCAGCTTGGTATTGATTCACAGGAAGCACAGCGAATGCAGAGTAATACAGAAGTAATTATTCAGCAGATCGAAAATCGCCGTCAATCTGTGTCAGGAGTATCACTGGATGAAGAGATGGCCAATATGATTAAATTTCAACAGGCATACAATGCTTCTGCACGGATGGTAACAGTTATGGATCAATGCTTGGATAAAATCATTAATGGCATGGGCCGGGGTAGGATTGTAGGAGGGGTAAAATGAGCTTACGTGTTACTCAAAATATATTAAACTCAAATTTATTGTTTAATTTACAGCGAACGAATAAAACAATGGATCAATTGCAAGAACAGGTGTCTTCAGGAAGAAAGATTAATAAACCTTCGGACAATCCAGTAACAGCTGTTCGCAGTATGTTTTACCGATCATCTTTAAATGAAATTGATCAATTCAAAAGGAATGCGGAAGATGGAATTTCTTGGATGACGACAACGGATGAATCATTGGATGAGGTAACCTCCGTGCTACAGCGTGTACGTGAACTAACGGTACAGGGCAATAATGGAACAAATAGTGACACAGACCGAGAAGCTATTGCCCAAGAGATTAATCAATTGAAGGAACACTTGGGAGAAATTGCGAATTCACAGATTGCTGGTAAATATGTTTTTGCAGGAACGGATGTCACTCATCCACCCTATGACAATGCTGGCAAACAGTTCACAAATACAAACAATGAAAAAATAGAGTTAGTAGTCGGACAAACAAACACAGTCCAAATTAATGTTAAGGGTATTGATATTTTTAATAATGATGGTGCTGGTGGTATTTTTAAAGTTCTTTCAGACATTGTTGATGATTTTCGTACACCTGGTACCGGTACTTCCGACCATTTAGCTCAACTAGATAGTCAGATTGATAATGTTATAAAGGAACGATCTGAACTGGGTGCAAGGATGAACCGTATGGAATTAAGTATCTCACGCATAGAGGGCCTAGAGGTCTCCACCACGCGATTATTATCCAATGAAGAGGATGTAGACATGGCTGAAGTTATCACCAATCTAAAGGCCCAGGAGAACGTTCAGCGAGCGGCTTTATCTGTAGGGGCTCGGATTATTCAACCTTCACTAGTTGATTTCCTTCGATAAAATACAGGGGCATCACAAATGTCATTTGTGGTAGCCCCTTTTTTGTCTTTAGCTAGTTTTCCAAAACTAGTAAACTGCATTTTTTTGCAGTTTATTTTTGTGTTTATATTGACTTTTATTGGTAAATTCCGCTACCATTATATATACATAATTTGACTGAATAATTGAATTTCAGGAGGACAACATGTATCCAAAAGTGAATCAAAATATTAAAATTACAGTAGTCAGCAAGGATATGTCTAGTAAGTCCATTGTGGCCGATGTCGGAGATTCAGAGATACAAATCAGTATCCCGCTGGATCGTGAAATATTAGGGCTTTTATCTTTAGGAACGAAATTGGAAGTAACCTATATAACTGGTGAAAATAAATACCAATTTCGTTCAGAGATATTAGGCATTACAAAAGACACGATTCCATTGCTGCGTTTAAGTAAGCCAGAAGAAAATAAAATATTTAAGATTCAAGAAAGAGAAAACTTTCGAGTGAATTCCAACTTACGACTATTGGTAGAAGAGAAGGATGCCATTACAGTCAATATTAGTGCTGGTGGGGCTCTTTTCGCTACTGGGTTAGATTTCCCGTATCGTGAGGGCGAAGAAATATCAGCAAGACTTTTTCTTTCAAACCTGCAAAGTAAAGTTGATGAACCTATTACTTTTCAGTGCAAAATTATTAGAATTACTTTGTTGAAAGATCAAGAAAGAAAACATGTCGCCATACAATTTACAAATTTGAACCAGCATGATCAAAAGAAAATCATCCAACATTGTTTTGAAAAGCAAAGGCAGATTCGAATGAAGGTACGATAATCAAAATAAGTTTGATAGACTATTATTTATATAATCCTGGCTCTCTTTTTGAAAGAGGGCTTTTATATTATTTACATTAAGATAAAAAGCGTTTACAGATAATTACAAATTTTGTATAATTAACATAATCATGTAAATGTTAGTAATTATCTTTTTTATTTGATTGACACCCATAAAAAATTCATAAGAGCGAATACATATAGTAAATACACCGTTTATGAAGTGCGTTTGGAAAAACAAATTATTTTGATGCTTTTTGTCTTATAGGATAATATTGCTTTTGTACCAATACGTCCATTTCAAATAACCATGTAGGAGGTATTCTTATGAGTTTAAAATCCGCTTTATTTGAGCTAAAAGATGCACTTGTCGATCGGGAAATAGGACAATCAGAAGAGGCTTTCATTCATGATTTGGAGAATAAAAACAATTTGAGTTCGGGAACATTAGTTTTTTATTATAACAATTTGATGATAGTAAGCATGAAGAGTAAGGAAAATGGTAGTCAAAATGACCAAGGATCAAAAAAAGTGAATCGTAAATGGACGAAAAATGAAATTGAACTACTTTTTCATTATATTAGAGATCGACAAGATGAAGGCGCGCTAAATATTACAGAAATACTAGAAGAGGTTTCGCACCTATTAAATCGCGGGTATCAATCAGTTAACTATAAATACTATACGTTACTAAAATCGCAAGATAAAAAACAAGAATCTAGTCAAAAGACTTACCAATTTACAACTATTAAACAAACCGATGTACCTGTTGTAGCTGTTGAGAATATGAAAGAAAGAGCACCAGCATCTACAGTTGTTCATTCGAAAACTCCTCAAGACAGTGACCTATTGGATATATTGTCAGGACTCATTACGAATGTCCAACAGCTGCCAGATCTTAATTTAAATGAAATGTTAAGAGGATTATATCAACTCACTAATATGGCTCTTCAAAACCAGGAAGCGGTCCAACAAGTCGAGACGATGAAATCAACCATTAATCATGAAAAAGCAGTTCTTCAGGAAAAATTAAGACAAGAAAAGAAACGTAACGACGAATTACAAATGGAAGTCTCTAAACTAGCGAAGGAAATTACTGCATTCAATAAGTTGGGAGATGCAGCAAAAATTCAAAATCTAAAATCCTATAATCAAAGACTTAACTACATTATTGATGGATTTGGAATCGTCCTTCAAGTAGGCAGTTAATTAAATCAAAAAAGATAATCCATATTAGTTATTGGATTGTCTTTTTATTTTTTTACTTAACTTTTAATAAATGTGTCCGATAATATATTTAATAACAGGAAAAGCATTAAAAAGGAGAAATTTATCATGGTTCTAAATAATCCATATCAAACCTATCAAAAACAAGCTGTAACTACCTCAAAGCCAGAGGATCTAACATTCATGTTATACCAGGGATTGGTAAAATTCATCCGTTTATCTAAGAAGTCATTAGAGAATAAAAACATGGAAGAAAGTCACGAATATAATTTACGAGCACAAGATATTGTAAGTGAATTAATGATTACGTTAAAAAAGGGATATACAGTATCCGACCCCTTGCTTACCATGTATGATTATATGAAATCTCGTTTAATTGAAGCGAATCTAAATAAAAATTCGGCCATACTAGAGGAAGTAGAAGGGTTTGCCTTGGAATTATCAGAAACCTGGTCTACAGCAATGAAACAAATCAAAACTAAAAGCTAAGGACTGGAAGGATAATGGAGGAATTACTAAAAGGTATTTATGAATTGACAGTAAAAATGAAACACTGTTTACATGTAGGGGATTTTGAGGACTTTGAAAAGCTAACGGACGAACGAAATACGCTGATGAGTAAAGTTGACGAAATGAAGATAAAGGAAAAGAATTACGTCTATTCATCACAAGAACAACAATGGCTAAAGAACACACTTACCATAGATCAACACATGGCACCATTACTAGAAGAGAAGTTAATAGAAACCCGGGTTCTTTTGAATCAACTAAAGAAGCAAAAACAGGTTTCTCAACAATATAGGCCGATTATAACACAAACAAGTGGAATATTTTTAGATTCAAAAAGGTAATCAAGTTATTTGTTACTATTACTAAACTCGCTAAAATGACAATTTATGACATAATTCATGATATTCCAACGAAATAATCTATATTTTAGTTCTTTTTACCTAGTACATTCGACAAAAATGGGCAAAAAGTCGGATATTCGATATTGTTAAAACATTCTATTATTTGAATAGAGATTCGTTTAGATTGTAAAACATTGAATCTCAATCAAGGCAAAACTGATGAAAATCAGTGGCGCAAAGCTATAGGGGCTAAGGAGAAAAATACTATGCCAGCCAGCTGCCTAAAGATAGGGTGTTTTTCCTAGGTATGAAATGTCTACATAGGTATAGGTCTTCTATACTTACAAAGGTATTTTCTGTCTGTTAACCCCCCCTTCTATAAGGCGGGGTTATTTTTATACTCTTTAACAACTGGTTAAAGGAGAGGAAAAAAATGTTCCTACAACAAGTAAAAGCAGACGAACAAGTCAACCGTAAGATTTTAGACTTAATGGAATTTAAAAAGAAGAAACCCTTTTTCAAGAGACCCGTTAGAATAACGCTTGGTTATCCAATGAATTGTACCTACTATATAGTGAAGAATGTTGTCTACATGGGAAAGCAGATTCTTGCGCTTAAACAAGAAATGGAGACCAACCATATTGTTCTAGTTGAAGGCAAAATTGAAAATGGCCAACTAACATGTATTTCCATGTTATCGGAAGAGTGTTTAGGTGATGTAAGCCGAATGTTAGAAGGTGCCATCTAAATGAAAGTGACTGAAAATTCTACAAAGTGAAATCGTGAAATTGAGAAATGGCTTCTTTATAGTGCGTGACCACGTATACTAAACCGTAGTCACGCATCTTTTCTGTGTTGCCAAAACTTAAATTATTTAGAAGAAAGGAGCATACCATTGAAAATAGGTGATGATTGGTTTACAAAAACCATGCTAACAAATACATTAGTTCGTAATGAGAAGTTAAATTCTAAAATGGGAACCGCTAATTCTGAATTCACAAATCTTTTTACATCTGTTTTAAATGAATTAGTGGAAAATAATGTTCCAGCTACTATTCAGCCCACACTGAATTCCTTTATAGAAAATATGTCCTTTAACAATGATATTCCAAATGTAGAAATGGATCATCTGACACTAAATTCAGATGAGCCATTACGTTTTAGTTCCATTAGTGCAGAAAAAATAGATCAAGTACTTGGTGGGAAATTAAAAGGGATGGGGAATGCCTTCCTTCAAGCTGGACAAAGGTATAATGTCGACCCTGCGCTATTAGTGGCTATTGCAAAGCACGAAACAGGAAATGGGACCTCAAAAGCAGCATATGTAAAGAATAATATAGCTGGAATGATGGGGAAAAACGGATTAAGATCCTATGCCTCCATTGAGGAAAGTATTATGGATATGGCTCGTAATATTAGTAAGAATTATTTAGGAATGGGCCTATCAAATATTACCAAAATCGCAGCAAAATATGCTCCGGTGGGTGCGGCGAATGATCCTACGAGCCTTAACAATCATTGGGTTTCAGGTGTCAGTAAATTTTTTGGAGAACTAAAAGCCTGATAATTCACGAAAAGTTCTCTTACCATAATAAACTATGTAAAAATATGTAGATTAATACACCTTTTTTATAGTATATTGATGAATATATGTTGAATTTGTTGATAAATATCGAAAAATGTCAAAGTTTTAAAGATGGAAAGGAGGGGGACTATTTTGAATAATATTAGCCTCCTGCAAAAAGCGCTAGACGCTTCCAGTTTACGACAACAGGTTATTTCAAATAATATTTCAAATGCAGAAACACCAGGTTATAAATCAAAACAAGTAGTGTTTGAGGATATCTTAAAAAAACACTTAACCAATCAAACAAACTTTTCTGGAAACCGAACGGACTCTCGGCATATGGTCATAGGGACTCCATCTTTGATCCCTTCAGCAAACATTGTGGAGAATACAGATTCAGTTATGCAAAATAACGGTAATAACGTAGATATCGATGAGGAAATGACCCGTATGGGAAAAAACTCGCTTTGGTACTATACTCTAACTGAGCAAGTTAATAGTGAGTTTCAGCAATTGTCTATTGCGATTAAAGGAAGGAGTTAGGGAATATGTTTGATTCGTTAAATATTAATGCCTCAGCCTTAACCGCTCAGCGCTTACGAATGGATGTAGTATCTTCCAATATCGCGAATGCTGAATCAACTAGAGGAAAATTTGTTAATGGAAAATGGGAACCTTATCGTCGGAAGATGGTCGAGATGGAACCAAGAGAAAGATCATTTAATCAGTTACTTCAAGGGGAAATGCAAAAACAGACGCAATCCCAAAACCAGTTGCAAGGCGTAAGGGTAACTGGAATTGTCGATGACCGAACCCCATACAAGATGGTCTATGACCCATCCCACCCTGATGCCAATGTGGATGGTTATGTTATGATGCCGAATGTCGATCTATCAAAAGAAATGATCGATTTATTGGCTGCCTCTAGAGCGTATGAAGCAAACGTGACCGCTTTTAATACCGGGAAATCAATGATGTTAAAAGCTTTAGAAGTAGGCCGTTAGGGGGAACTGTAGTTGAATATTTCTGGTATAAATAGTGGATTTATCAAAATTAATCAAAATCCTATTCAAAATATGGAATCAAGTTCGAATCAAAATTCGTTTGCAAATGTCCTTAAAGGGTATCTTGAAAATGTCGATACCACTGTAAAGCAGGCTTCTAGTCTTACTGTTAAAGCTGCAGCAGGTGAAATTGAGAATATACATGATGTAACGATTGCCTCGCAAAAGGCAAAAGTAGCATTGGAATTAACCGTTACTATCAGGGATAAGGCTGTGGAAGCCTATCAAGAAACGATGCGGATGCAATTTTAAAGAATGATAGAAAGCTAGGCAGGGTGAGAAATGAAACGATCATGGACAGATCAACTTAAACAAACAGGAGAGCTCTTCGGCAATTATTGGAGGTCAAAAAGCTCAAAACAAAAAGGACTCATCATAGGGACATTTTTATTTCTTTTAGTTGCCCTTTCTACCTTTATCTTTTTTGCGTCACGACCCCAATATGTACCGTTATACACGGGTCAATTGTCTCAACGGGAAGTAGGGGACATTAAAGCAGAATTGGATAAACAAGGCTATACAGAATATAAGCTCTCCGAAACGGGGACAAGCATTCAAGTTCCACAAAAGGATGCACCTGACTTATTAGTTAGTCTTGCTTCAAAGGGATATCCTAAAGACAATAAAATTAATTATGATATCTTTGGTCAAAATCTTTCATTTGGCGCTACTGACAGGCAATATGACATTTTAGAGCGTGAAGCCATGCAAAATCAAGTAGCTGAAGTGATTAAACATGTGGATGGGATTAAGAATGCTGAGGTACTTGTTACTTTGCCTGAAAACTCCGTGTTTATCCGTGAAGGTGATGAACAAAAAGCGAGCGCTTCAGTAATGGTAGAGGTAGACCCTGGCACGAAGCTAAGTTCACAACAAATAAGAGCACTTTATACATTGGTTTCTCGCAGTGTACCGAATCTACCAGTAGAAAATATCACGATTATGAACCAGTACAGTGAGACACTAGCCTTGCAAGATGCTGATAATGAGGACCAGCCGCTCGATAAGTATGATGAACAGCGCAAAATTCAACAAAATGTAGAAAGAGATATTCAACAAAATCTTCAAAGTTTACTAGGAAACATTTTGGGAACAGACAAAGTGTTCGTGCATACGTTTGTTAAAATGAATTTTGATAAAGTGAAAACTGAAGAAAAGCTAGTAAAGCCCACTGATGGAAATAATAGCGGGATTGCTATTAGCTCTGAGAAAACCTCCAAAACTTACTCTGGTGCAGGGGGGTCCAATCCAGGTGGCGTGGTTGGAACAGGTGAAACGGATGTCCCTGGATATGTTGGTACCGAATCAAGTGGAGACAGTAATTATGAAGAATCAGAAAATAGGGTAAATTATGAAGTCAACCGAATTAATAATGAAATCGTAAAAAGCCCATATCAAATAGATGATATTACTATCAATGTTGGTGTAGAACCTGATTCGACAAAATCCAATACACTTTCGAAAGCAACTCAGGATAATATTAGAAACATCGTTGCTAATACTGTTCGTACAGCACTTGGTCATCCGGATTTAAGTCAAAACGAAATTGACCAGCGGATTACTGTTTTTCCTCATGCATTTGCAAAGAATACGCCTAATGAAAGTGTTACAACAAAAAATTGGTTATGGATTGGTGCAGCTACAGCTGCGGGTGTACTTTTGCTAGGAGGATTAATATGGTGGGGCCTTCGCCGCAAAGGACAAAAACAAGTGGAATTAGAAGAAGAAGTAGAGCAATCAGTACCTGTTAAAGATGCAGATTATTTTGCAGAACAAGACATGAGTGTCGAAAGTCAATTAAGAAAGCTGTTAGAACAAAGACCGGAAGATTTTTCAAAAGTTATTAGAACATGGATTCATGAAGAGGAGGTTTAATTCCCATGGCAACGGCATTAAAATTGAGTGGAAAACAAAAAGTAGCGATTTTGCTTATTGCAATGGGAAAGGAAGCTTCCGCAAAAGTATTCAAACATTTGCCTGAAGAAGAAATCGATCAAATTACCCTCGCGATTGCGAATATTCAGAAGGTTGATGCCAAAGAAAAGGAAGAAGTCTTGAAGGAATTTCATGAAATGTGCATTGCTCAGGATTTTCTTCAAATGGGTGGTATTACCTATGCGCAAGATGTATTAGAATCAGCCCTAGGGAAGGATCGTGCCCAAGAGATTATCTACCGATTAACTACACAGCTTCAGGTAAAGCCATTTGACTTTGCCCGTCGTGTAGATGCGATGCAAATTTATCATTTCCTTCAAAATGAGCACCCTCAGACTATTGCATTAGTACTCGCTCATTTAGAGCCGCAGCAATCATCTATGATTCTTTCATCATTACCTGAAGATCTTCAATCTGATGTTGCAAGGAGAATAGCTGTCTTGGAACAAACGTCACCGGAGGTCATTAAAGAAGTAGAAACGATTCTCGAACAAAAACTCGCTACTACCATTCGCCATGACTTTACTGTTGTAGGTGGTATCGAATCAATTGTCAGCATTCTAAATGGTGTAGATCGAGCAACTGAAAAGAGTATTCTAGAACAACTGGAAATGAAAGATCAGGATCTGGTAGAGGAAATCAAGAAACGGATGTTTGTCTTCGAGGATATTATTACACTGGACAGCCGTGCCATTCAACGGGTTATCCAAGAGGTGGAAAATCAAGATTTGCTCTTATCTTTAAAGGCATCCAGTCCAGAAGTCAAAAAGGTTATTTTCGAAAATATGTCCTCAAGGATGGTTCAAACTATCGAAGAAGAAATGCAATATCTTGGGCCAGTTAGAGTTAAGGATGTGGAAGAAGCACAGGGAAGAATTGTTTCCATTATCCGCCGCTTAGAAGATTCCGGAGAGTTAGTCATTGCTCGAGGTGGGGCTGATGAAGTCTTATTCTAAAGTATTTAAGTCAACCCATCTCTCCTTAATGGAAGGTAAAAAGGTAATTTTACAGCCCCAGGTGATGTTTGACCGGAAGGATACTGATGTGAATCTCTCTCAAAATCCGGAAATGGATAAAGAGGTTACTTATTCAAATGCTCATCAAATAATCCAAGAAGCCGAAGTTCAAGCTAAATTAATTATAGAAAGAGCTGAGGAGAAAGCTCGATCACTTGAGAAAGCTGCCGAGGAAAAAATTAGCCAGTGGTGGGAAGAAAACCAAAGACAACTAGAGAAATTATCTCGAGAAGCGGAACATAAGGGATATCACGATGGATATGCCCAGGGGAAGCAAGAAGCTATGAAGGAAGTTACCAGTGAGTATCAAGGGAAAATAGAACAGATACAAAACTTGCTGGAACAGGCTTACGAACAAAAAGCCTCAATCATTTCTGAAGCTGAGCCTTTTTTACTAGAGTTAAGCACGGTTATTGCTACGCATATAATAAAGAAAGAACTCGATAATAACCCAGAACAGTTTGTTGAGTTAATTAAGGAACACATTCTTCGCTTTAAGGAAAAAGAATTTATTACTGTTTGTGTTCACCCTGACGATTTTGATTTTATTCAAGCACAACGATCTCATCTTATAGCCGTTGTAAATGGTGAAACAGAAATTAAAATCATTCCGGACCATTCTGTTACTTCTAAGGGATGTATTATTAGAACGGCTTACGGTAGTGTGGATGCTCGTATTGATACTCAAATAGAGGAAATCAAAAAGGTTATTTTAGAAGTGAGGGACCCTGAAAGTGGTTTTATCAGTTGAAAACTATGCTAAGCTTATTCGCAGCGTGGATCCAGTAAGAGTTAATGGGAAAATAACGCAAATTATCGGACTTACCATTGAATCTCAAGGGCCTGATGTGAAAATAGGTGAGCTATGTTCCATTTATCCAACTAATTCACAAATTCCTATACAAGCAGAAGTTGTAGGTATTAGGGAAAATAAGGTACTCCTGATGCCACTTGGAGAAGTACGGTCCATTGGTCCAGGATGCGATGTAGTTGCTAGCGGTAAGCAAATGACTGTAAAAGCAGGTCGTCATTTGCTTGGTCGTATATTAGATGGATTGGGTCAGCCAATGGATGGAATGCCATTGCCAGTAGGATTAGAGGAAGTTCCTACACATGCCATACCTCTAAATCCCCTAAATAGACCAAGGATTCATTCATCATTAGGTGTGGGTGTTCGGACGATAGATGGGTTATTAACCATGGGAAAAGGGCAAAGAATGGGGATCTTTGCCGGCAGTGGTGTTGGTAAAAGTACTCTGCTTGGAATGATCTCTAGAAATACCACGGCCGACGTAAATGTTATCGCCTTAATTGGTGAGAGGGGTCGTGAAGTACTTGATTTTATTGAACAGAACCTTGGTGAAGAAGGGTTGAAAAAATCAGTTGTTATTGTTGCAACATCGGATCAACCCGCACTTATTCGAATTAAAGGTGCCATGATTGCGACTTCCATTGCCGAGTATTTCCGAGACCAGGGGATGGACGTTATGCTCGTTATGGATTCTGTTACACGCTTTGCCATGGCACAGAGGGAAATTGGACTGGCCATCGGAGAACCGCCTACGACCAAGGGGTATACTCCTTCCGTATTTGCCATGCTTCCACAGCTATTAGAACGTGCTGGAACTGGACCTAGAGGAACCATTTCCGCAATCTATACTGTTCTTGTGGATGGAGATGATATGAATGAACCAATAGCAGATGCAGTAAGAGGGATTTTAGATGGGCATATTGTCCTCAACCGTGCTATTGGTGCAAAAGGGATATTTCCTTCAATTGATGTTTTAAATAGTGTTAGCAGGGTAATGACTGAAATTACCAGCGAGGAACACCTAAAGGCAGCAAGGAATTTTAGGAATTTATTAGCTTCTTATAATCAGGCAGAAGATTTAATTAATATAGGGGCTTATAAAAAAGGCTCTAACCGTGAAATTGATTTAGCGATGCGCTTGAAGCCACATATGGATCAATTCTTACGACAAGGTATCTATGAAACTTCTAGTCTAGAGGATGCAGAATCCTTTTTAACTTCACAATTTGGAGCGATTATGCGATGAAATTTACCTTTTCTTTTCAAAAAGTACTTGATTTTAAAGAAAATGAAAAAGAAATAGCTCATCAAGAATATGGCACGGTTAAACTTCAACAATCGAAGCTTGAAGAACAAATGGAAGGGTTGGAAATGGTTAAGGATCAGGTATTAGACCAATATAACCAAGTCCATCGTAAAACTGTATGGGAGATTTTGGAGGTCCAACGAGAACTTGAATATGTGAACCTACAAATGAAACAATTAGAGAATCAATCGCAAATCATCCATCAGGAAGTTGAACAAAAACATCAATTACTGATTGAACGTACACAGGAAGCCAAAATGTGGAATCAATGGAAAACGAAATCAAAGGAAGCTTTTCAAAAACAAATGGATCGACAAGAACAAGCAATGTTGGATGAGATGGCCATCCTTCGCTATTCCCGAAGGGTATGAGGAGAGGAACAATGGAAGAGAATCGACGTTCAAAACTAGGAACCATTTTTTATATAGGGATCCTACCATTAATTTTTACAATTGTCTTAGTAGCATTTCTTTTGAAGTTTATGGGTTTTCCAGTGGGAGATACATTCAAAGAATGGGGAAATCGAGTACCTATTATGAATCAGCTTATTGCTGATCCTACTCCTGTAGAGGCAGAAAATACGGATGATTCTGATGAATGGAAAAAAATGTACTTAAAAAGCGAAACGACAGTCAAAGAAATGAATCAAAAAATATCAAACTTAAAAAAAGGTTTAAACTCCAATCAAAAAAGTTTGGAGGATCAAAAAAAGATTAATGATGAACTGCAAAAACAATTAAAAGAGAAACAAGCACAAAAAACTCAGGAACAAATGAAACAAGTAGCAGGCATCTATGAAAATATGTCTGCATCCAAGGCTGCTGCCATCTTCGAAGCAATGCCGCTTGAAGAAGCTTCTCTAACAATCATGATGCTAGACCAGGACCATCAAAGTAGTATCCTTGGTGGGATGAAGGATCCAAAGAGAGCTGCTCAAATAACCATGTTGATTAAAGAAATCTCTACTCTAAATGAAACTGATTCAACTGCCCTAACAGAACAAGTGCACGAACTTGCCTTAAAGCAAGAAAACCCATCTGAAACTTTATCTGAAACGATTGCTGGAATGCCAGCTGCTCAATCAGCAATCATTATTCAATCCATGATGGGAACGAACTCAATCGTAGCAATGGATTTAATGAAAAAAATCAACAATAGTACAAGGGGCCAAATATTAACGGAAATTGCCAAGGTAGATGCGAAATTAGCAGCAAAAATTACGGCCGATTTAAACAACTAGAAATGTACTCCAAGGAAGGAGAAAACCATGAAACGCACGATTCTTTTTTTTGTTATGTTTATTTATTTACTTTCAGTTCAATCCACCACTTTTGCCGCAGGTTCAACTTCCGGCGGCGAGCCTTCCGTCTATGATTCTATCCAGAAGGGTGAGAAAAAATCGACTTCAACTTCGACTAAAGCCGTGGATAGTCAATCAACTTCTTTATTCCCCTTACTTATAAAATTTATTTTCTCATTTATTTTGGTCATTGCATTATTATATATTTTACTTCGTTTTTTATCCAAAAAAGGACGTACGTTGCAATCGAATGGACCTGTCCTTCCAATTGGCGGTCACATGTTAGGTAACAATCGTTCACTACAGGTGTTACTAATTGGTAATACCATTTATATTGTAGGAGTTGGTGAGGACGTTACGTTGATCCGAACAATTACTCAAGGGGAAGAGTATCAGCTTTTACTAGAAAGTTATGAAAATCAAGCGGAAGGATCAACCTCGAAATGGATCCCGAAAGATTCAAAAAAAATATGGAATACAGTTTTCCGTACACAACTGCAAAAAATGCACCAAGAAAATGGAGAGGAGTAGGAACGATGAAACGAAAATTAGCTATTCTTGTTCCACTTCTGACACTTGGTTTCATTTCAGTAGCACATGCAGCTAGCCCTGCAGGAACCATATTGCCTGGAATTGATTTAGGTTCTGGCTCTGGTGATCCTAATCAAGTTTCAAACACTATGCGTATTATTTTACTAATTACGGTTTTATCAATTGCGCCTGCTTTTCTTATTTTAATGACTAGTTTTACTCGAATAATTGTTGTGTTTGGGTTCGTAAGAAATGCATTGGGTACTCAACAAATACCACCAAATCAAGTTTTAATTGGTTTGTCGCTGTTTATGACGTTTTTTATTATGGGTCCAACTTTTTCAGAAATGAATCATAATGCTTTACAGCCCTTTCTTGCTGGTAAAATGTCGCAGGAGGAAGCCTTTCAGTCAGCAAGTGAACCGTTGAAGGAATTTATGGCAAAGCACACTCGTGAGAAAGATCTTTCCCTGTTTATGGATTATGCAAAGATGAAAAAACCAAATGAGGTTAAAGACATACCGTTAACTGCATTAGTCCCAGCCTATGCAATAAGCGAATTAAAAACAGCCTTTCAGATGGGATTTATGATTTTTATCCCTTTCTTAGTCATCGACATGATTGTGTCAAGTGTATTGATGTCAATGGGGATGATGATGCTCCCTCCAGTGATGATTTCGCTGCCATTTAAGATTCTTTTATTCATTTTAGTAGATGGTTGGCACTTAATTGTTAAATCACTGCTTGTGAGTTTTTAAGAAGGGGATGTAATTAATGACCACTGAATTAATCTTACGAATTGCTCAAGAAGCGATTTATACCATACTTATTGTTATTGCACCAGTTGCCGGTATTGCATTAATTGTAGGGTTATTGGTTAGTATTTTTCAAGCTACCACACAAATTCAGGAACAAACGCTGGCGTTCGTTCCAAAGATTGTCGCTGTCTTTCTTTCTATCCTATTTTTTGGACCATGGATGCTGCGTCATGTGGTAGATTTTACACAAAACTTATTGGGAAATCTTTCTCAATTCGTGGGGTAAATGATGAATATAGATGCATCAACTTTGTGGACTTTTTTACTGGTTTTTGTACGCATTACGACATTTATGGTAACAGCGCCATTATTTTCAGGGCGTCAAATACCGGCGCAATATAAAATTGGTTTTAGTGTTTTTCTAAGTATCCTTTGTGTGGGGATAGTAAAAGAACCAATTGATTCATTTTCAGAATCTACGATTGCCCTACTAATACTTAAAGAGTTTTTGGTAGGTATTGTATTGGGAATGGTAGGAAATATCCTCCTCTATGCTGTGCAAATGGCTGGATCTTTAATGGATGTACTTATTGGCTTTTCCATGGCGAGTCTTTTTGACCCTACGTTTGGGACAAGTTCTCAACTATCAGGACGCATGCAAAACACTCTTGCTCTTTTAGTGTTACTTACTACTAATGGTCATCATTTACTTATTCAAGGAATACTGGCAAGTTTTGACTGGATTTCACTCAAAGCAACTGTACCTGCATTTACAGATGGCAGGATAGCCACTTTTTTACTAGAAACGCTCCAGCAGATGTTTTTAATCGGTTTTATGATGGCTGCACCTATCATCGGTACTTTATTTGTTGTGGATGTTGCCTTGGGGATTATTGCTAGAACCGTGCCCCAGATGAATTTGTTTGCAGTGTTTCCGCCAATGAAAATATTGATTCACTTTTTAATTTATATTTTTGTATTACCAAGTTTCTTTTATTTATTAAAAATTCTTTTTGAAAACATGTTTGGATCCATGAATTCTATTCTGAAGATAATGGGGGTGTAAGGAGGATGCTTCTTCGTTTAGATTTGCAACTATTTTCTGGAGAAAAGACGGAAAAGGCCACGCCAAATAAACGGCGGGAGGTTAGGAAAAAAGGGCAGGTCGCGAAAAGTCCGGAGGTATCATCAGCCCTTACCCTGCTTCTTAGCTTCTCGTTTTTTATGATCGGTGGAAAAAGTTTTATTGAAGGTTGCTTAAATATTTATCGACATAGTTTTCAAGAGTACTTGCTTTGGGAGTTATCAATTTCTAGTACTCAGCTCTTATTTAATCAATTACTGTTGGACGTTACTAAATTAGTTGCACCCATTTTTGGTGTGGTACTTGTTGCCGGTGTGGTTGCAAATTACATGCAAGTAGGATTTATGTTCAATATTGAATCGTTAAAAATGAACTTGGGGAAGCTTAATCCGCTCGAAGGGGCGAAACAGATTTTTTCCCTCAGGGCAGTTGTGGAATTAATTAAATCCATTTTAAAAATCGTCATTACCTCAAGTATTGTATATATATTGATTTGGAAACAAAAAGATGAATTATTTTCTATAGGTGAAAAAAATCTTTATGAATCTGCTAGATTCATTGGCTCGCTAACCGTACAAATTGGAATTACGATTGCTGCTTGTTTAATAGTGTTAGCAGCTGCAGATTATTTCTATAAGTGGTTTGAGCATGAAAAGAAAATTCGAATGTCCAAACAGGATATAAAGGATGAACATAAGAAGTCGGAAGGTGACCCTTTAATTAAAGGGAAGAGGAGAGCGATGCAGCAGCAATTATCCATGAATCGAATGATGCAGGAGCTGCCTAAGGCTGATGTTGTTATTACTAATCCTACACACTTCGCTGTGGCTATAAAATACGATTTCGAGACAATGGCTGCCCCTGAAGTGATTGCAAAAGGAAAAGATCACATTGCTTTAAAGATAAAAGAAATTGCGAAAGAAAACAAAATTATGACCGTTGAAAATAAGCCTTTGGCTCGTGCTCTTTTTGCTTCGGTAGAAATTGGACAGCCAATACCAGAAGAATTGTTTAATGCAGTGGGGGAGATTTTAGCGTATGTATACTATCAAGAAGGTCGGCATAAGGGGATGATGGCATGAAAATAAAAGAGCTTTCCGTTTTCATCGTTGTTATTTTGATTGTTACGATGATGATTATTCCACTGCCAACAATACTATTGGATTTTCTATTAATCTTCAACATCTGTGCCTCATTGATGATTTTGCTGGTAGCAATGAATACAAAGGAACCATTGGATTTTTCCATTTTTCCTACAGCTTTATTGATAACCACTTTATTTCGTTTAGCACTTAATGTGTCAACCACTCGTTCCATCCTATCAAAGGCGGATGGCGGGAAAGTAATCGAGACCTTCGGTTCCTTTGTAATTGGTGGGAACCCTGTTATCGGTTTTATCGTGTTTTTAATTCTTGTCGTTATTCAATTTATTGTTATTACGAAAGGCTCCGAAAGGGTTGCAGAAGTAGCCGCTCGATTTACATTGGATGCGATGCCTGGTAAGCAGATGAGTATTGATGCTGATATGAATGCGGGGTTAATTAGCGAACAGGATGCACGAGCACGACGCAGAAAAATTGAACAGGAATCTGATTTTTACGGTGCAATGGACGGGGCAAGTAAGTTTGTTAAAGGAGATGCTATTGCAGGTATTATTATCCTCATGATCAATGTTATTGGTGGATTCATCATTGGAATGGCTATTCATGGGATGGGATTTGCAGAGGCAGCCAGCACTTTTACCCTGTTGTCTGTCGGTGATGGATTAGTCAGTCAAGTACCGGCGTTACTTATTTCTACTGCAACCGGTATCACAGTAACCCGTGCTGCTACTGATGGCAGCTTAGGTTCAGATATTATGAAGCAGATTTTTAATTACCCAAAACTGCTTTATATTGTTGCAGGAACTATTTTTATGCTTGGGTTATTTACTCCGATTGGTCTTTTCTTAACATTGCCAGTGGCTGGGTTATTGGCGTTTAGTGCGTATACAATGCAAAAAAATGCACAAAAAGAGGAACTTTTAAATGAGCAAGTTGAAATGGAAGCAATGGAAGAAGACATTAGCAATCCAGAAAAAGTAATTACTTTACTTCAACTTGATACACTCGAACTTGAAATTGGATATGGATTAATTCCATTAGCAGATCAAAAACAGGGTGGAGACATTCTTGATAGGATCGTCATGATACGTAGACAATTTGCAATTGAATTAGGATTGGTCATTCCTACCATTCGGATTCGAGATAATTTGCAATTAACTCCGAACCAATATGTTCTAAAATTCCGTGGGAATCGCATTGCTGAAGGTGAGGTTTACCTGGATCATTTCCTAGCAATGAATCAAGGAGCAGAAGACGATACACTAGACGGAATACAAGTAATTGAACCAGCATTTGGCCTTCCAGCTAAATGGGTAAGCTTGGAAGCAAAACAAATGGCCGAGTTAATGGGATATATGATTGTGGATCCTCCATCCGTGATTGCCACTCATTTAACTGAGGTTTTAAAACAATATGCGTACCAACTACTTCGAAGAGAAGAAACAAAAGAATTAGTTGAAAACTTGAAAACAACTCACCCTAATTTGGTTGACGAACTGGTACCTAACTTACTATCAACTGGTGATATTCAGAAGGTATTACAAAACCTTTTACGAGAGCAAATATCTATTCGAGATTTAGCGGCAATCTTTGAAACTCTTGCAGATTACGCCGTTTATACAAAAGAACCAAGAGTGTTAACAGAATATGTTCGTCAGTCCTTAACCCAACAAATTACTGAGCAGTACTCAGAGAACGGAATTATTAATGTTTTAACAGCTGGGGCAACATTAGAAAAAGGGATTTCGGATTGTATTCAGCAAACGGAAGCAGGAGGTTATTATCTTTCTATGGATCCACAGACTTCAAGAAGGATTACGGAAGTCTTACAGGAACAAATTGACCGAGTGGTGAAAGCAGGAGGTCTTCCTATATTCCTAACTTCTCCAAACATTCGGATGTATTTAAAACAATTTGTAGATAAAATTATGCCAACCGTGCCTGTTCTCGCTTATACGGAACTGGAACCTAATATTGAGATCCAAAGTATAGGAGTAGTGAATATATGAAAACCAAAAAAATCGTTGCAGATTCTATGCCACTAGCTTTAAAAATGGTACGACAGCAATTAGGTGAAAATGCGATTATCGTCAATACCAGAACGGTCAAAAAAGGTGGAGTTTTCGGTCTATTCGCTAAACAAAAATTTGAAGTAACGGCTTATTCCTTAGAAAAGGAAAGGCCTAGTGTTGAACCTAAATTTACTCTAGAAATAAAGGATAAGCCAGAAAAACTACTTCCAAATATGAACAAATTTGAAAGTAAAACAGAAGGGAATCCATCTGGTTTTCACAAGAATCCTCAAGGGTTATATAATTATTATTCAAAAACCTCTAGCGGATCAGAAAAGACAGAAGCACAAACGCCTATTAAGTCCCCGGAAGCTGAAAAAAAGATTTCATCTTCTAGTATGGCTTCCGAAAAAGAAGGCCCTTTACTTGATGAACTCCTGCAAATGAAAAAAATGATGATGACATTTATGATGAATGGCCAACAGGAAGATGCTTTACCTGCTGGGATGTCCAAATGGGTAACCAGATTAAAAAAGCAGGGTGTTGAAGAGGAAGTAGTTTCAGAAATCGTAAATGGTATTCTATTGAAGTATGAGTCAATTGTTGACTTAAGTGAGGACATCATTGAGCAAGAACTCCTTACCATTATCACAGAAATGATTGAAAAAAAATTACCCGTGTCAAATATGGTTCATGAACGAACACGAATGATCAATGTAATTGGACCAACGGGCGTGGGGAAAACAACTTCTATTGCAAAACTAGCTACGGAACAGGTATTAAAACAAAAGCGTAGAGTAGCAATGATCACGACTGATGTGTATCGGATTGCTGCTGTAGAACAGCTAAAAACATATGCTGGTATTTTAAATGTTCCAGTTGAAGTCGTTCGTACCGCAGACGAACTAGGTACTGCTCTTAAAAAACTAGAACATTATGACCTAATCTATATGGATACCACTGGCCGGAATTATAAAGAAGTGGAATACCGTGAATCAATTAATCAATTTTTAAATCATCCTCTTGAGAGTGACAATTATCTAGTATTAAGTATGACAACGAAGTTTGAAGATATGGAAATATTGTTGAATGAGTTTTTAGAAAGCCCAATTCAAAAACTGATCCTAACAAAATTTGATGAAACCTCCAGCTATGGTTCGATTCTAAATATAGCCTTTAAATACCCTTATCAATTATCGTACATCACGAATGGACAAAGTGTACCTGAGGACATAACGACTGTCGATGCGACAATGCTTGCTAGATACTTATTAGGAAAGGAAAAATAAAATGGATCAAGCACAAAGTCTAAGAGAATATATGCATCGATTTAATGTACAGCAGGAAGAAAAACATTCTGCACGTGTAATTACGATTACGAGCGGAAAGGGTGGAGTAGGAAAATCAAATTTTACTCTAAACTTTGCGTTAGGTTTAAATGCAGTTGGTAAAAAGGTAGTCGTGCTGGATTTAGATTTATCAACTGCAAATATTAATATCCTAATGGGAATCACGGCACGGAATAGTCTAGCTGATGTTTTGCATCGGCAAAAATCTATTTGGGATGTGTTAGAAAAGGGAACGGCAGGCATAGATTATATTTCAGGTGGACTTGAGATTCAGGATCTTATGGAATTAGATCCTAATACGCTAGCGTACTTTTGGAGTCAGATTCAGGAACTTCAAACCTATGCTGATTTTATTTTACTAGACACTGGTGCGGGGATATCAAGAGAGCTTGTAGATTTTATTTTGGCTTCAGATGAAACCATTTTGGTTACCACTCCTGAACCGACAGCCATTGCTGATTCCTATGCTGTGTTGAAAACTGTCATGCAGTTCACGAAACACACTCCTAATGTTAGGTTAGTGGTGAACCGTGCTCAGACCTATCGAGAAGCAGTCGATACATCAAGAGCAATAAAAAATGCTTCTAGTAGTTTTTTAAAATTTAAATTAATGACCTTAGGGTTCTTAATGGAAGATATTCATGTTCGACAATCTGTGAGAGCTCAAATTCCATTTTTTATGTCCTATCCAAATTGTGAGGCCTCAAAAAACATTAAGCAAATTGTCTATTCCTTTTTACCAGAGTCTGATGAATCTATAAATACGTCAAGCAAGGGGATACGCAATTTTTTAGAAAGAATTTTCTCAAAAGGAAAATCATTTTAAGAGGAGGGTCCTATGGTATTAAATTGGAAAGTTAATACAATGATTGGGTTGACCGCATTCCTCCTTACTTATTTATTTTCATTTACGAACAATACGTGGCAGACTTCCGTGTTCAGAGCAGGTATAGGTTTTGTAATATTTTTTGTATTAGGGTATATTTTACGCGTTGTTTTATATCAACTGAGTTTGAAAAAATCCTCTAGCCAAGTTGAAAATCAAAATACGGGAGAGGCTAGTTATCTAGATCTAGAACTAGAAAAACTAGGGGAAGCCGTAATTGAAGAAGAATCATCATCGTTCCAGCAGATTCCTCTTACTGCTTTGCACAATGGGGAAAACAAAGAAATCTGATAAATTAAGTATACCATCCATACATGAAGAACCTGAGACTAGGAGGGATAAACGTTGAATCCAAGTATTAAAGAAGGCCTACCACACGATTTATTGTGGAGGACTTATCGTGAAAATCATGATTCAAGGTCACAGGAAAAACTGGTCAAACAGTACATGTACTTGGTTGAGCAAATGGCTAATCGAATGAGTCTTAGTATCCCGCAACGTATTATTCCGAAAGAGGACTTAGTTGGGTTAGGCTATATAGGCTTACTTGAAGCAATTAAGAAATTTGATTACAAACAGGGTTATCAATTTGACACTTTCGGCTTGTGGAGAATAAAGGGAGCCATGCTAGATGGGATCCGCCAAATGGATTGGGTACCAAGAGGACTTAGAGATAAAGCCAAAAAACTAAACAGTGCTTTTCGGGAGTTAGAGCAAAATTTGATGAGATCTCCCTCTGAAGAGGAGCTTAGCCAATATTTGAACATTCCACTGGATGAAGTCGACCAAGCAATGGCTGCGTTATCAGTGTCCACACTGCTATCACTTAATGAACCGTTGAATTCTAACGAGGATGATGGGAAACAGCAAAGTCGATTGGATCAGATTAAGGATGATCACTCTAGCAATCATGACCGCAGGTTACAAATGGCGGATTTTAAGCAAATGATGGCTGCATGTATTGATAAAATGCCAGAAAAAGAAAGACTAGTCATTTCATTATTATATTATGAGGGTTTAACTCAAGTAGAGATTTCAGAAGTCTTGAATCTCACAAAAGGAAGAATCTCTCAAATTCATTCACGAGCGATTTTACGCTTAAGACAGAGCTTTGAAGCCAAGGGTTATTCTTTGGATTCCTTTTTATAGAGATGTAGGATATATTGTGTTAAGGGACAGTTTTTGTTTTGAATCCTTTAACAGAATAATATATAATTTTTGATGGGGTCATTCCCATCTGTTTGGGCTTGTCCTACATAATTTCATACGATTAGGAGTAGTAACATGGAAAAAGTACTTATTTTCGGTCATAAAAATCCCGACACAGATACAATTTGTTCTGCTATTGCATATGCAGATTTGAAAAAACAATTAGGCATGGATGTTGAACCTGTCCGCCTAGGTCAAATTAACGGTGAAACACAATTTGCACTTACTCAATTCAATGCTGAGACTCCTCGTTTAGTGGAAGCAGTGTCAGCTGAGGTAAACTCCGTTATTTTAGTAGACCACAATGAGCGCCAACAAAGTGCCAACGATATTGCGGATGTTCGTGTATTAGAAGTAATCGACCATCACCGTATTGCCAATTTCGAAACAAGTGATCCGTTATACTACCGTTGTGAGCCTGTAGGCTGTACTGCTACGATTCTCAATAAAATGTACAAAGAAAATGGCAAAGAAATTAAGCCTGAGATCGCTGGTTTGATGTTATCAGCAATTATCTCTGACTCATTACTTTTCAAATCTCCAACCTGCACTCCAGAAGATGTGGCAGCTGCACGTGAACTTGCTGCCATTGCTGGTGTTGATGCGGAAAGCTACGGACTTGAAATGTTGAAAGCAGGGGCAGATGTTCGTGACAAATCAATCGCTGAACTTCTAAGCCTTGACGCAAAAGGCTTTGAAATGGGCTCAAGCAAAGTGGAAATCGCTCAAGTAAACGTGGTTGACACGGCTGATGTGCTTGCTCGCCAAACGGAAATAGAAGCGTCTATTTCTTCCATCATCGAAGAAAAGAACTTAGATTTATTCCTATTTGTTGTAACTGACATCTTAACAAATGATTCTGTTGGTTTAGCTTTAGGAAGCAAAGCTGTTGCTGTTGAAAAAGCATACAATGTTACTCTTACAAATAATACAGCTACCCTAAAGGGCGTTGTTTCTCGTAAGAAGCAAATCGTTCCAGTGTTAACTGATATCTTTAATAAAGGTGAATTTTAATATTCATTAACAAAAACCGTTCATGCCGGATGATGGCATGAACGGTTTTTGTTTAATTTGGTGAGCCTGGTGGATAGTAATAGGGAGGGACCTTTAGCCATCCACGTTCACGCATCAACTTTTTCAGCGAAGAGCCATACTTAAATATTTCAAATTGTATTTCAAAAAACATCTTGCAGGCATCATTTCTTACACAGAGTGCTAATCCTTGACCTATAAGCGTAATCTCAGCTGCAACCTTAGCAGATACTAGGTTAACTAGCTCCTCATCGGTATATTTAACCCCAAGTGGGACCGCATTTGGATCTGACTTTGGTTTATTCTCTGAGGATGGTGGTAATGGAATACCTTCATTGATAAAAAAGGTACGCAGGCGCTGACTTACGTCTTTCGCGGATTGGTGTCCATTCGTAAAGGCATGAATCAATTGATCATCCGTTGTTGTATTTAGTCCTAACTCAAATATCATAATACCTTCTTCAACTAAGGTAAGTAAAAGCCAAAAGTGGTTCACTTCTCCAATATGTAAGGGATTCTTTCTCTCATCGTCTGCCATTGGTGCAAAAAGGTCTTTTAGGGATTCAAATATATTGGTCATAGACAGCCTCCTTTGGTTTGTATTAACATATATATTTTGGTCAATAATATGGAATTTTATTTCCAAGACATTTTCAAAAGAAGAAATTATGATTGTCGTACTATACAAATCTTTATGTATCGGGTTAAGCAGTTGGTAAAAACTCAAGGGCACGCTGGCAACATTGGGCCGTCCGTTTAATAAGTAAAAGAAGGAACACCGCCATCTTAATCTAGCGGTGTTCCTTCTTTTGGACTGACTGATTCAAGTTCCTCGTGTTTTTCTTCCTTTTTATGATTCAATAAGAAAAACGATAACGGTTGGTCTGAGCCAGTCATTAATTTGTAAACATAGGAAGATGTGAGTTTATAGCCGTTATCAATTTTTTCTGCCAAGTAATTGGTTCGTTCAAATAGGATGGAACGGATATGGTTCACTTGCCGTGCGATTTTGTCTAAAAGTGCTTCCTGAGTATCTAGCCGCTCTAACACGCCACCATGAAACTCCTCTTGTTTCGTGATTTTTTCCGCCGTTTCTTTTTGCAATTCAAGCTGTTCCTGCATCTTTAAAGCGAGCTGCTGATTAGCTTCTTCACTTCGTTCCAGCCTGCTGGCAATTTCTTGATAGCTTTTGTTTAACTGACTGACTTGGTCTGTTAAAGAAGATCTCGACACGGATTCTTTTTCTAAAATGGTCTTTAGCTGTGCATTTTTCTCATGAATGGCCAGCAAGCTCTTCATCATTTGGTCTTCCATATCCTTTTGCTGAAGGGTGCTGTTTTTCAAATCATTTAGCTGATTGTCGACCTTTTTCCAATGTATATCCTGTGCTTCCTCTTGATGAATGGTACGAACATGGAGGTTGTTCAGAGCCTGTTTGAGTGATTTATTCGCTTTTTCCTGTTCATTCATTAGGTCGGTCAGGAAATCCCGCCGTGAAAAAACTTGATTGGGTTCCTTAAGTTTGTGGTTCGTTTTAAAAACATCCGGATGCTCATTCTTATTGATGAATAGTCCCATACCTCTCTCCGCCTTTTATAATTTTGCTTGTAATAGCTTATGCTTTTGGAGTGGGAGAGGGGACAGACTTGGGCTAGGTTACATATAGTAAAAAACGCCCAACTTTTTGAGGAAGTTGAGCATTTTTTATGATTTTTGGTTACATAAATAGGGAACTTTTCACGAATTTCGGATTTATCTAAATAAAATTTATGGATATCTACACAAATTTGGGATTTATCTACACAAAAATGAAGGATATTTACACAAATTTGAGGTTTATCTACACAAAAATGAAGGATATCTACAAATTTATAAAAATGAACATGGAAATTCTACACGAATTTAAAGGAATTCTACACAAATTAGTATTAATTCTACACAAATTCATGGGAATTCTACACAGATTAGTAATAATTCTACACAAAATTGAAGGAATTCTACAAATTTACGATTTATTCATCAAATTATGGATGAAATTACCAAAAAATCTAATTTAAACTAGAACTGCGCCATTCAACACAAACTTCTCAACAACCTTGGCAACACCATCATTCATATTCGTATCGGTCACATAGTCCGCTTTTTCCTTGATATCATCAGGCGCGTTGCCCATGGCCACTCCTAGCCCTGCAAACTCAATCATCGCTAGATCATTGTAGCTGTCACCAATCGCAATGACTTCTTCACGAGTAATGCCAAGCTGCCCAATCAAATGGTTAAGGCTTGTTCCTTTTGTTACACCTTCCTCTGTGAATTCTAAAAAGAACGGCTTTGAGCGCATGACACTAAGTTTTCCAGCAAACTGCTCTTGCAGCTTTTTCTCAACCACTGCAAGCTTTTCTGGCTCTTCAAGCATTAACACTTTAACCACAGGTTCATTTACAGACTCTACAAAGCTATCCACTTCAAAAACTTCCAAGCCGGTAATAGCAGATTCCACATCTGTGTATTGATTGGCCGCTTCAGTGACAATACTGTCACCAACATACGTGTGAATCCAAACATCTTCACTACGACTTACATCATATAATTGGTGAACCATTTCTGGTGACAGGGTACTGCTAAACAGCTCTTCACCTGTTTGGCAGTTCGTAATTTTTGCGCCATTAAAAGATAAAATAAAACTTCCATAATCCTTTAAACGCAATTCTTCAGCAATATCAATCATCGCAGAAGTAGGGCGTCCAGATGCTAATACAACCTTGACACCAGCTTCCTGCGCATCCATTAATGCTTGCTTTGTACGAGGAGAAATCGTGTGGTCATCCTGTAATAATGTATCATCTAAATCTAGTACTATCATTTTAAATGTCATTTTTGATGAATCCTTTCTATACTATATTTCCTTCATCATCTTACTATAAGTCTGGTAAAAAAACTCATAACAATTGTAGGAAAATAATTACCGAATACGAGGCGACTATGCTTTTGTTAAGGTGAATTTACATTAATTAATAATATCTCAACATTCCTTTAATCTCCCCTTAATAGTGTTAGGTTTTAATAGAGTAGTAGTAATTAACACACTTGGAGGGTAAAAATTATGAAAAAGAGATTAACAGTTGCACTAGCTCTAGGATTAATGATACCAGCAGTAACACCTGCGGCGGCTGCAGGCAAAGATATTTCCATTGATTCATTTAAATTCAATTCTATGAAGGCACCAGCTTCAATTGAAGACATGGTGAAAACATATACTAGTGCTTCAATGGACGTAACCTACAGCGACGGAAAAACAAAAAATTTCCCTCTTACGTATAAACAATTATTCCTTTCAGATGAAAAGATTGTAACAAACAAAGGTGAAAAAATTCCTGCAGGAACACCAATTGATGTGAACGGAAACCCAATTGTAGATAAGAGTGTCCCAGGTCAGGAATCCTATTATATTTCAGATGCGCCAGACTCGAATAGCTTAATGAATGTAGGCGGGAATCTATTCATGGTATCTCATTTTGAATATGATTCATTAGATAACGCTGGTCAATCAGCGTATGGTGTGGTTCCGGCATCTATGACACTTACACAGCTAAACCAAGATAAAAGAACGGGAGAATTATCTGTTAAGGATGCTAAAAAAATAGATTTTTCAAGCGTAAACGGCTTATGGATTCCATGTAATGGCTCAACCTCACCTTGGGGGACTCATTTAGGATCAGAGGAATATGAACCAAATGCTCGTCAATTCGAGGCAGAAATCGGAACAGATAAAGATTCTACGAATGTTAAAGGCTTTGCAAAGCTTTACTTTGGTGATGAATCAAAAGCAAATCCTTATAATTATGGTTTTATTCCAGAAGTAACTGTCAAACCGAATGGTGATACGAGTGTGGTTAAACACTACAGTGCTGGTCGTTTTTCTCATGAAATTATGACAGTGATGCCTGATAATAAGACAGCATTCTTCGGTGATGATGGAAACTACACAGTAACGTTTATGTATGTGGCCGATAAAGAAAAAGACTTATCTGCAGGAACTCTATACGCAGCCAAATTCGTTCAAACAAGTGCAGAAAACGGAGGATCTGGTGACCTTGAGTGGGTGAAGCTGGGACATGCTACAGATGACGAAGTTAGAACGATTATCGACAAGGGAACAAAATTCAGTGACATCTTTGAAACAGCAAGTGAGCCAACTGAAGGGTTTACAGCAATCAAAACAGATTCCAGTGGTGGAAAAACGGAATATATCAAATTAAAGCCTAGCATGGAAAAAGCAGCAGCCTTCCTTGAATCTCGTCGTTATGCAGCTTTAAAGGGTGCGACTGCAGAGTTCCGTAAAATGGAAGGGATCACGGTTAACGCAAAAGATAAAAAAGTATATATGGCCATTTCGGAAATTGGTAAAGCCATGGTGGAGGATACAACTCATGTGGACCCAGTAGATGATGTTCATTTAAATAAAATCAATGCTGGTGGAACATATGAACTTAATTTAACTGGTGGTTTAAAAGACAAGGATGGCAACGAAATCAACAGTGAATATGCGGCATCTGATATGAAAGCAATGGTAGTAGGGGAAGATTTAGCTGCACCAGATGCTTACGGAAATAAAGCGAATCCTGACAAAATTTCTAAACCTGATAACCTAAGCTACTCCGAAAAAATGAGAACATTATTTATCGGTGAAGATGGAGGGGAACATACGAACAACTTTGTATGGGCTTATAATGTGGATACAAAGGAGCTATCTCGTGTGTTATCTGTTCCAGTGGGAGCTGAAGCCACAGGATTACGTGTCCTGGACAACTTCAATGGCTTCTCTTATGTATTGAGCAATTATCAGCACCCAGGTGACGAGCTCGAGAATTTCCAAGGTACAGCTGTGAATAAGGAAGAGCTAGAGAAGGCAATCGAAGCAGGAATTGGAATCGACAAAAAAGGTGGAGTAGGATATATTGCTGGTTTACCACAGTTGAGCGGTAAACATGTTGGCTGGAATTTAAAGGATGGAAAATGGTATTTCCACAATGAAAATGGTGATGTACAAACTGGTTGGGTAAAAGATCATGCAAAATGGTACTACCTCGAAGCAACTGGTGAAATGAAGACTGGTTGGGTAAAGACAGGGAATAAATGGTATTATCTCGCGCAATCTGGTGAAATGAAAACGGGTTGGGTAAAAACAGGGAACAAGTGGTACTACCTTGCAGAATCCGGTGAAATGAAAACGGGCTGGGTAAAGACAGGAAACAAGTGGTATTATCTTGCTGAATCTGGTGAAATGAAAACGGGCTGGGTAAAGACAGGAAACAAGTGGTACTATCTTGCTGAATCTGGTGAAATGAAAACAGGTTGGATAAAATCAGCAAACAAATGGTACTATCTAAATACAGATGGCAGTATGGCAGTAAATACTACTATTAACGGTTACAAAGTGAACCAACATGGTGAATGGGTACGATAAGTACAATAATAGAGTGGAATCATTTTATGGATTCCACTTTTTTCTATACATATAGCGGAACATTTGTTCTTATTATTATTTTCTGATATACTAAAAATAAAAAGGGAGGGGTAATAATGAATAGGTGCGGTTGGGTGAACCAGGATCCGTTATATATTGATTATCATGACCATGAATGGGGCGTGCCGGTTTATGATGATCAATTATTGTTTGAATACTTAAATCTCGAAGGGGCTCAAGCAGGGCTTAGCTGGTATACGATTTTAAAGAAGCGGGAGAATTATCGAAAAGCATTTGATCAATTTGATGCAGAAAAAATTATCCGTTACGATGATAAAAAAGTCGAAGAGCTTTTACATAATGAAGGAATTGTTCGCAACAAGCTAAAAATTAATGCCGTCATTACCAATGCACGTGCATATTTGAAGGTGAAAGAGGAATTCAGCTCCTTCCAGGAATACATTTGGTCCTTTGTCGATGGCAAGCCTATTAAAAATCATTTCAAAGAATTATCAGAGGTCCCAGCAACAACCGAAATCAGCGATAAGTTAAGTAAGGACTTAAAGAAACGCGGATTTAAATTTGTGGGGTCGACTATTTGTTATGCGTTTATGCAAGCAACCGGAATGGTAAACGACCATATCGTTACATGTGATTGCTACCAACAAGCCGTTCCGGTTACAAAATCCTAAAAAAAAGCGATGCTCTCTTAAGAAAGAGGCATCGCTTTTCTGTGTGTAAAATGAAATGTAGAAAAATCCTAACAACTACTTGGATGGTTTATCCACCAGGAAATCTGAAGCAGGGATCGGAATAATCTTCCCGCCAATTTGGACATGTACGGTATCGTTGAAAATGGCTTTTACAATCCCCTTTAAAGAGATTGTTGAATTAACAGAGATTTTTTTTGATTCAGACTGATTGGCCAAATTAATCAACACCTTCCGATAGTTGGTAAAATATATGAAAAAAAACGATAAATCGTGATAAAGATACTATAAATAATTCGAAAAAAAATGAAGAACTCCTGCTTTAGAAAATTATTTTTGAAAAAAATGCAAAGGAGTAGGTTATGTTACAATCCTTTTCATTATAAAAGGGGTGTGAAACAATGAAAAAGTTATAACATGAACCTTAGTTCAAGTATTGCATGTCAGTGAAAACCTGTCAACAAAAACATGAACTATGGTTCAATTTTTAAAAAAGTGGTATGATAATCATGAGGTGATAAAATGTCTGAGCATGAAGACATTCAAGTTGGTGAGTTCCCATTTGTCCCCAAACAGGAACGTGCCCAGCAAAAGAGAAATGCGTTGCTTGAAAGTGGACATGCATTGTTCATTTTAAAAGGGTATGAGCAAACAACGGCAAAAGAAATTGCCGCCCATGCAGGGGTAGCCACCGGGACTTTTTATCGTTATTTTTCAGATAAACGACAGCTGCTGTTGTCATTATTAGAAGATAAATTAGATAGGATTCTCCCGCCTGAACCGAGTTTGGCTTCTTGCAATCCAGAAGAGGTATTAGCGACAACTTTGGAGGCGCATTATAAGCGGTTAAGTGAATTAGGGCTTAACCGAGTTTTGCCTGAACTGTTACTTAAAGACATAGAGCTTTCTGAGGTGATAGTGACGGCAAGGCGGAAGGTCCTTAACAGAATTCATTTAGGATTAAGTCAAGCTCAAGAAAAAGGATTAACATGGAAGGACTTGGACTTGGAAACAGTCTCTTGGGCCATCATGGTACTAGTGGAGAATGGATACGAAAAAGAACGTCAAACAGGGAAGAGGGCAAATTATCAAAATATAGCTAAGGTCATTTGTAGGATGATTTTTCCCCCGAAAGTCTTGGAACAGTTACGAGATCAATCATCCTAAAAAGATGGAGTTTAATTATATTCAGGATAATATTCCAATAGAACACGTGTTATAACATTTAGAAAGCGGTGACGAATATGAAGGTCAAAGATTTCATGGTGAGGGATGTTATTTCAGTTAGACCGAATAGTTCCATTAAGGACGTAATGACAACGTTTGTTGAGAAGAAAATTGGCGGAGTTCCGATTGTGGATGAAAATGGCAAGCTTTCCGGTATTGTAACCGATGGGGATATTTTACGGGCGATTAAGCCTATTGACCGCAGAATCCAGGATTACTTCAGTTTTATCACTTATGTTGCAGAAGAAGATTTGGAAGAGCGCTTGGATGAGATGGCTAAGGTGGAAATCATTCGAATTGCAAAGACCAACGGAATCGTGTCCGTACATCCAAATGATGATATGAAAACCGTGATAACACTTTTATCAAAGCACCACTTTAAGAAACTTCCTGTCATCGATGAAAACAACCATGTGGTCGGGGTTATCAGTCGAGGCGATGTGATTAGAAACATCCAGCAAACTATAGTCAAAAGCATGGAATAAGGAGCTTTCTTATCTAGCATGTGGCTAGATCTACTTTTTACTTTAGGATTTTGGTAAATGTAGAAGTAGCGGGTCACTACGTCTGCTTTTTATTAAAGAAGAGGTTAAAAAGTAGAAGTAGAAAGGTTCTACGTATACTTATATCTTCTGATAAAGGGGAAAAGTAGAAGTAGAAGGTCGCTACGTCTGCTTTTCGTAAAAGAAGAGGTTAAAAAGTAGAAGTAGAAGGGTTCTACGTATACTTATATCTTCTGATAAAGGGGAAAAGTAGAAGTAGAAGGTCGCTACATCTGATTTTCGTAAAAGAAAAGGTTAAAAAGTAGAAGTAGAAGGGTTCTACGTATACTTTTATCTTAAAATAAAGGGGAAAAGTAGAAGTATTCTAGCTAAAATTTTTCCTGAAAAAAGTTTGCGCTGAAATGCTTACGTTTATTTTGCCCGTTAGACATAGCAATATATCGAGATAGTGAGCCTTTTCTCGAATATTGCCCTCAAAAAATATAAAGCAAAGAAACTCCCAGCAGAATTTTGCTGGGAGTTTTGTATTAATTTATGCTGCTATAAGAAGCTTCTGCCACATCAGCAAACGTTACATCTATTTCTATAACTTCCGAACGGCTGCCTATCCGTAGGGGCGGACCCCAAAAGCCATAGCCCGATGAGACGATGGTATGAAGCTGTTCTCTTTGGAGATAACCCCAGTCTACTTCAAACATTCTACGGGTAATCAGGTGGTTCGGGGCCATTTGCCCTCTGTGGGTATGCCCTGAAAGCAGCAGGTCCACCTGATTCTGTGCCGCTTGCTTTACCTCAGCAGGTTGATGGTCCATCATAATAATCGGCATGGAATGATCAATATCAGAGAGTAAGTGTTCAATCGGCATTCTGTTACTGTCGGTCTTATCCTTCCTACCTACCAAATAAAAACTTTCTGCAATCTTGACGACTTCATCCATTAAGATGGTAATCCCGTTTTGATTCATTTCCTGAAGGTACTTCGGTATCCCGCCTCCATAATATTCATGATTACCTAAAACACCATAAATACCTAGTGGTGCTGATAACTCGCTCATGATTTTTCCCATGTTCTTCTTGATAAATGGCTCAGGATCATCATCAATAATATCACCTGGCAACAAAATAATATCTGGCTGAAGGGCATTCACTTCTCGAACGAGTCTGCGTGCATGGGATGGACCCGAGAGTCTGCCAAAGTGCATATCAGAAGCCATGGCAATTTTAAGCTGAGAACGAGAATGACCTTGTTTTGGGATTGTAATGGAGAATTTCCGTACAACAGGGCTATAGGCATTGAACGTACCAACAATGAATAGGACAATAAAGGCAGTAAGTACAAACCCGCCTATCCAAATGACCACCGTTGTCTTAGGAAGTCCGAAAAATATTAATGCCAATGCAATCAGGTTTGCAATAGGAAGGAACAAAATTGCATACTGGAGAACTCCAAACCAATAGGATCCAATCATTTTAAATATCGGCAAGCTTTTTAGGAAATGACCAATAATGTAGGAAAAAGAAATTAGTACAATAAGGATCCCATAGATCCATTTTGTCTCAAATCCAAAGGAGGTATGGAGCCACAACCAGCCGTTCCAGCCAATGTAGAAGGTTAAAGCAGAATAAACAATAATCATAAGCAGGAAATTTATAATATAGCGAGGTTTCATATGACAGCTCCTTCTATGGATAAAAACATGAATAGTAGTTCAAGTATTGCATGTTAAGAAAACACTGTCAACAAAACGTCACCGCGGGATACATACGATAACTTTTGGTTATAAGTGTATAAGTTTTATATATTTCCTATTTTTGGTTTTACGCTATATGCTATTTTTATAGAAACCATAACCGGAGGGAAGGAAAAACATGGAGTATTTTTATGGCAAAGGGTCAGATAACGTCACACTACATTATGTTAGAAAAGGAACTGAACACAAGCGTACAGTCATATTGTTGCACGGATGGCCTGGATATTGGTTTGATTGGCGGTATGTCATACCTAGACTTTCCGAGAACTTTAATGTGATTGCACCTGATTTTAGGGGATTCGGTAACTCGGATAAACCAAATGTGCCTCCACATGAAGGATATACCCCAGAACACCATGCGAAAGACTTAATATCTCTTTTGAATCACCTGAACATTGAGAAGGCAATTTTTGCAGCCCACGATATTGGTGCAACGGTCGCGCAAACTATTGCGAAGACCTATCCAGAATATGTGGAAGGGCTTGTTCTATTAAACCCACCATACCAAGGCATCGGCATACGCCGTTTCGATCCAGCGATTCAAAAAGAGTTCTGGTATCAGCACCTTCATAATTTACCATTAGCTGAAACTATTATCGGGAAATCGAAGGAAGCTATTAAATATTATATTTTGCATTTTTATGAGCATTGGACCGGAAGCAAAGTTAAAGCTACACCTGAAGATTTAGAAAAAATAGTAAACATGTATTGTCAGGAGGATTTTTTTGTGAAAAGTATTGCTTATTACCGAGCTAGGGCGGCAGCAAAAACAGTTCAATCGGTTAATCAAACCCAACCAACTCGAATAGGTCAAAAGACGAAGGTATTGTGGGGAGAAGAGGATCCAGTCATGCTTGCAGCTTGGTCTGATCAGTTGGAGAATTATTTTTCAGATGTATCGCTTGAGAAATTGCCAAGGATTGGACATTTTGTTCCATTCGAAGCCCCATATGAAGTGATAGAAGCAATAATGGAATTAGATAAACAATTATAGAGGTGAGAAACTTGAACATACAATTAATCAGACATGCAACAATAAAACTTCAGTTTAACGGGCAGACGATACTAGTTGACCCGATGTTTAGTTTAAAGAGTACGCTTGCACCGGTCGCAAATGCAGCCAATGAATGTAAAAATCCTTTAGTTGATCTGCCGATTACGGTAGAAGAATTGTTAAGCGAAATAAACGCAATAATCATCACTCATTCACACCGGGACCATTTAGACGATCGAGCCATCGAATTATTGCCGAAAGATCTCCCCGTTTTTTGCCAGCGAGAGGACGAAGAAAAACTAATTAGTCTAGGATTTAAAGATGTGAGGACCGTGTGGTACGAAACAGAATGGAAAGGAATTCGATTGATAAGAACCGGAGGAGAACATGGGACGGGAGAGTTAGGGAAACTTATGGGCCCAGTGTCTGGATTTGTTTTACAAGCGGAAGATGAGCCTGTTGTCTACGTGGCAGGGGATACCATCTGGTGTTCGGAAGTAGAAGAAGCAATTGCAAATTATTCGCCGGGAGTTATTGTACTAAATGGAGGGGAAGCACAATACTTAACGGGAGACCCTATTACAATGGGGGTAAAGGACATTGAAAAGGTTCATAGGGCAAGCCCTTCTTCAAATATAGTAGTGGTCCACATGGAATCATGGAATCACTGTTTGTTAACTAGAAGGGACCTAAGACAATATATCGAAACCAATCAGCTGTTAGATATATCCGTTCCTGATGATGGAAGGATACTTAATTTCTAGCTTAGATTTAAAATAAAAGGAAAGCTTGGCAGTTGTCCGCCAAGCTTTTTCTTAACTATTCTTGTTGAGGCCTAAAAGATATTTTATTTCTTTAATTTGGTCAATATGCCGTTGTTCATGTAAATATATTAGTTCAACCCATTGGTCTAGAAGCAATTCACCAAAGACAGGATGAAGCACTGATTTTTCCTCCAAGATTGACTTGTCTTTTACTGTCTTAAGAACAGTTAACAAATAATTTCTCGAATCATTTAATAAATCAATTACTTCTAGAACATCAATCGGTTCCAAATTTGGTTTAACTATTTCTGGAGCCTCAATCTTCTTGGTTCGATCCAACGCATGATGGAGGTTTTTTCGTTTTACCTGATTGTTAGGTATTTGTTTTAGTCCATATTCAATAGCTCGCGTAAATGATTTTTCAGTTAGAGCTAAGTGATGACTAACTTGAGCCATACTCCACATAGTAGGATTAGGACTTTTGTTAAACTCATCGTAACCTAGTAAACTTATTTCATTTAACAGTCTATTCCTTGTATCAGACAGATTTTCAATATGTATATTACTCATAAATACCCCCCTTACATCAAAAAAAAAATAGTAATTGTTCCTCCGAATAAATTCACTCCATAAAAAACAAACTTCTCTACTTAACTATATTTTATTACTTGTTCCTATAACCTAGTACTTAATTCTGAAAAAATATGGAAAAAATGTATGACAATAGTGTAAAGCAAATGCATTCATTAAAGAAGGACACAGATTACGAGTCAGTATTGGTCCAAGTTATTTTCCACATATCCTCCATCATATTGCCAATTGTAAAATAAAGAAAAAAAGGCTGTTGATTGAAACCTATCAACAGCCTTTTTTAGTCATTCACATCTGAATATTATCTTTGCTCGTACACTTCTTTTATTTGCTTCATATGGTGTTCATCATGTTCCACCATACCTAACAAATAGTTTTCAAGTGTGAATGTTGTCTCTCCTATGGTAAAGGAAGTCTGAAGATTGGCTTTGTCTAACTCCTCGAGTAGGTTTTTACGGTTGGTGATAAACCGATCAATCAAGTCATTTTTACTTAAACCAGAATGAGCAAAGTTTTGAGCATCATTGTTAATTGCTTGGACATCGACTTGCCCAGATGGAAGGGTATCACCAGTTAACATCATTGGTAATCGAGAATTTTGTATGTATTGATCCCAAAGGTAAAGATGGGCAACGATGGCAGCTGATGACCATTTTCCCTCACTAATTGGTGAGAAGAAAATACGATCGTCTTCCACCTGCTTTATTTCCTCCAAAAATGGAATGATGGTGCCAAATTGTGAGACAACATTCATAGAAAAACCTCCCAAAATTTATTTTTTCTATAATCCTAGAATACCAGTTTTTATGTGTACTAGGTAATGTTCTTTAGTCATACGGTAATAACGAATAGTTATGGGGTTATTACTTTTAAGTATTATCTTTGCTAAACGAAATCTTGTTAGTATGAAGATAGAAGTTTAAATAAGTTACGTGGAACTTCTATCATATTGTAGTGGGGGTAAACAAAATGGAAATAAAAAAATTATCATGGGCGAGTATTTTAATAAAAACGAATGAAACAACTGTCCTTGTGGACCCACTAGGGGGACCTATTAAGGGACAGGATAAACCACTAGCTGCTAAGATTGGTGATCCTTTGGAACCGCTGATTTCATTGGAAACGATAGAGCAACCAGACGTTATTTTAATAACTCATGTTCATCCGGACCATTTTGATTATCAATCGGTTCTTCAACATTTTGGTGAAAATGTAAAAATCTTTGTTCCAATGGATTCCAGTGATTATGTAAAGAAACTTGGTTTTCGTCATGTGGTGGGGGCTCAACCGAACGATGAATTCGAAACTAAAGATGTAAAGATGATAGCTTCCTATTCAGTCGATGGCTTTGGTTCCCCTCAAGTCTCTTGGATCATTAAGGATGAACAGCATACAGTCCTACATTGCGGTGACACTCAGTGGCATGGATATTGGTGGCGAATGGAGAATCAATATGGGCCCATTCATGCAGCCTGTCTTCCAGTCAATGGTCCGATCCTACAAGTAGTAGGGTTAAAGGAACAAAGTCAATTACCAGCATGCTTAACCCCAGAAGAGGCAGTAGAAGCAACGAAAATAGTAGGTGCTAAGCTAATTCCTATTCATTACTCCACCTTTAACAATCCGCCATATTACAGTGAAACTGAAAATATTGAAGAAAGATTAATTAAGCGGGCCAATCTGCGTGGTGTTGAAGTAACATTCCTGAAAACAAATGAGCAGATAATTATGTAGATATTGTCTCACTCGACCTCCTTAAAAGGGGTCTTTTTTTTAGTGTAATTTTCATTCACATATGGTCCTCTTTCATGTAATCTGAAGGTAAGGGAAGAATTGGATGTATAACTAAATCATAAAGAGGATTTGATGTCCATGTTGAAATTAATTCAGTTAAAATATTTTGTTTCTACGGTAGAAGCAGGTAGTGTTACGAATGCGGCAAGGAATCTATTTATCTCACAACCAGCGCTCTCAAAACAGATTACTCAACTTGAAAGTGAGTTAAATTGTGAACTGTTTTTAAGGAAAACGACTGGAATAGTATTAACCGAAGCAGGTAAACATTTGTACCAAAAAGGGATTGAATTATTAAAAGCTGCTGAAGAACTTTCTTCTGAAATGAATCAATATGCAAAAAAACAAACCATTAAGATTGGAGCGCTGCCAAGCATTGGCACACATTTTCTACCTGCCGTGGTGAACAGGTTAAGAGCGGAATATAAAATCGAGGTTTTAATTAAGGATACAACTGAAGAATTGGTGCGGTTAGTCGAAAACAATCAAGCTGATTTTGTTTTTGCTCAAGATGTGGTCAGTAATCGGAATTTGGTAATGGAGAATATATGTTGGGAGCCATATGATGCAATCCTACCGATGTCAGTGATTAGCAGGGGTGTATCGCCTCTTTCAATAACCGAATTTGTGGAAAATCAACTAATTATTCATAAGCATCCGTGCGACATTCGCTCGTTTTTTGAGAATTATTGTAAAAAGAATAAAATTGATTTTGAACTGGGAATTGAATTAGAAACAAATGAATCCATTGTTGCCTTTGTTTCGAGCGGGCTAGGGGCTTCCATTATGCCGAGAATGGTTTCCCGAAATGTCAAAGACCAGTCGGCTTTAATTATGGAATTTGCTGATGAACAATTTGGCAGAAGTATTGACCTTTTATATAAACCTTCATCGAAAAAATTGGCAAAATCAATAATTGTCCTTACTAAGGAAATTATACCAGAGGGGTAAAAAGGCACACGTTATTTCAATCTTGTGTGCCTTTTAATATACTTAGATACTAAAGTAATTTTGCCATGTAATATTCATCAACATACTCATGATCAACAATTAATGAATCCTTTTTAAGACCTTCAATCTCAAAACCCATTTTTTTATATAGGGAAAGACCAGCATCATTATGACACATGACAGTTAGCTCGAGTCTATGAATTTTTCTAAGAGCAGCCCAGTTTTCTAGCTCTCTAAATAATTTGGTCCCAATACCTTGACCTGTATAGGCATTTAGTATCCCTGTCACTATATAAGCGCTGTGGCGCATTCTTTTGAAACCCTCTCTAATAGCAGTTAGATAACCAACTATTTTTCCTTCTACTTCACAAACAAGGATTAATGATAACTCATTATCTATTACATTTTTAATGTATTCGGTTTGACTCTCAATCGTTGTTTTCCGTTCGTCTGGTTCTAGCATCATAAATTTTGTTTCTTTATCTAAAGTTTTACATAATTCAAGAAAGTTTTCTGCGTCTGTAATTTCTATTTTCCTAATAATATGCATTTTCCTTTTTCCCCCAATATCTGTTTACCTAAATAAATTATAGAAATAAAAGGGTTATTTTACAATAATTGTTACACTCTTCGGAATAGTTAGGTGTAATTCCTGATTTTTTTTCCTATAGAGAGGAATTATGGAAGAAATGAGGACACAAAACCACATCAATCCTCGAATACACTATGGGGAGAAAGTTACATCTTAAGAGAGAAATAGGAGAAGAGTATTATGACTAGAGAATTATTTGTTAATGGTGAACTGACATTAATTAGAACAGAAACTCATGGAAAAAGAAAAAAAACAGAAAGTGAACCACCAATTTTTACTTCAAGGATGGAAAAAAGAGAATACTATAGATCTTTAAATTACTTTGACATCCGAAATGTGATAGATGTAAAAGTACTCCTACATGATATTCATACAAATTTACATACATATGTTTTAAAAGTGAGCGAATGGGTTCAAAACAGTCCTGTAAAAAAACTTGTAGTAACTGGAATTTTTACCGTTATGCTTGGGATTTTTTCAAATACTGCAAATGCAGCATTTATACAGGAATATACTTATCAGGTCAAAAATGGTGAAAAAATTGAGAATATTGCTACTGCACATGGAGTAACAGCTCAAGAAATATTAGAGGCCAATGGGCTGTCTTCCATTGAAGGGGAAAAAATATTATTACCAAAAGTGCAAAATCAAACGGTGACCGCGACCAAACTAAATATTCGATCACAACCTAGTACTTCAAGTAGTATTATTGGTCAATATCAACAAGGCGATGTTGTTAAAGTTTCATTCATTGACAATGGATGGGCGGCTATTCTTATTAAAGGAGCAGTTTGTTTTGTCAGCGCTGAGTATCTTACAGACACACAAAACAATACACCATCAGGAGACCAAACTAGTATAACCACTAATCCTCAAACAAAAACAACCATGTATGTAACTGCTTCATCATTGAGAGTCAGACAGGCAGCTTCTACAAATAGTGCGGTATTAGGTTCATTAAAATTAAACGAAAGTGTATCTGTAACATCAATTGTTAGTGGTTGGGCTAAGATTAATTTCAATGGAAAAGTAGCGTTTGTTAGTGAAGCCTATTTAACTGGTAAGGAACAAACAAATACAAATACTTCTGTGTATGTGATTAAAGTCGGAGATACTTTTACAAAAATTAGTAAGGGGTTAGGAGTCTCTGTTTCAGCAATCCAGGAACTAAATCCAACAGTACATCCATCAAAGTTGAAAATTGGACAAGAAATCAAAATTCCTAGTACAACTTCACCTAATTCTAATCAACTAATAGTAACAGCTCAAATAGGAGGGATAGACCCCCAAGGAACCTTTCGTTTTATCACATCTGATGGCAAAACACATGTAGCCAAAGCAGCGGGCAACATGATAAATGAATTATTTCAACAGCAAGGAAAAACAATAACATTGACACTAGAAGGAAATAGGGGTCAAACATTGACGCTAATTTCTTTTCAATAAAAATACCAATGAATTTAGCCTCCAACCCAATGGAGGCTTTTATTATTTTTAAAAAAAAGTTATAAATTTTTTATTTTTTGTTGACATTATAGGGTAGGGGGGTATAGTATAGGAGTATGAAATAAATTACCAAATCAAGGAACTGAAAATCATCAAACGATTGAATAGATGGGAGGAAAGAAAATGAGCGATTTAATTAAAGAAGCACAACTACCAATAACAGGTATGACCTGTGCTGCATGTGCCATACGGATTGAAAAAGGTTTAAATAAGATTGAAGGGGTAGACACAGCGAATGTGAACTTAGCCCTTGAAAAAGCATCCATAAAATATAATCCAGCTGTAACAAATGTGAATGATTTGATAAAGAAAGTGAATGATCTCGGTTATGGTGTTTTATCAGAAAAAGTGGAATTAGATATAATTGGAATGACCTGTGCTGCTTGTGCAACAAGAATTGAGAAGGGGTTAAACAAACTTGAGGGAGTCAACAAAGCAACCGTTAATTTAGCACTTGAAACATCCAGTGTTGAGTTTAATCCATCCCAAATCTCCATCCAAGAAATAATAACAGGCGTCGAGAAAATTGGTTACGGGGCAAAGGTAAAGCAAGAAAAATCTGCTGATATGGTAAACCATCGTGAGAAAGAAATAGAAAATCAAAAAGGGAAGTTTCTCTTTTCACTGATCCTTGCGTTTCCGTTATTTTGGGCAATGGTCGATCACTTTGAGTTTACATCCTTTATATATCTGCCAGACATGCTGATGAATCCGTGGGTTCAATTAGCACTCGCAACACCAGTTCAGTTCATTGTTGGTAGGCAGTTTTATGTTGGTGCATACAAGGCTCTTCGAAATGGAAGTGCAAACATGGATGTGCTAGTTGCCCTTGGAACATCCGCTGCTTATTTCTACAGTCTCTATATCATTATTTCGGCTATTGGTTCCGGCCAGATGATGTTTGAATTGTACTTTGAAACAAGTGCAGTATTAATAACCCTCATTCTTTTAGGGAAATTATTTGAAGCACGTGCGAAGGGACGTTCCTCAGAAGCCATCAAGAAATTAATGGGACTGCAAGCCAAGACGGCAAACGTCGTTAGGGATGGAAAAGAAATAGAAGTTGCCCTTGAAGAGGTAGTGGTGGGTGACATCATACTTGTGAAACCTGGTGAAAAGATTCCAGTTGATGGGGAAATTATCGATGGACGTTCTGCACTCGACGAATCCATGCTTACCGGTGAAAGCGTACCAGTAGATAAAACAATTGGAGATCCTGTTATTGGTGCTACGATCAATAAAAACGGGTTTTTAAAAATAAAAGCAACTAAGGTAGGAAGAGACACTGCACTGGCACAAATTATTAAAGTGGTAGAAGAGGCCCAGGGCTCTAAGGCACCGATTCAACGGTTAGCAGACCAAATATCAGGAATTTTTGTCCCTATTGTTGTCGGAATTGCTGTAGTAACCTTCTTAGTATGGTTCTTCTGGGTTAGCCCAGGAAACTTTGCTGAAGCCTTAGAAAAAATGATAGCCGTTCTTGTAATTGCTTGTCCATGTGCATTAGGGCTAGCGACACCAACATCGATTATGGCAGGGTCTGGGCGTGCGGCAGAAGCAGGGATATTATTTAAGGGCGGCGAGCACCTGGAAAGAACACATCGGATTACAACGGTTGTTTTAGATAAGACAGGTACAGTAACAAATGGAAAGCCAGAACTAACAGATGTCATCGTTACAGCTGATTTCGAGGAAAAGACATTTTTACAATTAGTAGGTTCTGCTGAGAAACAATCTGAGCACCCATTAGCAGAAGCAATTGTTAATGGCATAAAAGAGAAAGGCATCGATTTATTAGCAACCGAAGAGTTTGAGGCTATCCCTGGATACGGAATTAAAGCAACTGTTAATGGTAGGGAGTTATTAATTGGTACACGTAAACTAATGAACAAATACTCCATACCGTTTTTAACAGCGGAGAGCAAAATGGAGACTCTAGAAGAAAACGGAAAAACAGCCATGCTTGTGGCGATTAATGGGGAATTTGCTGGAATGGTAGCTGTTGCCGATACGGTAAAAGAAACCTCAAAAGCTGCGATAAAAAAATTAAAGGATATGGGTCTTGAAGTCATTATGATGACAGGTGATAATGTCCGAACTGCAAAAGCGATCGCGGATGAAGTAGGTGTAGACGCAGTGATAGCTGAAGTATTACCGGAAGGAAAAGCTGCTGAAGTGAAAAAGCTTCAGTTGCAAGGAAAACGTGTGGCGATGGTTGGAGATGGAATTAATGACGCACCAGCACTTGCTATCGCTGATATTGGCATGGCGATTGGAACCGGGACAGATGTGGCCATGGAAGCAGCAGACATTACCTTAATGAGAGGCGATTTAAATAGTATCGCTGATGCGATCGACATGAGTAAGAAGACGATTCGTAATATCCAAACAAAATTTATTCTGGGCGTTTGGCTACAACACACTGGGGATCCCAGTAGCAGCTATTGGTTTCTTAGCACCATGGCTTGCTGGAGCAGCAATGGCGTTTAGCTCTGTGTCCGTAGTATTAAATGCACTTAGATTGCAACGAGTTCGATTAAATCAGGATTAGGAAAGGAGAGACGAAATGAAAAAGTGGGCAATATCTGCAATTGTATATTTGCTGGTAGTCATTGGCGCTTACTCGGTTTATGACGCATATTTCAATCAAGAAGCTGATCATGGTGAAACTAACACTCATGAAGCATCTACAAGTGCGGAAGAGCATGGTCACGGACATGAGGAAGATGAAGTCCAAGCGGGTGAGGTAAAAACGACTTTCGTATATAATGAGGGAAAAATCACCATCGTTCTCAATGATGAAAACGGCAACCCAGTTGATGACCTAAAGGTAAACCACGAGAAATTACTCCACTTGATTGTAGTTGATGAACATTTAGAGCAATATTTGCACTTACATCCCGAAAAGGTAGGGGAAGGTAGGTTTGAATTATCACAGGAATTAAAGGATGGAGCCTATAAGGCGTTTATCGATATTAACCCTGAAAAACTAAACTATCATGTGACTCCAGTTGCTTTTACAGTAGGAAAACAACAAGACTCACATAGCCATAACAACCTTAATGCTGATCAATCTTTCGTTAAAACGATTGATGGAAAAACAGCGGAAATGGAAGTTAGTTCGTTTGAGGCACAAAAACCTGTTACACTAACATTTAAAGTGGATGAATCATCATTAGAACCTTATCTAGGTGCAGCAGGGCATGTTGTAATCTTAAATGAAACAGCGGACCAATACCTGCACGTTCATCCTCTGAATGAAAACGAGCCCGTCTTTGAAACACAGTTTGATCAACCAGGAATGTACAAAATTTGGGCTGAGTTTAAACAAGATGGAAAGGTAAGAGTGTTTTCATATGTAATTGAAGTGAAGTAAGTTTGAAAAGTTGTCAACTTACGCCCGTCGCATTACCATACGGGGGTATGATATAATGAAACAAAAAAGGGAGGCGTATAAATGGCCAATGAACATGAAGTGGAAGCGATGGTTGAGGAGTCATGCTGTGATCATGAAGGAAGTCATCGAAAAAGCCACCATTCGGATAAGGTGAAAAATAACCTAGTGACTAGATTAAATCGAATTGAAGGTCAAATCCGCGGGATTAAAGGCTTAATTGAAAAAGATACGTATTGTGATGATGTTATTAACCAAATATCTGCGACTCAATCTGCGTTAAATAGTGTAGCCAAAATCTTATTGGAAGGCCACATGAAAAGCTGCGTAGTGGAGCGAATCCAAGAAGGCGATTTCGAAGTCTTAGATGAAGTTCTAGTAACTATTCAAAAATTAATGAAAAAATAGGAGGAATTTATAATGGAACAAGTAACTTTAAATGTAAGCGGAATGTCTTGTGGTCATTGTGTGAAAGCAGTAGAAGGAAGCGTAGGTGTACTTCAAGGTGTGAAGAAAGTTGCTGTTAACCTTGATAAGGGTCAGGTGGATGTTGAATTTGATTCTAGCGTTGTCACACTTAGCACAATTAAGGAAACTATTGATGATCAAGGCTATGATGTAAAATAGGCTGAGTTTAAGCACTTGGGTATGATAGCCTGAGTGCTTTTTTGTATAATTTTATTTATGAACGTTTCAAAAGAGGGGATGGACATAATGAGAATGATAGATGCACATATCCATTTAGATCAATATAGTGATCAGGAATTAACTTGTTTACTAGACGAAAATCGATTCACGCAATGGTTACCGTTTCGAAGCATCTGACATCGTGTAAAAGGAATCTCCAATTATCACAAACCTTCCCTAAGGTGAAACCGGCGTTTGGTTTTCACCCAGAACAGCCTCTTCCAACAGATGAGGAAAAAAGTGACCTTTTTGCATGGATTGATTCCCATCAGGATGAAATGATTGCGATTGGAGAGGTGGGACTTCCATATTACTTACGGCTTGAAAATAAAATAACTGCTAGTCAGTTTGACCAATATGTGGAACTAGTTGAGGTTTTCATACAACTAGCCAAGAAATATGACAAACCTGTTGTTCTCCATTCTGTTTATGAGGATGCACCTGTTGTGTGTGATTTATTGGAAAAGCATTCAATCTTAAAAGCACATTTTCATTGGTTTAAAGGGGATAGCAAAACGATAACAAGAATGATAGGAAATGGATATTATATTTCGGTTACACCGGATGTTGTGTACAAAGAAGAGATTCAAGATATAGTTGATAAAGTTCCGATAGAGAGACTAATGGTCGAAACAGATGGCCCTTGGCGCTTTAAAGGCCCTTTTCTTGGACAAATGACTCATCCTAACATGATGCAACATTCGATCAGTAAAATCGCTTCTATAAAAAAGGGGAAACCAACTGAAGTTGGCGACATCCTACTGCAAAACACAAGAGATTTTTATTCGATTTAAGGTGAATGGCTCATTTTTCTATTGTATTGGCTCATTTTGGTGGGAGATTGGCTCATTTTGGGTGGGGATTGGCTTATTTTTCGGTAAGATTGGCTCATTTTTTCACAACATCGGCTTTTTTACCTATATATTCCAAAAAAACTCTATTAAAAAACCAGTTCCCCAACGGAAACTGGTCCTAAATTTATTGAGATAACGTAGGGGACTTCGAAACAGCTTCTGCTTCCGGTACCCGCAATAGAATGATGCCACCGATGATAAACAAAACAATCAAACTGAACACGCCGCTATTCGTATTGCCCGTCATTTGGGCCGTAAAACCGACTAAAAACGGTCCTAAGATCGCAGCAAACTTATAAAAAATACTATAGAATCCAAAGAACTCGTTGGAGCTTTCTTTTGGAACTAGCTTTGCAAAATAAGAACGGCTTAGTGCCTGAATCCCACCTTGGGAAGAGGCGACAAGCATCGCAAGAATCCAAAAATCTAAAGTCGTCTTTAGGAAATAAGCATACGTACAGATCACGATATAAATAAAGATTCCAACGAGCAGCATCGTTTTACTTTTGAATTTGTCTGCAAGTCTACCGTATAAAATGGCAAACGGTGCAGCCACTACTTGTGTGGCAAACAAAATAATTAATAGGTTCGTTGAATCAATCCCCAAATCAGAACCGTAGGCGGTAGACATGGTGATAATGGTATTTACTCCATCAATATAAAAGAAATAAGCAATTAAAAATAAAAATAATGGCCGGTAAAGTTTAATCTTTTTAAATGTTTCAAAGAGTTGTTTAAAACCATTTGAAATAGGATTAGCCACACGTTCCTTATAATAAACCTGCTTTACATGTTTTAGCATGGGAATCGTAAACAAACCCCACCATAAAGCGGTAATGGCAAACGCTGCCTGACTAGCTACTGAAACGGTTAAAGGAAGGACGCCTCTATCAGACAATAGAATTAGTGCTATTCCGATAATAAAAGGGATCGTACTTCCGATATAACCCATCGCATATCCCCGTGATGAAATCTTATTCATTCGTTCCTCGGTCGTGACGTCCACAAGAAAGGCATCATAGAAAATATTTGTACCACCAAATCCGATAACGGTGATCATATAACAAATTAATAAAATGATCCATTGGTTACTGGGGACAATGGCTAACAACAAAGTAAATACGATTCCTAGCGCAAAGAAAAAGGTAAAGAACCGCTTCTTAAATCCCTTAAAATCTGCAATGCTTCCTAAAATAGGGGCACAAAGTGATATAAGGAGAGTGGCAAACGAATTTGCATAACCCCAATAGGCAGTAGACGTGGAAGCAGCAAGGCCAGCTTTATTTGCTGCATCCTTAAAATACAACGGAAATATAGCTGTGGTAATCAGGATGGAGTAGGCAGAGTTTGCCCAGTCATAAAACACCCAGCTCTTTTCTTGCTTTGACATCCGACTCATTCATTTTCCCCCTTTAGAAAGCTAATATTTCTTCTATAACCCTTCCATCTGTATTTCCTAAGCTGACACCTAGAAGTCTCGCAAATGTTGGGCCTTCATCAATGAGACGGATTGAAGGCAGGGTGATGGGCCTAATTCCTTTCCCTGATGCCATTAAAATGGTTCCGTAATTTTCTTTTTCGGGAGAATAACCGTGACAGGCTAATGTATACTTCTTATCTGCTGCAGCAACCTCTTTAGTGACCTGCTTGATGTACTCTCCTTCAAAATCTTCTAAAAAATAATAACCACGAGCCGCTTCGACCATAAAGGCGCATGTTCCATCTGCTCCTTTTTCAGCGGCTTGTTCACCTGTTAAAAACCCTTCAATTCCAGAGGTAGGATCTTTGATTAATGTTTCTAATAATTGCTTTACTTCATTTAGAGTAGCTGAATCTTGTGCATCTTTTATGTAAATATATGCAGAGCCATCACAACTTTTACAATAAGCCTTCCAATTTATTATTTTCCCTTTTGAATTGGTCGATAATAGATGTTGCTTCCGGAACAATACATTTAAATTGACGGCTTTATTTTCATCAAGGGCACTATGGTCACCTAATGCAACTATGGTTGAATTTTCATAGATACCACTTTCCTTCAACGCATCAATGATTCTCCCTAGACGATGGTTATGGCGTTTTAAAGCAGCCATGGCTTCTTCTGAAGAAAAACCATGAAAATGGCGTTGGGTATCTAGGTCCGTAAAATGGACCATTAATAAATTTGGCTTCTTTGTTTTAATTGTGTGAACAGTTGACTCTAAAACAAAGTCATCGAGTTCTGGCTGATTCAACCCCTTACGGATATGACCGAAACGCTGATTGAGTTCCAATTGATAGCGAGGAGTCCCGTTCCTGAGAGACACAACAATTTGATTATGCCATGGGCGGTTTGCAAAGATTTCGGGCATATTATAGTCAATATTTGCTTTGCCCGTTACGGGCCATAATAATGCAGCTGTTGTCATATTGGCCTTTTTCACTTCATCATATAAAGTAGTCCCTCGAATACAATTTCTGAACCAATTCCAATCAGGTGATATCATACCTGGCTGTAAGAGTGTATTATTGATGACTCCATGCCGATTAGGATAATTTCCAGTTACGATAGTCGCATGACAAGGATAGGTAACAGAAGGATAGATTGTTTTAACATTTTCAACGTAGGCTCCATTGTTTAAAATGGTCTGAAAATGAGGCATGTCTTTTAGGATTGGAAAATCTAATGCGGATAGACAATCAAATGAAATGATTATTAAATGTTCGGTAAGACGTGTCATGATATACCTCCAAAAATAGTACCTCTTATTCAAATTGTACTACAGCAATCAGTCAAAATGTTACAGAATTTTTACAAAATTTATAATATATAAGCAAAATTGAGGAATCCATTCTTTGTTGTTATTAAAGAGGAAGATTTTTCTAGTATAATGAAACTAGCCACTTTTTATGAAAAAAGGAGTAAACGCCATGCCGAGTTTCCGAAGTTATTTTATCGAAAAAGGAATTAAATGGTCGGTGAAAAGAGCCTTTCGAAAGGAAGTAATTGATAAGGGGATGGACGAAAAGCGACAGATGCTAGATTCAGCTGCCAGGAGGTTAGGAAAACTCCCCGAAGACTGCAGAGTCGAAAAACTTGAAATTGAAGGATTATATGCAGAATGGATTTCTGCAGGCCGAGCAATGGATGGAAAGGTTATTCTTTATTTACACGGAGGCGGTTATGCCTTCTGCTCAGCGAATACTCATCGGCCACTAGCGGCAAGAATTGGGAAAGCAGCAGGTGTAAAGGTTCTGTTCCCTGAATATCGGCTAGCGCCAGAGCATCCATTCCCAGCCGCCATTGAAGATGCGATCAATGTGTACCGATGGCTTATTCGTCAAGGCTATAATTCTAAGGATATTATTTTTGCTGGGGACTCTGCTGGCGGTGGCTTAAGTATAGCCGCAACATTAGTCTTAAGAGACCAAAATGAACCACTGCCAGCTGCAATTGTTTGTCTTTCCCCGTGGGTAGATTTAACAAGCAGTGGGGAAAGTTATAGGAAAAATAAAGAAAAGGATCCTTACTTAAATCTCGGCGGTGTGAGGAAAGCTGCAAGTATGTATGCAGGAGCCGAAGCACTTGATCATCCGCTCATTTCTCCTGTGTTTGCTGATTTCACAGGATTTCCACCTCTGTTTATTCAAGCAGGTAATCATGAAATCCTCCAAAGTGATGCAGAAAAGCTAGCTGCTCAGGCTCGGACTGCCGGTGTGAGGGTATCGTTTAAGGTTTGGGATGGGATGTGGCATGTTTGGCAAATAAGTGGTGATGTATTGCCTGAAGCAAAAAGAGCTATTTATGAAATAGGGGAGTTTGTGAAAAGGACCTTCAGACAAAAGGCTTGAGAGAAAGGTGTCCGAACTTCTGTCAGCTTTGAATGACAAAAAGTAGGTGAAAAGTTGTTTGCACTGTGTGAATTATGTGAGCGAGAAGGTGTTGAGATTACCGAGCACCATTTAATCCCTCGAGAAGAAGGAGGCGGGAAATTAGCAAAAGCTAACCTTTGCATTCCATGCCATAAACAGATCCACGCCTTATACACCAATAAAGAACTGGCCTTACGATTAAATACAATACCAGATTTAAAGAAAGATGAAAAAATTAGTAAATTCATTAAGTGGATCAGAAAACAGCCAGCGACCACCTTGATTAAAACAAAACGATCAAATGATAATCCTAGAAGATAAAAAGTGAAGGTGTAACAAGAACCTTCACTTTATTTGTTTTCTTCAGGTAACTCTTTAATTAAGACATTGGTAATAGAATGAGAGGAAATAGAAACGAGCCCAAGATTGTTGTTCGTTTCAATGATTGACCCCTTTTCTAAAAACTGATAACGTAATTGATCCTTCCACAAAAAAGGCTTGCTATCATCATCCTTGTCATCATGGCTAATGGAATAGGATGTGTCACAAATCCGATAGATATCTTTATTTTTCCTTTTAATAGAATTGAAACCGATCACTCCTTTCATAAGCACGCCCCATACACCAGAAAAGCTCATATTTTTAAAAGGGCTGCTGGTATATTGATGAATGGGCAGGGTCGTTCCACCTGGAAAAGTTACCGTTGCTTTTACCGCGGAAGCATAGTGTACATCACCTGATAAAAAGATACACTCAGAAGGTTCCCATTTTGCTACTTGGTAAAGAAGCTTAGTAAAGCCTTCCCCGTTATATTTCCAAGCTTCAAAATCAAAAGACGTTCTCACCTCTACTCCAATTACCTGGAAAGGATAGACATAATCATGTAAAAACGATTCAATCAGGCCCATCCCGTAAACAGGAGTAGCGGAAACAATCAATAAAGGAGTTTTCGTCTTCCAACTACTAGATAACAGTTTGTTTGATACAGTTGACCATCCTTGGTCGCTTAGTAGCTGGGGACATGCTGTTGTCTCTTTTATGATATGCCCCAATTTTACTAGTTTTGGAGTTGTAGTATATTCCCGTTGTGTACGAGTATCTAAAAATACAGCTTTTGGATGGGTAGGTGCGACAAAATGCCACGAACTTAACTGCCAAAGAATGTTTCCCCATTTTTCATGAGTGAATGGATGAAAGCTTCCTTTCCTGATTGTTTTAAAATACGATTCCATCAACTTGATGAAATTTTGATCAAAGTTATCAGGGTCATTACCCCACCCCTGGAAAGCCCAATACGCTGAAAGACCGTTTGCGATTACATGTCTGCCAAGTGGTGCTTCCGAGACGTTCTTTTTCCATTCTGCTGAAATGTTCCAATCATCAGTTAGGTCATGGTCATCAAAAATCATGTAAGTAGGGATGTTTGCAAGCAGTCTCCTTACTCGATTAAGAGATGCTCGAAAAGACACTAGTGCTTCCTGCTGTTCATTGAATCGATTTAAAAGTTGGTTTCGTTCGAATCGATGATTTTTAGAATCGCCTTTCTCATTAGTAGATACGAAATGAATTAGCTTCCTTTTCTCCAATTCGTCGAAGCTTTCAAAAAAATGATTTGCTTGTGCGATATCCCAAATCTCGGGGCTCCATGACAATAAGTACATTGCAGCAAACTCACCAAATTCAATTAAATGGTTTTGTGCATGTGAAGAGGTGAATTGACAAAAGCTCTCCATAATCAATTGTCTGCCGTTTACCTGATTAAGGGCTGTACAAAATGGTTCTTGCTGCAAGCGTTTTTCCAGGTGATGGAGAGGCTCTCTTTGACCGATTAACTCATTACTAATCTTGGAAATCACACCAAAGAGCGGGTCAGCAACATCATCAGCATAAATTTGGTCTCCCATGAGAAATAGCGAGTCAGGACGGTTCTGGACATTAGCATGATGGTTATCAATAATGGAATCGGCATAAGCAAGAGTATCTTCTCCATCGCCATGCAACTTTCTACATGACCCATAAAAAATATGGCACGAACTCTGACCTCTCTTAATCTGAAAAGTTGGGTATTTGAGATTCCCATAGACAAGGGAGCCTGGATGATTAGGATTAAGTAATTCAAGACTCTCCAAATCATCCAGTCTAGAATCATCATTAAATCTCAAATTATATCCAATTAAGGTATCTGTGGGAAAAGATTCATCTTGGGGGGTAATCTTAATTAAGTAGACAAAAAGTTGTTTGCCGATTTTCACTTTCATCGTCTGACAATTGGTATCAAGTTTATGATAAAGATAGGAATGGGTCTCATTCCCTTTTTCTATTTGAAAAAAATCTGATTCTATTTGAACTTTTTTACTTGTTGCAATCCAAATATAAGCACGGGTCGACTCCACTCGCCGAACAATCGGGCCAGATAAAATCAATGGAAACTGCATTTTTTCCACCTCACATAGTATTGATACTATTTTATTCGGGGATGGAAAAAGACGTTCATTGGTGCCTGACACCATAAATATTTGTCAGTTGTAATAATATTGCCAATATTTAAACGAAGGCGACTAACCAAATGGATTTATAATAGAGGTGATTATATACATCCAGCCTGTCTTCACTATTCATGGCTGGTTTTTTTGTAATGAAAGAAGGAGGAGAATTGACATGAAGACTTTAATTGTTTATTGCTCATCCCATGGGACTACAGAAAAAGCAGTAGGATTATTAAGTGAACACATCGAAGGAGAGATATTATCAGTTGATTTGAAAAGAGAGAAAACCATTTTCGATCTTAACAACTTTGATACCATCATTATCGGCGGTTCGATTCATGCTGGTGCTATTCAAAGAAAAATCAAACAATTTATTCAAAAGCATCATGATGTGCTATTAGAAAAAAATGTAGGACTTTTCCTATGTTGTTTCCGCGAAGGAGAAACGGCCATTCAACAATTCAATGATGCCTTCCCACAGGATTTACGAAAAAATTCTGTAGCCATGGGATTGTTTGGTGGGGAGCTTCTTGTATCTAAAATGAATTTTTTTGAAAGAAAGGTCGTTAAAAAAGTAGATGGAATTACTGCCGACCAATCCCATTTAGATATGGAGGCCATTTACGAATTTGCGACCAGGTTAAATCGATTAAAAAGCTTAGTCTATTAAACCAATCGATATTTCAACATAATAAAACTTATAAAATGACCTCTATTAGCACATAATGGAAAAAGTCTTAACTACAACATGAAAGAGGATTCAGATGAAGATTTGGTTTAATCGATGGTTTACAACAGTATCACATTATATTGATATGATTCGGGCAAACGAGGAAGATCGAAAGTTTATCATATATGGATCACATCCCAATAAGGATGCGCTATATTTACAAAATTGTGATTTTGCCTTCGTCGAACCTGATGTAGCTGGGGATGAATATATTGCCTTTTGTCTTGATTTTTGTCAGACAAATGGAATAAATATCTTCATTCCCCGAAAAGAAAATGTTCGAATTTCTATGCGGCTAGCTGACTTTGAAGCAATAGGGGTGAGAGTGTTAGTTTGCCCCGATGCAAGGTTAATGGAGACAATGGATAATAAAGCAGCTGCCTATAGGGAACTAGCAAAAGGAAGCCCAATCATTTCTATACCTGACTACGAAGTCGTCCATACAGTTGATGAATTTAAGCGGGCATATGCATCATTAAGAGAAAAAGGTCATCAGGTGTGCTTTAAACCGGTAATCGGTGAAGGAGCTAATGGGTTCCGCGTAATTAAGGAACGGATTGATTCGATCAATCAGCTTTTTAATCAAGGAATCGGACATCGAATTTCTTATCACTATGCGTGTGAAATATTAAGCCAGCAAGAAACTTTCCCAGAGTTAATGGTACTCGAGTATTTAGAAGGAAGGGAATATAGTATCGATTGTCTTGCTTCAAATGAAAGGCTGTATGCTGCTGTTCCACGCATGAAAGGGGAAGGACGAGTAAGGGAACTGGTTGAGAGTTTAGAGCTTATCCAAATCGCGCATAAGTTCCATGATGAGTATAAACTGCCTTATGTGTTTAACATCCAGGTAAAATATAACAAAGGAATTCCTAAACTACTTGAAATTAATCCACGAATGAGTGGTGGGATGCATATCAGTTGTTTATCGGGCATCAACTTTCCATTCCTAGCTTTAAAGATTCTATTAGGAGAAAAAGTAGAACCATTGAAGCCACGTTTCGGCATTCGTGCCAGTCATATCGAAAAAGAAATGATACTTAAATATGAAGGTTCAGATAAAGCCCTTTAATAAAAAGAAAAAAGAGCAGGTTGCCTGCTCTTTTCGTGTTTTATCATTACTTATAGAATACCTTATCGATATTGTATTTTGCCTGTAGAGTGTTGATAATAAAGGTTTCATAAATTTCTCTCTCCATAGGGTCTTCGATTACAGAAACGGCAATCTTATACACTTCATGACGGTGGAGTTTAATAGGAGAAACAGTGTCTTCAAAATGGCGTTTCACTCGGGGTCTTAACTTTCTAGCCTTACCCACGAATAATAACTCATCATTGGCGTTAAAAAATAAGATAATACCGCCTTTATCCCGTGGGATTTTATTGTAATCTGTAAATCCATACTCACTACTAATTGGTGCTTCTACTTTTTCACCAACCTGATGATTCTTTGTAATCACTATATCCGGATTTGGTATTTCAATTTTAATCATAAAAAAATTCGCTCCCTGCTTAAAATAACGGTCATTCCGTTTTGCTAACAGCTTATTATAGCATAACCTACCATTTTTATATTGTCTTTCTTAATTTAACCAAATTTGTTTAATCGTATAAGGCTTTAGGTTTTTTCTATATGTTGTTTTTGTTATATAGTTTAATATGTGATAAATTTAAAAAAATTAATAAAAACGATTAGGTGGAATAATTAACGTGAAATTTTTAGTAAAAACCCAAGTTCTTGCCATTATTTTCTCTATTTTGTGGGCTTTGTATGTAAATCTATTAGCCTTTTTTGATCAACCGGAACGCGGGCTTGAATATATAAACTATTTTGTTTATGGGTTTGCGATGCTACTAGGAATTATTTATTTTCTATTAACCAAGTATATAATTGGTCGAAAATGGCTTGCACTTCCATTGATTTTGATTCCATTTTTCATAATATACCAACCCGCCGTCCTAAATTTTCTTTTAAAAATGATAAAAGAGGGGAAGGGAGACATCATTCATTTTCTTTGGCTGTCGACTGGAACCGTTCACCTAATGGCACTCATTTTCGGTTTAGCCTTTGGAATTTTGTTTTCGAGACCAGAGTTAAATCGTTAAACTTTTAAAAAAGTAAAGGACAAATACCTGTCAGTAGGTATTTGTCCTTCTTTAATTTAAGGTGTGTAGTCAACATTTGCTGTGTAGTTATTGGCAGCATTCCAAAGGAGAAATTCTTGGATTCCTTGCGCATGCAAAGCCCGTATTTGATCTTCAATTTCCTGCTTACCATAAACTTTATAATTTCCTTTCCCAAGCCAAGTAGCGGTGAAATCCTGGAGCCATGGCCTAGACGTTGGTGGGGAGGCCAGTAATTTCAATCGTGCCTTCTCAACTTTCGCATACTCTTCAACCAACCGATAGGGCTCTAAATCGGGCTTAGCAATTCCAAAATTCCCAGTCCAATGGCTTGGATAGATCATGGCAGAAATAACATCTACATGTTCAGCGATTTTAGAAAAGTTTTGCCCAATCCCTGGGGCTTCAGGAATCACCGTCGCATTCCCAAAGGTATCAACAGACATTTTAACCTTATAAGGATATAATTTTTCCCTTGCGTATTGAACAAAACTTGTTACAGCTGCAACCCGGTTACTCCCTTCTTTTTTACCCATATAAGAAAGGGGCTTCTCAAGCGTTTCAAACTTCTCAGGAAATCTTACGTAATCAAATTGGATTTCCTTAAAGCCTAGGTTGACTGCTTCAATGGCCATCCCAATATTATAATCCCACACTTCTGTTCGAAATGGATTGGTAAACGAATCTCCACGTGAGTTCTTCCAAATTCCCTTAGATGTCTGAAAACTCCAGTCTGGGTGGGCTTGAGCAAGGACATTATCTTTAAAAACAACAATTCTCGCGATAGGATAAATTTGGTGCTTTTTTAACTTCTGAATAAGTGCTTTTGGGTTTTTAATATATGGTTGACTAGCAGCGTAATAGGGTGAATTTTTTGCGGGAATAAAAGTCAGATTGCCATGATCATCCTTTATATCAATGACCATTGCATTTAAATCGGTCTGGTCGACGAGGTTCAGTAACTTATTAAACTGAGGACCATTCGTGTTTGATGCTTTTACATATATGCCTCTTATGGGCTCTTTTTGTTTCTGACTACTAGCTAAAACCAAATGATCGCTAAAGCAAGTAAACATAAGGACTATTAAAATAATTACTTTTTTCACATACTCACCCCTCAGATTTTTTATTATGGTTTACATAGGATAAGGAAATGATTCTTATCTATTCATATTAAAATAGTGTACACTGAAAGGGACATAGCAGTTTAGAAGGGACGATCGTGGAGTGGAAGGAAAGTGGCTGATTGCCGATCGGGATTTAAATGAGAGAGAAGGGCTAAAATGGCTGTTGAAAACCTCTTCAATCCCCGTAACTGACATTACGTTAGCATCCGATTTTCAGGAGTTTATTCTAAAATTCGAAAAAGAATGTCCTGATATTGTTTTAATGGAGCTTGATATGATTAGTAAAGAGGAATGGTCAACCTTTCGTGAGTTAATGCAAATCTATGATCCCATTTTACTTTTAACCAGTGCGGAAGCGACGTTTGAAAGGGCACGAATGGCGATTGATATGCAGGCTCTAGACTTAATGATCAAACCTTTTTCAACAACAAAAGTAAAAACATCCTTTCAAAAAGCTTCAAGAAATTTAGGTAGAAACACTCCCTTTATTACTGGGGCAAAAATCTATAAGGATCTTTCATATGAAGCGTTATTTTTACCACAAGTATTGGGCACAGAAAACTATCATTTAGCTGCTTTTCAGTCTGAAAGCGTGGAAATGATTAGCACACTGCATTCCTTTTTAACAGACTATCCATTTAATGAATTGCATGGAAGCTTTGCATTAACGGACATGGTGATTCTACTGTTCAAAGAAAAGTGCCAAAATAGTAGCGAGCAATGTCAGAAGGCAATGAGAAAGTGGGAAGAGGAATTCTCAGATCCACTTGCAATCGTTATATTTAATGATTGGAACTCAACTAAATCATTGAACCAAAAGTACTTGGAAACTCGAAAAATGCTTGAGTTTACATATTATAAAGGATATCGGCAGTTAGTAGAGTTTGAGCATTCACTAAACTGGGTTCATATGGATCCCTTCTTAGATCCGCCTGAGCAGCGAGACTGGGTGGACATGCTTACAGCTTTAGATATAGAAAATATAAAAAAGTGGTTATATGATGAATTTCTTCTATTAAAAGAACCCTATCCTGACCCGGGTTTAGTCCGTATCCGACTAACGAGTATTCTTGCTCAAATACGACGGTATATGAAGACGTACCAGTTAAATGAAGATTCAATTTATGAGATGGAGTACCGTACTATTTTCAATTCAATTCTATATGATACTGTTCTCTATCGAACGGTCCAAAATCTAATCTTGTTTATTCAAAAAATATTCCATGGGGCAGAAACAATTGTTCAAAGCCAAAAACAAGATCCGATTGAACGTGGGATTGCATTTATGAAGAATCATTTTTCCAACAGCAACCTCAGGCTCGATGATGTAGCCAATTATGTGGATCGAAATCCATCCTATCTCAGTCATTTATTTATTACCAAAACGGGCTCCAGCTTTACTGAGGTGTTGGGAGGAATCAGGTTAAAGGAAGCGAAGCGGCTATTAATCGAAACACGAAAGCCAGTCAAAGAAATTGCCATTCTTGTAGGCTATCAAAATGCGAATTATTTTAGCCGAATGTTCCGTGAAGCCTATGATATGACTCCAAGAGAATTTCGTATGCAAAAAATGAATAAGATGTAAAAAGGAGATCCGGTTTTCGAATAACGGGTTCCCTTCAAGGGGAGTTTTAATTAGAATAGCAGTAAAAATAGCAGTAAAAATAGCAGACCATTTCGAAGTAAGCGAAGTGGTCTATTTTGTTGATATATAGTCTTTTTAACGAGAACTCCTTATAAAATTGCACTAATTTCAGCGTAGAAAATAACAGTGTACAATGGTTTATGTACACACTGTTTATGGTGCGTTTTTGTATGCTAAATTTACAGTGAAAAAGGAGCCTTTAAAGTATCAAAATTGAGGGTATTTTATATTTACGATAAAGGAATATAGAGTGGTACAATTAGTAAAAAAGGGTGTGATAGATGTGGTAATTCAATCAAATATGTCTTCGAAATCCATTGTTGAAGTTTGGGAAAACACAGTAGATACCTTTAAAAAATATAACGTTCCAATCTCTGAAAAAACATTGGATACATTAGTGCAAGATTCGTCTCTTCCTGCCCTGTTATCGGAATTAAATAATGTAGTAGGCAGTTCAAGTGCTACTTGTATTGAAGGCGGCTGACAAATGCCATCTAAAAAGGAGTAGGGTACTCCTAATAAACTGAAATAAATGTTAAAAGAGCATCTAAAATGATGCTCTTTTTTGATGACGTTTATGCTGTTTTATTTGTGTTTTACGTTGCTAAATTAGGGGAGATAATGAATGTTTTTTTGTAAAAACTCCCCCTCAAGAGAACCCGTTAGTTTTCGAACTGGGTCTTTTTTGTTTTTAGGATTATTTTTGAAAAGATGGTTGATAAGTCTTACATTGAATTAATCCGTCAAATGTATATTAGGTTTGGACAGACTAACGGTAAAACAAGCCAACACAGTCAGAAGTTGGGTCATCTTTGGACAGACTTAGGCTTGGAAACACCAACACTGTCAGAAGTTGACTCATCATTGGACAGAATCGGGGTTAGAAACACCAACACTGTCAGAAGTTGGATTATCTTTGGACAGACTCAGGCTTGGAAACACCAACACTGTCAGAAGATGGCTCATCTTTGGACAGACTCGGAGTTAGAAACACCAACACTGTCAGAAGTTGGATTATCTTTGGACAGACTCAGGCTTGGAAACATCAACACTGTCAGAAGATGGCTCATCTTTGGACAGACTCGGTTTTGGAAACACCAACACTGTCAGAAGTTGACTCATCTTTGGACAGACTCGGGGTTAGAAACACCAACACTGTCAGAAGTTGGATTATCTTTGGACAGACTCAGGGTTGGAAACATCAACACAGTCAGAAGATGGCTCATCTTTGGACCGACTTAGGCATGGAAACACCAACATAGTCAAAGTAGATGGCGGTTTAAACAGCGTATCCGTGTTTCTACTAAGATTATTTGATTTCCAGCAACATATATTCAATTAATTGAATCTAAAAAAAATACAACTAACTAAAAATATTATAGTTTATTAAAATGGTTGTACGAAAATATCTATCTTTAAAATAAAAATAATATCCTTCATCCAAAGCTTTAGTCGTATTTTTCAGAAGATTATATTTTTATAATATAAGTAGAATGAAAAGAAAAGGGGAGTGGGATGAATGGAAACAAATACAGCGAAATCAAGAGTAATAAAAAATTATAAAGGGACGGAATTACACGCTAAGGGCTGGATTCAAGAGGCAGCACTTCGCATGTTAATGAATAACCTTGACCAGGATGTCGCTGAGAGACCAGAGGATTTAGTCGTTTATGGTGGAATAGGAAAAGCAGCACGGAATTGGGAATCTTATGATGCAATCGTAAAAACATTGCTTGAATTAGAAAATGATGAAACCTTGTTAATTCAATCTGGAAAACCAGTAGCTGTATTTAAATCTCATAAGGATGCGCCGCGTGTCCTGCTCGCAAACTCCAACCTTGTTCCTGCATGGGCAAATTGGGAGCATTTCCATGAACTTGATAAAAAAGGTCTGATGATGTACGGACAAATGACAGCAGGAAGCTGGATTTATATCGGAAGCCAGGGAATTGTTCAGGGAACATATGAAACGTTTGCTGAACTTGCACGACAATCCTTCGCGGGAACTTTAAAACATACAATTACTTTAACAGCAGGACTTGGCGGAATGGGCGGAGCTCAACCGTTAGCTGTCACAATGAATGATGGCGTGTGCTTGGCTATTGATGTGGATGAAACAAGAATCGACCGTCGATTGGAAACAGCTTATCTAGATGTTAAAACAAAGGACCTGGATGAAGCCTTAAAAATGGCACATGAAGCGAAAGCGGAAGGAAGAGCGATATCGATTGGTTTACTGGGCAATGCAGCTGAAATTCTTCCAATCATGATTGAAAAAGGTTTTAATCCAGATGTGTTAACAGACCAAACCTCTGCACATGATCCATTAAATGGCTATGTACCAGTGGGCTTTACCTTAGAGGAAGCAGCAGCACTAAGAAAAGCAGAGCCAGCGAAATATGTGAAGCTTGCTAAACAAAGCATGGCACTCCATGTAAAAGCCATGTTGAAAATGCAAGAGAAAGGTGCAGTAACGTTTGATTATGGTAATAATATTCGTCAGGTAGCAAAGGATGAAGGGGTAGAAAATGCATTTGATTTCCCTGGTTTCGTACCTGCGTATATTCGACCACTTTTCTGCGAAGGAAAAGGTCCTTTCCGCTGGGCGGCATTATCAGGAGATCCAGAAGATATTCGTAAAATTGACGAAGCACTACTTCGCGAGTTCAAGGATGATGAGCACCTCTGTAAATGGGTAAAGATGGCACAGGAAAAAATCAGCTTCCAAGGACTACCGGCTCGTATCTGCTGGCTTGGATATGGAGACAGAGCACGCTTTGGAAAAGTGATTAACGATATGGTCGCTTCAGGTGAAGTATCAGCACCAATCGTTATTGGCCGCGACCACTTGGATGCAGGTTCAGTTGCATCACCAAATCGTGAAACAGAAGCAATGAGAGACGGTAGTGATGCGGTTTCCGACTGGCCGATTTTAAATGCCATGATCAATGCAGTCGGTGGGGCTAGCTGGGTTTCACTTCATCACGGCGGCGGTGTTGGAATGGGGTATTCTCAGCATTCCGGTATGGTAATTGTAGCAGATGGAACAAAGGATGCAGAAATCCGTCTTCAAAGGGTACTTACGACAGATCCTGGTATGGGTGTGGTTCGCCACGCAGATGCTGGCTATGAGCTTGCCATTACAACGGCAAAGGAAAAAGGCATTAAAATGCCAATGCTGCAGCAGGACTAATTCAGAGACTGAGAGGATGATAGATTTGAGTAAAGCAGTTTTTATCAGAAATGCTTCTCAGCTCGTGACATTACAGGGGAGTTCTTCAGCTCCCCTTGTAAAAGAAGCGATGTCTGAGCTAGGCATTATCGAGAACGGAAGCGTGTGGATCGAAAACGGAGTGATTCAGGCTATTGGGAAAGATGAAGAACTAATCAAAACGTTTGCTGGTCGAATGCATGAAGCCGAAATAGTGGATGCAAGTGGCAAGCTGGTAACTCCGGGACTCGTCGATCCACATACACATCTTGTTTTTGCAGGAAGTAGAGAGAATGAATTCAATATGCGCTTGCAAGGGGCAACATACATGGAAATCATGAATGCAGGTGGTGGAATTCATGCAACTACAAGACGAACACAATCTGCCACACATGAAGAGCTTTATCAAGAGAGCTTTGAACGTTTAAATCAATTTTTGCGTCACGGGGTTACAACAGTGGAAGCGAAAAGCGGCTACGGAATGGAATGGGAAACCGAGCTGAAACAGCTAGAAGTGGCTAAACAGTTGAATGAGCATCATGTGATTGATGTGGTAGCCACGTTTATGGGCGCTCATGCCGTTCCAAAGGAGTATAAACAAGATCCAGAAGGGTTTGTTCGTTTATTAATGGAAGAAATGATCCCAAAGGTGGCAGAGCTGGGACTTGCTGAATTTAATGATGTATTTTGTGAACATGGGGTGTTTACACCAGAACAATCACGCAAGATCCTTGAGGCAGGTAAGCGCTATGGGTTAATTCCTAAAATCCATGCGGATGAAATTGAGCCCTATGAGGGAGCTGAACTTGCAGCAGAAGTGGGGGCAATTTCGGCAGACCATTTATTAAGAGCATCAGAAAAGGGCATGAAGGCGATGGCGGATAAAGGCGTCGTCGGAGTGTTACTGCCAGGAACAGCCTATTTCTTAATGGCGGAATCTGCTAACGGGCGAAAAATGATTGATCTTGGTGTCCCTGTGGCACTGTCGACAGATTGCAACCCGGGTTCATCACCAACGGTTTCTTTGCCTTTTATTATGAATCTTGGATGCTTGAAAATGGAGATGACACCTGCAGAGGTAATCACAGCGGCAACGATTAATGCGGCACATGCTATTAATCGTGGAAGAGAGATTGGGAGTTTAGAGGTAGGTAAAAGAGGGGATGTAACCATATTTAATGTGGAGAATTATATGAAACTTCAATACTCCTATGGTGTGAACCACACAGAAACAGTTGTGAAAAATGGTCAGGTGGTTGTTAAGGGAGGGCAATTAGTTGAAAAGCTTTCTTTATCCTAAATTGAATCCGCCAAGCTTTACTTGGGTAAGACCAGATAACGGAGACAGAGTGGAGAAGGTTCATGAGTGGATTCAACCGCTGACTGCAGACTCGGATCCTGAAAAATGCAAGGACGCCGATTTTGTAATAGTCGGAGTACCGCTTTCCCGTTCCTCAATTAGTGCGTCAGGAGCATCTGAATTTCCAGATGCTTTCAGGCGTTTATGGAAAGGCTTTACTACCTATAATCTTGATGAAGATATAGATCTGTCTGAAATGATGGCGATAGATGTAGGGGATGTTCCTATGCATGTCACTGATATCCGCAAATGCCATGACAACATCATTGCGGCTTCTACTGCACTAAATCAGCATTTCGGTACATCCAAAGTGTGTGCCATTGGCGGCGATCATTCGATTACAGCAATGATGGTAAAGGGTCTCCATCAAGCTAATCCGCAGAAAAAAATAGGCATCCTCCAGTTTGATACCCATTTCGATTTAAGGGATCTAACTGATAATGGGCCGTCTAATGGGACACCGATGAGGAACCTGATTGAGAGTGGGACGGTAGAGCCTAGTAATATGTACAATATCGGTCTTCATGGTTTTTTTAACACGAAAGACTTGAAGCAGTATGCCGATGAAAAAGGAGTTAACTATTTCACACTTCGTCAAGCACGAAAAAAAGGGATAGAAGAAACGGTCCGCTACTGTTTACAGGAATTAGAAGCCAAGGTTGACACAATTTACTTAACGGTTGATATGGATGTTCTAGATATTGCCTACGCACCAGGAGTACCAGCATCAACGCCTGGCGGGATGACAACAGCAGAACTACTAGAAGGGGTACTACTAGCTGCCAAACATCCAAAAGTAAACAACATGGACATCGTCTGCCTTGACCCACTTAAAGACACCCAAGTTCAACCAACAGTCAAACTCGGCACACACATATTCTTAACCTTTCTAACAGGTGTAATGTTGCGATAGGTGTTAGGCACCAAAAAGAACTTTCGGTGCCTGACACCACAAAAGCCACTTTGGAGTGATTTGAATAAAGGGTAATTAGTATAAGGGGGATGGATAATGGAAAATCAGACTGTAGTGAATGCGAAGCAACCAGAGTTACAGAATAGCAATATGATGAATATGGTAAAGTTTTTTGTTTTCAGTGCAATTGGTATTTTTGTATTTTTTATACCGATTACTTTAAACGGGAAATCCTCGATTATGCTCGACCATTTTGTTTCGGCTATTCAATTAGCAGTTCCTAGTGTTTTACCTTATTATGCACTTTTAGTAATTTTATTAGGGGCAGTGTATCCGTTTTATAAGAAGACATGGAATAAGGATACGGTAACGCTAGTATTTTCCATCTTGAAGATTCTAGGTTTTGTTGCAGGGGCAATGTTCGTTTTTAATGTAGGTCCAACATGGTTTTTTAGTCCGGATATGGCCCCCTTCCTTTATAATAAGCTAGTCATTTCTGTAGGTTTGTTAGTCCCAATCGGCTCTGTATTTCTTGCCTTATTAGTAGGGTATGGTTTGCTTGAATTTATCGGAATATTCATGCAACCAGTCATGCGTCCGATATGGAAAACGCCAGGAAGATCAGCTATTGATGCGGTTGCTTCGTTTGTAGGTAGCTATTCTATCGGTCTATTGATTACGAATCGTGTATTCAAAGAAGGAAAATATTCCATCAAAGAAGCAGCCGTTATTGCTACAGGATTTTCCACTGTTTCAGCGACATTTATGATTGTCGTAGCAAAAACACTAAATTTGATGGACATGTGGAATGCTTATTTTTGGATCACGCTGGTAGTTACATTTATCGTTACCGCCATTACAGTTCGAATCTGGCCATTATCAAAAATGAGTGATTCCTACTATCAGGAGATGGAAGGCGATCAAGAGGTCATCATAAAAAAAGATCGCGTGAAAACGGCTTGGAAAGAAGCCATGATTACAGCAAATGAATCACCGAGCTTTGGTAAAAATATATGGGAAAATCTAAAAGATGGTTTTGTCATGACAATGGGGATTTTACCTTCCATCATGTCGGTTGGGTTACTCGGTTTGATCTTGGCAGAGTTTACGCCTGTATTTGACTGGCTAGGATATATTTTCTATCCATTTACAGCACTTGTCCAGCTACCTGACCCTATGCTAGCAGCTAAGGCTAGTGCAGTGGGCATTGCAGAAATGTTTTTACCTGCCCTGTTAGTGACCAAAGCAGCTGTCGTAACAAAATTTGTTATCGCTGTTGTATCTGTCTCATCCATTATCTTCTTCTCAGCAGTGGTACCATGTATTTTATCAACAGAGATTCCACTCACAATTGGAAAACTGGTAGTTATCTGGTTTGAAAGAGTGGTACTAACCATATTAATCACAGCACCGCTAGCCTATTTACTTCTTTAGGATTGGAAAACGAAAATGATGGTGCCTGACACCACAAAAAGACATTCCGGTCATTTTGTCCGTCTCCAGTGGACAGATAGTTCCGCCAGCTTATGCTGGCGGATTTTTTTGTTCATTTTTATTTCTTCTGGACGGTAGCCTGTACATTTTAAGTCCTACTTGAATTAACTATAATAGGCGTTACTGCTTATGGTTATATTTCTATTAGTTTTTTAAAAGGAGGGGAAATAATGGATATTAATCAATTGAATGAATGGATGAAACAAATTGAAGTGAAAAATCTGATCAATGCTGACGTTGAAGTTGTAAATAATTCACCATTAGTTATGCTTGGGAAAGGACGGCAGGGAGCCGTTTTTCAAATTTCCGAAGATATTTGTGTAAAAGTATTTGGAAACCAAGAAGATTGCGACCGCGAACACTATGCCTTATCCTTAGGCCAGCAGACGAATCTATTTCCAAAGATTCATGCGAAAGGACCACTTTATATCGCAATGGATATTATTAGAGGGGTAGATGTACGTGAATATCTTCAATCTCAACCACTAACTGAAGAACTATCAGCAAAGCTAATTGACATGTTAATCACCTTTAAAACAATCGGGTATGAACGGATTGATCATCATAAAAGGCAAATATATATCCAGCCAGATGGTAATTTGAAAGTGATTGATGTGGCAAGGACGGTATGGCGTGACAGGGTGTATCCATATCCAAGGAAATTATTAAATTCCTTAGGAGACGAAAATAAGGCAATTTTCTTGGCCCATGTTCAAGAAATGGCTCCTGAGTTATATCAGGAATGGCTCCACTACATTCGTATGGAAGAGTTATCCCATCAAATTTATCAAATACTACTTCCTCAAAAACCAAACAAAGAAACAGTAAAGAATCTGAGCAAAAAGCTGTTAACAACAGAAGATGAAGAAAAATATGTTCTTCAGCTACAGGGATTGGTTCAAAAGGTGTTTAAAGAGGAATGGGTCAAAACGATGCTTGCACGTGGGAAGGACCCTGAAGCTGTAATGGAAAAAATAGATAAGTATTGGGATGAACTTGAACAATCTCGAGTGCAGGAACAGTATAGAGGAATGAAACGATTTGAGGGAGAAATAAGCCGAAATGATGGTAAACACCGTGATAAAGATAAAAAACGCGATCAGCACCGACGATTTGAAGGAGAAAGGTATGATTGGGATTCTCGCGGTAAAAAGAACAAAAAAGGCAGGAAAAAATAGAATTCTACAACATTATTGTTGAAGTATAAAGACACTGTCTAAAGTAAGGCATATTTCTGAGGAGGACCCTAAATACTAACAAGGAGAAAGCTAAATGAAAGTACTAGTAATCTGGCGGCTACTCACTGTTGGCGGAGTAAATGCTGGATGGCGAAATCGCTCAGTCTATTTCAAGAAACATGGCATTGATACTGAATTCCTTTATACAACAGATCATGGCGGGCTCCATATCATGCAGGACATTGCTCCTGTCTATTTAACAAAAGATGAAAAAGAAATTAAAAAAATCATTCAAGATCACGCTTATGACGCCGTCATTATTGTTGATACGGGTGCTGCCTACAAATGGCTTCGAAAAGCTAACTTTCAAGGCCCAGTTATTGTGGAAGCACGCACTCCAGAATTAATCAAGCTTACCCCTCACGTAAAATCGTTTAAAGGAATTCAGCCAGAATTAATGATTGTTCCCTCTCAATATCAACAGCGGTTAGTCTCCATCTTAACAAACAATGTCCCCATTGAAGTAATATACAATGGCGTAGATACCACCTTTTTCCGAGCATTACCAACCAATGAAATTGATTTCAATAGTGCACCTGTACTTCCAAAAGATAAAAAGATTATCGGATGGATTGGCAGATTGGACAAACGTAAAAACTGGCCGATGCTGATTGAAGTGGCAAAAAAAATAAAAAGTGAACGCGAGGATATTGAAATTTGGGTAATCGGTGGCGCACAAAGTGTACAGCGAGAAGAATTTGCAGCCGCTTGGCGGGAAGAAAAGCTCACAGATATCATTAAATGGTTTCCTGTCATTCCTTATCAGCAAATGCCTCATGTTTATGCGAAAATTCGTCAATCTGGCGGATGTACGCTTGCAACTACAAAATCAGAATCCTTCGGAAATACTTTTATTGAATCAATGACCTGCGGTGTACCCGTTGTGGCCTCTAGAATGATGCCTGTAACTGAATTAGTAGTGGATGGGGAAACAGGCTTACTTTATCGTGGACAAAATGTCGATGATGCCGTTAATCAAATATACGGAATCATCGATCACCCGGACCGTTATCAACAGATGTCTCAGGCAGCAATCAATCGAGTGCAACAGAATTTTTCTATTCAAATAGTAGCAGATGCATATGTTGATTTATTGAAAAAAATTGTCCAAAAGGACGTAGAGGCAGACGGGGAGGTGGGTCTGCCATGATTACCCCAATTGCCTATCAAAAAACATTGGAAGGGAAATCAAATGCCCATTTAATTACTTTCAATGATGGAAATGACTATGTGGTAAAGTTCTTTCAGCCTGGGTATGAAAGAACGTTACCAAATGAATGGGTGGCATATTGTCTAGCCAGATACCTCGGGCTCCCAGTTCCCTTTGCCCGCTTAGTAGAAATACCACAGGAATTTATTTCTCAGGTCCCAGAACTGAGCGTTATGCAGCAAACTCAGTTTCAATTCGCATCATTATATGTCCCTGATTGTTTGGATGGACATCAAACGCCAAATATTTCCGGAATCCATAATGATCAGTCATTAGCCGGAGTCATTTTATTTGATTACTGGTTATGCAACCGCGACCGGACTCGCAAAAACATTATCTTGTGTGAAGAAGTAAATGAAACATACCACTTATGGATCATTGATCATGCGGAGATATTCGAATCTTACAATTGGAACGAGAATGATTTAGATAATCTGTCTGAGCAACTTCTGAAAAGTGCCACACACCAAATCATGGCGAAATTTATTGAATCCGAAGATAGTTTTACAAACTATATGGAACTGATTCAAACCATTCCCATTTTTTTAATCGAGGAAATTATATCAATGATACCAGATGATTGGATTGTTTCTAAGGAGGAAAAAAAGGCAATGGTTAGCGCCTTAGTAACAAGACGTAAGAACATCCTTCCACACCTCATGCAGCGATTTTTGAAAAAAATTTATCGGCCGTTACATGATAATGAAAAGACATAATCGAAAAAGTGGTAGCGGCCACTTTTTTTTCGTAGAAAAAAACCTTGATTTCTCAAGGCTTTGTGTGATTTCAGTATTGGAAGTTTAATAGATTGTTAAAGAGTGCACTATTCCTTCTCTTTTTTCTTCTTTTTGTCTTTGTCCTTCTCTTTTTTCTTTTTTTCAGACTCTGAAAGTTGATTAATTAGTTTATCATTTTGTTCTTTTAAATCAGCCAGTTCTGCTCGAACCTCAGCTTCAAAGCTTTCGATATAATTTGATAGGTCTGCTTCAATTGCAAATAAATGATTAGCAATTTTAGTACGAAGATCAGGCTCATGATTCTCTAGTTCAGTTTGTACCTCTTTCACTTCAGTAAGGTTTTCTTGTTGTTCATTATTTACTTCAGCTGATACTTCAGTTTGTTCCACTAGTTCCTCTACTGCTGTTGTTGAAGGTAATGATTCAGTTTGGTTTAGTGCCTTCAAAAGCTCTTCTTTCAGTAAATTGTTCACAGATTGCAAAAAGGAGTCTATATCAAATGTGTTTTCTTGAATATTTTTATTTTTATTTTTTTTACCCATTATTCTACCCACCTTTTTATTTTTTTTTAGGCTCTGTTAAACTTGCCTGTTGATTTCCGCTCCAGGCACTTCGCTTTCCGTGGGTGTTTCGGTGAGCCTCCTCGGCGCAAGCGCCTGCGGGGTCTCACCTGAACCATACTCCCACAGGAGTCTTCGTGCCTTCCGCTCCAATCAACAGGGTGTAAAAATCAACACTGTTCTTTAACACAGCCTTTTTTTTAAATATATAATGATCAATCCCCTAATTCTCACAAGTGACGGCAATAAGGGGTCCTACTAGATATATATTATGTAAAAGAGACGGACGAGCATAAACGAATATCATGATTATTGAAAAAAAGGGCTGTCTAACGGCATTTTAAGTTGCGCTTTCCGACATAAAAACGCGAGAATTGTCTGTTCGTGCGCTTTCCCGAGGAATATTTCCGAATACAATGTTTACAACTACTTAAGGAAATTGTTATATAATGGATGGGAATGTGGGGGATAATTTGCGAATTTTAAAGTAAATAAAGAATTTAAATGAAATTTGTCGTAAATTTAGATAGGGGGAAATATTTTAAATGAGCAAGCAAGTAATCGTCTATACAACAAACGATTGTATTGAATGCACGATGGTAAAACAGGTTTTAACGCAAGAAGGGATTGCTTTTGAAGCAAGAAATATTTCGACTAATGCCGAATATCAAAAGGATGTGGAGAAATACGGCTATCTTGGCGTTCCGGTCACGGTTGTAGAAGGCCGAGCAGTCAAAGGGTTTACAAACGAATTGAAAGAACTTATTGAATTAGTTAAAAATAAAGAGGTATAAATCCTTTACTATTTTTTAAAATAGGATTATGATTTATGTAATTTCATAAGTGAATCTACTAGGGGTGCCCAGATTGCGGGCTGAGAGAAAACGGCAACGTTTTTAACCCTTCGGACCTGATCTGGGTAATACCAGCGTAGGAAAGTAGTTGAGTGAATGTTGTTTTATTACTCTTTCTAACTAACCAGGTCCAATTTTTGGATCTGGTTTTTTTATTTTTAAAAAAGGGGAGATTGTCGTGGAAACAAACAGATGGTATGAGACATTGGAAAAAGTAAGAGAGAGTAGACCGCTAGTACATAACATAACAAACGTCGTCGTCACGAACTTTACTGCAAATGGCTTACTTGCACTAGGAGCATCACCTGTCATGGCATATGCAGCAGAAGAAGTAGCCGATATGGCAAAAATTGCTAGTTCCGTAGTTTTGAATATGGGAACGTTAAACTCGCAGACAGTGGAGTCCATGATTATTGCAGGAAAAGCAGCCAATGAAAATAGTGTTCCCGTTATATTTGACCCAGTAGGTGCGGGGGCCACTCCTTACCGTACGGAGACTGCACAAAAAATTATGAAAGAGGTGCATGTTTCGGTAATCAGAGGCAATGCAGCAGAAATAGCTAATGTTGTCGGTGAGAACTGGGAAATTAAAGGTGTAGATGCCGGCGACGCAAACGGGAACATTGCTGAACTTGCCATATCAGCTGCACAGAAACTGAACACAGTTGTGGTCATAACCGGAAAAGAAGATATCGTGACAGATGGAGAAACAACCTTTGTGATTGCAAATGGACATCCAATATTGACCAAGGTTACAGGCACTGGCTGTCTATTAACCTCTGTAATTGGTGCTTTTGCTGGTGTGGAAAAAGATTTATTGAAGGCTTCAGTAGCTGCTTTGTCTTTCTATGGAATTGCGGCAGAGAAAGCGGCTGAAAAAACAGCTGAACAAGGACCGGGAAGCTTCCAAATGGAATTTTTAAACCAATTATCACTCACATCTTCAAAAGATATGAAGCAGCTCGCGGCTATTAAAAAAATGAATGAGTAAGTGGGGGTTATGTTTATGAAAAAAGCGCTAACGATTGCAGGATCTGATAGCGGTGGCGGAGCAGGAATTCAGGCAGATTTAAAGACGTTTCAGGAATTAGAGGTATTTGGTATGTCTGCATTAACAGCAGTGACTGCTCAGAATACATTGGGTGTTCACGGTGTTTATCCAATGTCTGTTGAGGCTGTTGTCAAACAGATTCAAGCTATTGGGGAGGATATCGGAGCAGATGCCCTAAAAACAGGGATGCTGTTTAATGCAGAAATCATTGAGGCAGTATCCGAACAATTGAAGATTTTTCAATGGGAAAATGTCGTGGTAGACCCGGTCATGATCGCTAAAGGCGGAGCATCTTTACTGTTAAACGAAGCGATTTCAGCAATGAAAGCCTATTTACTGCCTCTAGCAAAGGTCATCACGCCGAACATTCCAGAAGCGGAAGTTTTAACGGGAATGACGATTCAAACGGTTGAGGAAAAAAAGGAAGTTGCGAGAAGACTACATGCACTAGGAGTAAAAAATGTCGTCATCAAAGGTGGACATGACGAGAATGAAACGGATGCTGTAGATTTATTATTCGATGGGAAGGAATTCTACACGTTCACGAGCCAGCGAATCAATACAAAAAATACGCATGGAACAGGATGCACCTTCTCAGCTGCACTTACTGCAGAGTTGGCAAAAGGGACTAGTGTGTATGAAGCGGTTTTAACAGCAAAAGATTTTATTCAGGCAGCCATTGAAGAAGATTTAGAAATCGGCCAAGGTCATGGACCTACTAACCATTGGGCTTATCGAAAAAGAAGAATCGGAAAAGAGGGTACCCCTTTATGACGGATTTACGAGAAGTATTGAGTGTTTATTTTATCATGGGTAGCAACAATTGCTTGAAGGACCCTGTTGAGGTGTTAAAGGAAGCCATTGCTGGGGGCATAACCTTTTTTCAGTTTCGTGAAAAGGGAGAAGGGGCTTTAACTGGCGTTGAAAAGTATTCACTCGCTAAAAAACTCCAAAGCATCTGTAAAGAGAATCACATCCCTTTCATTGTGAATGATGATCTTGATCTTGCGATTGAAATAAATGCAGACGGAGTCCATATTGGGCAAGAGGATGAATCTGTTAAAACGGTAAGGGAAAAAATTGGCGACAAAATCTTGGGTGTTTCTGTTCATACAAAAGAGGAAGCCATAGCAGCCTTAAGGGATGGAGCAGATTATTTTGGTATTGGACCTGTTTTTCCAACCACCACGAAGGCAGACGCCAAACCATCAAGGGGCACGACACTGATTGAAGCATTACGCAGTGAAGGATTCATTATCCCCATTGTTGGAATTGGTGGAATCACGAGTGAAAATGCTAGTTCTGTTATAAAAGCTGGGGCAGATGGCGTTTCCGTAATTACCGCCATCAGTCATGCGGAATCACCGCAAGAAGCAGCAAAAGCATTAAAAAAGAATCTAGGTGCCTTAGCGGGTCAGGAGTGATGAGAGAATGAAGAAAACACACAAGCTTACTTTAACAGCCATGATGATTGCAATTGGAACCATGTCCAGTAATCTCTTTTATATTCCCATTGGATTTACCAAGGTTTTTCCTATTCAACATTTCTTGAATGTGCTGTCAGCGGTTCTTTTAGGGCCTTATTATGCTGTTGCACAAGCCTTTTGTGTTTCATTATTAAGAAATATTATGGGAACAGGTTCCCCGTTTGCCTTCCCAGGTAGTATGGTCGGAGCATTACTCGCATCTCTTTTATTCCTGAAAACTAGAAAAATCTATCTAGCGTTTTTCGGTGAAGTAATCGGGACAGGCATCATTGGTGCTATGCTGTGTTATCCAATTGCCACACTATTGCTGGGACAAAAAGCGACTTTATTTGGATTTATCCCATTGTTTATTTTTAGCTCATTTGCCGGTGCATTAATTGGATTTGTAATCTTAACAGTATTTTTACAGAAAAAAGTGGTGAAGATTGAGGGAACTCAAACCAAAATGTAAGGTGGTAGGCACTATGAGGAATGAATTAGCGGAGAAAATTGAAGTGGAGGTAGAAGCGAGAAAAGATGAACTTCTTGAATTGCTATCCCAACTGGTTGCTTACCCGACAGTAAGCCCTCCAGCCCGCAATACCAATGACGTCCAGGAATTTATTAAAGGATATTTAGAAGATTTGGGATTTCAAACGGATAAATGGGATGTGTATCCTGGAGATCCGAATGTAGTGGGCATTTTGCCGGGTGAGGCTTCTAATCAATATAATAGCTTGATTATAAATGGTCATGTGGACGTTGCTGAGGTGGGAGATGACAAGAAGTGGGACTCTTCTCCATTTAGCGCTAGAATAAATGATTCGTTTATTTATGGTCGTGGTGTCGCTGATATGAAAGGTGGATTGGCGGCTTCACTTATTGCAATTAAGCTTTTAAAAGAAATGGGCGTTACTTTGGGGGGAGATCTCCAATTTCAATCCGTCATCGGGGAAGAAGTAGGAGAGGCTGGAACACAGGCATGTGTAGAGCGGGGGTATACCGCTGATTATGCAGTTGTGGTAGATACGAGTGATTTACATATTCAAGGACAGGGCGGCGTCATTACCGGTTGGATTACGGTTCAAAGCAAAGAAACCTATCACGATGGATTGCGGAGAAAAATGATTCATGCAGGAGGTGGCCTAAAAGGAGCCAGTGCCATTGAGAAAATGATGAAGATTATTGCGGGACTTCAGGAACTGGAGAGACATTGGGCTGTGACGAAAAGCTATGAAGGCTTCCCACCTGGTACCAATACGATTAATCCGGCAGTCATTGAAGGAGGCAGGCATGCAGCTTTCGTGGCTGACCACTGTGCATTATGGGTCACGGTTCATTTTTATCCGAATGAAGACTATGAAGAAGTGATAAAGGAAATTGAACAACAAATCGGTGCCGTTGCCGCCGCGGATCCTTGGCTTAGAGAGAATCCTCCTACGTTCGTTTGGGGTGGAAAATCTATGATTGAGGACCGTGGCGAGATTTTTCCTTCATTAGAGTTGGATACCAACCAATTGGGAACCAAGACTTTAACAGCAGTATTTGAAAAAATGATGAACAGCACGCCAACGATTGGGATGTCTACGACCGTAACAGATGCTGGATGGCTCGGACGGGCAGGTATTCCAACAGCCATTTTTGGACCAGGTAAATTGGAAGATGCACACGCTGTCAATGAGAAGGTCGAAATTCGACAATTGTTAGACTTTGCAAAAGTTTTAGCTATGTTTATCGCAGAATGGTGTAACACGAGGAAAGAGGGTCAGCATGAAATTTTCTGAGAGACTTTTTCAAAAAGTACATGATATTTGGGAGAAAACCCACGAGCATCCATTTGTTGTCGGTATGGGAAAAGGGGACCTTCCAACTGAATCGTTTATTCGTTACATGAAACAGGATTACGTGTTCTTAATTGATTATTCCAAGCTGTTTGCTTTAGCTGCTGTGAAATCAAGAGATATTGAAACGATGGCTGCATTTGCCAAGCTGTTGCATGAGACCTTACATGGGGAAATGGATTTGCACCGGGAATATGCGGCACGATTCGGGATTACGAATCAACAGTTAGAAGAAACGGTGCCAAGTCCGATTAATCTAGCTTACACACGATACATGCTACATGTAGCACAAAATGGTTCACTTGAAGAATTAATTTCGGCGTTATTACCTTGTATGTGGAGCTATTGGGAGATTGGTAAGATGCTAGCGAAAGAATATCAAGGTGCTAGCGAACACTATCTATATGGTGAATGGGTGAAAATGTACTCTTCTAAGGAATTTGGTGAGTTAGCTAAGTGGCTTATTACCTTACTAGATTCATTAGCAGAAGGAAAACCAGAATGGGAATTAGCCATCTTGGAGCAGCATTTTCTTACAACCTCACGCTTTGAATATATGTTCTGGGATATGGTTTACCAGGGGGGCGAGTGGCCTGTCTAATCTGTCAATGTTATCGATTAACAAGCTCTCCTACTCATTCGATGGGGAACGAAGGATATTCGATCAGATTTCACTAGATGTTAACTCGGGAGAATTTGTTTCCGTCATTGGTGCAAGTGGTTCTGGAAAAAGCACACTATTTAAGTTGATTACTGGTTTACTAGCACCTGAACAGGGTGAGATCCTAATCAAAGGTAAGCAATCTGGGAAAAGAGCAGGTAGTGTAGGGTATATGCCGCAAAAGGATTTGCTTTTACCTTGGAGGACGGTAGTAGAAAATGTTTTGCTCCCAATAGAAATTGCAAAGGAAAGCAAACAAAGTAAACTACCGGAGGTCCGGGAGTGGCTCGACCGTTTTGGTTTAGCTGCATATGAAAATGCCTACCCAGTTGAATTGTCTGGGGGAATGAGGCAGCGAGTGGCTTTTCTTCGAACGCTTATGACTGGAAAGGATCTTTTATTATTAGATGAACCGTTTGGTGCACTTGATTCTCTGACCAAAAGAAAAATGCATAGCTGGTTATTAGGGCTGTGGGGGGAGTTACAAAAAACGGTGTTGTTCATCACTCATGATTTGGAGGAAGCCATTTTATTAAGTGATAGGATTTATGTATTGAAAGGTGATAGAGGAGTTCAAGAGGTTAAGGTGAAGCTACCTAGACCAAGAAACGCAGAATTGATTTACGAATCAGAGTTTATACGGATGAGAAAAGAATTGGAGTGGCTGATTCAAGATGAGAGCTAGAGTGAAAAAGTGGTCTGGTGATTATGGGTTGTTTTTACTGGTGGTGATTCTTCTTGTCAGTATTTGGGAGTGGGTAGTGAGACAGGGATTCATACCAGCCTTTATTTTGCCATCTCCATCAGCCATTTGGGCATCATTGGTCGAAAACCGGGAGCTTTTGTTGGGGGAACATTTGCCGGCAACCTTGAAGGAAGTCTTAATCGGTTTTGTGATATCGGTTGTTGGAGGTGTGCTATTAGGGGTTGGGATGCATTTTTCACGTCCATTAGAGAAAATCCTTTATCCATTTCTAGTAATTTCGCAAACAGTGCCGTTAATTGCCATTTCTCCAATCTTCATTATGTGGTTTGGCTATTCAATTTGGAGCAAGATTGCGGTAACGATCCTAACAGCCTTTTTTCCAATCGTCGTTAGTACGTATGATGGATTGAAATCAGGTGGAAGTGAATACCGTGAATTACTTTCAACGATGGGGGCAAACCGCTGGGCCATTTTTCAAAAAGTACAGGTGCCGATGGCTTTGCCAGCATTTTTATCAGGGTTGAAATTGTCGGTTGTTTATTGTGTTGTGGGAGCTACGATTGGTGAGTGGTTGGGTGCCAGTGAAGGTCTTGGGTATTTTAGCAGACGGATGTCAGGAAACCTTAAGGCAGATGCTGTGTTTGCCGCCATATTCCTTTTATCCTTACTTGGGATTGTCCTGTTTTTATTGATTAGTTTAGTAGAAAGACAAGTATTGAAAAATAAATTTCGCAACTAAGAGAGGTATATATAATGAAGAAAAGTTTTTTGATCGTGATCAGTTTATTGTTGATGATGTTAAGTGCTTGTGGAAAAAGCAATGAGAAGGCTTCTGATTCGAAGGAATCTAGCGGGAATAAAAAATTAGAGAAAGTGAGCTTAATGTTGGATTGGTATCCAAACGCTGTACACTCGTTTCTATATGCTGCAGAGGAAAAAGGTTATTTTAAAGAGCAAGGCCTGGATGTAGATATTCAGATGCCTGCAGATACGAATGATCCGCTTAAATTGGTTGCTGCAGATCAAATCGATATGGCAATTAGCTATCAGCCACAGGTTCTAGTGGCACGTGGGGAGGATATCCCTGTTCAATCGTTCGGTGCGATTGTTCGTCATCCGCTTAATCAATTAATGGTTCCTGCAGATGGTCCTGTTCAATCACCAAAGGATTTAGCCGGAAAAACAATCGGTTATCCATCGATTCCACTCGATGAAGCGATTGTACAATCGATGATTAAGTCTGATGGCGGCGATGAAAAAAAGGTGAAAATGGTCGATGTAGGCTGGGACTTAATTCCGGCGATGGCGACGAAGAAAACAGATGCTCTTATTGGCGGTTATATTAATCACGAAAAATTATTGCTAGAAAAAGAAGGACATCCAATGCGCACTCTAAATCCGGCTGATTTTGGTGTGCCAGATTATTATGAATTAGTATTGGTGGCAAGTGAAAAGGGGTTAAAAGCAAAACCAGAAGTGTTTAAGAAATTTATAACAGCAATAGGCAAAGGGCAAAAGTTTGTAACGGAACATCCAGAAGAGGGATTGGCGATTTTATTAAAGCATGAAGACAAGTCATCCCCACTTGAAAAGGATATTGAGACAAAGAGCTTGGAGATGCTCTTACCGCTAATGGACGCAAAAGATCAACCATTCGGCTATCAAGATCCAGAAACATGGAACAAAGTCAGTGAATGGCTGAAAGATAATAAAGTAATAAAAAAGGAAGTCAAAGCTGAGGATTCGTTTAAAAATTTATAGGGTGTAAGGCGTAAAGAGTAAGAGGGAAAATGCTGAGGGATTCGATATCCCTGGCATTTTTTCCTCTTTATTTAACTAGTTATTTGACACGCATAAGTTTTATTTTTATGTAGTTTAGTTAGTCAATTGTATTTTAGGTAACTGGTAGTATTTTTAAAAATAAAGTTGAATACTAATGATATGTCATAATCCGGAGGGGAAATCATGAGCAAAGTAGAGAAATTGAAACAGGAATTGCAGGTCTTGACCAGTCGGCGTGATCGGATGCAGAAAAACCTTTATGAAGTGGAAAAACGCATTAATGAGATTGTTGCTGAATTGAAAGAACAATAATAAAAAGGATATTTATGAGCATAAAAAACTTTCAGTGCTAGTGATGCCACGCTATTTCATCATAGACACTAACGGATTCCCCATATCGGGGGCATTCCTTAAATTGTTAAAAGTCATTATCTCAGTTTATTTTGGTAAGTCATTAACTTCATACGCGACTCTTATTCCAGATTCAATGGCTCCTTGAATCCAACCATGGGTTAGGGACGTATGTTCACCAGCAAAATGCACTCTTCCCTCAGGTTTTGAAATATAAGGATATAGCTCCACATCCTGTCCAGGTTCAAAAGAAGTAAAAGCTCCACAAGAATAAGGATTCTTACTCCAGCTAAAAGAAGTTCCTGAAACAAACTCTGAATAAACCTGAGGTCCATAAATTTCTGATAAGTTCATTAAAGCATATTGGATCTGCTCCTTTTCCGGCAGGCTTTCTAATGTTAATGCCTCATCTGCCCATATGTAGCTAGCTATAATTACTGCGGGACCAGGCGTACCAATGCCGTGACTCGGGTAATACGTAAAGCGAATGGGCAGGTCCGTTATCGATTTCCCACCCTTTTGACCTTCTTTTTCCCAAAATCTACTTTTAAACTCGATTCCTATTTTTGTTGATGCCATATAATTAAGTTCGCGTATTGCGGCCCTTTTATAATAAGAAATAGAATCGTATGGCTCAAATTTTACAAATCGTAAGGTCGAAAAAGGTATGGTCACGATTGCAAGATCACCAATTATCCTTGAATTTTCGGCAGTTAGTTGATGTTTACTATGAATGGTAACACTATTTTGATATTGAGATATTTTCATCATCTTTTGGTTGAATACAATATTTTCTTTTAATTGCGGTAAAAAGGCTAGAGGCAAACGGTCCATGCCACCTGTTATTTCATAGAAATCCTTAGCAGAGGTTAGGATGATGAACTCTCGTAATACTTCAACAAAGGTCATCCCCATAAATGCTTCTAAATCAAGAAGTACACCAATCATGTCAATAGCACCGATTGAAAAATATGAACCTAAGAAAGCACCGAACGAAAGACTTCTATATTGTTTTTCTATTAGCGGCCAATTCTTTTCCGGATCTTGATTAATAAAATGAATAATTGGTTTTATGACCGAAAGTAAAAGCTCTTCAGACGATTTTCCTCTTTCACGGGGAGCAACTGGGAATTTTAATACGCTTGGATTACTTTCAAAAACATTCAAACGAGTTTTGATGCCGTTTGCGTAAAGGAGGTCATTTGGAGTCCGGTTAATAAATAGATTGGTAGGTAAATTAAATTTTTTAATATACTCAAAGGTTAAATAATGCATATCAGGAATACGCATCGCTCCGGCATTGAAAAATAAATATTCACTAAAGGGAGCACGTAAAGTGTAAACACGCCCTCCAATTCGATTATTCGCTTCTAGAATGGTGACATTATGTCCGGTTTTCTTTAATAAAGATGCAGCCACGAGCCCAGCCATGCCTGCACCGATAATAATAATATTTTTAGGATATTTTGATGTTGTAAGACCATTTCTAATGATTGTAAGCATTTGTGTATTCGTTAATTGAGAATTCATGTTATAAGGCATCCTCCCTTACTTTCCCATAAAATGCTTATTGCATTATATACAGTTAAAAGGATGCATATGAGATAATTTTCTGTTTGGTAACACCTCTTAAAATGGTTTGAATACCTTTCCAATTTATGTGGTAATATAACAGGAAGATAAAACCTGTTATATTACTGACAAGGGTGAAAATATTCATTTAATAACAACAAATAATGTTCAAGAGAATCTATTAGAGGTGCTTATTTTGTTTCGATTAATTTATCAAATCATCCTAGTAGGATTATGTTCCATGCTTTTTGGGTTTGCCTATAACACGTTTCTTATCCCGCATAAATTGGCATCCGGGGGCGTTACTGGGATAGCTTTCTTTATTCATCATTATTTACACGTTAATACAGGTTTGATTGTTTTGATAATTAATATTCCGCTTTTGATTTTGGGTATTAAATATTTGGGAAAAAGATTTATCCTGTATACCATATATTCAGTTGTTGTTTTGTCAATCAGTTTGAAAGTAATTCCAATTCACGCAATATCTAATGATATTTTACTCTCATCAATAATCGGCGGTGCTCTATATGGAATTGCTGTAGGACTTGTCATCAAGACTGGCGGTTCAACAGGCGGAACGGATATCGTCAGCCTTATTCTTTCTCAAAAAAAGAACATGCAGGTTGGTTTTTTAAGTGCATGTATGAACCTTCTTGTTGTTGGCACTTCAGGCTTTATATTTGGATGGGATATCACTTTATATACAGTCATCGCCATCTATGTAGCAGGTCGAGCAGTCGATATGGTTTACACAACCCAAAACAAATTAACCTTAAGGATTGTCACTGAGAAAGGGGATGAACTAATAGACGCCCTTATCCATTTACACTCCAGGGGGATTACGGTACATAACGCAGAAGGAGCCTACGCCCATAAACCCAAAAAAGTCCTAACAACCGTGATAACAAGATTTGAATTGAATGAAACAAAACATACCATTAAAATCACCGATCCACATGCTTTTGTAAACATCTCACAAACCCTGGAAGTAATGGGACGGTTCAGAAAAAATTAGGAAAGCATACAGACCGTCCCAACAATTGTTCACTGACGGAGGACATGATTACAGATGGTGCCTGACACCCTATAACCGAAACGATTGATAATAGAGTCGAGTGATAAGTGTCATTAGGTAAGCGGAATGTTGGGGATTCGGTTTTCTTTTGTCGTTAAGGAAGTTGATGATGGTGCTTGCATTTCTGATTCCGATTCCATGTCCTTGGTATAAGTCGTCTCCAAAATAGATGACATTTTCGGCACGCCAATGGGGTTCTTTTGGGTTGAAATCTGGATTGTTGAAATGGAGTATGTCACCGGGTAAATAGTCGTCGCCAACTTTTTGATACATTTTCATATCCTCATCAAATTGCCAATCCATTAAATAAAGATTATTAAAGAGAATATCAAACCTTGAACTTCCTATAGAGTAAAGTGTGGCAATGTATAAAACAATGGCAACTGCTGTAGAACATTCGAAGGCATAGAGAGGCCCATTTTTTATGATATCTAAAATAGCTACTGAGGGCCTGATGTTGGGTTTTATGAGAAAGCCTCCATTATTTAGACGATTCCAATACTGTTTATTGCAAAAGGCATACTGAAAGGTAGTAAACTTGGCACCGCTTTTATCTTGTTGACGAGCAGCAGTCATTGTATTCGTTCGGAACATCAATTCAAATTTAAGTTGATCTAGTGTGGCATACTCATAATTCCCACTATATTTCTCCATATATTCAATAATTGTTCTTTGTTCTTTATTTGTAATATGAGGAAATAAATCCTTTGGCCTGACACGATGATGATTAATAAGTATCATCATATTTACCTCCTGTTCTTGTTTCCCGCCAAACTACTTCCTTTTAAAAATATGAATCTTTGTCACTACAAATGACAGCATTCATTGGCACAACAAAAAAGGGTTGGATTTTATCCAACCCATATCCTTTAATTAGCTTTTTAGTAGTGCATGCTTTTGGTTTTTCATGAATTTGATGTACATAAGTAAAAATACGAATGCACTGATTAGTCGAAGCACAGTGCTGATTTCCATTGATTTCTGCATGCCGGTTGTTTCTAATAGCCAAATGCCAATTTGAGGGGCGATAAAGGCAACGAATGATAAGAGAACATTATAGGTGGTAATACAATATGTCCTTTTTTCCTTTGGCGACTGTTCCAACAAAAGATTGAACAACAAGAGCATCGTGCCTGAAACAAAAAATCCAGATGTCATGGCAACAAATGTTAAGTAGTACAAGTTCGTTGACAATACATTTAAAATCGGTGCGGTTGCCATACCGACTGCTACCCAAACGAGCATAAGTGTATTGGATTTTTGTTCGGCCCATTTTTTCCATAATGGAAACGAAAAGATTTGCACCAATTGGTTCGCAACAGAAAAGATACTGATCCAAAGAATCGTAGCATGAGCATATTTTACATTATAGATATTGAATAATCCCCAAACCAACTGCCAGGTGAAATTAAAGCATAGAGCAGATATGAGAAACCATTTATACCCGTTATCCTTAAAAATCGACCAATCCATAAACGAATTTTGCTCTTTCTTCTTCTTCGGCTCGGCCTTTTCTTTATGCTTTAATAAGAAGAACACTTCAAACAGCCCAAAAACAAAAGCAATGAAGAATAAACATTGATAGGCGAGTGCATTGTCTGTTTGTTTTTTCATGACGATACCGATAATCAAGGTGGTAACCATCCCAACAATGGTTAATAGCCGATTTCTGTCACTAAAAAATGAACCTCTGCGTTCTTCGCTAATCATGCCACTTATTAGGGTTTGCCAACCAATATTAGAAATTGTTCCTGGAATATTCATTAAAGCAACAATAATTAAAAATGCCCAGGCTTGATAGTCAGAAGTAACGAATGCCACTCCAATCAACAATAAAAACATAATTCTCGCCCAAAAAACAGACATCGCTACCGTTCTTTTTTGCTGCTCCAGTCGATTTAATACAATCGCAGCAGGAATGGTGGTTAATAGGGCAACAAGCGGGGGAAGTGAACTAATTAAACCAACCTGATAATTAGTAGCACCAAGAATAGAAATTGCAAAAATAGGAAAAAAATTACCCGCAAGATTCACAGCAATGGTTGACACCATTCCATGATAAATACTAATTTTTTCATTATATGTGCGCATGTGTCTTCACCGTTTCATATTTAATTATCTTTGTTATTATACAATCGATTATGGATATTTTGATGAAAAATAATTTAATGTTTTAAAATAATTTTATTTAACAGCGTTGTCAACCCCAAAAGACAATGTTTGTTAGCTTTTTCTATTTAATCCCTAAGAACGATATCTAGAAAAAGTTCATATTCGTTTGCTTTATCCATTTATTTCTGTTATAGTAAAGAAGAATTATTTTTGTGGATCGGCAAGAATGTTAAGTGAACAGCTTTCTGTCTTGAAGATTTGAGCAAGGATAGTACCAAAATGTGTGCACAGCACACAGCAGGAGGATACACAAATGGAACAAGGTAAAGTAAAATGGTTTAATGCAGAAAAAGGTTTTGGATTCATCGAGCGCGAAGGTGGAGACGATGTATTCGTACACTTCTCAGCTATCCAAGGCGAAGGTTTCAAATCTCTTGACGAAGGCCAAACTGTAACTTTTGACGTTGAGCAAGGTCAACGTGGACCACAAGCTTCTAACGTTCGTAAAGCTTAATAAAAGCTTTATATAAATGAAAAAATGGAAAAGACTCTCTTGTAGAGTCTTTTTTTGTATGCATATGAAAGTAGTAGAAATAAATGAAGACAAACAAAAACCCCCGTTCTCATCGAAAGAACAGAGGTTATGAATCAATAAAGCAAATGGTAAAATCAGTATAACATAGAAAATAGAAAAGACGTACTTTTTCTGTAAAAAAATAAAATTCGCCAAACGCATCTTATATTTTGCCCATATTTGGCATCGAGATTAATGTTTTTCATATGAAATGATATAATCTACACATATACATAATGGAAGGAAGTGTGGAGTGGTGATCGAACGGCCGCAAATAGAACAATTTGAGCTAACACAATATATTCCGCCAAAGGGTGAGTTCGATACCTTTCGGGATGAGGACCATTATAAGGAAAAGCTTAAGGAATGGGGGCTTTCCTCAGCTAAGGAAGCAAAAAGGGAATTTTGGTACAAAGACAGGAACTACCAGCGGCTTGTATCCATTAAAGGCTATGAAACCTACGGGAGTGCGGCTGAATTTAATACGATTGTCATTGAGTTTAACGATGGGCAGTTGAGCTGTATCCACCCAGCCTATTTGAAGGAAATGCAGCAATCAAGCTTTGTAAAAGAAAGCTTGTTGAATCTGGAGGATAATGACATACCGACAGTAGAGAGTGATAGCAAAAGTGATGGAAACAAGGCAGAGGATAGCTCGCCTGCTCCTAGCAAAACATCAGCTGTCAATGGACTTCCGAAAAAAGAGGCCGAGCCAAATCCGAAGCAAGCAAAAGTGAAAGAAACTAAGCCGAAGAAAGAGAAGGCTCCAAAGCTCGAGTTGCCTGCTGATAAAGTACACTTTACTGCAACGGTTAAACAGTTTGCCCTGACTTACAATCCGTTCAATGAAGAAAACGATGAAGTAGTTGTCTTAGAGGATGTAAAAATCATTCAGGACAATCCAATGGAAATTGGTTTGGCGTGGTGCAGTCACAGTAAAACCCTTAAAAAGTTTGAACTGGCTGTTGGAGATCAACTGGAATTCGACGGAAAAGTAGCGGCTAAGAAGTTAGCTAAGGGAAAAGATGTAGAGGAAGAATTTCTTGTTGATGTGCCGGTACTTTATAAAGTGAATAATCCTTCAAAAATTGTAAAGAACTAGCTAAAGTACCTGCTATAAACATAAAGAATAGACGTGCGATGGATGCACGTCTATTTTTTGAACTCAAGGAAAATAAATCTCCAAGCGATCCCCACTATTACGCAAAATAAAGAAATTCGGAAACTGGGTATTAATGACAGCGGTTTTGTAATCATTTATGGGAACCGATAGTTTGCTGTGATTTCCCTTTAAAAATAGCAGCTGCTCAGTTCCAATTTGGATTGATTCAAAGTGAAAGCCATCTCTTTTCCATAAAAAATCTTCATCCTGATAGTAGTTAAGAATCACCTGTCGATTGCGGTAGCTCTCGAAAATAGACAAATCGGACAATTGTTTTTCCATACGCAGAACCCATCTCCCTCTAACTATATTTTAAAAAAAGCAAGAATAAGAAGGGGTGATGGGTATCACAGGCGGAAACTTATTTAGAGGAAAATAATTCGAAATAGAGTATAATAAAGGTTCGGATTTTTATTCTCAAGGAGCACACAGTTATGAATCAGACCTTTACAATCAGGGAAAAAACAAAACAAATAATTGTCTTATTAATTCCCATTTTAATTACACAGCTTGGCATGTTTTCGATGGTATTTTTTAATACGATTATGTCAGGGAAATATCATTCTTCCGATTTAGCAGGAGTGGCGATTGGCTCCTCGGTTTGGAGCCCTATTTTTATGGGAATCAGCGGTATTTTGCTAGCGGTTTCACCCATTGCGGCACAACGATTCGGTGAAAAACGAAATAATGAAGTATCCACTGTTGTGAAACATGGCATGTATCTTTCCTTTTTAATTGCCATCGTGGTCATTATTCTGGGATCCTTTTTATTAGAACCCATTTTAGACAAAATGAAACTGCCTGAGGATGTTCAAGAAACGGCATTTGATTATTTAGTTGGTCTAAGTTTTGGAATTGTCCCTCTTTTTATTTTTAACGTCCTAAGGTCATTTATTTACGCTCTAGGGAAAACACGTGTGATTATGGTGATTATGTTAGCATCATTACCGCTTAATTTCTTCTTGAACTATGCGTTTATCTTTGGACATTTTGGCTTTCCAGAGTTAGGGGGCGCAGGAGCTGGGTATGCGACATCCATCACTTACTGGGCCATCATGGGGATGACCATTTTTATTGTAAAAACACAAGACCCATTCTCATCCTATCCGGTTTTCAGTAATACGAAGGAATTTTCGTGGGAAGAATGTAAGGAAATTTTAAAGATTGGTGTCCCGATGGGGCTTTCCACTTTTTTCGAGACAAGTATGTTTGCAGTGGTCACGATCCTATTAAGTAAATTTAATGTCACTACAATCGCGGCTTATCAATCGGCTTTAAATATCGTGTCATTCTTGTATATGATTCCTATTAGTATTTCCACGGCGCTTACCGTTCTTGTCGGCTTTGAAGTCGGGTCACGGCGTTATAAAGACGCCAAACAGTACAGCTGGCTAGGTGTTTATCTGGCTATTTTCATTGCACTCTTTACGGGATTGTTAGTGGTTTTGTTCCGTTATCAAGTAGCTGGCTTATATTCGAACGAAACGGCCGTTATTAACTTAACAGCTAACTTTTTAATCTTTGCCCTGTTTTTTCAAATTTCTGATGCCATCCAGGCGACAGCACAGGCAGCATTAAGAGGGTATAAGGATGTCAATCTCGCTTTTATCATGACGTTAATTGCCTATTGGCTTATCTGCCTCCCCGTCGGATTCGTGTTGGCCCATTACACAAGCTTAGAAGCAAGGGGCTATTGGATCGGACTAACCGTAGGACTACTAGCAGCAGGAATCGCCTTATCCCTCAGACTAATCTACATCCAGAAAAAGAAATTCGTGACTATAGAGGGGTAAATTCTATTTGGGTGTCAGGCACCATCCGAGGACATTTGTCTTCTTGAGGTGGACATTTAGCCTGTGCTTAATACCATCAAAGATTGGACTGACTTGAGGTTGGTCCTTTTTTTGTTTTTGTAAAAGGAATGGTTTACTTAATATTCCAGTGGTAAAATAAAGGATAATGGGTGATCGAAATCCACTTTTGGAGTGATCTTAATGGGGAGAAAAGTAACCTTTACAAAGGATGAATTTGTGCTCAGGTTAAACGGGGTTTTGAGTGTGTTTGCACTCAAATGGCAATTGAGAATTCCTTACAAGAGCATTAAACGTGTCTATATCGATGAATTTGATCCACCGATGTGGATGCTTAAAATGCCTGGCACTGCGATTGCGCCACTGAACATTTTTGAAGGTAGTTTTAAGTTTGGAAACGAGTGGTATTTTATATCCTGTGAACACAATGTCCCCCTTGTCCATCTGGAAGTAGACGGGTTCGGAAAATATAAATATATTATTTTTGAAATGGAAAATCCAAGAGCTGTGATGATTGAATTACGGAAAAAACTAAGAGAGATAGATGAGTAAACGACGTTACGAATAAGGTCAAGGATCTTGTTAAATATAAAAAAGTAATGGCTGGATCCATTACTTTTTTTCTGCTTTCTTTTTAAGTTTGCGGTTTTTTGCAATTCTTCTAATCAAATAGACCCCAGCAATTAAAGCTAATACATTCAATGAATCTCCAAAGTTAATCGTTAAACTGAAGTTGTTATTGACTTTCACGTCATTTTTATTGTTGTTACTTGTTGAACGTGATGGTGTTACTTTATCCTCAATTTCCACTGCCATACCACACACACCTCCGTTGGATAATTATACCTTATGTTAATAATACCTTTGCTATTAATCAACTAAAATAACAAATAAATGACGCCATTCTAAATAGAATGGCGTCTTGTTGTTAAAATAATTTTTTCATGCCTAACCATTTGGAAAATAGACTTTGTTGTTTATCAGTGATTTTTAATTCGTCCATTATTATTTTTTCACGATTAGTAGAAATCCAATTCTTCAATTCTTGTTTGTCCTTACAACGCGTATAATATGTTTCCCCACCTTTTCCAAGTGCGTTGACAACATACCTACATGTGTTCCCCATAGTGTCCACCTTTAAATGTAATAATGTATTCTATTTGGATTATATCAGGCTTATAAAAATAGTCCACTATTATTTTTCTGCAAAAATCTCCAATTTTCCTCACGTGAACAAAATGAACAAAATGGTTTATAAGTTTTTAATGCTGTTTAAATACAAAATCTATTCAGAAGCAAAAGATTTTGTAAAATTAAGAAAACGTTTACAAAGGGGGAAACAAAATGTTTTCTATTAAAGGAATTTCAGCAGTCATGTGTGCAGGTGCATTGGCATTAAGCCTTGGTGCTTGCAGCAGTAAAGAAACAGCTAGCTCTGGTAAAAAGGAAGAAGGTACAGGCTATCCAACGAAAGCCATTACGGTTGTAGCTCCATCGGGTGCAGGGGGTGGCTGGGACCTAACCGCACGTTCCTTTACAAAAGTACTAAGCGATACAAAACTCGTAACTCAGCCATTAACAGTAGAGAATAAGCCAGGTGGTGGTGGGGCTGTATTTATGGCGGAATACGCAACCCAACATGCGGCAAACAACGATATGCTCTTTGTTAGTTCACCGCCGATCATTATTAACAATCTCAAAAAGGAAGGAAACAGTCCTTACGGCTACAAAAACACCACTCCATTAGCGCAGTTGACGAAGGATTTCGGTGCCATTGTCGTAAAAGCCGATTCAAAATATAAGGACCTTAAATCCGTCTTGGATGACGTGAAAAAAGACCCTACTAAACTAACATTTGCAGGTGGTTCCGCACCAGGTTCGATGGACCATTTGATTTCCATTCTTCCAGCGTACAAATATGGTGTGGATCCTACGAAAATTAAATATGTCTCTTATGATGGCGGCGGGGAAGCAATTACCGCACTACTTGGAGGAAATGCTGATGTAATCGGAACGGACGCTTCTAGTGTAAAGGAATTTTTAAAGGCAGGTAAGATTCGAGTATTGGCTGTCACTTCAACTGATCGCTTAACAGGAGATTTTAAAGATGTACCGACTGCAAAGGAACAAGGAGTTGACGCCGAATTTACGATTTGGCGCGGAGTATTCGGTCCTGAAAAGATGTCTAAGGAAGCAAAAACTTATTGGGAAAATACGATTGATAAGCTAGTCAAGACACCTGAGTGGAAGAAGGAAGTAGAGACTCAAGGCTGGGAGTTACAGTACAAAAACAGTGGCGATTTCAAAAAGTTTTTAGAAGAACAAGATAAACAAGTCCAGCAATTATTAGAAGCATTGGGCATGCAAAAGTAATAGTGTGGGAAGGAGTGTACTCTCTCCTTCCCCTATTAGTTAAGGAGGGGGTATGAAGATGGATATCAAATTCGATCGTATCGCATCAGTCATGTTTCTTGCGGTTGGTGTGCTATTTATAATTGGCAGTAAGCAGCTATCAAGCTCGTCCTACGGTAGTGTAGTAGGTCCTGATATTTTTCCATTTATTCTTGGTATTATCCTTGTATTATTAAGTATTCGCTTGTTTTATGAAACAATCATCTCAAAGGGAGAGCATAAAGCAAAGGGCAAATTAGAATATAAGCCGTTTTTAATCATTTTCATCGCTACATTGGTTTATATCTTAACCTTGGAAACAATCGGATATGTGATTACTACTTTTGTCTTTTTATTTGTTTGCTTCCAAACAATGGAACGTTCGAAATGGGTGACATCCCTTATCATATCTGCTGCTTTTTCAGGAATCGTTTACTTTTTATTTGTTGAAGTGTTAAAGGGAACACTTCCAGGTTGGCCTATTTGGTTTTAACCACAGCAATAGAAGAAAGGAGGAAAAATCATGAGTACATTAGATTATTTATTTCAAGGTTTTGGAACGGCCCTTATTTGGTATAATATCATTTTTGCTTTTGTTGGGGTTTTGATAGGGACCGCTGTTGGCGTATTGCCAGGTATTGGCCCAATGAGTGGTGTAGCACTTCTTATTCCGGTAACGGCATCCATAACAGGCGGACTACCACCAGAACAAGCTGCAACAAGCGCAATCATTTTATTAGCAGGAGTTTACTATGGAGCCATGTATGGGGGTTCTACTACTTCTATTCTATTAAATACACCAGGAGAATCGTCCTCTGTCGTCACAACATTGGACGGATATCAAATGGCAAAGAAAGGAAGGGCCGGCAGCGCACTATCCATCGCAGCAATCGGTTCGTTTGTAGCTGGAATCGTAACACTGATTGCCTTGATTGCCCTAGCAAAGCCGTTATCCGACGTAGCCCTAAAATTTGGTCCGGCAGAATATTTCTCCTTAATGCTCCTAGGTCTGGGTGCCGTTAGTGGATTAGCTGGAAAGTCGGTAACAAAAGCCTTAATCATGACTGTTTGTGGGTTATTACTCGGAACAATTGGAATTGACAGTGTTTCCGGGATTGCTAGATTTACATTCGATGTGCCATGGCTTTTCCAAGGGATTGAGTTTCTAACTTTAGCGGTAGGGTTGTTTGCGCTCGGTGAAGTATTCAAGACCATTTTAGAAAAAGAAGAGGAAGAGGCGGATATTGCAAAAATTAATAACTTGCTGCCATCCAAAGAGGAATTGAAAGAATCGGCTGGACCGATTGCCCGCGGAAGTATCCTTGGCTTCTTTGTTGGAATCTTACCGGGCGCTGGGGCAACACTTGCATCCTTCTTCTCTTATATTCTTGAAAAAAAGATTTCCAAAACTCCTTCGAAATTTGGTACAGGAACGATAGCAGGGGTGGCGGCACCAGAATCAGCGAATAATGCGGCGTCTGGCGGCGCTATGATTCCATTATTAACATTAGGGATACCAGGTTCTGGCACCACAGCTATCCTAATGGGTGCTCTGATGATGTACAATGTTCAGCCAGGTCCATTGTTATTTGAAGACCATCCACAGGTAGCCTGGGGATTAATCGCCAGCATGTTCATAGGTAACATCATGCTTTTAGTCTTGAATCTTCCATTAGTAAAGGTATTTGCAAAAATCATTCAAACACCCAAGAAATACTTAATCCCGATCATTATTGCCATTTCCATTTTTGGCGTCTATGCTGTTCAAGTATCGACCAACGATCTTCTACTATTATTGGGCTGTGGAGTCCTGGGGTATTTTTTTAATAAACATGATTACCCCATTGCCCCGATAGTTCTTGGTCTAGTCCTCGGACCTATGATTGAAAATAACCTAAGAAGAGCCCTAACCATATCGAATGGTGATTACAGTGTATTTTTTACACGGCCAATTTCTTTAGCATTCCTTCTCATCACTGTCCTTTGGCTGGTAGTTCCGTTCATGATGAAACGAAGAGGGAAAGAAGTAATCATCAATGTAGAAGGGTAAGATTCTGAAGATTGAGAAAAAACTCCTTTTTAAAAGGAGTTTTTTTTAATATGATAGAGTTAGAGGTGTTTAAATGCGTCTACATACAAAGCTAATGCTAGGAATCTCCATACTTATTATTGTCCTTGGAACGATTATAGAATTTACCTTTAAAAATATTATGGAATCAAATTTGAAGCATGAAATCGGGTCCAAAGCGTTATCAGTTGCTCAATCAATCGCCAATATGCCGGAGATTCAGGCAGCCTTTCGGACCAATAATCCTTCAACGATTATCCAGCCCATTGCTGAAAATATTAGAAAACAGGTGGGGGCAGAATTTATCGTCATTGGGAACAGAAACGAAATCCGCTATTCGCATCCCAACCCGAATCGTTTGGGTCAAAAAATGGTAGGGGGGGACAATGGTCAAGTGTTTAAAGGAGAGTCTGTTATTTCCGAGTCTACGGGGACGTTAGGTCCTTCCTTGAGGGGAAAAGCCCCCATTTTTAGTAACGGCGTGGTCATTGGCGTCGTTTCTGTTGGGTATTTGCAAACGGATATTGAAAAAGAGATTTCGAAGTTACAGAAGAAAATTTTTGTTGCCACATTAATTATTTTAATAGGCGGGTTATTGGCAGCACTATTAATCTCGTTAAATATTAAAAGAGCTATTTTTGGACTAGAACCAAAAGAAATCGCATGGATGTACCAAGAGAAGCATGCAATCTTGGAATCTATTCATGAGGGGATTATCGCCATCGATACCGATGGGAAAATTACCGTAGTGAATGAAACCGCACATACGATCTTGAAGGTGCCCAATCATATCCTGCTGAGAGGAAAAAGAATTGAAGAGGTGCTGGTTAATACCCACCTACTTGAAGTGGTGCGGACGGGACAAGCCGAGTATGACCAGGAAATTATCATTATGGGCGAGGTGTATTTAGCCAATCGGATTCCTATTTTTAATAACAAAAGGGAGGTAGTTGGCGCTGTTGCCAGTTTTCGAAATAAGTCGGAGCTTGCTCAGCTACTGCAGGAATTATCCCATGTTAAAGCCTACGCAGAGGGATTGCGCGCACAAACCCATGAATATTCTAATCGCCTCTATACTCTACTTGGTCTGATTCAACTGGGGTCCTATCAGGAAGCCATTGATTTTATTTCAAAAGAAGTGGATGTTGCCCAGGGGTTCATTCAATTCTTAATGAAAGAAATCCCAGATCCTATTATTGCAGGATTTATCTTAGGAAAAGTTAGCTTAGCAAGCGAGTTAAAAATACATTTTACAATCGATAGAGAAAGCAGTTTTAAAGATGTCCCACTTGAAATCAGCAGAGAGGGATTAGTAACCGTGATAGGAAACCTCATCAATAATGCATTTGAAGCTGTAAAAGAAAATGAAAAGCAAGGAAAGAATGTTTCCTTATTTTTGACCGATTTGGGTAAAGAACTGATTATTGAAGTAGAAGACAACGGCATAGGGATGAATCCGGACATGAGTGAACAGATTTTTCAGGCAGGTTTTACCACCAAGAATACAAGCAGCAATGCTGGAATTGGACTTAGTTTAGTACAAAAAGCTTTAAATGACTTAGGAGGAACGATTACATTTTCTTCGAATGCGGGAGAAGGCTCCATTTTCACAGTAGCAATACCAAAAAGCAGGGGGAATATGTATGAACAGCGGTCAAACAATCACCGTGTTAATTGTGGAGGATGACTTAAGGGTAGCAGAAATCCAAAAGCGGTTTCTTGAACAAATAGAGGGGTTTGAGACAGTTGGGATAGCCGCCAGTTATATAGAGGCAAAAACGTTAATTGAGATTCTCCAGCCAGACTTACTTATTCTTGATGTGTATTTTCCAGATATGAATGGATTAGACTTACTAAAGGAAACGAAACAGCAGACCAAACAAATGGATGTAATCATGATTACGGCAACAAAAGAGATCCACAAGGTGCAGGAAGCCATTAGTATAGGTGTATTCGATTATATTATTAAACCTGTCGTGTTTGAACGTTTCAAACAATCATTGTTACGGTATAAAGAGTACCATACAAAACTGATCCAATTACGCAAAGAAAGTCTTCATGTCACCCAGCAGCAGGTGGATAAGCTGTTGCGTAAAGAGAATGAAAATGGAGGGAACGAAAGGGTCTATCTACCTAAAGGAATCGATCCACTGACACTCGAAAAGGTATTGGAGGTTCTTGGCAGGGAAGGTAGAGGGCTAACGGCCGAGCTTGTGGCTAAAGAAATTGGCGTCAGCCGAACGACTGCAAGACGATACTTAGAACATTTGGTCTCAGAAGAAAAAATTGAGGCAGACCTCTCATATGGGACAGTCGGTCGTCCTGAGCGGGTCTACCTAGTGCATTAATAAAGGATGGACATGGTTAATTCCAATACGAGCCACATATAGTATCACTAACAAAAAATTTTTTTGACCCCGTATCTTTTCACCCTCCTTGAATCGTTAATAGGGTAGAGAGTGCAAAGGAGTGAAATCAATGTCACACAAACTTAGACAGGACAGCGTAGAAAATTCAGAGGACGAAAATAGGTTTGAGGATGCCTTTTGGATGGAGTATTATCCGAAACTTCAGCGATATTGTCACTTTTTAACCCAAAATAAATGGGATGGAGAGGATGTCGCCCAAGACACGTATCTTAAAGCCATAAGATATATGAATCAACCGCAAAAGATGAATTCTGCTTTGTTAAATAAAATGGCTTACCATCACTGGATTGATTTGCTTCGTAAAAGAAAGAAGGAAACAATGGAATCAGATTTTGATTGTGCAAGTCATACTATTACTCATCAACTAGATAATCTAAATGATTCAGTGGAATTGCTTTTGAAAAAATTCACTCCAAAGCAAGCGGTTATCTTTCTTTTAAAAGAGGCTTTTCAATATCAACTGAAGGAAATAGCCGATATCCTTGATGTAACAGAAATAGCAGTGAAGTCCAATCTCCACCGAGCTAAGAAGCGACTGGAAAAAGCAAACGAAGAGGAACAATCCTTTGATTTAGAATCCTTTTGGGATGTAGAAGAGCGGGAGCAGCTCTCGGAACTTTTTTATGAGGCATTGAAAAATCAAGACCCTACCATCCTAATTGATGTGATTCCTTCGTTAAGAAGTATTCGAACTGAAGCTACGCTTATTTCTAGAAGCTTCCAAAAGGCCCGTCCCAACATCTCTCCTTCAAGCACTCTCTGTATGGCTGCATAGCCAATCATCGCTTCAAGGAGGAATAAAGAATGAGTACAATTCCATATGTAATAGAGCAGTCTAATCGAGGAGAACGTTCCTACGATATTTATTCACGATTATTAAAGGACAGAATTATTATCATTGGAGATGAAATAAACGACCATACGGCCAATAGTGTGGTAGCCCAATTATTATTTTTAGCTGCAGATGCACCGGATAAGGAAATCTCTCTTTATATTAATAGCCCTGGTGGTTCTACTTCGGCAGGTTTTGCCATTTTTGATACGATGCAATACATTAAGCCTGACATTCGAACCATTTGCACGGGGATGGCGGCCTCATTTGGGGCCATGTTGCTCCTCGCAGGGACAAAGGGAAAACGCTACGCTCTGCCAAACAGTGAAATCATGATCCATCAGCCTCTAGGTGGAGCGCGAGGGCAGGCTACGGAAATAGAAATATCCGCACGAAGAATCTTAAAGCTCAGAGAGCATATTAATGAAATCATTTCAGAACGTACCGGCCAGCCGGTTGAAAAAGTGGCGAAGGATACGGATCGAGATTATTTTATGAGTGCAGAAGAGGCAAAAGAGTATGGGATTATTGATGAAATACTTTATCCGAAGTGAAAATTGGTGTAAAAGAGCAATGTGAGTCCAATCGCATTGTTCTTTTTTTAATGGCTATGTTAAAGGTCTGAAACGTAAATTCTATTTGTCTTTAGAGGTATGTGACATGCGCTCATTTCATACATATTATCTTACAGATGAATAAGTTAAAGGTCATCATTAGCTACTAGCTTTATCAGTACAATGCACCTGCTGCAGAGATCCAAAGAGAAACATGAAAAAACAGGAGGGGCTGAGTATGAAATTTACGATACAGTATATACCACTTTACAAAATCAAACCTGATTTATCCCATAAAATTACGGAGCACATGAAAAAACTCCAGAGATTAATGTGGGACTGCATGTTTGTTTTAGTTGTCAAAAAAAACCGGAAGGATGGCAGCTATACTATTGTGAGTGGGCAGGATCGATTCGAATCCCTAAAAAAACATACTAAAAATATTTATGCCCCATGTATTGTCGATAAAAGTAGTTCAGCCGGAATGATGTCGTGGTTTCATCGTTTACGGAATAAACAGCCCCTAGATGACTTTCCTTTAATGCCACCCAGTTGGTCAATCGTCCGTTCCTTTTTGAAACAAGAGCCTCGTTTTAAAAATTTATCCCGATCCGAACAAATAAGGGTGCTGCTTATAGCCGCACGCTATAGGAAAACCGTCATTTATTCCATGAGAACAACCGTAAACGAGATACTAAGTAGTCAAAATAATTCTTAGAAAAAATGATAAAATATAGAAAAATGGCTTGGGAACTCCCCCAAGCCACTTTTCAATTAGATTGCTTCATGAATGAAGGCATAGTCTCTTAAATAAACCGGAAGCTGTAAAAGGGATTCGAGCTCGGCGAATGTCCCACTCGGTTCAATTTCTAAATCAATGATATTATAACTCCATTCAAATTCAGACGGTATATGAATCGCATTGATGCCTAACTCGATAGCGGGTTTTACATCCGTTTTTAGTGAATTTCCAACCATCCAGGTTGATTTTTTTTCACATTCTATTCTATTTAGCAGTTTTTTCAACGTAGTAGAATTTTTATGCTCATGGATAAACACGCGGTCCACAAAGTAGTGATCTAATCCTAACTGATTAATTTTCCTCCTTTGATTTTTCTTATCTCCGCCTGTAAAGAGGTACAATTGATGACCATCCTCTTGCAGACTATCCAAGACATCATATACGTAAGGAAAGGGCTGTACCTCAAGTTCAAATACTTCTTGACCCACTCTACGTACAAGTTCGATTTCACTTTTCTTTAAAGCTCTACCATATTTGACGCAAAAATATTTGTAGGTTAATACGAGTGATTCTGGGTAAAGTGAAGAATGTAAGCCGTGTTTATCCACATTTTTTACATCAATTTCTAATTGCTTTTGTAAAATTTCATCCTTTGAAAGGAAATCAAACCAGTCTTGCATCTGTTCAGCAAATTGGTTTTTTGATTTGATAAAATATTTGCTGCAGTGGATGAGGGTATCATCTAAATCCAATATTAAGGTTTGTTGATTCATATAATCAATTCCCCCTTTAATATGGTGTAAAATAATTATATGGGTAAATACTGTTACAATGCTAAAAAAACAATGTCCTTCGGTAAATTACGCCTTAGGTAGTAATCCACTATACTTGTTCCCAAAAATAATCGTGCCGTTACACCTAGCAAAAAATAAAAGACATACATATAGGGAACTAAATAATTTATTCACATAATAAAAAGCTCAAGATGGGCTCGACTTTTATTTAGGAAGAAGGAATATCATGAAAAATGCAGGAGCAAAGATAAATGCCATATTAATTGCGGATCAACCAGAATCATTTTTAACTAGAAGGATTGCTAATACCACACTTGAGTTTGGAGGGATAAGAGGGGACCGCCATTTTGGTATGGTTGTACCATCCGATTCACGGCAGCCGATGTATCCAAAAGGGACAGAAATTTTTAATCGTCGTCAAATTACAATTGTTTCGGAAGAAGAACTTGTAGAGATAGCGGAAGGCCTCGGAGTTAAATATGTTCTACCGGAATGGTTAGGTGCAAATCTCTTATTGAACGGATACCCTGAGCTAACGAAGCTTACGATGGGCTCACGTATTCTCTTCCCAAGTGGTGCCGGTATAATCTGTATGGGAGAAAATCAACCCTGTATATTTCCTGGTGAGATGATTCAAAAACATTACGAAAACCACCCAAAACTGGCTACGAAATTTGTCAAAGCAGCTTACAAGCTCCGTGGAATCGTCTGCGCCGTCGAACGCCTAGGAGAAATAATTGAAGGCGACGAAGTTCAAATCCTCATAAACGACTTCAGCAACCCCATGCAATAAAATAAAAGTGGTGTCAGGCACCATAAAAAGACAGTGTCCACCTCAGGCGGACACTGTTGCTTGTTAATTAATCAGAATGTATAGAGAATTGTCCAGCTCCAGCGCCTAGCCCTCGTCAAATAACCTTCTGCAATAAAAGTCAAAGAGCAAATTTTCTTGCAGAAGAACAATTGCCTGTCGGGGCTGATCAAGGCGCTTGCGCTTTTTCTTATGGAATTAGTAGTTTTTGGCCTACCCAAATGTTTGTGTTCGGGAGGTTATTTTTATCAACAATTGCTTGGATGGTAGTGCCATATTGGTTGGCTATTTTCCATAGGGTATCACCGGCTATGACTGTATGTGTTTTAACTGTAGCCGCTAGTTCTGGAATTATTAGTCGCTGTCCAACCCAAATTTCACTCGATGGCAGTTTATTAGCTTCCATTACCATCGTAATGGTAATTCCGTACTGGTTGCTAATCTTCCACAACGTATCTCCCGCTTGGACGATATGAGTTTTCTGTGGCTTTGGAACAGTGAGATTTTGACCAACCCATAGGTAGACATTAGGATCAAGCTTATTCAATTCTGCAATATTTTGTACGGTTGTTCCAAATTGGTTAGCAATTTTCCATAGTGTATCTCCCGACTTAACCACATAGATCATTTGCTGTGGCGGTACTGGGTCCGGTGCATTTGGCTGTTCTGGCTGTACATTTCCATCAGGGTCCACGTACTGAGAATCAGCAGGCGGAGCAAATATATGAAGCTTACTCGAGGACCTAGCAATTAAATAATGCTCAGTTACAAGGACAGGTTCGAGCTTCACATTTGGAATTGTAATGGTATGCTCATGATTACCGGTTGCTGTATCATAAAATTCAAGATTTCCTTGATATTCCAAAATGAGCTGGTTACTTGTCACAAGTAGAGGACCTCTAGAAAACGAACCAGTTGTACCAACGGGATCTTTTACGGCAAAACGAACATTAAATTTCACATCCCCTGCCATCGTGTACCCCATTAACATCCCTGCGCCCGTTCTACCAAATACGGTATCTTCGCTGGCTGATATGTCATACCGGTATAATCCGGTAAATCCTTTTTCAGGCGTTTTTCTCCATGCATAGGCACCATTACTTGCATTAAAGGCTAACAGCATAGGCTGTCCTGAAATAAAGATTTTATCGCCTAGAACTAAAGGAATCATTGCAAAGTCTGGGAAACTAGAGGTCCAAACTATTCCTCCAGTTGCTTTTGAAAGGGCAAATAATTTTCGCCCTGTTTCCAGCCGGGGCTCAGTAATCGCATAAACCTTGTCGAATGAAATCGAAATGGTACCCTGTATCACTGTAGCAGCAGGCATTGTATTGCTCCATTTTAGTTCACCTGTTTGCCCATTTAATGAATGAATCACATTGTTATTGGCAACAAAAATGGATAAATCATCAAAGTTAAGATTATTACCACCAACATCTTTCTCCCATACAATGGACTTATTAAACCCTTCATCCTTGACTAGATAGGTTCGGTCAGTTGTTGCTACTGCGATATTTCCATTAAAGATTACAAAATCAAGAATAATGTTTCCGTTAGGGGGAGCAAATTCCCATTTAACAGCCTTGGTCTCGAGTGAAAAAGCAGACATCTTCTTCCCATCAGAATCTAAAGTATAAAGAATTTGGTCGTTCACTAACATTTTTCTCGGGTTGCCAATAGACTGTAAATCCATTTCATGCTTTAAAAATAGTTCATTTGATAATGTGACTTTTTTATAATTTGTTTGCTGCGGTGTCCCTTGGGATAATGGCCAGCTATCGCTTGCAAGAGTGGAAAGTGGCACTCCAAAGAAGATTAAAACAGCTATGAAGAATTGAATAATCCTCTTCATAAATGGCTCCTTTCATTGTAATTTTACCTTTTTAGAGTGGATGTTTTTGGCAGTGAATATGTAACAAACGTTGTTGGTATGTTTTTCTTAGTGTAAATGAAGGAAAACCTATTTTATCTAGTAAGAAATATTATTTAGACTAAATAGTCTTTTTTAAGTAGGTCATCTATGTTTTAATTAAAATTAAGATACTTGTAAATGATTTCATTTAATTTTTTTAGAACGGAGGTAAATAAATGCCGCCAATTGTTTCAGACTCACATAAAGAGAAGAAAAAGAAGGAGATTCTGGCAAGTGCGCTAGTTTGTTTTGCAAAGAAGGGGTTCCAAGTGGCTACCATCGATGATATTGTGGGGCATTCAGGGATAAGCAAAGGGGCAATTTATAACTATTTTAAAAGTAAAGATGAGATATACTTAGAATTAATGAGTACAGACACAAAAGAAACGTATGAAAGTCTAGTGAAGGATCTTGAAACTTACGATAGTGCCATTGAAAAAATCGATTTTTTATTTAACTTATATTTATTGGTTGACTTTTCTGATAAAGAAATTAAGGGGAAATTTATCGTTCATGATGAATTTAAGCTCCATGCCTCAAGGCACCCTGAATTAGCAGAAAAATTAACGGACCGTAGAAACCAGTATTTTGTCGACCTGCTTGCTGGGATTATCAAAGAGGGCCAAGAATCAGGCGAAATCAAGAAAAACCTTCACCCAGAAGTAATGGCAGACTTATTTTGGTCGATGATTAATGGAGTTACAGTACAGTCTGTTTATACAGATTACCCTTTTAAACAAGTCTTAACTGAAATGAAACAAATGTTTCTAGAAAAAATAAAAGCATAAAATTGGAAAAAACAAGAAACCATTCTTGTCTTTTCTTCGTCTAAAGCTATGGAATCCATCATGGGGTTCTAAAATTCAATAAAAATGAATAGTGAAAATATTTTTCAATTGTAGGTGTATTAAATTGACAATTATTCAAAAAGGTAAATATAATAAAGTAAACTGACTGGTCGTTTTAAATATGCGACCAAAGACTGAAAAATAAATAGGTCTAAGATTGTAGGGAACTTTCGCCTTGAGGATGATTAAGTTTTTCCTAAGTTTTTCTATACTAAGGACATCAAATAAAAGAATACACTTAAGAGTGAAGGAGTGGTAAAATGACCATCAATATTTTATTCCTTTCGATAACCATAAAAAAACGGACGCTCAGTCTACAAGAAGCTTGTCATCAAGAAGAAGTTGAAAAGCTCTACGACAAAAATAGAGATCAACAAATTTCCATGCATCGTTTTTTTAGATAGATTTTTACAAATAAGTTTGGTTTGAATGACCAAATTTCGATCGAGGTGAGAATCACATGAAAAAATCGGTCAGTCTCAACCTTGAATGTTGGATGTGGGAATTAGTTGAGCAGATAGAGACCAATAGATCTAAGTTTTTTAGGGATTTACTCCTAGAAAAGATTAAGTTCGAACTGATTAATGAAAAATTAATGACTGAAACAGATACCGTTTCTGAACTGTTAGGTGAGGTATACTTAAACATCATCCAATACAAGCGCAAATTAATGACAGCTACTACAGACCGAAAACCAATAAGAAGTTTAAGTATGAAGAATGTTTCGGAAGATTTAAGAAAAAAAGCAATCAGTATTCATATGGAGAGTTGGTTATGGAACATAGCCGCTAAAATAGCCCCAAATCGTTCGGTCCTTTTTAAAGACTTACTTTTACAAAAAATGAAAAAGGACTTACTCATCGCGGGAATGGTAAAAGAAAATGTGATTATTGGTCAAGAACATGCGGAACAAGTTGTTAATCTCGCGGCAGCAAGAAAGATTAATAAGAAGGTTAGTTAATATAAATGTATAGTTCGAAAGGATTAACCAACACTACCTCTTAAAGGATGGTGTTATTATGAACAAGGAAGAAAAGATGTTACCACAAGAACTCAATAATAAGGTGAAAGAAGATACGGCTAGTAAAACGGCCAACAATGTAGAAGCAAACTTGGAAGATAATGATATTCAGGCAGAAAGCTCGATTATTGTTGGGAAAGGCGATCCAAATCTTTCTCCAGATGCAGGGAAACCATTGCTTTAATCACCTAGGCCCATTCACCCTTAATTTCAAAGGTAAAACTAGTCATAAAGACATTGATAATAGGCGTCCAAAACGGTGTAATATCGGATTTGGACGCTTATTTTTTTGTCGCTTTTGACTTTAATTACAAGATGTAAAAAGGTGCAAAAATTAATATACAAAAAATTAAATTTTTTCATTTACATAAAACCTATAGGTATGGTAGGATTAATTTCAATAAATTATAAAATTATTAAATAAATAAAATCTTCCTGGATTGATAAAAGGGGGGCGAACCAACTGAAAGAAAATGAAAAGGAAGAACTCTTCGCTCAGCTTGAGAAAATGCTCGAAACCTTACAATTTGGTTCAATTACACTAGTTGTCCAGGATGGCAAGATTGTGCAACTTGAAAAAATTGAAAAGGTCCGTATCCAATCAAATAAAAATCGCTGACTAGACAAACTAGAGGCGGTCTCCACTATTACTTAAAAGGAGACCGCCTTTTTCTATTGAAAAAGGCGGAGCAAAAAAGAATCAACTTATTTTTACGAATGAAAAGGAGGCCTGTAGCGATGACGACTACAGTAACTTATCAAAATTGGCGTGAAATATCAGATACATTTTCATATGAGGATGAAACCAAAGGAGCGCGTTCCGTTTTAGAGTGGGCATACAGCAGCTATCCTGAACAAGAACTTGTGTATGCATCAAGCTTTGGAGCAGAAGCCATCGTGTTAATTGACTTAATCCAACAAATTAAGCCCGATGCACATATTGTTTTTTTAGATACAGGTTTACACTTTCCCGAAACCTATGAAGTCATTGACAAGATAGAAGCCCGATTTCCTAGCTTGAAAATTGAGCGAAAACTCCCAAACCTTACGCTTGATGAACAAGCAGCACAATATGGATCAGCCTTATGGAAACGTGATTCCGGCCAATGCTGCAATATTCGGAAGGTCATTCCGTTACGAGAAACATTAACAGCAAAGCAAGCATGGATATCGGGGCTTCGCAGAGAGCAATCACCAACAAGAGCAACTACAGAGTTTATCAATAAGGATGACAAATTTCAAAATATCAAAATCTGTCCCTTAATCCATTGGACCTGGGAGGAAGTTTGGAGCTACATCAAAGAAAAAGACTTACCATACAACACCCTACATGATCATGGATATCCAAGTATCGGATGCTTTCCATGTACACAGCCGACTGGGACGGATGGAGATTCACGTGCTGGCCGCTGGGCGGGAAGCAGCAAGACTGAGTGTGGATTACACACGAAATAGGGAGGGCATATCATTTGCTCACAATCATTGCCATTTCAATCGGATTATTTTTCGCAATTAATATAGGAGCTAGCGGGGCTGCCGCTTCGATGGGAATTGCCTACGGAGCTGGAGTAGTTAAAAAGAGGCTGGCATTACTGCTTTGTGCCCTTGCAGTGTTCTTTGGCGCATGGCTTGGCGGTGGTGAAGTGGTCAAAATGATTGGCAGCGGAATTGTTCCGAATAGTACATTTACGGTTCCAATTGCCTTAATCGTTCTAGCATCAGCTGCCTTGTCATTGTTTTTAGCCAATATATTTGGCATACCACTTTCTACAAGTGAAGTGGCCGTTGGTTCAGTGGTCGGTGCTGGGATTGTTTATCAATCCGTATTCGTGAGTCATCTTGTCTGGATTATGTTGTTTTGGCTCCTGACTCCATTTGTTGCCTTTATTATCGCCATTATTGCTTCTTACGTGTTGAAAATTAAACAGCTGAAAAAATGGCTGGAAGCATCCAAAGCAGTTCCCGTTTTATCTGTCCTTGTGTTAATCATGGGTATGTTTGAGGCCTTTTCTGCAGGGATGAACAATGTGGCGAATGCGGTTGGCCCCCTTGTAGGTGCCAACATCCTTTCAACAGGGGATGGTATTCTCTGGGGTGGCATCTTCGTCGCTCTTGGAGCCTTGCTATTAGGTCATCGGGTTCTTGAAACAAATGGAAAAAAAATCACCACACTCAGACTGGAAGAAGGCTGCGTTATCTCTGGTACTGGTGCAACAATTGTGACGATTGCATCAGTGTTTGGTATCCCTGTGCCACTTACGCAAATTACGACCTCTTCCATTATTGGAATTGGCTTTGCGAAACACGGTAAAGCCGTACTAAAAAAAGATATTGTGGTTCAACTGCTTACAGTCTGGATCGTTTCACCTGTTTTATCAATGGTCCTTTCGTACACGCTGATTCAGTTACTCATTGAACATAATTTTTATCCAATAATCGCCATGGGGGGTGCGTTAATTTCTGTGTTTGGGGTTCTGTCATTAATGAAAAAACAGAAAACTACTATTCCCGTAAGACAAGAAGTTGCTAAAGACTAAGCATTTTTCATTAGAATCTTAGTTTAATAAATAAAAAAAATTGTAGCCGACAAAACGGTTAACTAAAGAAAGGATTTGATTTTGTTGTCATTTTTACCAAAACCGCATGGAGGAAAATTAATCCAAGCATACAACCCAAATTTAGATCTATCACTTATTGAAAAAGAACTAGAAATTGATGCTATTGCCTTGAGTGACCTCGAGTTAATAGGTGTTGGACTATTCAGCCCGCTTACTGGGTTCCTTGGAAAAGCAGATTATGAATCAGTCGTTTCAAGCATGCGCCTAGCTGACAATACGATTTGGTCTATTCCTGTCACACTACCTGTTTCCACTGAAACGGCTGCCACATTAAAGGTAGGCGAGGAAATAAAGTTGATTTTTAACAATGAGGTTTATGGAGTCATTAAGGTATCTGAATGGTATGAACCGGACTTAGATAAAGAAGCACTAAAGGTATATAAAACACTTGAACTAGCTCACCCAGGTGTGAGACGTCTTTATGAAAGAGGTCCCGTTTACGTAGCAGGGGAAGTAACACTCATTAAAAAACCGGAAAAGGGCGTTTTCACAGATGTATGGTTGGAGCCCATAGAAACGCGGGCCTTGTTTGAAGAAAAAGGCTGGAAAACAGTGGTCGGCTTCCAAACAAGAAATCCGATCCATCGCGCACATGAATACATCCAAAAGGCAGCACTAGAGACGGTCGATGGACTCTTCGTCAATCCATTAGTTGGGGAAACAAAATCTGACGACATTCCTGCAGAAGTTCGTTTAAAAAGCTATCGTGTGTTACTAGAAAACTACTACCCTACTGAACGGGTTCAGCTAGGTGTGTATCCGGCAGCGATGCGTTACGCAGGACCACGTGAGGCCATTTTTCATGCCATTGCCCGTAAAAACTTTGGTTGCACACACTTCATCGTCGGACGCGATCATGCAGGTGTAGGCAATTATTATGGAACCTACGATGCACAGCTGATTTTTAGTGAATTTGAAGAAGGAGAACTTGGCATTAAACCACTGTTCTTTGAACATAGTTTTTATTGCAACAAATGTGAAGGTATGGCTTCAGATAAAACATGCCCACACAGCAACGAAGACCGTGTCATTCTTTCAGGAACAAAGGTGAGAGAAATGCTACGCGCAGGGACACTTCCACCATCAACATTCAGTCGGAAAGAAGTAGTAGAAGTGTTGATTGAAGGAATGAAAGAAACGACGACGGTCTAAGGAGGCAGAACAATGACTAAAACAACAAATATTACATGGCATGCAGCAACAATTACGAAGGAAGACCGCCGCTTGAAAAAGGGACATGGCAGCTGTGTTCTATGGTTTACGGGACTCTCAGGTTCTGGGAAATCGACCATTGCCAATGCCGTATCTAGCGAATTGTTTCGACAAGGTATAACGGAATACGTTTTGGACGGTGATAATATCCGCCATGGTTTAAATAAAGACCTTGGCTTTTCCGACCATGATCGGACCGAAAATATTAGGAGAATTGGAGAAGTAGCGAAATTGTTTGTAGACAGTGGAGCCCTGGTGACGACTGCGTTTATTTCTCCCTTCCGTTCGGACCGTGATCAGGTTCGCGAGCTGTTTCAAGAAGGTGAGTTTATTGAGGTTTTTATCGATTGCCCTCTTGAAGAATGTGAAAGACGTGACCCTAAACAGTTATATGTGAAGGCTCGACGTGGTGAAATTAAAGATTTTACAGGGATCAACTCACCATATGAGGCGCCGGAACGTCCAGAAATCACGGTTAGGTCCGATCAATTAACGGTCGAAGAAGCAGTAAAACAAATATTTGGATATTTGCAGGATAAGAACATTATTTAACTGGTAATATAGAAAGGATGAATAGCCGTGGTTGGAAAGGTGTATTTAGTGGGTGCGGGTCCAGGTGATCCAGAATTAATTACAGTAAAAGGATTAAGGTACCTGCAGCAAGCAGATGTCATCCTTTATGACCGGCTGGTAAATCCTGAACTTTTAAAGCATTCAAAAAAAGAAGCCCAACTGGTATACTGTGGTAAACTTCCACATTACCATACAATGAAGCAAGAAACGATCAATCATTTTTTAGTGAAATATGCGAAAAAGGGTCTTCAGGTCGTTCGTTTAAAGGGAGGGGATCCCTTTGTGTTCGGCCGTGGGGGAGAAGAAGCCGAGGAATGCTTGAGGAATGAAGTTCCCTTTGAAGTTGTTCCAGGAATCACGGCAGGCATTGCGGCTTCGGCTTATGCCGGCATTCCTGTCACCCATCGTTTTTTGAGTAGAAGTTTTGCCTTTATTACTGGTCATCAAGCAGGGGACCTAGCGGCGGAGCACCAGTGGTCACACCTGGCAAAAGGGGTTGATACCCTTTGTGTCTATATGGGAGTGTCACACCTATCGACGATTATTAATCAATTAATACAACACGGAAAATCTCCTCAGACACCAATCGCTCTGATCCAATGGGGAACATTAAGTGACCAAAGAACGGTTGTTGGAACACTTGAAACGATTGAGGAACGGGTGAAGTCAGCAGGTGTTTCAAATCCGAGCATGATTGTAATTGGAGAGGTTGTTCGTCTTCATAAGGAGCTAAATTGGTTCCATGAAGAAATAATTCCTAGTTTACCAATACGGCATGGATAATCTTAGTCACGTAGAAGCAGCCTATGAGCCCGAGCAAAGGGAAAAAATGAGGAAACGGTCGCGTAGAAGGCGTCTATGAGCCCGAACAGAGGAAAAGAAAGAGGAAACGGTCGCGTAGAAGGCGTCTATGAGCCCGAATAGAGGAAAAGAAAGAGGAAACGGTTGCGTAGAAGGCGTCTATGAGCTCGAATAGAGGAAAAGAAAGAGGAAACGGTCGCGTAGAAGGCGTCTATGAGCTCGAATAGAGGAAAAGAAAGAGGAAACGGTCGCGTAGAAGGCGTCTATGAGCCCGAATAGAGGAAAAGAAAGAGATACGGGATGTAAAATAAGCTGAAATAAAGTATTCCTATTGGGCTTGTAGTAGTTTAAAATAAATAATAGTAATCCTATTGGATTTAATAATTGGTGGAAAACGATTTTTTAAAATAGTTTGAGTTATTGAGTGGTCGAAAGATTTCGATCCCTAAAAGAGAGGAATTCTATGAAAGCAATACTTTACATTGGTCATGGGACACGCTCAAAAAAAGGAGCGGAGGAAGCGAACGATTTTATCCAAAGGGTAATGAAGAGAGTGGATATTCCAATTCAGGAAATCAGTTTTCTTGAACTGACTCCTCCTTTGATTGAGGAAGGCTTTCAGCGTTGTGTGGAAAGGGGAGCGACAGAAATTACTGTCGTCCCTTTGTTCCTTTTAGCGGCAGGACATATAAAGCAGGATATTCCAGAGGCACTTTCTTCATTGAAGGTCAAATACCCACATATTGAGGTAAATGTGAAGGATCCTTTCGGTGTCCAGGGGATGATTCTGGATGGAATAGCAGAGCTGGTTCATTCTACGGCCGGCGACATAGGACCGGAAGACCGATTATTGATTGTTGGAAGGGGTAGCAGTGATCCTGTTGTTCACGATGATTTTGCAAGGATTGCTAAGGGAATCCGTGAGCGGCTGGGAATCAGGCATGTGTCTGTTTGTTATATGGCTGCAGCCGAACCAAGGTTGAGTGAAGGGTTAGAGATGATTACAGAAGGTGCGGCTGGCCGTGTGCTGGTTGTCCCATATTTATTATTCTCAGGGCTGCTTACCGCTGAAGTGAATCACGAGGTTCGAAAGCGGCAAAAGGAAGGTCAGCAAATCCTTCATACGGGTCCTTTAAGTGGTCATCAGGTGATTGAGGACATTGTTGTAAGAAGAGCAACAGGAAAACAAGGTTTGCCCGAAGGACTATAATTGATAGTTCCCGGGCACTATTAAAAGCTCAATCAACAACCTGTGCAAATTAAAGTAGAAGATTCATAGTTAACTAACATAAAAGAATCATGAACGTACAAAAAAACAAAAAGATTATTCCTTAGTGAGGTGGATATCGTTGCAACTTCAGGTAATCAACAGTCCGTTTAATCAGGAGCAGGCAGAACTACTTAACCGCCTTTTGCCAACCTTAACAGACGCACAAAAAGTTTGGCTGAGCGGCTATCTTGCTGCATCCCCATTTACTGTTCTTGGAGCAGCCAATAACCAGGGGGCAGTCCTTCCTGTCCAAAGCAGTGATTCAAAAGTGACAAAAGAAATAACAATCCTTTATGGTTCACAAACGGGCAATGCTCGGGGACTAGCAAAGAAAACGGGCAAAACATTAGAGGAAAAAGGGTTCCAAGTAACCGTCTCTTCTATGAGTGATTTTAAAACAAATAATTTAAAGAAAGTCCAAAACCTTCTTATTATAGTAAGTACCCATGGTGAAGGTGAGCCACCTGATAGTGCACTTACATTCCATGAGTTTTTACACAGCAAACGAGCACCAAAGCTGACGGATCTTCATTTCTCAGTGCTAGCACTTGGCGACAGCTCATATGAATTCTTCTGTCAAACAGGAAAAGAATTCGATTCTCGCCTCGAAGAACTAGGCGGCACACGCCTATATCCACGCTTCGACTGCGATGTGGATTATAATGAGCCAGCATCTGAATGGCTCGAAGGAATCCTCGGCAGCTTAAGTACCGAACTAGAAGGAACTTCTGCTACAAGCGCAAGTCCAGTAGCGGCAGCAGCTCAATCTACTGAATCCGAGTACTCTAGAAGCAATCCATTTAAAGCCGAAGTACTTGAAAATATCAACCTCAATGGACGTGGTTCCAATAAAGAAACACGTCACCTTGAACTATCACTCGAAGGCTCAGGACTGACCTTTGAACCGGGTGATAGTCTAGGAATCTATCCGGAGAACGATTCTGCTCTTGTTGAACAACTCCTTGCTGAATTGCCATGGAGTGCGGAAGAAACAGTGATCGTTAACAAACAGGGAGACGCTCTATCCCTACAAAAAGCGCTCACTTCTTATTTTGAGATTACCGTTTTATCAAAACCGTTCCTGGAAAAAGTAGCAAAGCTTTCAAAAAATGAGGAGCTACAAGACCTGCTTTCACCGGGTAACGAGGAAAAAATGAAAGCCTATATCCATGGGCGTGACCTGCTTGATTTGGTTCATGACTTTGGTCCTTGGGGAGGATCGGCACAAGAATTTATTTCGGTCCTTCGTAAAATCCCTGCCCGTCTTTACTCGATTGCAAGCAGCTTAGCAGCCAACCCGGATGAAGTCCATTTAACAATCGGTGCTGTACGCTATGATGCCCATGGTCGTGAAAGAAAGGGCGTTTGCTCCATTTTAACAGCTGAACGCTTGCAACCTGGAGATACACTACCTGTATTTATACAGCAAAACGAAAACTTTAAGCTGCCAACAAACCCTGAAACGCCAATTATCATGGTTGGACCTGGTACTGGAGTAGCTCCATTCCGTTCGTTCATTCAGGAACGAGAAGAAACAGGTGCAGAAGGGAAATCATGGCTGTTTTTCGGAGATCAGCATTTTGTAACAGATTTCCTTTACCAAACCGAATGGCAAAAATGGTTAAAAGAAGGCGTCCTGACAAAAGTAGATGTAGCCTTTTCACGTGATATAGATGAGAAAGTGTATGTTCAACACCGCATGCTTGAGCAAAGCAAAGAATTATTTGAGTGGCTACAAGAAGGCGCACACCTATATATTTGCGGTGATGAGAAACACATGGCACATGACGTCCATCACACACTTCTTTCAATTATTGAAAAAGAAGGCAATATGAGCCGTGAACAAGCAGAAGCCTATCTTGCCGAGATGCAGCAGCAAAAACGATACCAACGGGATGTATATTGATGGGATGGAAAGGAGTTATTTCAACATGGTGAACAAAATTTTAAAAGCACCGGATGGCCCGCCGAGTGATGTTGAGGGCATCAAAGAACGAAGCAACTATTTGCGTGGTACATTAAAAGAAGTCATGGGCGACAGGATCAGCGCCGGCATTCCTGAGGATGACAACCGTCTCATGAAGCATCATGGTAGCTACCTTCAAGATGACCGTGATCTTCGCAATGAAAGACAAAAACAAAAACTTGAGCCAGCGTATCAGTTCATGCTACGTGTTCGATTACCTGGTGGGGTGGCTGCTCCAGCCCAGTGGCTGGTCATGGATGAACTTGCGGATAAATACGGAAATGGCACGTTGAAACTGACAACACGTGAGACGTTCCAAATGCACGGGATTTTAAAATGGAATATGAAAAAGACGATTCAGGAAATACATGCTTCGCTTTTAGACACCATTGCCGCTTGTGGGGATGTCAATCGTAACGTCATGTGTGCCTCAAACCCATATCAGTCTGAGATTCATGCAGAAGTCTATGAATGGTCCAAAAAATTAAGTGATGACCTCTTGCCACGTACAAGAGCCTATCATGAAGTTTGGCTGGACGAAGAAAAAGTAGCTGGCACACCAGATGTGGAGGAAGTAGAACCGATGTATGGTCCGCTTTATTTGCCACGGAAATTTAAAATCGGGATTGCGGTTCCACCATCCAATGATATCGATGTTTTTTCACAAGACCTTGGATTCATTGCCATTGTGGAAGATGGAAAGCTAATCGGATTCAATGTAGCAATTGGCGGCGGTATGGGTATGAGTCATGGTGATACAGCAACCTACCCGCAGCTTGCGAAGGTTATCGGCTTCTGTAAGCCAGACCAGTTGTATGAAGTGGCGGAAAAAACAATTACCATTCAACGTGACTATGGAAACCGTTCTGTTCGGAAAAATGCACGCTTTAAATATACGATTGACCGATTAGGATTAGAAACAGTAAAGACGGAATTAGAAAATCGCCTCGGCTGGAAATTAGATGAAGCTAAATCCTATCATTTTGACCATAACGGAGATCGTTACGGCTGGGTGAAAGGCATACAGGGGAAGTGGAATCTAACCTTATTTATCGAAGGTGGACGCGTCGCAGATTTTGCGGACTATAAGCTAAAAACGGCCCTTCGTGAAATTGCAAAGATCCATACAGGGGATTTCCATTTAACACCGAATCAAAATGTCATTATCGCAAATGTATCTAGTCAGAAAAAGAAACAAATCAATGCTTTAATTGAACAATACGGGTTGACGGATGGAAGCCGCTTTTCAGCTCTCCGCCGCAATTCAATGGCATGTGTAGCACTTCCAACCTGCGGATTGGCGATGGCGGAAGCGGAACGTTACTTACCGAAGCTAATTGATAAAATTGAGGCCATCGTGGATGAAAACGGCCTACGTAACGAAGAAATCACCATTCGTATGACAGGTTGTCCAAATGGCTGTGCCCGACATGCACTTGGTGAAATTGGCTTCATCGGTAAAGCGCCAGGTAAATACAATATGTATTTAGGGGCAGCACACGACGGCAGCCGTCTAAGCAAAATGTACCGGGAAAATATTGGTGAAGAGGAAATCTTGAAGGAACTAAACGTGGTTCTTTCCCGCTATGCAAAAGAACGCAACGAAGGGGAGCACTTCGGGGATTTCACCATTCGTGCAGGAATCGTCAAGGCAACAACAGATGGAACGAATTTTCACGAATAAAAATAGACAGGACAACAATACGGGTTCGGTTCCCTATCCAAACATTAAATAGTTAATTAAAAGAGTGTCAAATTTTATAATATTTGACACTCTTTTTTATTTGGTAATAAGGGGATGGAATTTTTAGTAACTGGTTCAGTTTATTCAGATTCCTACTTGAGGTTCATTTTCAACTTCAATTATGGCAAGTCCGTGCGGAACTGAAGGATTTAAAAATAGTTCCGGTCTTTTTTAAACCTCAAATTAATATAATGACTTAGTTAGCTTATCCACAAGAGGTGAATAATTTGGAGATTTTTGGTTTGTCTTTTGCGGTTCTTTTGGAGGTTATTTTAATCAATATTGTTTTAAGTGGGGATAACGCAGTGGTAATCGCAATGGCATCACGGAATGTTCCAAAGAGGCAACAAAAGAAAGCCATCTTTTGGGGAACAGTTGGAGCTATTATTTTACGCTTACTATTTGCAATAGCAATTGTTTACCTACTAGACTTACCTTTTGTAACTTTTGTAGGTGGTCTTCTTCTAGTGTATATTGCCATCAAACTTCTATTAGGTGATGATGAAAATTATCATAGAGAAGGGGGTTCAAGTTTCATTTCCGCTGTAAAAACAATTATTATTGCTGATGCTATCATGTCTCTTGATAATGTCCTAGCTATCGCTGGTGCGGTTGAAGGTAATATAGCTGGTATCATTATTGGAGTCATAGTTAGTATTCCTCTAGTTGTTTTTGGTAGTCAATTAATATTAAAAGCAATGGAAAAGTACCCATTAATCTCTTATGTTGGTGCTGGAATATTAGCGTGGACAGCGGGTGAAATGATGGTAGCAGAACCAAAATTCGAGTATATTCTTACACCTGATTTACATTTATTGATTCCTACTGCAATTACAGTTCTTGTCATTGGTTTAGGATATTTAACTAATAAGATAAAAACAGCTAAAGAAAGTTAAGCAAAATTGAAATCGAATGAATCTATTTCAATTTTGCTTAATTAATAACATATTAGGTTAATTTTATGAATCATAGAACAATTTCAAAAACCGTACCTTTGTTAAAATCAGTCACTTTCATCGAGCTATAAACCCCTAAATATAGTCTGGTTTGATCCAGATTCGTTCCCAAATTAACATAATAAGCGGATTCTGACCCGAAATTATAATCGGTTTCTATCACACTATAATCATGTAGTTTACCATCTGTTCTTACCTGGCTATAAGCTAAAACCCCTCTAGCCGCAGTTTGAGATTCTTTTTTTCTAGCAAGATCGCAAAACACTACGCTACCCGTTAAATCGGGGATTCCATTCCCCACATAGGCTTGCACTCCTGTAAGTGCAGTTCCTCCAAACTTATTGGGCCTTTGATCTTTATGAAAATAACTAGTGAGAGGCTGAAGTCGTGTCACTGAAGTTTTTATTGCTTCTTCGTAATAAGCAATTGTTTTCTCCTCCAAAGACGGATTTTGAGAACAGCCCCGTATAATCGAAGTAGGAAAAGCACCTTCCCACCCTCGCCAGCCAAAGTTAATGAGTCCATCTTGGTCAGGTTCAGTGCTTTTTAAAAAAGATTGAACAAGCTGAGTAACAGGTATGGGTTTATAATGAACGAAAGAAAAAATCGATTCCACCAAATCCTGCCCAACCTGTCCTACATGTTTCATATACTGATTATAAAACCTTTGAAATGAAATGCCTGGGATATTGCGAACCCCTTTGGCCATGACCGTAAGTGTTTCCTGAATAGGTATGGGAAGTTCATTAAAACGTGTGACTGCGGGTGGATTAGCGATTAATGTATTCTTAGCTACATCCATTTCAATGATTTTACCGGCAATTTCCATATCGTCCTGACTTAAATTAAATGGATCATAGCCTGATCCGCCATCTCCTGTTGTTAATACAAGTTTTCCTGTTTCAGGTGAAAAGTTTAAGCTATTGACACCGTTATGATTGAAAAATGGTCTTCTTAAATTAAGTAATGTCCGTCGTTTTTGAGGTAGACCATTCGATTGGACAATCCATTCTTCCACGGTATCAATATGATCATATTGAGTTTCTCTATTGATCCACCTTCGGTTTAACGTCTTGGGATCACACGGGTTAGGATTGAAAGGATCAGGAAGTGCACCTGGACCTTGTGTTCCAGCTACTGAATAGTGAAGATAAAACAGGCCGTTATAATAAAATCCGGGATGAAACGCCAGCCCAAGCAATCCTCGTTCATCATACCCACCACCAGGATCACCTAGCTTGATAATTTGCGGTCGTATATCTAAAAACGTCTGTACAGCTCCGTTTCCTAGGTAAAAGATTTCTCCTACCTGGGTTGCAATAAATAATCTTTCAAAGGAGTCACCCGGAAGTATAGCTGTTTTCAAAACAGTGGGTAAATTTATCTTGCTTACAATGGGCAGTAAACGAACCTTCACTTTTTTCAACTTTACACCCCTCTTATTGTTTTCTTTTATTAAGAATATGATTAGAAAACTCATATTATAGTGATAATTTTTTATGAATTGTAAAAAAATAGTATTTAAGAAGGGAGGGATTGCGAATGATTGTGAAAAAGTGGTTAACTCGATTGGTCGTTTTGCTTGCATTGATTTTTGTTGTGACATGTGCAGGCACATTCAGTGTATTCGCTGAATCTGGAGTCGCAACACAGAATTTTGAGTCAGTGAAAGTGATTGAGGTCAAGTTGTACGATGATGCCTTTAATCCAAAAGTCATCACTATTCCAACGGGAAGAACGACAACGTTGATATTGAAAAATGAAGGTAAGAAAAAGCATACCTTCACAGTGGAAAAGCTTAATATTGACGAAGAAATTCAGCCGGGAAAAGAAAAAACCATTACCGTGAATCCGAAAACTACCGGTACATATGAACTGATATGTCGGTACCATTTCCAAGAGGGAATGGTTGGGAAAGTAATAGTCAAATAACAAGCAGGGCCAAGGGGCCTTGCTTGTTTAATAGGCATCGGGTATGTGGTTCAAACTGTGGGTGCGTAAACTTGCAGAAAAATAAAAAACGCCAAAATACTGGCGTCGTTTATGTTTTGCAGAATTATCGCTTATCGTTGTCTGTTAAATTGTCAATTGCGTTTGCAGTAGTATCAACAGCATTCATTGCAGCATTCTCCGTGGCTTCAAGTCCTTTATGGACAGAATGAAACACAGCTCCAGCTCCATTTTTAATGTTCTCCGAAATATTTTGGTTGTTTTTTTCTTGGTTAGACAATTTGTTCACCTCCTCAGCGTCTTTATTTTATGTAAAAAGCAATAAGATATTCTGAGTATCGTAGGGCTCCTATCCTTTTAATAAAAGAAAACTCGAAAAAAATAAATGGATTTTTCGATTTTTTTCACTCCTCATGTATGTGAGAATGGAGTTAACAAAGTTTCTAAGAATGTGAGGGAATGAAAAAATGGGAATGGATATTCGAGTAGGAGTCATTGGTGTTGGTGGAGTAGGGGAAATCCTTTTAAGAGAGTTTTTACAACATCCAAGTACGGATGTGATAGGTATTTATGATACAAATCTATCCAGATTGAAGGAAATAGGTGATAAATATGAAGTACCTATTTTTGAACATTATCTTGATCTTATTGAAGATGAAAGAATCAACTTTGTATATATAGCAGTTCCGCCGAAGTATCACCATTCCATTGCTAAGGAAGTGATCAAAAGAAATAAACATGTTATTTGTGAGAAACCATTGGCCAATTCCTTGGATGAAGCGGAGGAACTATTTTCATTAGCAAAAGAGAGAAATATTATTCATGTGATGAACTTTCCAACTATCTACAGACAAAGTTTTTTCAAATTAAAAGAATGTCTCTCAAAAGGTTATATTGGAGATGTACAAAGGGTTGAAATTCAATGTTATTTTCCAGAATGGCCAAGACCGTGGCAACAGAATAGCTGGATTAGTACAAGAGAGCAAGGTGGCTTTATACGAGAAGTTTTCCCTCACTATATACAAATGGTTCAAATGTTGTTTGGTGAGATTGATATTCATTACTCATCGGTGAAATTCCCGGAGCAAACGGAAAAGTGCGAGACGAGCTTACTAGCTCTTGGACAGATAAATGGTCATATACCCGTCTTATTTAATGGAATATCGGGGATCAATCAAATGGAAGAGATAACATTCACCATTATGGGAAATAAGGGTGTGATTGCTCTTGAAAACTGGCGTTCCCTATCTATAAAAACTAGAAAATCATCTTCTGACACGATTCAGGTATCGGAAAGTAATCATTTAAAAACCTTTATTGATGAGATCATTAAAAAGCTAAATAATGAAGCATCCTCTATTATCTCTTTTCGTGAGGGGGTGGAGGTACAAAGAATTCTTGAAAATCTCATAGGAAATAGGAAAATTAGTGAGACGATAAACAAATAGATGTATTTATTAAAATTGAGAGTGGCAAAAATGATTGTGGTTATGTTCTCTTGCAAATACTTTTATAAAATGTTAAACTTAAAAAGAATTATTTTTGTTCGGTGTAAAGGATAGTATAAGATTAACTTTTCGTCTTGATGATCACTGAGTGCAAGGATAGTAACACATTGTGTGCAAAGCACACAGCAGGAGGAAACAAAATGGAACAAGGTAAAGTAAAATGGTTTAACGCAGAAAAAGGTTTCGGATTCATCGAGCGTGAAGGTGGAGAAGACGTATTCGTTCATTTCTCAGCGATCCAAGGCGAAGGTTTCAAATCTTTAGACGAAGGTCAAACAGTTACTTTCGACGTTGAGCAAGGTCAACGTGGAGCTCAAGCAGCTAACGTGCGCAAAGCTTAATAATAAGAACAAAATCAAGCAGGCTCTTCATAGAGTCTGTTTTTTCTTTTTTAAAACAAGGAGCCCCACTCACGAATGAATAGGGCACATGTAAACAAGTAAATCAAATGGTAGACAAAGTGTATCACAAGATCAAAAATTCTCCTAATTATCTTTGCTATAAAAATAAGCATCCGATTATTCGGATGCATACTTAATTATTCCATGTAAATAAACTGAGTATTCTCTCTGTACATATTCTCTTAATTTAATTTTTCCTTCTGCTTCTAAAACTCTAACCAATTCTTGAATCTTTTTTTCATCTTCTTTTGTAGTAGGAATCTCTAATGAAAACATATTCCCTCGACTAGCATTTAATAATCTTTTTAATAACTCCACTTTATTCATTGGGTCATCCCCTTTAGCTGTTATATTCGACATAAAGTGGACTTTTTCCTTGGAAAATCTTATATTTTTTTAAAATTTTACCTGGTTTCCACGAAAAGCATTTGATTATAGGTACCCTGACAGAAACGGGTAGATTATTTTATTTAATTTTTTTATACCCACTTTCTACCAATCTAATCATATCACGTCCTGAGGTCTTTTCTGTTTCATGATAACCTTCTTCATCACGCAAGCTCAAATACCAGTTACTATCGCCATCTTCATTTAGCCTATATAACTTATTGGTAATAACATTAGTATAAAAATCTCCATTTCTTAGCCTCATAATATCCCACCTTTAATGTAGATAAACATTATTATGCCCAAGATAATGAACTGGAGTCATTAGACTTATTTAAGGTTAAACTGATTTTGTTTTTCCACGATAGCCAATCTTAAAAAATAATCTAAGCAACGGTGGCACCGCGAAATAAATAAAAAACAACCGAAAAAGCTGATACCCCGTTACCATTGATAAATCAGCGTGCACCTCATGTGCGAGAATGCCCATTTGATCCATACCTCCAGGTGCCAAGCTCAAAAAACTAGTGGAGGGAGCAATATCGTAAAACGAAACGAGAAGCATGCTTAAACCAATCGACCCCAAAATCATAATCATCCCACTAACAAGGGCTAGTGAAATGACTTTCGCCTTATGTTGTAATTTTTCAGGCTTCAACAACAGTCCAATGTAACCGCCAATCAAAAATTGTGATACATCCAAAACCGCAGGTGATAATGACGGACCGTGGAAACCAGAAATCGTAGCGATTGCTGTTCCAAGAATCGGCCCTAACAGAAATGGGGTAGGAAACTTAAGCCTTTTTGCTAAAAAAGCACACCCAATACAGAGTACAGCAAACATGAGTACTGTTGGGAAAAAAGGTCCAGTGAAGGGCATCTCTTTTTCAATAATATCAAACCCTGTCTGAGCAGGTGAATGTTTAAAATATGACCCCAGGATAAGAAAGGGAACAAAGAAAATAATCATTAACAATCGTGCTACTTGGAGAAAGGTCACAGTAGTTATATCAATTCCTTTGACCTCTTCGGCGAAAATAATCATCTGTGAAAGGCCTCCCGGAATACTCCCTGTCAACACTGTGGGATAGTCCACTCCTGAAAGCTTAGACACCACAAAGGCAATCCCAGCACAAAAAGTAACAAGTAAAACGGTCATTAGCAACATTGAAGGTAACTTAGCTACAATTTGTAAAAGTGCCGCTTTCGTAAACGAAAGACCAATCGAGTAACCGACAATAATTAACCCCGTATCACGAATATAACTCGGCCAAAAAAACGTGATCTTTCCAAATCTAGCTCCAATTAAAACCGCTGTCATCGGTCCCAGCAGCCACGGAATCGGGGTATGAAGTACCGTAAACAAGAGGCCACCGATGAGCGCTACTGCCAAGGTAACGGAAAATCGAAGCATTTTGTTGTCTTTATTCAATGGAAACCCTTCTGTCTAAAAAATTTATTTACCGTCCTTCCATTAAGGAAACACGGTATTTATGTAACTCACAACTCATGACACCTTCTACAACAGAGGGATCATTCTCCATGATCTTCTGCGCAGCATCCCATGATTCTGAACGAAAAATACAAATTCCCATGGCGCCATCTAGGCATGGACCTGCAAGGATCAGTTTTTCTTGTGCTAAAAGATCCTTTAAATAATCAAAATGCTTTCCCATTATCGTATTTTCCTCATCAGTCATTGTCTCAATAAAATGTTCTCGCTTCGGTCTTATTACATAAACAAACTCTTCCAATATAATCCCCCTGTTAACATTAAGATTCCCTTATTTTAACATGAGCGGTCCGTAATGTTAAAAAAACTGATTCTGTAATAGCAGGAAAACAGGAAATAAACTAGAAAAATAATAAGATAGCAGCACAAAGGGGAGTGCAAGAGATGATAGTAGAATATTTAGGCCCTGGGAGAGTGGCAGATTTTGTTGCGTATTGTAAGAAACACAAAGTGGACTTAGATGATTCGTTTTTGTATGACGACCATCTAGCAAAATTTCAACCCAATGAAGAAAATCCGACCTACATCCTAACTAATCAGGAGGGAGAATTAATCGCTGCTGCCTCACTGATGATAAATGAATATAATCGTCGTGGTAGGAAAGCGCGTTTCAGGATTTTTCATTCAGAAGCGGACAATATCGAGAGCTATAACCTATTAATGCAGGAAATGGTAAAGAAGACAACTGGCTTGGATGAAGTCTTTTTGTTCGTCCCATTTGCAAATGAAAAATTGGCTAAGTTTATGGAACAATTGAAATTTACGGCAGAACGATACACCTTCTTACTTATAAGAGGTGATGAAGTGGTTCCGGACTTCACCATGCCAGAGGGATATGAAATTCGTCCCTACCGACTAGGAGTAGATGAAGAAGCATGGTGTACGGTTCGAAACGCTGGCTTTGCCAATCTAAAGGGGAGTGAAACACCACACACTCCAGATATGGTTGCTAAAATGATGGGAAATGATGATTATATTGAAGGGGCTTCCTTAATCCTTTATCACAAAAATCGACCTGTTGGAGTCATTCGCGGGGCAGTCGATGATTATGAGGATGCACCGATTATGAATATTGGTCCGATTGCGATTATGCCCGAATACCAAGGAAAAGGCTTGGGAAGGATCCTCCTCCGATATTTATTGCATTTTGCCAAACAAATTTCATATGACAAGACAATTCTGTGTGTGAACGCGGAAAATGAAAGGGCCAAAGCTTTATATATTCAAGAAGGTTTTAAACAAGTCGAAGGGGTAACCTGTTATACCTTTCAATTGTAATAAAGCAAACTAAAACAAGAGCAGTTGATAAGGAGTAACTGCTCTTGCTTGAAAAAATATTTTTAAAAATCACAGGTATTAATGGTCACTGCTTTCCATTTGGTCATGGTCATGATCATGTTCACGTTCGTCCTCAAATGCCTCTTGATTAAAGCCAAAAGGACCTCTTCTTTGTATGTTTTCTACACGGAAGAGAGCAACAATGGTTTCAATGCGAATTGCCACTAACGTGGAACGCATCCGGCCTCTTGTCTCCAACACAATAACATCTTTACCCACTTCAAGTAGTTTTCCAGTATAAGTTCCTTGAAGCGTAACAACCTCAACTTCTCTTTTTAATAGTTCTTGGGCAAGTTGATGGAAATTTATCTCTGCCATACCTCATCATCTCCTTCATATACATTAAATGCAGTTTCCAAAAAAAAGCCTCTAATTTTTTAAAAATTTTTAGGTGGTTATCTACAATCTTTAGAATGAAGGTTTATCCAAACCTTGGAAATTCACTATAATAATGGAAAACCCTATTAACCTTGGAGAGTTGAAAATTGTGAATATCCAACTTTCGTTAATTTATGTCTTCTTTAGCCTATTAGGTGTAGGGCAAGTAAATGAAGCCATAGGATATTCAACCTTATATAGAAGTGTGTTATGCGACCGAACGAATTAAAAAATCAATCAAACGGTCTCGTAGGAACAGTCTATGAGACCAAAAGGATTGAATATCGAACGAACGGTCTCATAGGAAGTGTTTATGCGACCAAACAGATTAAGTAATTGAACAAACGGTCTCATAGGAAGGTTCTACGCGACCAAACAGATTAAGTAATCGAACAAACGGTCTCGTAGGAAGTGTCTACGCGACCAAACAGATTAAGTAATCGAACAAATGGTCTCATAGGAAGGTTCTATGCGACCAAACAGATTAAGTAATTGAACAAACGGTCTCATAGGAAGGTTCTACGCGACCAAACAGATTAAGAAATTGAACAAACGGTCTCGTAGGAAGGGTCTATGCGACCAAACAGATTAAGTAATCGAACAAACGGTCTCATAGGAAGGTTCTACGCGACCAAACAGATTAAGTAATCGAACAAACGGTCTCATAGGAAGGTTCTACGCACCAGACGGAACAATTACACTCGTACAAGGGCTAACCGCAACAAACCGAATGCGCGGCCTCGCAAATTATATCCGCACAACCCGTCCTTTAAAGGCATTTTTCCAATATCCTTCTGTCATATCAGCGATGGCAACACCGGTTGAGCTTTGAGAACCGATAAACTTCCCATCGCCGATATAGATACCGACATGTCCGTCTTTCTTATACGTATCAAAAAACACGAGATCCCCTGGCTGCATTTCCTGAGGGGATATCTGCCTGCCATCATTTCTAATTGCGGATGTAGTACTGCCAATTTTAACCCCCGCTTGCGCAAAAGCCCAATGTACAAAGCCAGAGCAATCAAATCTACCCCGAGCAATATCACTAGCACTTCTTCCGCCGCCAAAAACATAATTCGAGTTCCCAATATACTTCTTGCCTGCGTTAATGACCGTACTTATGTAATCATTTGATTTGCTTGGAAAAACATTTATGTGGGTTTGAGCAGCTTCCTTTTTTCTCGCTCCCTCTTTAACCTGTTTATTTAACAATACGTATTCGTTCTTTTGTTTGACCAGGTGAGCCTTTAACGTCTCTAAGTTGTTTTTTAGATTGGCCAGTTCAGTAAGTTTTTTTTCTAGAGAAATTTTTTTGTTATCCAATTCCTGCTGTTCCTTTTCCTGCTGCTCCAAAAGAGTGCGGTCGGCTTCGGCAATAGCTGCAACTGCACCAACCCGTTCCACAAAATCACCTAAACTAGTAGAACCCAGCAACACGTCAAGGTAGGAGACATGCATATCAGTATGCTGATAGGAAAGAGCGCGGTCCTTTAAAATATCCTTCCGTTTTTCCATACTTTCTTTTATAGCCTTCGTTTCTTTTTCAAGTTTTTCCACTTCTGTCTTCGTTAGTTTACTATAGTTTTCGTTCTTCAGTATCTCTACATTATTGGCTTGGATTGCCTCGTAAACGCGCTTCATTTGTTCCTCTGCATTGACTATGTTTCCTTGAGAGTTGGGAATTTCTGTTTCAACTGTTGTTTGGCTTATAGGAGGGGATGACTGCGATGGATTGTTTTGACTTTGTAAGTTAGTTAACGATTCGGCATGAACTCTATGTAAGGAAAATTCGTTACCTGCTGCTATTAGCACAATGGCCAAGCTCAGTGTGATTAACATCTTTCTGATCAACTAACATCACCACTTTCATTTAATACAGTTATTTTTATATAATATTCTAAATGTTCGTACTATTTAATGTATCAATATTTTACCAAATCATTCTATCAACTGTGTTATAAGAATATTACATTTTGTTAACAGAGCTTTAATAATAATAGAATATCAAGATAAATGGAATAAATTAGGTGTGTAATGCAGTGGAAATATATGCATTATTAGAAGGATGAACAGTATGTTTGTCCGTTTCCAAATGGTTTATTTTACATACAATATGTTGATTTTATTATGAAAGGAGTGAGAATAATGGGTTTTAAGAAAGCAAAATTAAAAGGTGATCTTTCATCTATTAAACGAATTCAAAAAGCTTTTAAAATTCGTAACGAAACAGCATTATACTACAAAAAGCTTCCTAAAGTGGAACATCCCAGTAACGGGGATGAAAGGAGATACCCTAATAAAATTGCGAGTTATATTAAAGCATTCCCGCAGAATAGTCTCGGTGAAGTGGACCTCCGTGCATATGATAAATATCTAGAGGCAATAGGAACTGGTGAACCTGAAGATTTTGAAAAGATCCCACTAGGAGGTGAAAGAAAGCTAGTTAATCCTCAATCTGCTTATTCATTTGATTTAGTCGGACCAGATAGTCACCAAATGGTTTGTCCACCACCACCAGCCTTTAACAGTGAAGAGATTGCATCTGAAATGGTTGAGCTATACTGGCAAGCATTAACACGTGATATCCCCTTTAATGACTATCATACTCATCCTCTAACTATTGCTGCTGCAGAAGAACTTTCTACATTGACAAAATTTCATGGGCCCAAAATGAATGGACAAGTTACTCCTAAGACTTTATTTAGACAAGCTTTCCCTGGAGCTTTAAAGGGACCATATATTTCGCAGTTTCTATGGAAGGAATATCCTTTTATTGCCACTAAGATTGTCCAAAAATATAAAACAACAATAGCAGGGGATGACCATTTAACGAACTATGAGGATTGGCTAGCTGTTCAAACGGGCAAACCACTCCCTAGCAGTAACACTTATGATTCCACCCCGCGATATATTCGAAATGGTCGAGTTTTAGGAGAGTTTGTACACAAGGATTATTCGTTAGAAAGTGGACTAGCTCCTTGTTTAATTCTTCTTAGTTACGGACCTGGGGCATTGGACATGTGCAATCCATACCTCAAATCTAACACCCAAGTTGGATTTTCCAGCTTTGGGTCAGCTCACGTTTTAGACTTTGTCCTAAGAGCTGTTCGTCCTGCATTAGATGCTGCCTGGTGTCAAAAATGGCTTGTCCACCGGCGGATCCGTCCGGAGGAGTTTGGTGGCCGCATTCACCACAAAATGACGGGGGACGCTAACTACCCCATTCATCCAGTAGTACTAAATTCAATAGCATTATCAAAAACTTATGAAAAATATAAAACGTATCTGCTGCCTCAAGCTTTTGCTGAAGGTTGTCCTACACATCCTGAATATCCTTCTGGTCATGCCACATTTATTGGGGCGATGGTGACGATGTTAAAAGCATTCTTTAACGAATCATTTGTTATTCCTGATCCGGTTGTTGCGAGCAGTGACGGCCTCTCGTTAGAATCTTATGATGGAACTCTTACAGTTGGCGGGGAATTGAACAAACTTGCCTATAATATTGCGATTGGTCGAAATACTGCTGGTGTTCACTTCCGGAGTAGCGCGATCAATGGGATGTTACTTGGAGAAAACGTAGCAATTAGAATGCTACATGATTACCGATCCACATATAATGAGGAATTCGAAGGATTTTGTCTCACAAAATTTGATGGGACAAAGATTACCATTTAAATAATTAGAAGAGACCCATTCGTATCAGAATAGGTCTCTTCATTTATTTCCGCAGAATTATACAGAGCTTTTTCTAACTTGATGTTTCAGCTGATACAAGATTTGTTCGGAAATCGCGGTATATCCAGCAACATTTGGATGGACACCATCTGAGGAGAGGTTTTGTAAATGGTCTCCATTTATAACCTTTGTTGTTTCAATAACGATGGATCCTGGAATATGATTAGCTACTTCATAGATATGAAGATTCCATTTGGGTAGCAATTTATCCGCAAGAGGATACATTTGATCTTCAGGGGAGATGGGATTATACAATTCTAAAAATACAATAGTAGCTTTCGGATTCAAAGTAGAAATTCGATCAGAAATATCACTCAAATTTTTTGAAAAAGAGGCTTGCAGCTGGTCATAGTCCTGAATAACCGTACGAAAATTTTGCCCCTTGGCCATTCTGAGAATATCATTACCTCCAACATTGATGGTGATAATATCAGATTGCTTAATCGATTCGTCAAATCGGCCTTCCTGGACAAGTTCGTTTAATTCACCACTCGTAATTCCATTAATTCCTTGATTTTCAAAGGTAATCTCTTTGTTCGTCTGTTGAGCTAATTTGGTAGAAAATTGACTGACAAAGTTTTCATCCTGTCCAGCACCGACTCCGCGAATAATCGAATCCCCGATGGCCAGTTGGTGCAGACCAGGTGTTTTAGCATTTTGAAAATAATGGAGATAGGTGATTTGGTGGGCTTTATGGCTAACCGCAACTGTAGTTTGTTTTTTCATTTTGTATATTTGGTACTGAGGGTAATAGACCCATGCAGAAATGCCAAGACCAATAATCAAAACTAATATAAAAAGATATTTTACTATTTTCATAAGATACACTCCTTGATTAACACTATTATAACAAGGTTAAAAGGAGATTTGTTTAGGGGTTGATTTCCAAAAGTTGAAAACCACCTTCCCGAGAGTAGGAAGATGGTTTTTATAGAAAGCTATTTTGCTAAGGATTGGTCTGCATGTACAGTTGTTGATTCTTTGTCGTCTTTCATTCGGCTGAAGATAGTTGCTAAGATTGGCCCTGAGATATTATGCCAAACACTGAAAATGGCACTTGGTACAGCTGCTAGTGGAGAGAAGTGTGCCGCTGCAATGGCTGCACCTAAACCAGAGTTTTGCATCCCAACCTCGATTGCCACCGCTTTTTTCTTTGATAAATCCATCTTGAACATTTTTCCGAAAGCATAACCTAATAAATAACCAAGGCAATTATGTAGAACGACTACTGCAAAAATGATTAATCCTGTCTTTGCAATGGCCTGCTGGCTAACAGATACTACAGCAGTGACAATCGCGACGATTGCTACAATAGAGACAAGCGGTAGAACCTTTACACTGGCCTGGGCTTGTTTATTGAATAACCGCTTTACCACTACACCAAGGATGATTGGGAATAACACGATTTTTACAATTGATAGAAAAAGACCGCCGGCATCAACAGGAATCCATTCACTAGCAAGTAATAAAATAAGTGCAGGTGTGACAAGTGGAGCAAGTATGGTTGTGATCGATGTAATCGAAACGCTTAGTGCAACATCTCCTTTAGAGAGGAAGGTCATCACGTTAGAGGCTGTTCCACCAGGACAGCATCCGACTAAAATAACCCCCACAGCTATTTCAGGTGATAAATTTAGACCCTTTGCTAATAAAAATGCAAGGATTGGCATAATTAAAAATTGACCAACTACACCAATGGCTACATCCTTTGGGCGCTTAAATACTTCTTTAAAATCATTGGCAGATAGGGTTAAGCCCATCCCAAACATGATGATTCCTAACAACAGCGGAATGTGTGGTGCAATCCATGTAAAGGTTGCGGGTGAAAAAAATGCTAGTGCTGCAAACAATAGTACCCAAATGGCAAAAGTATTGCCGACAAACTGACTGATTCTTTCTAACGTTTTCATTGTGCTCACCTCTGTGTAATATTTCGTAATGAAAAGTATTATAGAATATTATTCCAATAAACACAATAGTTTGAATATTAATTTATTTTTTAAGTTTAAAGCGTTAATTAATGAAAGCGTTTTCGTAGGGATGAAAGACAAAATTGGTTGGGGCAGCAAGAATAATGTCTTTCATTTGTTTGATGAAAGACAAAATCATGTGGGTAATTTTAGAAATTGTCCTTCATGCAGGCGATGAAGGACAAAATTAGCTGGAGAAGGGTGGAAACTGTCTTTCATGCAGGCGATGAAGGACAAAATTAGCTGGAGAAGGGTTGAAACTGTCCTTCATACAGGTGATGAGGGACAAAATCAGCAGAGAATTACGAAAACTGTCTTTCATAAAAACTATGCAAGACATCCAACTATATTTTTTATATAAATAGCATTAACACCTTCATTTGTTATTGAATATGAATAATTGAATGGGAATGGTACCGGATTTAAAAATAACTACTGATTGGAGGAGGACCAATGAACATCACATACGAGTATCGTTTTGGCTTGCCGAGGAACGTTGTTTGGAAGTTAATAAAAAATGAAAAGGTTTTACGAAATGCTTTACCGGGCTGTAAATCGTTTGCCGAAACATCAAAAGGAGTGTACCGGGCAGAGTTGGATGTAAACATCGGACCGCTCCAGGATGTAATGATACTTGATATTTGGCTATATGAAAACATGCCTTCAACCTATCAACTCAAAGTAAATGGAAAAGGAAACGTTGGAGAGATTGTAGGTAAAGCTGATCTTGTGATTAGTGATGTTGATGGAGGCTCAAAAATCACCTGTAAGGCTGATGCGGAGGTAACAGGTGCCTTGGCATTAGCGGGTAAACGTATATTAGATACTGGTGCAACGAAAGGGTTAGACTCCTTCTTTCAAAAAGTAGAGAAGCAGATTAAACGGAGTATTTATGAAATGAGAAGAAATGGTAGATGACGAAAAAAGGGTCGATAAAATAATTCAATAATAATAAGAGAGCAGTGGAGTTCAATTCCACTGCTATTTGCTTGTATTATTTAAAAACTAAAAGATTTTTAAAAAGAGTGTTTTTTACAGACTTCAACCATAATTTTACAACTTATTAAAATATAAGTCTATTCTTTTTTTATATTTACTTTAAAATCAATGAACATAGGATCCTAACTTATTAAGTTGAAAGGGTGGTTTTATGTTCTTTAATCAATCTCCTTATGAATGTAGAGTGGAATGGGGACGGCGTGGGTCGAGAGAGGCTGCTGAAAGAGGGGATATAATTATCATTGTTGATGTCCTAAGTTTTTCATCTACAGTGATAACTGCTTTAAGATACGGGGCAATCATCTATCCATATCCTCGCACACTAGATGGGAAAAAGTTTGCAGAGAAAATTGGTGGCGAGTTTATTTTAGGTAGAGCAGAGGCTGCACAAATAGGAGCTCCCACTTTATCACCAGTATCCTTTGGCCAAGATCATAATAATAAAAAGTATGTATTAACCTCACTTAATGGGGCCTATTGCACATGGATTGCATCCCAAGTTCCTGCACTTTTAATAGGCTCCTTACTTAATGCGAAATCAGTGGCAGCTGCTGCTAATCAATTACAAAAACAAACGAAAGCGACTATAACTGTGATACCTTGTGGTGAGCAATGGGAAGGCAGTAGAGAATACGAAGATACTCTGCGCCCAGCAATTGAAGACTATTTAGGCGCTGGCGCCATTCTTAGTTATTTAGAAGGGAAAAAATCTCCAGAGGCAGAACTCTGTATGACTTCTTTTCTCCATTCTAAAAATATAATTAATAATATTATCTGGGATTGTGGAAGTGGACGTGAACTACGTGGAAGGGGATTTGAAACTGACGTACAGCATTGTAGCCGTTTAAATGTATATCAAACAGTTCCGGTATTGAATAAAGACCATTTTATAGAATATGTGTAAAATCTTATGTAGACCATCAACACCATATGGATGATGGTCTACATAACTATGTATTTCTTCAGATCATTAAGGGAAACTTTTAAATTGTTAAATATTTTGAGGAAATTCTTTCTCTGTATTTTTGAATAGCATTCTTCTAAAAAACGGAATAAACCAATGATCCAATCCTATCTTTCCAGCATTGACACCAGCAATGAGAATAAATATTCCTATTAAAACCATTTGTGGATTGGTACTGGTTGTTCCTGAAAACATATAAGCAAAGTTCATAGTTAATCCCATTAGTATTGAAAAGGACGTAAAAACACCTAAAATTAATCCGAGACCGACAAAAAATTCACCCCAAGGAACAAGGACATTAAATAAATCGACATATGGTAGAGCAACCTCTTTTAGAAAGTACCCCCACCAAGGTTGAACAGAAGGGTGTTCACCTGACATATTTTTTACTGCTCCATTCAAAAATCCGCTTGCATCAAATGTCCCATCAGAGATTTTTCCCCAACCTGCATGTAGCCATTGCCATCCAAGATAGAGTCGAAGGAAGGTAAGCAGCAGTGAAACATAACGGTTTTCCTTTAAGAATCGAATAAACATTTAAAACGCCTCCTAGTTAATTGATAATAATTATCAATGATAACGATTATCATTATCGTTTACGAAGACGTTTTAGTCAACAAGTGAAAAGTACTAAGTTTACGCGATCATATAGACCGAAATTCCCATTATCTTCAGGTAGGAATGCCCTCACAAATTGTTTGGGAGCAAAAAACCCTTCTGAAATAGAAGGGCTGGACAAAATGACTATTAAACTTAAAATTTAGTGAAAGTAATGGTTTTATTGGTACTGTTAATTTCTACTTCTCCGCCAATTGGGAAGGTGAAAATAGGTTGGGTGTGCCCAAAATCGACATCATATAAAACAGGAATTTCCTTTAATAAAGGATGTTTATCTAAAATAAAAAGTAATTGTTCTTCAGTCACCTTTGAAGCTCGTTGGAATCTACCAACTACCAAAGCTTTTATGTTCCCAGCAACTTGTAAAAGTGAGGTCAGATCACGTGCGAACGTCTCAGGAATAGTCAATTCGTCATCTTCAATAAAGAGGACACAATCCATTATGGCAGGCATATAAGGTGTCCCTTGCAATAAATTCAGTGTACATAAATTACCACCATATAATGTACCTTTCGTGTAACCTTCACTATATGTTTTCCAGTTTGCTTCCTCAAATTGTCGATTTTCCTGATCAATATACCAAGCATCATCACTCCAAATAGGTGAAGACACAACTGAATATGTCTCAGATTGCATCAGACATTTTTTAAAGAAAGTGGTTTGATATTCCTGTGCTTTTTCCATTTGAAAACTTGAAAAATGAGGCCCTGAATATGTAATAAACCCTGATTGTGTTGTAATAGCAGTTCCAATCGCTGTAATATCACTATAGCCACAAAAAACTTTTGGATTATTTTTGATTAACTCGTAGTCTAGGTACTGTAACAATTCATTACTATTAAACCCGCCAATTACAGTTAAAATGCCTTTTACGTTCGGGTCTTGAAAGGCTTCGTGAATATCCTGAACTCTTTGTTCAATAGATGAAGAGTTTTGTAGATCCGATTCCAAAATATGTTTTCCAAAGGTTACTTTAAAACCTAAATCTTCTAATCGTTTCTTAGCTTGTTCGAATCCTTCCTTTGATAAAATTCCTGCACTTCTGCTTGGTGCAACAATCCTAATTTCATCGCCAACATCTAATTTCGATGGGATATGCATTAGACCCACTCCCTTAACATATTTATTTTTTCTAATATATTCCACTGATGCTAGAATTGGCAAGTTAATTTTGTGGTGTTTTTTTGCAAAAGAAAACATCCCTAAACGAATTAGAGATGTTTTTCATAGATATTTTCTTTAGTTGGTGAGAGGAAGTGATTTTGAAAATTATGATATAGGTGACGAAGCATCCCAAAAAATACGGTAATCCATGCTGCTATCGCAATATATACCATTCCTCTTGGAATTAGGGTTAAAAACGATAAATCTAGAGCTGTTGCCAATTGATAGGTACTCGTTGTATACATCGCAAGTGGAAATGCCATTCCCCAAAATTGTGGGTCATACGTAAGTGGATAGCGATGATAGAGATGGCGCCAAATCATAAGTATAAATAACAACGGAATCCACCAAGTCCCGGTTATCCAGAAAAATAAAGTAAAACCCTTTAAGAAGGGAGTAATTTCACCCAGTAGGGACCAGGATTTCGCATGTAGAATTAATGTTGAACCTGACAAAGTAGTAATGGCTACTGCACCCATATTAATCCAGTAAGGTGGTGTAAGAGCAGAATGATCCAGCCTTAAAAAGGTAAATCGATAAAAAATGAGTGTAATGATATTTAAATATAACATGCAGCCAAGGAAATACATGCATAAAGTGAAAAATAAAAGAATGTCCTTTCCAGAGTCTACTTGTGGGGATAGTAGGGTACCAAGGATAGAAATGGAATGGGTTGCGACCGCTGCGATCAACCAAGCCCCATTAATTCCTTCAACCATCGTAGGTTTATCCCTTCTTACGGTAACTGCTGAAAAGAAGGTATACATGATTAATAGCCATAATAGAATAGCCAGTGCCCATAAATAAATGGCAATCGAGTAGTTGTGACCAACAATAATTAGTTGGCTACCAAATACACAGGTCCCAGCGACTAATGTAAAAAATCCTGGTCCAATTGTATGGCTTGTCAAATCAGCTAACATACTAGGAAAATAGAAAAAAATTCGTGTAAGAGTTAGTACCCATAAAGAAATATAGGCAATGATATTAATATATAATAATATCTTAGAAATAATATCCATTCCGAGCAGGTGCGTTCCTATTGATAATGCCCCTGTAGCCATGACTAAGGCAAAATAGCCAGGAAAAAGATTACCTGCTTTTTGTTTTAATAAGGAAAACAATTGCTCACCCCCAAAAATCTATAAATTTTACCTTTCTTATTTTATCATATTAAAAATAATAAAAAGTTATTGATTAAAGGGATAGATCTCTAAAGAAGGAAAATGACTCCTTTTATTGAATAAAACAAAGATGTATTCAAACTAAGTATTTTACTAGTAATTTTCCAATAACTTTCTTTAGGGAGCAATTCTTTTAATAGAAAAATATCAAATTTTTAGGAGAGTACACATGAAACAATTATCATTAGCGGATTTTATAGAGTTTTTAGTAGAATATCGAGCTTCTTGGAACAGTCTGGATGCAAGAAGAATGGCAAGACACTCTTCTAAGGATTTGAAGGTCAGATGGGCGAATCCTGAATCAGGTATTGCGGACTGGGGATACGAAGAGGCTGAAGAAGGATGGAAACAAGCATATAAAATGTATGAGGGGAGAAATCCCCAATGGTCCTTTGATGATGTTCTAATTGAAATGAATCAACAGCAAGAAGGTGTTGCAATTTTTTGGGTAAGGTTTTCACTTGATGGACAAATGCAACAAAATAAATTACTTTTTGTTGAGACCTTCCGTCAAGAAAATGGGGAATGGAAGAAGATTAGAGAATTTGTTGAAAATAGTTTTGACAATCCTCAAGTTTCTCAGGAAAAATAATAATAACAAGGTTTTGAAAAGGGGGGATTGCATCTAAATCACTCTCTTTTCAATATGTGTAAATACTTACAAAATTATCTTGCTTTTCGGTATTATTTTGCTATTCCGCCTTTTGTGTAAGCGCTTTTATGTGAAGTGATTCACATGTATAATAAGAGTATAACTTGTTCAACAACCATACATGGGAGGAACTAACGATGCTTACTGAATTTTTGTTTGAATTAAAAAACTGGTGGTTTGGAGAAACGATTGACGAGTTTGATGAATTTGAACGGATTGAATCCAAGCATACAAGAGTACACCATGATGAAGATATTTACGAAATCATTCGTGTTCATTAATTGTTCATTATAGAAAAGATAAGACCCTAGAGGAAATCCTCTAGGGTTTTCTTGTATAAACATCGACATTATCTTTCTACTTCAATGTGCTGAAAACCGCTTTGGGTTGCATACACTTCATACCATTTATAAGTTGGTGTTTTGAACCACTCCAACTGTGGCAAGTAAACCAGGTATCGGATATTACCTTCAGCATCAACGATTGATTTAAATACTTTAACCGTTCCAAATCCAAACGTTTGATCCAGGTAACCTTCCATTCCATCTCTTACTGCACTCTTTTTTTCTTCCATTTCTTTTTTATATAGATCCATCAGACCGCCAATAAAAATACTTATCAAAACCAAAGTAATGGCGATTAAAACGAAAATCAATAAATTTAACAAAATATTAACCTCCTTTCTTTCAACGAATTCATATCGATTGTACAATCGTTAATGAAAGTAAGGTGTGATGCAAATAACAAGTGCACGTATCTTTTTTTGTATCTTTTTGAACATTTAGTGAAGATTCGGTGGGGAAGGAAATCTTTCCTTTACCCTGTTCATTTAGTCCCATATCAAAGGACGGTCTATATGTAACATTCTTAAATATTGTAAAAGTTGCCCTGTGTGGACTGCATCATGATATGATTTCCTCTCTAACGTATCTCCCAGAGTTCTACTAATTGGTTTATGTGGCCAGTTAATATATTTTGTCCCAAGATCATCCATATTTAGTGAAGATACATAATCAATAAACTCCACATGATATACCGAAGCTCTGTCTACTTCATCTTGAAGAGTAGTATAAGGCTCTTTCCATAAATAACTTTGTTCTTCTTCGGTTGGTAACCTATTATCCTTTAAAATCATTAACCAACCAAGATCATGAAGCAACACATGACGAATGGTTTCCCCAACTGATAAAGCATCTTTATCAGGTCTCCATGTAAGTAATTCATCCGGAAAAGCAGCAGCAGTGATTAAGAAACGACGTCTGCATTCTTTATAGTCTAGTAAAAATAATTCAAGTGAATTCATAATAATTCCCCCTGTGGTAAGATTCCCCTTTATTGTAAATTATGAATGAAACGATTATCATCGAAGTATGGATTACATATTTGGAGGTATAGACATGAATTTTGATCCGCTAGTGTCAGAAGTAGCCACAATAATTAGTGAGCAATCACGTTCAACGATGTTATTAACTTTATTGGATGGAAGAAAATATACAGTTTCAGAATTGGCATTGGCTTCAAAAATAACTCCTCAAACAGCAAGCTTTCATTTGTCTAAAATGATGGACAAAGGTATTGTAAAATCAGAAAAACTGGGCAGGCATAAATACCTTTCACTTTCCAATGCTGAAGTAGCTAAAGTATTGGAATCTTTACTATGTTTAACACCGGAAAGAAAACCAAACTCATTTAGAGAAGTATCACGAAATAAAGAAATACACTTTGCGAGAACTTGTTATGATCATCTAGCCGGTTCGTTAGGGGTTGGAGTAACTAATTCATTATTAAATAATAACTTTATATGTGATACGGGTGAGCAGGATTTCGAGTTGACTCCACAAGGGGAAAGTCTTTTAGCTTCAATAGGAATAGATATTCAACATATCAGGAAAAAAAGGCGTTCGTTTTCATGTAAGTGTCTTGATTGGAGTGAAAGAAGATTTCATTTAGCAGGCTCTCTTGGGAATGCAATTTTATTATTTACACTCGAAAATAATTGGATTGAGCGAATGCCTTCAACTCGGGCACTTAAGATAACGAATAAAGGAAGAGAAGGGTTTGAGGAAGTTTTTGGATTTAGCATTGATTAGTTCCTTTATTATATCTGTAATGTTTATCCTATTGTCCTTAGAAACTTTTCATATATTAAACATAAAAAACAAATAAAAGAAGAACGGACTATCTATTATGACTCAAAAACAAGCAAACTTGATTCTCGCTTCTGTTTCTATGGGGTGGGGGACCTCGTATCTCTTCATGAAGCTTTGTGTGGATACCATTCCTCCATTAACCATTATTGCTTTGCGATTTGGCATAGCATTTATCTTGATGATAGCGATCTTCTATAAAAAAGTCATTCTAGTAGATGCTAAAACATTGAAATACAGTGCGATTGTTGGAGCTGTGCTATGCAGTATTTTTATCGCATTATTGTATGGGATGAAAAATACCACTGCTTCATCAGCTGGTTTTTTGACTAGCACTACTGTTATCTTAGTACCGATTCTTCAGACATTCATTACACGGAAATTGCCCAGTAAGAACATTTTTCTTGGTGTTTTGATTGTTACAAGTGGCTTAGCGCTCCTGACAATTAGGAATGATTTTACTTTTGCGTTTAGCTCGCTATTGTGTTTAATTGCCGCCTTTCTTTATGCGGTTCACATTATAATCACAAACTACTTTGCTCGAGAAGTAAATACCTTGCAACTTGGGATTTATCAACTTGGATTTGCTGCAATATATGCAACCATTGGCTCCTTTATTTTTGAATCACCTGTTTTACCAGATGGAGTGATTCATTGGTCTGCAATCCTTGGTTTAGCACTTATTAGCTCTGCTTATGGTTTTGTCATGCAGCCGATTGCACAAAAGTACACGACCCCTGAGAGCACTGGCTTTCTCTTTTCACTGGAACCAATTTTTTCAGCAATCTTTGCATTCATTTTCTTACATGAAAATATGGGGCTACAAGGATATTTTGGTGCTTCAATAATTTTAGCAGGTGTATTCATAGCAAACTCTAGATTTAAGAAACAACAAAATATTTTTGGTAAAAAAAGCGGCACCCTCAGTTGAATAAAGTTAACTCATTGTGAATATTACATACAATGAGTCGTTCAAAAGAAAGAGGGATTTTTTTGAAAATATTAATAACAGGTTCAACCGGGATGTTGGGTACCGCTTTAATAAATCAATTAACAAACCTAAATTATGATGTAAAATTAACATCTAGAGGAAAACCTGAAACCACCGGAGATTTTGAGTGGGTTTATAGCGATTTTTTGACAGCGGATGGATTAGATGAAGCAGTAAAAGATGTAGAGGTTGTTATTCACGCAGCAACAAGTCCCTTGAAAAATTCAAGACTCATAGATGTATCAGGGTTAGAAAAATTTTTAACTAGGCTTGATCACATCAAACATTTTATTTATCCCTCAATTGTTGGTATTGAAGATATACCATTTAAATATTACAAATTGAAATGCGAAGCGGAAAACCTGTTAAAAAACAGTTCGATTCCTTATACAATTGTAAGGGCCACACAGTTTCACGATTTTGTTGATCATTTGCTTTTATCGAAGCCTCTTTTTAAACGATATATTATTCCAGGAAGCATTAAATTTCAAAGTGTGGATGTAGGCGATTTCGCCAATCATTTAATAGGATTAATAGAGAAAGGTCCTCAGGGAAGAACAGATGACTTTGGTGGACCCGAGATTATGTCTTTAAGAGAGATGGCGAATCTTAAGATTAATGTCAATAATGAGCCAAATAAAATTGTAAGCATTTCTTTACCAGGGAGGCTTTACAAATCACTGGTAAATGGAAAAAATACGAACAAGTTGAGACTAATAGGAAAAGTTACTTTTAAAGAGTACCTAAGTCAAAAGTTGGAATGAGTTTTTTTTTAGTAGAACAATTTTCTCTACCTATATTCCCTTCGCTTTAACCACTGGTAAAACTTTACGTGTAGAATTAAAAATAGGTAATAAATAATGGGATATATAATAAATGAATAAAATAAGTTCCAATGGATATGCCAAAGAATTCCTAATTTCATTGTCACCCATTCAAAGGAAGTAGAAAAAACGGACCATCCCATAATATAACAAAATCTCTTCGTCATTGATGATTTATAAGGATACCAATTTATAATCATAACAATTGCTGCTGGATAAATTCCCCATTTAACTAACAATGAAGGGAAATCAGCCGTATCCACTGAAAAAAATCCCCATGCCTTAAAAAAGAACGCTGCATAAGAATCAAAATATTGTTGAATACACAATGCAAAAAAAGTTGTTGAATAGATCACAGTAGTAGGTAATTGTTTTCTCGTTTTTAATGCAACTATATTAAAAGTCAAAATCGAAATGATTAGAAAAATCCATTTCCAATATTTAAATTCAAGGGACATTTTGATCTCCTCTTGGCTCTTTTGGTCGGATTACTCCAAACTATTCCTTTTTTATCTTTCTATTTTAATTAAATATTATACAAAATAGTTCAATTAGTTCAGAGTGCTTTACTCATGACAAATAGAAAAAGTGGATTATTATATGTTTCGTTCCTCGGAGTGGAGGGTAGTTAAGTAAGGACTACTCATTTAAAGGAGGAATTTCAATGTACGAACATGAAAAGCACTTGGTGGGAGTTTATGATACGGAACATGAGGCTATTAAGGCGGTTGAAGACCTAAAACGACAGGGATACGCTGCAGAGGATATCTCGGTTATAGGAGCAAACAATGACAAAGTAAACGAAATAAATGATGCAACAGGTACGAAGACAGAAGATGATTTACTTGCAGGAGCGGCAACAGGCGGGGCACTTGGTGGACTCGTCGGATTGCTCGCTGGTGTGGGAGCACTCGCGATACCAGGTATTGGACCATTTGTAGCCGCTGGACCAATTGCAGCCACATTGACGGGTGCAGCAGTCGGCGCAGGAGTTGGTGGGTTGGCTGGAGCTTTAGTTGGTATGGGCTTCGAAGAGGATGAAGCAGATCGTTATGAAGGTTATGTTAAAGAAGGTAAAATTCTTGTCCTTGTAGAACGCCGAATAACCAGCGTTGGAGATGGCCAACTCGATACGATTGGTGAGGATAATCTAACAGGCAGATCAATGACAACAAATGAACCGTCCAATGCTGCGCTTACTTCGGGCAATCCTAATGATCCACGCTTAAGATAAATTTAAAATATTAATTAAAGAGTACCCTTACGTTTTTATGTTGGGTACTCTTTCTTATGTAACCACTTTTCTTGCCTGTACCAGTGGTGCCTTAATTTATCTAAAGAGTTCGAAGTAATAGAAGGTGATTCAGGTTCTGACAGTGAATTTCTTGAATGGATGAACCCTGTCCGAAGTTGGCTCACGTTCGGACAAAGAAGCTCTTGAATGAAGGAACCCTGTCCGAAGTTGGCTCACGTTCGGACAGAGAAGCCCTTGAATGAAGGAACACTGTCCGTAATTGGCCCATGTTGGGACAGAGAAGCCCTTGAATGAAGGCAGACTGTCCGAAGTTGACGGATGTTCGGACAGAGGAGCACCTGAATGAAGGCAGACTGTCCGAAGATGGCTCACGTTCGGACAGAGAAGCTCTTGAATGAAGGAACCCTGTCCAAAGATGGCTCACGTTCGGACAGAGAAGCTCTTGAATGAAGGAACCCTGTCCGAAGTTACCTTTGGTTTGGGTGCCATGATTTTATCAAACGAGCAGAAGCAGGCCTCTGGTGAGAAAGCTGGCATTACTTTTATAAAACATAAATATAAGACTGTTAATAATAAAAAGCCTATATCCATTATGGATACAGGCAATAATCTAACAACACCTTGACACTTTTCCACCCTTCCCATTGTAACGTGCTTCCTGTGCTTCGCAGAAGAACTCCTTCTGCGACTTAATCGGTTCGTTTGGATGATGAACCTTCATGTGCTCTACATATTTTTCATAACTTGGCACACCCACCAGGAGTGAAATGAACTGTTTCCGGTATACAAGAATGCCTCTAATTTTCTTAAGCATAATGTTTGATGTCTCCATCATCCCTAGGAACATAAGGGGATTCATGTAAATCCATTTTGTGGTTATTCAAGACCTTAATCCAGATTCGGAAAGAGGAAATCAGCACGGCTATTACCACTATCATAAAAAATCCGCACAAGGCAGCATCGATATAGTCATTCAGCAAAACCTGCTTCATTTGCTCTTTATTTGCTGCGGGTGCGAGGACTTTACCAGCATCTAGCGCTTCCTTGAAAACCTTTGAGTGAGCCAAAAAGCCGATTTTTGGATTTTCATGGAAGAGCTTTTGCCAACCGGCGGCCATCGTAACAATCAAAATCCAGGTGGTTGGTACGAGCGTTACCCATACATATGCTTTCTTGCCCATTTTTAAAAGGACAGTCGTTCCAAGGAGCAGAGCGATTGCTGCGAGCATCTGGTTAGCAATTCCAAAGAGCGGCCATAACGTATTGATTCCACCAAGTGGATCAATAACACCTTGGTAGAGAAAATATCCCCAGCCAAAAACACAGAGGGTTGTTGCGATTATATTTGGTATAAGGGCCTCTGTTTTTGCGAATGGTTTATAGACAGTACCAAGAATATCCTGAATCATAAAACGTCCTACTCTTGTTCCAGCATCAATCGTAGTTAAAATAAACAGGGCTTCAAATAGAATGGCAAAATGGTACCAGAAAGCCATCAGTGTTTTCCCGCCAATTACATTTGAAAAAATAACCGCCATTCCGATTGCAAGGGTAGGTGCACCGCCGGTCCGTGAAAGAACGGTTTGTTCTCCTACATCATTTGCCAGTTTGGTCAATTCATCAGGTGTAATGGTGAATCCCCAGCTAGAAACAGTCTGGGCAGCCTGGACGGCATCCGCACCAATAACAGCAGGGGGGCTGTTGATTGCAAAGTAGATACCCGGGGTCAGCACACAGGCAGCAATCATTGCCATAACTGCAACGAACGATTCAGTTAACATGGCTCCGTAGCCAATTGGTTGGGCGTGAGACTCTCGTTCGATCATTTTTGGTGTTGTACCTGAAGATACAAGGGCATGGAATCCTGAAACGGCTCCACATGCGATCGTGATAAATAGGAAAGGAAAAAGATTTCCTGCAAATACAGGGCCAGTACCATCAACAAACTTTGTAATACCGGGCATTTGCAAATCAGGAGCAACTATGAAAATTCCTAATGCCAGCCCAACAATGGTACCTACTTTTAAAAATGTGCTCAAATAGTCACGCGGTGCAAGAAGCATCCAAACGGGTAGAACGGAAGCTATGAACCCATAAATAATCATCATGATGGCAATGGTTTCACCTGAAAAGGTAAACATCTTTGCTAGCTCGGCGTGCTGAGAAACATATTGTCCGCCATAAATAGATAGAAGAAGAAGGACTACGCCGATGAGTGAGGCCTCACCGACACGACCGGGACGGATATAACGCATATAAAATCCCATCAGAATCGCAATAGGAATGGTTGCCGCAATCGTAAACATTCCCCATGGACTACCGGTAAGCGCTTTCACGACGACGAGTGCTAAAACGGCCAATAAAATAATCATAATTCCTAAAATACCAATCATGGAAATTAAACCAGTGATAGGGCCAATTTCTTCCTTAATCATTTCTCCAAGCGATTTTCCATTCCGACGCATGGATCCGAATAGAATGATAAAGTCCTGAACAGCGCCGGCAAGAACTACACCAACCACAATCCATATTGTTCCCGGTAAATAACCCATTTGTGCTGCAAGAATAGGTCCGACTAACGGCCCTGCCCCCGCAATAGCTGCAAAGTGATGTCCGAAAAGAATCCATTTGTTTGTAGGAACATAGTCTTTACCGTCATTGTTGATTTCTGCTGGTGTTTTTCGGTGGTCATCCAGCTCAAATACCTTCTTAGCCATAAACTTGCTGTAAAACCGATAGGCAACGGCATAAACACAGATAGCGGCAGTAACGAGCCAGATGGCATTAATGCTTTCTCCGTTGTTCAAGGCCATGACGGCAAAACCAGCAGCGCCGAGTGCTGAAACAATCCCCCAGATAATGATAGATTTTAACGCTTTCATGAAACGACCCACCTTTACAAATTTTTGTATTCCTCTAGAATTATATTTTAATAGTCCCAAGATTTGTATATAGGGTTATCCTATTTTTCTGAAAAAACAAAAAATGATTCTTTTTACATATGTAGATATAGAGAAAAAAGAGTCTTTTAGAGTGGTTGGGAAATTTTTGTAGATAATATTGGCATTTATAACCGGAATAAAGTATCCTATTTTGGTGTCAACTTTTTCCAAAGGGGGAATGGGAATGATCGTGAATCCAAAAGAATTTAATGTCAATAATTTACGTTATCTCGTGAGGTCAGCAGAAGAGAAGGATGCCAAAAACCTATCTGAAGTAAGATTACAGATTGATGGTGAAACCGAAAACCTAGAGAGAGAAAGAGGAGAGGCATACATAGATGAGGCAGGTTTTAAACAAATCATTAAAATGGATACAGAGAGTAAGAATAACCTGTTCTTAGTTGCTGAGGCCGATGGTAAAATTGTTGGTTTTTCAAGGTGTGTAGGAAGCATTTTGAAAAGGAATGCTCATAAAGCAGAATTTGGCGTCTGTGTGTTAAAAGAGTATTGGAGCTATGGGATTGGAAGAAATTTCTTAAATGAATCAATTGAATGGGCAGACTCAAATGGTATAAAGAAAATAACCTTGAATGTTCTTGAAACGAACGATAAAGCCATCAAGTTATATGAAAGGTATGGATTTGAAGTGGAAGGTGTTTTAAAGAAAGACAAACTTCTGTCAGACGGAAATTACTATAATATGATATTGATGGGACGGTTTAATGGATTAAATTAAGTTTTATTGGTTCTTATAGTTTGATAATAATAGAATTGGTTACCGAATATTCGCAGAAGTGGCTAGTACCTCCCCAAAATTAGAAAGAAGATATTAATCGTCAATTTCAAGGTAAAAATGAATCAAAAAAGGATGTCAAATGACATCCTTTTTTGGTTCATTTATTCTTAACAATCGCCATTTATATTGTAAGTTTACTGCTTTCGTTCAAAATCAGAAAGAACGTTTAATTGTATTCGTAATGTCGTTCCAAAGTCCGTCCCTGTTTCGAGCATTACCTGTGTCGGTTGTGTAGTCTGTTAGTCGATTAAAGAAGTCTACATCATATGTTACATATACATTGTTAACATTTTTTTCAGCCGTATGAACTTGGTTCGCAATTTCTTTTTCTAGGTGGTTCGATGCCTTTCTGAAGTTTGCCCCACCATTTATTCCAGTGTCTCGAACACCGGTCGTACCACCGATGTTGGTCCCATTAGTAGTGCCGGGATTTAGAGCGTTGCCCGTATTATCCGTACTAGTCACGCCTGTTGTACTTGGGTAATTACCGTTTCTACCTGTACCTGCACCACGGGCGCTGATATCATTTGCACGAGTCGTATCAACAGTGCTCATGCTGGTACCGCGTGTAGTGCCCATACCCATATTTGTTTGGTTCGTTCGATTGTGTAGTTTCACCGCCACATATGCATCATGATTGCGAATGATGACATGTGCCAATTCAACGGCCTGCAATTTCTCTACACTTTTTCCTGCACGATTAGAAACACGGAAGGTTTTGTTGGAGACATTCGTTAAATCAAGGCCATCATTGTTATTATTCCTAACATTGTTAGCATTTAAATTGTTTCTAGTTACATTATCTGTTCGATCGTTCATTCCACAGCCTGTTAAACCTAATAAGGTAGTTGCTAAAACGAAAGTAACTAAACCTTTTTTCGTCAAAAATGTCCACTCCCTTATAAAATAATTGTTTTACATACTTATGGTTGCCACTATAAGGGGAACTATTCTTGAAATCGTGGATGGTAAAAGGTTTCCAAGACAGAAAATGAAATTCGCTCATTAAAAGGGAAGATGCGCTCATAAAAATTGAAATTCGCTCATATTACATGGGGATTCGCTCATAAGCAGTCGATCCGATAAAAAAACTGGGGACCACCCAATTTTAATGGTTATCCCCAGTTAATTACATGACTGTTTCTCCAATTAATAACACCTTTAGTTGTTCCTCAGGAAGCTGTTGCTTTTTCCATTCCTTCAAGAGACGTTCTAAAGCTTCCGGCCCAGTGTCATCCGCTAAACGATACGCTCCATAATGCATCGGGACAAAGTTTTTTGCCTTTAATTCAACAAACGCTTTCACACTATCCTCTGGTGAGATATGTGAAACCGCCATAAACCATTCTGGCTCATAGGCGCCGATGGGCATAAACACCGTGTCAATTGCAAATCGGTCCGCAATTTGTTTAAAACCATCAAAATACCCGGTATCCCCAACAAAATAAAATGTATCTTGCTCTGTTTGGAAGATCCAGCCGCCCCAATGGGAGGTGTTCATATCCAGCAGGGATCTCCTTGTCCAATGCTGGGCGGGAACGAAATGGATCGTTAATCCATCGTGCGCGGTACTTTCCCACCAATTCATTTCCGTTACTTTTTGAAAGCCTTTTCTGTTAAAAAGGGACTTTAAGCCGGCAGGGACATAAAAGTGAGGGCTCCCTTTTAATTTTTTCAACGTAGGGAAATCCAAATGATCATAATGACCATGAGAAATCACGACGATATCAATCTCTGGAAGCTCTGAAAATGAAAGGCCAGGTGCTGTTAATCGTTTTTGAAATCCCATCCGCTTCGCCCAAACAGGGTCTGTTAATATATTCATACCGTTTAGCTGAATCAAAAAGGTCGAATGGCCAATCCATGTATAAGAAGTTTGGCTTCTGTTGGCGGTAATTTCTTTTATTTTTTTAGCAGGAGATTGCTCGATATTAATTGATAAATCCTTTACTTTACTTCGTCTTTCTTTCTGCCACTTCCTCATATCCGAGAAAGATTTGTTGTTTGTTGCATTATTCAAGTTTGCGTATCTCTTCATTTTCACCTTTTTCTCCTCAAATACACTCTTTTCTAATGCTGAGTATAACAAATAAACCGCTAATCCAGCAAAAAGGTGGAAATGAATCCCGGTTTAATCTTGAATTTGTCGGGAAGAAATACGGAAATGAGAATAGGAATGGAGGGTCCTTTCCAGAAATGGCCTCCAATACTTTTCAGTAAACTTGACCACAAATGCCGTTATATTTCCAAGAATGGCGCTCCCCACAATATCTGAAGGATAATGCTGCCCCATCCAGATACGAGAAATACCAACTAAAAGGGATAACAGCCACAGACCCAAGCCCCAAGTCCGATGATAAACAAAAACAAAAGCGGACATTGCGAATGCAAGAGCCGTATGTTTACTAGGAAACGAAGAATCCTTTCTAGAGGGTACTGGTGGTAATAAATGAACGGCTTGCTTCAAGAAAGGCCTAGGTTTATAAAAAATTCTCTTCATCAACATGCTAAGTAGATACGTTATACTTAGGGTTACCCCAGCAATTAGAGTTTTTCTTTTATTAAATTTAGCTTGAAATAGTAGTAAAAGTAATACAAAAAGATAGACATAGCGCGTTCTCTTAGAAAGGGTAACCATAATGAAGTCTACAAAACGAGAAGATCCAGCCAATTCGTTAATAGACCTAAAAATCCGATCATTCATAAAAATACTCCTTTTATTTGACCTAAATAGTAATGATATTTTCCCCCTCTAGAAACCTAAATATGTACTCGATAAAGCCACTTTATTCCCTGTCAACCAATACAGAATCATTTTGTAACGCTTAGTAAATAATAATTTCACAAAATAAATGGTATAGGAGATTAACATGTAATGGAGAAATCAAACAAAGGGCTGTCAGCGTGGCAACTTACTATGATGGCCTTAGGAAGTGTAATTGGGGGTTCCTTTTTTCTAGGGTCGTCCATTGCGATTCATGCTGCTGGCCCCTCAATTTTACTATCCTATGTGATCGCGGGTGTACTGGTATTTTTCATTCTTTATGCACTGTCAGAAATGACCGTGGGAAATCCTACTGTTGGTTCCTTTAGTACTTACGCAGCACAAGAGCTGGGTGAAGGAACGGGATTTGTTGTTGGCTGGCTTTATTGGACAGGGATCGTTCTTTCCATGTCGAGTGAAGCAACCGCGATTTCCATCCTATTTCAAGAATGGTATCCGAATGTATCAATAGCCATACTGGGGAGTGCCATTCTCATTGGAGTAACGTTGCTTAATCTTTTGGGAGCGGATAAGTTAGGAAAGCTGGAAAGCGGACTTTCAGCCGTCAAAATTTTTGCGATTATCTTCTTTATTCTAATGGCAATTGTCCTTATTTTCGGAATTATGCCCGGAAAGCCTGCCATCGGGTTAGGTGAATTGGCAAGAGAGCCCTTAATGCCTGGAGGAATAAAGGGGATAGCAGGAAGTATGTTAATCGTAATTTTTGCTTACGCAGGCTTTGAGATTATTGGCTTAGCGGCTTCTGAAGCCAGTAATCCTACAGAAACCATTCCTAAAGCGATTCGCTACACGGTTATTTCACTCGTAGGCTTGTATATCCTTTATGCATTAGTGTTACTTCCGCTAATTCCAACTTCAACACTAAATGAGAACATAAGTCCGATGGTGGCATCCCTTGATCGCTGGGGGATCGGTTGGGCTGGTACGGCTCTTAATTTAGTGTTAATCTCGGCCATTCTTTCTGCCATGCTGGCTGCTATATTTGGACTTGGAAGGATGATTCGATCTCTTGCAGATGAAGGGCACGCGCCAGGATGGTTGAAGGATGCAAAGGATGTACCGTATCGCGGGATCTTATTTTCGGGGTTTGCCATGCTCTTGGGGCTTGGTTTTGGTCTAATGTTCCCGAGGGTGTACCTTGTTTTGATCACGTCAGGTGGTTTTGCCCTAATCTTTACCTATGCCGTGATTATGGCTAGTCACATCCGTTTTCGAAAAAGAAATGGATGTCCCCCAGGGGGAATCTGTCAAATGCCTGGCTTTCCGTATACCTCTTGGATTACCTTAATCAGTATGATTATTGTATTGGTAAGTATGCCATTCATTCCTGGCCAGGGAACTGGGCTTGTTGCTGGGATAGGGATGGTTGTCGTTTACTCGCTTATTTATTTTGCGATGAGATACCGGACTCGTGCGCGTTCGAGTAAAAGCGGCGTACCAACAATTGATTATAAAGCTGGTATGTTACCGAATTCTCAGAAGAACTGACAGATAAAGTGAATGATGAGGAAAAATAAAAGTCGAAGTAGGAAGGATCTACGTCTACTTTTCTGATAAGAAAGAAGGTAAAAGCCGAAGTAGAAGGGTTCTACGTCCACTTTTCTGATGAGAAAGAAGGTAAAAGTCGAAGTAGAAGGGTTCTACGTCCACTTTTCTGTTATATTAAGAATCATGTATCATTTCCGTGTTTTCTCTCAATTACAAGATATTATGAAGAAGTTTCCGAACCGGCTAAAGCCAATCTATCACTCTACACTATTTTTAAATAAAACTGCAAAGGCTGTAGAAAGTGAGTTTTCTCACCTTGATTTAGGTTACAACGGTGTAAGAGGGGCCTCTCTTGGAAATTTCCTTTAGTGGTCATCAAAAGTGGAATTGTCGAAAACCTAAATGGATTTTCAGAAGTAGAATTGGCTGAAACCAAAGAAGCCTTGGATGAGGTAGCAGTGGCAATGTCAAAGTTGTCGACGAATGGAGAGTTTTGGATTGCAGAAAATAGCGGCCATAATATTCATGTGGAAGATCCAGATCTTGTGTTGAAAGCAATAAAAAAAGTTTGTGATTGTCATGTTGGTGCCTACCCCTCAGTACGTTAAGGGGATGGTGCCTTTTTCATTTTAAAAAAGGTTTTTACTATTTAGAAGAGAATTACTTTATATGGAAAATGTTAATAAGAAAGGATGATGGTAATGAATAGTTCGAAGGTAACCCCTATCAAAAATGAGTTGGGAGCTGTATTCGTACACGTGAGCAATTTAAAAAAATCAGTGGAATGGTATAGTAGATTATTAGGATTTGATGTTGAGTATAGTGAAATTACATCTCCAGTTTATAATATACCCATTCGTGGGACAACTGGTTTAACCTTGGATGATCACACATTTGATCCTAACTTTAAGCGTCAACCAGGCTCAGGTCCAATCTTTAATTTCATGGTTGAAGATATTGATAGGGCTTATAGTTTTATACAAGAAAGTGGCATAGAAATCGTAAGGGAAATTGAAAGAATTGGAGAGCATTTTGCTTGGTTTAACTTTGCTGACCCAGACGGTAATGTGCTAATGGCATGTACTTGTTAAACAATTTAAGAAATTATTTTTTCAAAAAATATGTTTAACTGTTAAAAATAGTGGGTATTAACAAAGTGGGTTAATACCATAAGGAAGTTTGAAATCATATACATAGGGGAGGAACAATCTTTGAGTACCTTTTATGACACAAGAAATATTTCGGAATATCTTATCAATAACAAAGGGGAATTTCAGAAGAAACTTTTATCTGAAGCAGTCAATGTAGCATCAAATATCGAGAGTATTTTAAAAGCTGGAAATATTGATCTATTAAAAAATGCTCAAAGGCTAGCACTTTATGTTGTGGAAAATAATAAGGATGACCTTATTATTTTTGCTCAAGAAGAAGGTGTCGCTTGGGCGAAACATTCGTTAACTCTTGCTTTTAAACTAGAATGGGTACATGCCATCAGACGTGCCTTATGGCATTTCATAAAATTATATGATGCATTAGATGATAATCCTAGTTACGTTAATGACTTTTACGAATTGGAAAAGAAGATTAATGATGGAATAGATGAATTTTTAAATACCTTTTTTATTAGCTATTCAGAGTATAAAGATGAATTAATACGTTCACAAAGGAAACTAGTTGAACATCTTTCGGTACCCATCATACCGGTTAGTGAAACGGTAGCTGTCTTGCCATTAATTGGTTCGTTCGATCCATATCGAATGGAGATTATCGAAGAGAAAGTATTAACAGATATTTCAAGGCTAAGAATACTAACATTGATTATTGACCTTTCTGGAATTTCGGACATGGATGAATTAACCATTTCTCATTTTCAAAAGGTTTTGATTGGCATTACGTTAATGGGGGCAAAATCAATCATAACTGGATTACGTCCAGAACTTGTTAGAAAAATGGTTCATCTAGGGATTGATCTTCACACTTATACAGATACAAAAGCAACGTTACAGCAAACATTAAATACGCACCTTGTTTTGCAAGTATAATAGAGGAATTCTATCAATTTAGTACTGATAAATAGGTTATTCAATCTTTACTCCTGCATCAAATACATAAGGCTGCTGAGGAATATCAATTTTGGAAAGCTGAGTTATTTTTATCATAGGAATGGTACTTCCATCATATTGGGTTTCCTCAATCGTTCCTGTTATTTCGACCCAATTATCTTTTTGTAGAGCGGATACATTTCCTGTGGACAGCATACCAAATACGGAAGCATCCGCAGCACAGCAAGTAATTCCAAATCGAGCAACTATGATTTGATTTTGCATAAAATCCTTTTCCCTATAAACAAACCCTTTAATGGTAACGGTTTTTCCAATCATATTTGGGAGATTTTCTTGTATGATATTCATCATGGGAACATATAAATCATCTGTAATTTTTATCTGTTTTGTTCGTGCCATTTTCTCTTTTAAATTGGAGTATTCTGCCTGAGTTAATGGCTCGGGTTGACCGTTAAGTACATTGGAAGTGGAATTGATTTTACTGTTATCAGAAGGAGAGTTAGATTTTGTTTTGTTATTACCATTCTTGATTTGAGCATCAGCTGGACTTGCTCCAAGATTAATGGTTCGGTTCATTGCTACAGAACTGCCGAGCACATTGCTCGAAAAAAGAAATCCAGTGGTTATAGGAATAATAAACAATAAATAAAGAAATAGACTTTTACTAATAGAACTTGGGTAGGAATGTTCACCGTCACAATCACAATGATATGAATGTTTCTGCCCCATAGTTCCTCTTATGATTAATAGAACTCCTAAAATGAGTAATACAAAAACTGTAAAATAAATAAAACGAAGCATTTTAGGTGCGATTAGAAGCGAAATGTTATTTGTAAGTAGTAATTTAAATAAGAGTAACATAAACCCTATTAGAATGATTCCCCTTAATAGATAATGGAAGGAGAAATCTCTTTCCTTCTTCATAAAGCACCTCCTAAATAATGAATTCCTGTAGGATAAAGACAACTAAATAAACAACAATGGGCGTTATAAATAGTAAAAATAGAACAAATCTTTTCTTAAAATAGGCGAATAACATTAAGGTGTTTTTTATGTCAATCATTGGGCCAAAGACTAGAAAGGCAAGTAATGATCCTGCTGTAAATGTAGAACCGAAGGAGGAAGCAACGAAAGCATCTGCTGAAGAACACACCGAAAGAACATAAGCAAACCCCATCATAACCCCGGGGGCCAAAGTTGTGCTTGTCCCTATGGACAACAATGCATTCCGATCAAAGAATGCTTGAAACAGACTTGCCAAAAAAGCTCCTATGAATAAATATTTTCCAGTATCAAATAACTCATCACTAGCATGGTAAAGTGTATCAAGAAATTTATTTCTTTTAGTATGATGGTGATAATGTTCTTCATGTAGATCTTCCTTCTTTGTTTTTAAAACATTCTCTTTCTTAAATTGTCGGTAAATAATTAACCCTATTAAAATGGAGCTAATAAATCCTACAAGCATTCTACTATTTGCCATATAGGGTGTGCTTCTAAAAGCGTAATAGGTGGAAGCATAGACGACAGGGTTAATGATAGGAGCGCTTAGCATAAAAACAACGCCAACGTGCGAAGGCATTCCCTTCTTAATTAATCTACGAACAACAGGGATGATGGCACACTCACAAATGGGGAAGATAATCCCTAACAGTGCAGCGGGTATGACAGCTAAATAGGCATTACGAGGTAGTACACGCCGAAGGGCATTTTCAGATACAAAGGCTTGAATGAGCGCTGATACAAACACTCCTAATAAAATAAATGGAATTGCCTCTAAAATAATACTGAGGAAAATGGTATTTACATTAATAAAAGAACTTGGAATTCTATTAAATAGAGAGGTGGTTTTAAATACCTCAGCAAAGAGAAAGAGAAACATGAATAAGCAAAATAATAGAAGAATAATACTATCTTTTAGTAGCTTATTTACATAGGTCATATTAAAAACTACCTCCTCAAATCTATCATTCCTATCATATGGATATGCATTATTAATGAGAAAATGTCAGTAAAAATGTGTTGACTAAATTAGAATTCCATTATAAGATACAATTCGTAATAATTACGATTTAATAAGAATACGAAATTAAAAGACTACAATATTATTATTTCCCTTAAATCGGAATAATTCCTAATTAAAAGTGATAAATGGTTTATGGAGGTAAAAGCGCATGAAAAGACTGCTAGGTATCTTCTTTATTTTTCTTTTAGTATTGAGTGGTTGCTCAAATGCAGTATCGACAAAGAACGAAAAAACTAGTGATGGGTCCAAAAAACTGCAAATTGTCACCACCTTTTATCCAATGTATTTCTTTGCCCAAAAAGTGGCGGGTAATTCTGCAAATGTTGAACTGTTAGTACCGAACGGTGTAGAACCACATGATTGGGAACCAACAGCAAAGGATATGGCTAGGATTCAAGACTCGGATGTGTTTATTTACAATAGCCATTACTTTGAAACCTGGACCGATAAAGTACTAAAGAGTATAAATGATTCACATTTAAACGTTGTTGAAGCATCAAAATGGATTGATTTGATGGATGCACTTGCGTCTGAGGAAGGAGAAGAAGAACATAATCATTCTTCCAAGGATCCGCATGTTTGGTTATCTCCCGTGTTAGCGCAGCAAGAAGTCAATACAATTGCTAAGGCATTAGAGCACGCAGATCCCAAAAATAAAGACCAGTATGAAAAAAATGCAAAGGCTTTGATTTCGGAGTTAGCTGATTTAGATCGTTTATACAAAGAGACCATTGATAATGCCAAGAAAAAAGAATTTGTTACACAGCATGCTGCTTTTGGTTATTTGGCTAAACAATATGGATTAACTCAAATCCCTATCGCAGGTTTATCACCAGATGTGGAACCCACGCTTGGGAAATTAGCGGAACTAACAGAACTAACAAAAAAGAAAAATGTAAAAATTATTTACTTTGAGGAAATGACTTCTTCAAAAGTGGCGCAAACATTAGCTAAAGAAATTGGGGCTAAAACAGAAGTATTAAATCCATTAGAAGGATTATCTAAGGAAGAACAAAAAGAGGGTCTAGATTATATTGATGTGATGAAAAAAAATCTAGAAGTATTAAAGCTATCAATTTTGGAGTAATGTATGCATGTAAAAAAGACATGTTCCTTTCACGATTAGGTAAAATTATTTATTAAAATTTTAAAGGCAAAAAACAGCTCTAGGAAGCCTCCTAGCGCTGTTTTTTTTTGCTAGAAAAAGTTAGTCAACATTTCCCAAATGTGCATTTGGTTTACTTTCGTTTTCCTTTAGTAGTCTGAGTAGATAAGTATTAGTGTAATAAACTAATATATATACGGGAATTGAGTAATATACTTTCCAACCATGATACTCATAAATGTTTAATATGACTGCTATATATTCAAATACAGTATTTATGAGAGAAATGAAAAATAAATATAAAAACTTTTTTATATTGGATTTATGGTAAAACCATTTGTCATAAATGTATATGAAGGTATAGGTCGCCGGTCCATAAATAACTAAATATAAAATTAAATCGAATAACTCAAATTTCTTTGAATCCATTACATCATAAAAATCATGTGGAGGGCTTGCAAGGATATGATCAACTGTTATTCCAATTGAAATATTAAACAAAAATAATATGATGCTTGTTGAATAAGTAAATCGTTTAGGAAGTAATCTTACAAAGATAAAGGAATAAAGAATGCCGATAATAATGATGAAAATTTCATTTTCATCAAATCTAATTGGAAGGGGCATTGTTAATACTACTCCTTGATAGCTTATCAAAAGCATACGACATGATTAGCGTCAAAATAATAATATAACCACCTATATATCCGGATTTATAAGGTGTCCAGTTAGTTAGTTTTACTATATTAAATTTTTCATTAATGGTTTCAAGATAAAAATAAAGTATTATCCATCCAATCGATAACACAAATCGTAAGAAAAATTGCCGATAAATGTTTTGTAAGAAAAATAAAGATAATGGTAGTAGTAACGTTCGATCAATGATTAAGTGTATAAGACCACCCTGCTTTTCAATAATTGTAATTATTTTTTGATTAAGTGCGAAAATATCATAAAATAAAGTAACAATAAAAAGGATGAAAAAAAAGTGACCTAGAGATTGGATTAAGTTCTTTTTACAAGTTCTAAGCCAAAATAACATTAGGATAGTACATATTAGAATTTTAATAAATAAAAACATACGTCGCTCCTTTACCAAGGGATTATAACATAATTATTTCCTAATCTTTTACGAATTATCCTTTACGATCTTACGATGTTGAAAACGTATGTTCTTTTATGAACGCTATTCCGTCTTTCTCATCTAAGAATCAACACGAAGCTGCCTGACCGTTTGTGCTTGAGCACCTTGATAAGAAAATGATGAATGATTTGTGAAAGGAGAAATCATGGAAGAAATCAAAAAGAAGTTTAATTCAATTGACGAATATATATTACAATTTCCTCTTCAGCTTCGGGAAAAACTGCAAGCCTTAAGAAAGGTGATAAAGGAGTCTGTACCAGATGCAAAAAGAAAAGATAAGCTATCAAATGCCAACTATTGTTTTACATAGAAATCTAGTACATTTCGCTGCCTATAAAAATCATATTGGCTTTTATCCAACTTCAAGTGGAATCGAGGCTTTTAAACATAAAATTTCTGATTATAAAAGTTCAAAAGGAGCGGTACAATTTCCTTTAGATCAGCCACTACCATATGAATTAATAAGTGAGATCGTTAAATTTAGAGTTGCTGAAGAGTTAAAGAAAGAAGCAGACCGGAAATTGAAAAAGAAGAAATAATATTGCAGTAAGGTCTTAAATTTTGTAATTCAAAGAAAAAGTGAATTTAAATCCGATCCTGTTTGAACCAGATGCAACTTCGGACAACTTGGATGATTTCAAAGGACACTAAAGTCAGAAGCTGAGGTAAGTTCGGCCAAAATGGATGAAAATAATAGTAATCAAGTCAATGTGAGTCTTCAATAGAAAACATAAGTAAGAATGACAACAATCTTTTCGAAAACTGCATTAATTAAGGGAGGAAATTAATGGAATAATAAATCAAAATATGAGATAATATACTTGATTGAAGAAATTTTTCTGTTGGCTTACTTCTAGATTTTGGCCTGGAGTTACTTCCAAGATAATTTGTAAAACTTAATTCTAATTTTCAAAAGGACTAATCTACTAGATTAGTCCTTTGTTGTTCTTGCCCTTATTTTTAGAATGAGGATACAAGGTGCAGACACAAATAGAAGGAGGATATCATAATGAAAAAAAGAGCGATTGGTGTTAATGGTCCATTGGTTTCTGAGATTGGCCTCGGTTGTATGGGGATGTCGTGGCTATATGGTAAGGCAGATAGCAGCGAAAGTATCGCAACAATTCACGAGGCACTTGAGGGAGGCATTACACTTTTTGATACCGGCGACCTTTATGGTGATGGTCACAATGAATTACTTTTACGGGAAGCTTTAAAAGGAACAAAACGAGACAATGCTTTCATTACAGTAAAATTTGATGGAAAGTTTCACTCGCCTGATAAAGTGGAAGTTGATAACCGTCCAAGTACAGTGAAGAACTTTCTTAAGGATACTATACAGCGTCTAGGTGTAGATTATATTGATCTTTATCAGCCTGCTCGTGTAGATCCTAATATACCAATAGAGGAAACTGTTGGTGCCATTTCTGATTTGGTAAAGGAGGGCTATGTTCGACACATTGGGCTTTCCGAAGTAGGGGTGGATACCATTCGCCGCGCTCATGCTGTACATCCAATTAGTTGGTTGCAAATAGAATATTCTCTTTTTAATAGAGGGATTGAATTAAATATCCTTCCTACCTTACGGGAATTGGGTATTTCCCTTTCGGCTTATGGTGTTCTTTCAAGAGGGCTGCTAAGTGGTAATTGGTCCAAAGAGCGTTTAATAGGTTCCGAAGATGTACGTGGTAAAGCACCGCGGTTTACCAGCGGAAATATAGAAAAGAACTTAGCACTTGTAGAGGCATTGCGTGAATTTGCAGAAGAAAAGCAGGCAACTGTTGCCCAGATGGCCATCGCGTGGGTTTTATCACAGGGGGAGGATGTAATCCCGTTAATTGGTGCGAGAAAGAGGTCACAACTTCACGAGTCACTCGGCGCAGTAAACCTAAAGTTAAGTTTAAACGACCTTTCACGTATAGAAGAAGCAGTTCCTTCAGAATTAGTTTCAGGTGAATACTACGCCAAACCGCGGAAGAAGTGGTTCATTTGATGAATCGAAAAAGTGGATGGTCTATTTTTAGATGAATTGGATGGTTAATAATCTATAAAGTTAGGTTATTATTAAGTTAATTAATAGACAAAAAGAATGCAAGAGGTGTAGGATGAATATTATGTTTGGGTTGGTTATTTTAATCTTAATTATTTCTGTGGTTTCCACCTTGTTGTTAACGAAAAAACCGGATGAAAACTATAGTAGTTCTACAAAAAGAAATACAACTAATTTAACACTAATATACGTAGTTATTATTTTTATAGCGTTAACTTCACTTGGAATTTATATATGGCTAAATTAGTCGGGACTGCGTCGTCACTGACCAGTGCTGACTCTTTTACGGCTATGATGAAAACGGAGTTGATTAATTATGATGTGGACAATTATTTCAATCATTGTAATAAGCTTGCTTAAAATCTTAATGACCTGTCTGCCAACTGGTACGGTGGAATGGATTATCAAAAAATTTGATGTTCATTCTAAACTGATTGATCAGGAGGTAACGGTAACCCTGGACGGAAAACTCATAGAAGGGGAAGAAAAGAAACAGATTATTAATGATTTTAATGAAGCTGTTTTCTTAGATAAGCAGTATATTTTCCCAGGAACAGAGGAGTTTTATTTACATCCAGAGAACAGTGGCCCTCCAATCGTCATTGATTCGCAGAAAGGTAAACATGCCATTAGGTTGTTTGTGTTTCGTTACGAAGATCATGTGGATGTAGTGAAACAGTACAAGAAGAAAGTAGCGGCATATAGTTTATCTTCAGACAGCCTCCAAAAATGTTCTTTTTCAATAGCGAGCGATGCAGTTTAAAAATAGGGAAAAAGCCAGTAGAAAACACTTTCGGGTATCTTTTTCCATCGCAAACAATTATAAATGTAAAGGAAAATGAAAATGCCTATCAAATTGTATGTTAATTTGATAGGCATTTTTAATTGATATTTAGCGATAGCATAATTTTAAGATTGGTGATAATAAGGACCGGATTCATCATGGGAACTTGACTCATCATGGTGATGAGAACTGGATTCATCATGGGAACTTGACTCATCATGGTCATGGTCCTCCTTACATCCACAATGTTCATTGTCCTCATGACAGCATTGAGTAAATGAATCATCTGGACAGACACCTGGAATCGGGATGCATGGGCTAAAGTTTGGATTTTGAAGGACTTCGAACGGTCTCATCATATCATGATCTTCATGTTCAAGGATATGGCAGTGCCAAGGGTAAATGCCAGTGAATGGTCCGAAGCGGGCAATAATCCGGGTAACTTGATCTGGGTTTGCACGGACGGTATCCTTCCAGCCTCTCTCATTTTCATCAGGTGATATCTCTGGACCGACAAGAATGAAGTTGCCTGACTGGTCTACTGTGAACGCTTGACGGTTAAGAACTTGGAATTGAACTAAGTGCAAATGAATGGGATGTGTATCCACGGTTTGGTTATAGAGCTCCCAGACTTCAATGGTGCCGTTTATTGGGGTTTCCGTAATGGGTAATTCGCTCCATCCCATATGATTTAACAATAGCAGTAGTCGTCCAAAATTATCGGTTTCTTCATTTAGTGTGTTTTGACGAATCGGTGTATTTTGAGTAGGGGTTAAACGCTCAAAACAACTTAGGATGTCCGGAACATCACTTTTATCTTTATGAGATAAATGTTTTTTTACATGAAACTGCATAACTTGTGATGTATCTTCAGTTGGATGGTCTCCATCAGGAAATGGTTCGTTTGCACTGTTTGTAAGAATAATTTTTTGACCCTTATGCATTGAAAAATCAACAATCACATCTGCACGTTCTGCAGGTGCAAGGATAATTTCGTTGACATATACAGGCTTTTCAAATAAGCCACCTTCTGAACCAATCTGTACAAATGTCTGACCTGAGCTTAATTGTAATTGATAGAATCTGGCATTCGACCCATTATAGATTCGGAACCGATATTTACGGGGCTCCACTTCAAGGTATGGCCAGACCTTGCCATTCACCAAAATCGTATCCCCGAAAAACTCAGGTACAATTGATGGGTTTGGGAATGGTGATACAGGGGGGAGGGGGTCTGGCTGTGAAGGATAAAATAATTCCCCGTTAGGGTAAAATGAGCGGTCTTGAATCAGTAACGGTATTTCAAATTTGCCACTAGGTAGATTTAAGCTCTCTTCATGTTCATCACGGATAAAATAAAGACCAGCGAGTCCAGCATATACATTTAAACGTGTAATCCCAAGAGCATGGTCATGATACCAAAGAGGGGCAGGGCGCTGGCAGTTTGGATAGTAATATACTTCATGTAGAAATTTAGGCCCCCTTTTTTTAAAATCTTTAGTAAACCAAGCTTCCGGAAATCCATCATTTTCAGGGCGAACTCGTCCTCCATGTAGATGAACCACTGTTCGAACGGAAGGCTGGTTTGGTTCTGCGCCTTCAATTGAGCGATCAACAGGTAATAGATGTTCAAATGGCAGCTCGTTTATCCATTTAACCAAGATAGGATGGTCCCGTCTTGTTTCAAAGGTAGGACCAGGATAGGTTCCATTGTACCCCCAAACAGTTGTTGGCGGTAAGTCTCTGTGTAGCTGTTGGTTCACCTGTTTCATCGTTACCTCAAAGTATGGAATTCCATTCCGATGTTCAACAGGTTGAATCACTGAAGGGAGAGGTAAAGCATCAACAAACTTGGCTAATGCCATAATATTTAATTCCTCCTTTTCCTATGGAACAATTTTTATTAAGTTGTACTAGTAGTATATGGGGGAGAAAAGGGATATGTTAGGGGCAAGGGTACAAAAGGAAATAAATCGAGGTATTAATAGGCCATTGATCGGGGTGAAATTATGAGACATGCCATTGCTCATGAAATTCACCATATAGGACAATTATCAATTTGGGCAAGAGAATTGGGAAGAAAACCTGTTTCTGCAAACCTTATCGGACGTGGTCTTTCTTCGCATTCGGATAAATAATTCAAATAGGTATTAATTTATTCAGTTTCTGTTCATTAACGGGGCGATGCTCTAAAGTGGCCTCGCCTTTTCCATTGTCTACTGACGGGAATGTTTTGTGGAGCAAAAAGTGTTTGTGAAGCACTGTACTTAAACAAACGGGTGCATTGTCCAAGTAGGATTGACGCTTCTTTTTGTTGAAATTTATTGTATGAACGGGGGGACAATGAAAGAGGATAGTAAGAAATTTCACAAAATTAATTACTCGTATCGTGTAATATTCATCGATTTTAAAGACAGGAAACAACATATAAATCAGTAAAAAAGATTTAAGGGGGTATTTTTGTGAACAAACCCAAATTCAAAATAACTCAGTTTAATCCTTCGTATGCTGAACAGACAGTGGTAATGTGGCGGGATAGTAAAGAACGGGCTATTGGCCAGACAGAGATTCATAGCTTTGAAAATCATTTAAATTTTTTAAATCATATATTACCTGAACAGTATGAAATAGATTTAGCATTAATTGATGACAAAGTAGTTGGAATGATTGCCTATAATGAAAAGGAGATAAGTCAACTTTATATTCATATTGATTATCAAGGAATCGGTATAGGTCAAACATTACTAGACAAGGTAAAAGAACAATCAAGTGGGAGATTAACATTATATACATTTGAAGTAAATGAAAACGCACAAAGATTTTATAAAAAGAATGGATTTAAAATCATTGGTAGAGGGCACGAAAATGAAGAAAATTTACCTGATATTCAATATGAATGGATATCTAAATAAATAATACAAACAGAGACTATAAATATATAAAAGTTTAAGGAAAAGCGACTTTAACTTTTATCAATTTAGGGCTTGTTGATGAATTTAGATTATCTGTTCACCCTGTTATTTTGGGAGAAGGAAAACCGTTGTTTATTGATATAAAACAGAGGTTGAATTTAAAAATGGTTAATACAAGAACGTTCTCCTCTGGCGTTGTGCAACTAATCTATCATTAGATAAAATACAATATAGTTAATACTCGATAGTAATTGTCACTTCTTCAACAATCGGGCGCTATCCTAGAATAAGGATAAGCGCTCGTTTTTCATTTAATGGGTCATTTAATGGAATTAAGGATGGGATTACTCAAAGGGAAATCGAAGTTAATTTAGAGTTATGGTATTTTATTCGATAATATAGAGTAACTATGTTATGTAAGAAGGCACTAATATGAGTCTTGGAAATATAAGTACTTGAAAGTTGTACAAGTAAGGTTTAAAAGCGTTAAAGGTATTAGGATAGTGGTGAATAAATAATTATGAAACAAAGTGAGTTAGAACTTGTAGAGGAGATGAGAAGATGACAATTAGTGCAGAGAGGCAGACCTCAAGAGTGATGAAGTTGCGTAGAATCTGCGGTTATGGTGCCGCAATAGCAATAACACCTTACCTGCTGATCAAAATTGTATGGACTTTCGGTCTCTTCCTTCCAACGGAGCAAATGGGTGACGCCAGCTGGCGCATTATAAACGCAGTAACTGCCGTTTTCGCTGCGATTGGTATCCTTCTTGCAATGGCGTTCTGCAGGCCGTGGGGGGAGCGGCTACCTGCGTGGTTGGTTGCTCTACCCATTTGGGTTGGTACCGGTTTGCTCGTTCCCATGCTGTTGATTGCACCGGTTCTGGGCCCTGCAGCTATGATCCGGGATCAAGAGGCAGGTGCCGCCGAACTCTGGGTATACGAGCAGATCTTCGTCATGATCTCACTTTTCGGGATTGGCATCTTCCTGCCGCTTGCATTGGCGGGGTATGCAAAGGCACGTTGGCCAGAGGCGCTGAGTGGCACAACTGACTACAAGGAGTTGCCGGGCAATACTCGACAACTGCAGATCATCTTGGCTAGGATCGTCGCTGCCGGCTGCATTCTGCTCGGTGTCATCAAGGTGTTTTGGGCGGTTGGCGGCTCTTTCGGCATCGACCCGGCAAACATGGGTGAACGCGATGTGTGGTGGCACCTGCTGTCATTGAGTACAGGCGTGTGGTCCTTTGCTGGTGCGTGGGGCATACTGGTGGTAGCATCCCGCCGTGGGTCGAGGTGGTTTCTAGCCCCTATGGCAGCGGCGTGGATTTCATCGGGAGCGTTGTTCTCCAACAACCTCTATTCCGCCTTATCTTCAGTTCGACTCGATGCGCCACCCTCCCCGGAGTACCCAGTGGCATGGTTGTTGACCACACAGGCCGGCATCGTCTTAGGTGTAATAATGGGGATGATTATCCTGCTGGTGCTGCACGAACGCCGTCGAGCCCTTCGAGATGAGTCCAACTGAAGTTGAATACATAGAACCACGGAGATGAATTACCCATTAAAATAATTAGACCATGATTACAATAATGCGATGGTCTCATGTATGAATACAAGTTTAGAACTAAACAACCGTGGCGAGAGAAAAAACTCAGCAATCCAACATCAATGAGATTTAGGGAGCTATTGTTTAACAACTAAGAGATGAAGCATTTCGTTCATATCAATTAAATAGCCTTTAATAAATTTATCGATCTTCAACAATCGGGCGCTTTTCTTTAATAAGAGGGTGTCTGTTTGTAATGCCTCAACACATTTAAGAGATTAGATCTTGTTAGGGTAAAGAAAAGATTGTGAAGATTTCTACTTAAAGTAACGGGGCGTTAGTTGAAGAAGAAAATGAAAATAGATTTAGGAAATGGCTCAGCCTATTGAACTGAGCCATTTTATTTTTATTAACAAATCTCCATACAAAACAGGGTACAAAATCGGTTACATTATCGGGTATTACCGATAGGTAACGGAACCCGTTTCGAAAAAAGACGGTCTTTTTAAGTGTTTTTTGAAAATTAGCTGGTAACAGCATTAAGAGCATCAGCAAACCGTTTGATTCCTTCATGAATGTTATCTTCTTTTTCCCTCGAAAAGGTAAAGCGGACGAATCCTTTCTCAGAGCCCATGGTTGAGCCAGGGACAAAAATAACTCCTCTTTTAATCGATTCTTCAAGCAACTGATTTTCGTTATATTCTTTTTTTATCCTGCACCATAAATGGATACCGCCTTCAGGAACATGAAAATCAACCTCTTCTTTTAAAATGGACTGAAGACTGAAAACAATTTGATCTCTACGACTTTCTAATTGCTTAACTAAGTAATTAAGATGGTTTTCAAAATCTCTAGATTCTAAAAAATCATTTGCTATCCATTGAGAATAACTTGCATGCCCAAAATCGACTTGCTGTTTTGCATCAGACAATCTCTCAATAACTGCTTTTGGTCCTATAATCCAACCAATTCTTAAACCTGAAGCAATAATTTTGGTAAGGGAGCTAATATACAAAACATTTCCATAACGATCTAATGATTTTAGAGTCTGTATCTTTTCGCCTGAAAAAGAGGTTAAACTGTACGGATCATCCTCCACAACTGGAATTCCATATTCAGACGATATTTCCAGTACTTTTTTTCGATTGTTTTCTGACATTAAGGTGCCAGTTGGGTTTTGATAAATCGGATTTAAAAAAATCATCCGTATTCTATGTTTTTTATATAAATCGGTTATGTCACGGGGGTTAATTCCGTCCTTACCCACTTTTAAAAAATAAGTTTTGATACCTGCTGATTTAAATACGGGCAGATTATAATGATACGAAGGATCCTCGATTGCTACTGCGTCACCAGGTTTTAACAAACATTGAACAACTAAATGCAATGCCTGTTGTGCCCCCGAGGTAATTAAAATCGATGATGGATCCGTTTCTATGCTGCGAAACTGTTCAACATGTTTAGTAAGTGTTTCTCTTAGAATTGGATTTCCTTGAGGATGGTCATACCCCAAGGTTCCAATAAAGGATCGGTTAGAAGTTATCTCTCTAAGTGAGCTCAATGGAAAAAGATCTTGTGACAATTCTCCACTGGCCAAATTAATTAGATTTTGCTCTGCCGTCTCTTTATGTAATCTTTGGGTTACCGGTAAATTGGGCAAAAACGGACCTGCCTCAATATACCTGTTCCAACTAGGAATCCGTTTCTTGGTAATGCCCCAAATATCTTTGCTAACTGTTGTTCCACTGCCTCTATTTCGATCAATAAGGCCATTTGCTTCTAATAAGTCATAGGCAGAAACCACAGTGCTTCTATTGACCCCAAGCTCTTTGGCCAACCCTCTTTCAGAAGGTAAGGGTTTGTCAGGCGGAAAATAGCCATCTGCGATACCTTGTTCAATAAACTCTGCAAGTTGTTTATAAATGGGATTTTTAGATTCTCTATCCGGTTTCCATTCCATTTGTTACATCCTTTGAATGAATTTAAGTTCCTACAAAGTATTGTATCCTTTTTATATTTAATATTCATTCCATAGGTATTAGTTAAAAGGAAGGGAATTGATTTTATTTAGCGAATTTACTTTATAAAAATACATAGGTGGGGAAAGTTATGGAACACGAATTGAAAGAGGTAATCAAAAAGTGTGATTTGGCCATTAAGCAGGAAGATTTTGATACACTTATGAATTACTACACCGATGATGCCATTTTGGTTGTAAAGCCTGAAATGATTGCTCGAGGTAAAGACGGAATAAAAAAAGCATTTATCGCCATAGCAAAATATTTTAATAACAGTATTGTCCCTACACAAGGGGAAATGATTATTTTAGAAGCAGGGGACACGGCGTTAGTGATTTCCCAAACGTTCCTCGAAGCCGAAAGCAAAAAGGATTCGGAGTATTCTATGGAAAGAAAAGCAACCTATGTGTTTAAGAAAAATGCACAAGGTGAATGGCTTTGTGCCATCGATAATTCATATGGTACCGATTTAATAAAATAATTTAATAACCTAAATAGGTGATTTTTAATGAAAAAAATCACCTATTGATTCAGTTTATGAATTTCACGGGCCATAGACTCCAGAATATAAACAACAGGTACTTGTGTCGTAATATTGGCTTCTTCTACAAATTCTTCAGTTACATAATAAGGAATATTGATATCAGAAATTTTTGCAATGGTTGATAGTTTATTGTTTGTGATACTAATAATTTTACTACCTTCTTGTTTTAATTGATTCAAATGCGTGACGGTGAAATTATTCTCTCCTGAGACTGACAACGCAATGGTCACACTGTTATTGCGGAGCTTAGTGTGAATCGGAAAGTGCGGGTCTTTAATATACAACGAAAACTTCCCTAAGCTCGAGAAATACCTCGCCCCATATTCTGCAAGAATGCCTGAGCTTCCTATTCCGATAAAAATAACATTTTCTGCTGTGTTAACTAGACTGGCAGCCTGTTTTATTTTTATTTCTAGATCACCTTTTAGCGTCCGCTCAAAAAACTCTACAATTGAATGATGGACACTTTTTATAACCGTCTTTTTATTTCCTTCTAAATGCATTTTGAGCTTCACCTTAAATTCGGAGAAACCCTCACAATTTACTTTTCTACAAAACCGCAATATAGTTGCAGTTGATACATGTGTTTCATCGGCCAGCTCACGTATTCGCATATAAGCAACCTTATCACCGTTTTGGCAAATATAATTGTATAAAGAAGTTTCTAATTCATTGAAAGAAGCGATAACCTCATTTGAAAACATGTTTTGAAAGTCTCCTTAATCTTCTTTAATCATCTAACCCCATTTTAGCACAAGAAAACACAGTGTTAGATGTATGAAACAAGTGACTACCTTCGTTATTAATAACTAGATACCCTTAATTTATTTACTATCTAAATAAAGGTAGTTATTATTCCTTTATAGTTAATTATAGAATTTAGCCAACTAACAAATAGTAATGATTATGGAAAAAATTTCAGGAGGTTTCTCTTATGAATAAATATCATTTTCCCGAAGGCTTTTTATGGGGCGGAGCAACGGCTGCCAATCAAATGGAAGGCGGATTTGATGAAGGCAATAAGGGGTTAAATATAGCCGATGTTCTTCCTGGCGGAAAAGAAAGACTTAACATTCTTCAATCCCCAGGCTTTAATTTTGAAATCGATCGTGAGAAATACAGCTATCCGAACCATGAAGGAATTGACTTCTACCATCGATATAAGGAAGATATAGCTTTATTTGCAGAAATGGGTTTCAAAGTGTTCCGTATGTCTATTGCGTGGACCAGAATTTTTCCAAATGGAAATGAACTAGAAGAGAATGAAGAAGGCCTGGCATTCTATGACCGTGTCTTTGACGAATTGCATAAACATGGAATTGAACCTGTTGTGACGATTTCTCACTATGAAATGCCTGTAAATCTGGTAAAGGAATATGGCGGCTGGAGAAATCGTGAAGTAGTTACTTTCTTTGAAAGATATGTAAATGTAATCTTTAATCGCTATAAAAACAAAGTGAAATACTGGATGACATTTAATGAAATTAATAGTGGATTAATTATGCCAATCATGGGGCTTGGCTTTGCTATTCATAAAGAAGAAGACAAGTACCAGCCAACTTTCCAGGCATATCATCATCAATTTGTTGCCAGTGCAATTGCTGTAAAAGCATGTCATGAAATCATTCCAGATGCTCAAATTGGCTGTATGATTTTATATGCACCAGTTTATTCGTACGATTCCAATCCGGAAAATGTCATGTATGCCCTTCAAGAAGAACGCTTTTTCAACTATTTTTGTGCAGACGTTCAGGTTCGTGGGGAATATCCTGCATTCATTAAGCGCTATTTCAAAGAGCATAATATTGAATTAGATATTCAGGAGGGCGATCTGGAATTAATTAAGGAAGGTACTGTCGATTATATTGGACTTAGTTACTATATGTCCCGTACCGAGAAAAAAGAGAAGTCAGATTTAGAGAACGCACAAGGAAATCTCATCGGCGGAGTGAAGAATCCTTTCCTAAAGGCAAGTGATTGGGGTTGGGAAATCGACCCCGTTGGTTTGCGGATAGGCTTAAACCAATTGTACGATCGCTACCAAGTACCACTCTTCGTTGTCGAAAATGGATTAGGAGCCTATGATAAGGTAGAAGAAGATGGCTCGATCAATGATGACTATCGAATCGATTATCTTCGTGATCACATTAGAGCAATGGGTGAATCAATTGAAGATGGGGTTGAGCTCATGGGATATACAACCTGGGGATGTATTGACATGGTGAGCATGTCTTCAGGCGAATACTCTAAACGGTATGGATTCATCTATGTAGACAAACATGATGATGGCAGCGGCACATTAGCACGGAAAAAGAAAAAGTCCTTCTTTTGGTATAAAGACGTTATTGAAACGAATGGGGAAAAACTATAAAAAAATACCGAGTGCGTCTCTGGTTATACAGGGGCGCATTTTTAATGTAAAAAAAAAGGTGGGTCTACTAGTGTCCGTGAAGCAGGAAAAAAGCAACAATAACTAGTCATAGAAGGAGGGAAATTTAAGGTACACCTAGAAATCTAAGTTAATAATGGTATAAGGAGTGCTTTTAGGTGTTAAACATCAAGATAAGAAGACCGAGAATAGAGGACACAAATGAGTTGAATCTATTTTTTGAAAAAGTCATAATTGATACATTTACTAAAGAAGGTATCGGAGAGAAATTCGAGGACAACGAGGCTGAAATTGGTAGTAAGAAAAAATACTTAGTAAGTGATTTTGCTAGCAATGGTACAAATCGTTATTTTTTGATTGCATGGCATTCCGACAAAATTGTGGGCTCCATCGAATATGGTCCTGCTAGCGATCTCATATGTAAATGTACAAAAAATGCTTATAAAGAGCTGCCTGAAGTAGGGACTGTATTTGTCCTACCAGAATATCAAAGAATGGGTATTGGAAGACTATTATTGAATTCTATGTATTCCAAATTACAAAATAAAGGTATAGAAGAATTTTGCTTAGATAGTGGGTATGCCCGAGCACAACAAATCTGGAAAAAGAAATTTGGGGAACCTAATTACTTGTTAAAAGATTATTGGGACGAAGGCTTTGACCATATGATTTGGAAAATTAAAATCAGCGATATGAAGTAAGGAATGATCAAATTTCAGGAAATAAAAAACAACTCCAAATTGAAGTTGTTTTTTGTTTTTTTACAATTATATTGCTAGTTTCATATCTTTTTTATCATTTTTCTTTGTTGTGTTTTTAAGTTGTGATTGCAATTCTGCTAAGTCAAGTTGATCCTTTTCTTCGAGTCCATTAATAATAACCGTTGTTGCATAGATACACACTAAAAATAAACCAATGGTAATTAACCAAGCTACTATCATTTTAAATCCCCCTTAGAATTAACTTAAAATTAGTTTAATTGATTTTAAATCGAGTAAATGTGACATACATCACGAAAAAAGGAAATTGATTTTATAGATTGTGAACATTTTTTGTATTTTAAAAGTGAATACAGTGAAAACTCAGGAACGTTTCTGGGGACAGTCCCCCACTGCTGTAAAGCAATGAGGGACTGTCCCCATTTTAATGTAGTAATTCTGCTAATACTGGAACAAAATAAAACGGATAAGATATCTGAGGTTCGTTCAACTGGAGGTACATCATGACAAACATCGGGAAATTCGTTGTAGCATCATTATTAGTTCTTTTGGTATTGAATGGGATAGTCATGAAGGGGAACTCGGCGGAGGTCTACCCACCACAAATTGTAGGTGCTTATGGAGTTACCATAGATGCCAAGACCGGAGAGATTCTTTACAACAAAAATGCCCATTCAAGGGCGTATCCTGCTAGTATGACAAAAGTATTAACAGCCACTGTTTTAGATGAACGAATGAAGGATGGGGAATGGCTGACGGTTAGTTCACATGCAGCCAATCAAGAATGCCTTTGTTTAGGGCTTAGAACAGGTGAGAGGATTACTAAACAGGATGCTATGAAGGCTTTATTATTGTTAAGTGCAAATGATGTAGCAGTTACGATCGCTGAAAATGTGGCTGGAAGTGAAAAAGGATTTGCTGATCTCATGAACCAGAAAGTGCAAGAATGGGGCCTCAAAAACACCCATTTTGTTACACCCAATGGACTCCATGATCCCAATCATTATACAACGCCCTATGATATGGCGCTCATCACTAGAGAAGCCATTAAACACCCTAATGTACTTGAAGTTATGTCTACACAAACGACCAACATTAAAACAAGCATTAAAGAAAAAACCATCCGTAATTTAATGAATATTCAAAGCCAACCAAACGCTATTGCTGGAAAACCAGGTTTTACAAATGCCGCCCAACATACACTATTGGAATATTTAAAACAGGGAAACAAGGAGATTATCTCTGTGGTCATGAAAACTGACAAGAGATCAAAATACCATGATATTCAAACGATGGCAACCTATTCATTTGACCATATGAATACTGTAAAACGAGTGAATAAAGTCGAAATCGATGAAAAGTAAATTTTCAACGCATCTCTGTTCAAAAAGCAGGGGTGCTTTTTCTTTTATGTTTAGAAAAATTCTCCTTTTTGGAAGGCTTGATATGGTAATATTATTTTATTATTCTTTGAATCGTTGAATTATATAGTTAAAAGGATTTTAAAGGAAGTGAATGGAATGTCTAAACAACTAAAACCTAATGATTTTTTATTGAATTTACGTCCAGACTGTGAAAAATGTTTTGGGCTTTGTTGTGTTGCCTTACCTTATGCTAAATCAGCTGATTTTGCTTTTGACAAGGATGGGGGTACCCCTTGTAAAAACTTGCAATCAGATTACAGTTGCGGGATTCATAGTCATTTAAGAAATAAAGGCTTTAAAGGTTGTACAGTATTTGAGTGCTTTGGGGCGGGACAAAAGGTTTCACAATTCACTTTTAGTGGAAAGGATTGGCGTGGAAATCAAGAGTCTGCTCAAGAAATGTTTGAAGTTTTTCCAATCATGCAACAGCTTCACGAAATGCTACTTTACTTAAATGAAGCATTGTGCCGAGAAGAGGCACGTTCTATTTATGACGAATTACAACAAACTATGGAGGATACAGAACGTCTTACCCGACTATGTCCAAATGAAATTTTAGATCTTGATATACCTAGCCATAGAGCGGTTGTCAATCATTTGCTGCTTCAAACAAGTGAAATGGTTAGAGCAAAAGTTAAGAAAAAGATGAATCAACTAAGTAATGTCAAAAAGGGAATCGGTCTGATGGGAGCTAATTTAAGTAGCAAGGATCTTAAAGGAAGCAATTTTAGAGGAGCATTACTTATTGCTGCTAACCTTCGAAATTCTGATTTGAGAATGTCTGATTTTATTGGTGCTGACCTGAGAGATGCAGACTTAAGTGGTGCGAATCTAATAGGCTGTATTTTTCTGACTCAAGCACAAGTAAATGCTGCAAAAGGGGATAAAGAAACTAAATTACCAGCTTCATTACATGTTCCTTCACATTGGCTGGTATAGAAATTTATGAACACGGCCTCCCTTGAATGAAGGGTTTTTCTTTTATATTATAATGTTAAATTATTCCACGAAATGAAACTTATATATTTTTTAGACGTATAATGTAATAAGGAAAATTTTTCTTATAGAGAGGGGAGAATTTCATATGGGTCTATATACGACTTTGGGAATTATTGGTACATACCTCTTGTTATCATTTATTCTTTTACCAATTCAGTATAAATACATTAAACATCTAAAAGAAGAGAATAAAAAACGAAAAGAACTTGGACTCAGCCAAGGGGAATATTATGATAAAATGAGTTTCGAAAATCAAGAGCTGCATTATAATGCACAAGGAAATATCCTGTTTATCGGCGCTAACCTATTGGCTACTCTTTTGTATAAATGGAAACATAAAAAGCTGAATTACTAAGAAAGGTGCCTCATTCGTAATGGAATGAGGCATTTTGTTTTTTTTATACAGAAAGGACCACTTTCCCTTGCGCATGTCCTTCTGCAAAATAGCTGAAAGCTTCTTTCACTTCATCTAATTTATAACATCGATCAATCACTGGCTTTACTTTGCCGTCCTCAATTAGTTCTTTCATAAGAATCAGGAGGTCCTTTTGGTTCGCTCTTTGTAAAAAGGTACCCACTTTCTTTTTTTCAGTCAGAGAAATCCAAGGACCTAAGGCCATCGCTTGGAACATTTGAGAGCCAGAACCACCAATGTGAACAAAAGTTCCATTAGGATTTAACAGCCGTTTGTAATCTGAAATGGAGTGATGTCCGTTAACACCAACAATCAGGTCAAACGTCTTCGTCTTTTTCGTAACATCTTCTTTAGTATAGTCAATGACATCATCGGCTCCAATGGATTGTAAAATGTCTATGTTTCTAGTACTACACACACCCGTTACTTCAGCCCCGAAAGACTTGGCGATCTGAACAGCAAAAGTTCCCACACCACCAGATGCGCCATTGATCAACACCTTTTGGCCAGATTGAATTTTGCCTTTATCACGCAGGCCCTGTAGAGCAGTGACCCCTGCCATTGGTACAGCGGCAGCCTCCTCACATGATAGATTAGCAGGTTTTAATACTAATGCGTCTTCAGGAACTGCTACATATTCTGCAAAACCACCCCAACCACACCCGGATAGGTCACCGAACACTTCATCTCCTGGTTGAAATTGTGTAACATTCTTGCCGACTGCTTCCACACGACCTGAGATGTCACCTCCGGGTATACGGTATTTTGGTTTGGTAAGTCCGAAAGCAAAGCGGGCTAAGAACGGTTCTCCTTTTAATAGAACAAGATTACCAAAATTCAGTGACACTGCATGAATTTTTACAAGTACTTGATTGTCTTTGGGAACTGGTTTTTTCACCTCTTGCAATTGAAGTACATCGGGTGGACCGTATTGGTCAGAAACGACAGCTTTCATATAATTCCTCCTACAAATCCCAAATTTCCAAAAAACAAGGATGAATTCGTGAACTAGTACAAATGACTCAAAAAACTCTAATTAATACATATTCCAATTTAATGGCATTCAAAACCAAAATCCATTGGCAATGCCCTAAATAAACTTTGGATATTGAAGGATTAAAAATAATGGAGGTCGTTTTCTTAAAAAGGAATAATGATTTGTATATGTAAAGTAGAAAGAGATAATTTTTATGAATTGTAAGTTAATACTGATTCGCTGATAAAATCTAAAATTCGCTGATAAAAACTGAGATCCGCTGATATATTTTAATATTCGCTGATAAAAGCCTAAAATCCGCTGATAAATCGTAAATCTTTAAAGAAAAGTGTAATTTTACACTTAAAAGAGCGTATCTATATGGTAGGGATTAATTGATAGTTATGTTACGATAGAAGTGTAGAAACAATTCATGAAAATAAGACGGAGGCAACAAAATGTACAGCTTTAAGAACGACTACAGCGAAGGCGCACATCCTAGAATCTTGAACGCATTACTTGAATCCAACCTTGTCCAAGCAAATGGCTATGGGGAAGATCAATTCACCCAACAAGCGATAGATTTATTAAAGGAAAGATTGGGACGGACGGATGTGGATATCCACCTACTCTCAGGCGGGACACAAACAAATCTAACCGCTATTTCTGCCTTCTTAAGACCACACGAGGCGGCAATGGCCGTAAGTTCCGGACATATTTTAGGGCATGAAACGGGTGCTATTGAAGCAACTGGACATAAAATCATTTCAATTGAAGGCGTAGAAGGAAAACTGACTCCCACCCATGTGAAGGCTGTACTCGAAGGGCATCCAGACGAACACATGGTAAAACCGAAGCTGGTTTACATATCGAATTCTACTGAAATCGGGTCTATTTATACAAAAAAGGAACTGGAGCAGCTACGAGATATCTGTCATGAGAACAATCTCATTTTATATATGGATGGTGCAAGATTAGGGTCTGCGCTATGCTCTGATGAAAATGACTTGAAATTGAGTGATCTCCCTGAACTTGTTGATGCTTTTTATATTGGCGGAACAAAGAACGGAGCTCTTATAGGAGAGGCGCTAGTCATTTGCCGTGATTCTCTAAAAGAGGATTTCCGCTATCATATTAAGCAAAAAGGGGCACTTCTTGCTAAGGGAAGATTAATGGGTATTCAGTTCCTTGAGCTATTCCGGGATAATCTGTTTTTTGACTTAGCGATGCATGCAAATAAGCTGGCAGGTAGACTTAGAGACGAAATAAGCAAGGCAGATATTCCGTTTTTAATCCATTCTCCATCGAATCAAATTTTCCCGATTCTCCCAAATGCAGTCATTGCCGAATTAGAAAAGAAGTATGCTTTTCATTTGTGGGAAAAGGTTGATGAGAAGCATTCTGCCATTCGCCTTGTTACTTCTTGGGCAACACAAGAAGATCAGGTAGAAGCGTTTATTGAGGATTTTAAAAAGGCTGTTAACAGGTGAAATTTTCTATAATTAATCAGGCTCTAGAGAACTGTTGCTATTATTAGAGACAGCTTTCTAGAGCCTGTTTTTTTGTTTAGAGGAAATTTGCCGGAATTCCTGAAGAGTTTTGTCTTTCATTCCCAAAATCAGTAGCCCAAGCCTCCTATATCTTGAATTTATTTATAGCTAGCTAGACCAAAATCATGCAAATATTGTAAAATGAAAATATTAAGATAATTTGTCGGAAATTGTACAGAACGAGTTCGGTTGTAAATAAACCTAACGAAGGTTCATGCCAATGGAATGGAGCACATGCGATGTTAAAGGAACAAACGAGGTATTCTCGACTTGCAAACATAACTAAATTAATTAATACCAAGCTAGAATTACGAGATGTATTGGAGCAAGTAACAACAGCCATCTCGGAGGAAATCGTTCAATGTGATGCGGTTGGTATTTATTTGCCACAAGAGGATGGAACCTTCAGAGGATATGTTGGTAAACCAGAATTCATCAACGACTGGACATTAGATATGCATGTAATCGACACGAAAATTGATTTACTAGCAAAGGAAGTCATAGAAACTCAAAGAGCCATCTACATACCCGATACCTCAAAGGATCATCGACCAGATCCTAGTGCGGTAAAAGCATTCAAAATTAACTCGTTGTTAGTGCTTCCTATTTCTTTTGAACAGGAGTTATTCGGTCTCGTTTTCCTGTTCGATGTGGGGATACCTATGAATTTAACAGAGTCAGAGATTCAAACCGTGGAGGCCTATGTAAATATGGCAGCCGTGGCCATTCGAAATGCGCTTAATCTAGCCGAAAAAGAAAAGCTGATTTCTGAAAAGCAACTATTGCTCGATGTCACGCGCGATCTATCTATGTGTTTATCCATGGAAGAAAGCTTGGAGACCTGTTTCCGCTACTTAAAAAGGGTTTTGAATAACGACCATAGCGGGGTCCACCTAATAGGTTCGACAGACGATGGAACATTAAGGCAATGGGAGGCAGGTAAAAGGACTGAGGTAAGCTGGAAAAAAACCTTCGAGACAATGGGGCCCTGTAGTGATCAAGTACTTGAGACTGTTATGAAAACAAAAAATGCTATCCTAATCCCTGATGCACCGGCCGATGAAAGACTAAACCAAGAGGTTTGCCGGCAGTTTTCCATAAAAGGACTGTTTATGATACCACTCGTATCAATGAGTGAGGTGCTAGGGATTATAGGTGTGGCACATACCGGAAATAATCCTCTAGTTTACACAGAATCACAACTCCAACTGGCTCAATCGATCGTAGATGCTACAGCTTCCACATTCTCAAGCCTTTTATATATGAATAAGCTCGAGAACATGGTCGAAGCACAGAATAGAGAACTAGCCATTGCTTATGAGAGAAATCATAATGTTTTAGAAAGTATTCCAGATGGATTCATTGCATTAAGCAAAGATTGGAAATTTATTCATATAAATAAACATCAAATACTACCCCTTAATAAAACATCAGAAGAGCTTTTAGGAAAGGTGATATGGGAGGTATTCCCTGCTTATGTGGATACGACCATGTATAAAGAGTTTCATAAGGTAATGACTAATCGACTACCTGTCCATTTCCAAATCCACTCCATATATACAGATCACTGGTATGAAGTAGTAGCCTATCCATATGATGATGGCATCTGTAGTTTGATGAAGGACATTACTGAGAAAAAGAGATACGAGAGGGAGTTTAAACGATTATCTGGGCTCGATTTAATTGGGCAAATGGCAGCGGGAATCAGTCACGAGATCCGAAATCCAATGACAACCGTCCGAGGCTTCTTGCAGATTTTACAAAAAGAAGAAAAATTTGAGCGTTATCAGCAGTATTTACATATCATGATTGATGAACTGGACCGAGCGAACAATATCATTTCAGAATTCCTGTCGATGAGTAATACCAGGTCGTCTGATTTACAGAAGTTAAGTCTAAATACGATCCTCCATGATATGACTCCATTAATCCAGGTGGATGCGTTCAATCAAAATAAATACGTGGAGATTGATACAAAGGAAATACCAGAATTAATGTTAAATCGGGATGAAACTCGGCAGCTAATTATTAATCTCTATCGTAATGGGTTGGAGGCAATGAAGGAAGGAAAGGTACTCACGATTAAAACCTATATGGACGAAGATTATGTTGTTTTGGCCATTCATGATCAAGGAGAAGGGATCAAGCCTGAAGTATTAGAAAAATTGGGTACACCGTTTTTCACGACTAAGGACAAGGGAACGGGTCTAGGATTAGGGGTTTGCTATGCTATCGCGGCCCGTCATCAGGCAAAGATCGATATTCAGACTGGACCAGAGGGGACTACAATTTTTGTTAGGTATAAGGAGTAAAATTGAAGGGAACTTTCTTTTTCATAAAGGTTTTTTGAGTGGTGCTATTTGTAAAAAGGGAGTGATAGATGTGGTAATTCAATCAAATATGTCCCCCAATGCCATTATTAAAGTTTGGGAAAATACAGTAGATACATTTGAAAAATACAACGTTCCAATCTCCAATAAAACATTGGAGGAACTGATAAACGAGTCTGTTCTTCCAGAGTTACTATTTGAATTAAACTCTGTTGTAGGAAGTTCAACTGCGACTTGTATAGTAGGCGGTTGACAAATGCCATCAAAGAAGGAGTAGTCTACTCCTTAAGATCTTAAATAAATGTTAAAAGAGCACGGAAAAACGGTAACGGGTTCCGTTTCCTATCACAAACATTAAAAATGAAAGTTAAAATGAGTGCCAATTTGCATATAAAATTGACACTCATTTTTTATTGGTTTAAAGCCATTTGTGTTGAAAATAAATAAAAATTTGTATAGTAAAGTGCACCCCTAAAAATTTACCCTCAATTTGATATACAAATCGTCTTACAAAAATGTTTATGAAGCACATTATAATTGGATATATATGTTAAGATGAAATGAAGTTTGTGAAAAAATGTACTCACACTAACGGAGCAGTTTAGTTGAATAAGCGACAGGTAATTCTTATTTCAAAAAGAATATATAAAAGATAAATACTTTTTTAATTCGGAGGATTTTTATGTCGTTTGAACAATGCGAAAGTATTACCTCTTTAATGGCAGGATTTAATAAAACGTGGGGCATTGCTGGTGGATGGGCAATTGACCTATTTATTGGTAAAGAAACCAGGGATCACAAAGATATAGAGATTGCTGTATTCAGAAAAAACCAACAATATCTAAAAGATTATCTTAAAGAATGGGAGTTTAAAAAGGTTATTAAAGGTGAATTTCATATTTGGGAAAATGAGTTTTTAGATTTACCAGTTCACGAAATACACGCTTCGAATAAATTAACTGGAGATAAAATTGAAGTTCTTCTCAATGAAACAAAAGATAATGATTGGAAATTTAGAAGGGATTTAAGAATTTCCTACCCACTCACTTCGGTTTGGACTTATTCTGAAACAGGTATTCCTTATCTAAATCCAGAAATTGTCCTTTTATATAAGGTGAAAAATACAAGAGAAAAGGACCATCAAGACTTTATGATAATAAAGGAATATCTCGATATTGAGAAGAAACAATGGCTTAGATATGCGATAGAATTACACGAACCAGAACATAAATGGCTTCATTATTTATAAAATTAAAGAAACTAATTGAGAAGGTAAGTATGATATCCAATTAAATGAAATACTTGATGTAATATAACCAATGTAAAAATAAATACTTATAAGGGTAAAAATAACTAATAGTGAGGAAAGACCCAGAGATATTAACCATTTTTTCAAATTATATCACCATCCTTTGTTTGATTATAAACGAAATATCCAAATTATTCCACAATAATACAGCGAACTAATGAGTGCTTGAGTTCCAAATGGATCGCTACGGCGGTCTTTTTTCTTGTTGAACTATCGGTGCAGAATACTTCAATAAGAATATGGGTTATTATGGTAAAATGTTATATAAAGGGGAATAGAATTAGGGGGAGAGAAAAAATGAAAAAAGGAAGAATATTACCCTGGGTTGGAGTACTCTTAGCGATGGTAGGAATATATTTACAAACTTTTTTATCAACTCAATGGTTCATAATCGGTGCATTAATTGGATTATTAGGAATTATTTTAAATGCAATTAGCTTATACCTGCCTAGGTCTAATGGAGGTCAAGGAATAAAACTTAAAATAACAAATGTCTTAGGCTGGTTAATTATTATATTTTGGATTATAAGTTGGTCCTTTTTTAAAGAAGAACTATCTTTTATTTCGACTGGGATAGGTGGACTTATTTGTATAATTATTGGTTTCCCGTTAACCTATTATAAGGGTAAAAGGAATGGATAAACATTAGATATGTAAATAACGACTTAGTTTGTGAAGTAATGTTCTTAAAGTAACGGGGGCGTTGATCCAGGAAGGATTAACCGCCTTTTTTGTTGAAATCCTTAGTATGCTAACGGGGCAGAATAGTTTAATAAGAATATTCAATTTATTTATAGAGAAAAAGTGTTAGAATTATATAAGGCTTGAATTTTTTACAAATAATTACTATTTAGGAGAAACTAGATAATGGTATTAAAGAAAAAGAAAATACTAGTAACAAGTGGAGGAACATTAGAAAAATGGGACCAAGTTAGAGGGCATACAAACTTGGCAAAAGGTACAATTGGATGTTATATAGCAGAAGAACTTATAAAAAAAGATGCACAAGTAATTTTCTTACATGGTTATTTTTCAAAAATACCTAAACAAAACCCAAATCTAATGACAATCCAATTTGAAGGAATTGAAGATTTACAAGAAAAACTGAAAAATTTATTAGAAAATGAAGAGATTGAAGTTGTTATAATGACAGCAGCTATATCTGACTGGATAGTTAACAAAATAGTTGATGACAAGGGAAATGTATTAAATAATTTAGGTAAAATTCCTAGTGATCAGCCTCCGATTATCCATTTTAAAAAAGCTCCTAAAGTAATAGTAGATATCAAAAATATTAATAAAGATGTTGTGCTTGTTGGTTTTAAACTCGAACATTCAAACGATAGAGAGTATTTAATAGAAAGAGCCTTACAAAGAATGGAGTATTGGAATGCAGATTATGTTGTAGCAAATCCATCAAGTTCTTTAAACATAGATACTAGTATTCATTATATTGTTTCAAAAAATGGGGATGTGGTAAATACCAAAAATAAGAAAGATACAGCAGTTCAATTGATTAACACACTAATGAACCATTTTAATAATGAGAAATTAAATAGATTTTGCTCAACTAACGGGGTCTAGAGCTCAAGAATGATCGCTGCGGCGGTCTTTTTTCTTGTTGTACTAACGGGCAGGATAGTTCAATAAAAATTCTTTCTTTGTAAACAATTGTGTACCAGTAATTGGTACAATATTGGTACAAAGTAAAAAGTAAAAAGTAAAAAGAAAAAGGCGGCTACATAATGATGTATCCTACTTGTGTTCGCTGTCAACAGCCTATAAAAGTTAATAGTTATAGGATGTATTTGAAAATATGCACGGGATTTGTTTCCATTATGAGTTTGAACACGGTTTGTAGACTATGTTTCGAATCAAAATAAAAGGATGTTTTCACAAACATTGTTGTTTTTTATCACTTTTTTTAAAAATGTAAGACTCATATTACGATTAAGGGGATTTGATTTTGAAGAAGTTTCAACAATTCTTAATTGAACTTGTCTTTGGTTTAGTGCTATTGCTCTGTCTTTTTTATGTTCCTCCTTTATTCAATAGCGATTGGTTTCAAGAAGGAACTAAAAGCCATCCCTATGCGTTATTGATCGCTTTATTGGGTACCTACTTGATACGATATCTATTTAAATTAATGAAAAATCGACCAAAGAAGTAATACCCAGTATTCTTAAGGAACGTTGGGTACTTCATTGATATAATCAAAGTAGATGAAAAGCAAAATAACTTCACTAAAATGGAGATAAATCTACCAAAAATGACAAATTTGAATATGTGAGAGTCGCCTGTTTTGTCGTGATAGTCGTCAGTCTATCCGTGATAGCTTTGGAACATGGTCAATCAAGTAAGCGAGCTGCATGATATCGCAGACCAACTAACTCAAAGTGTATTTAAGCTCCAACAACTGAATAACTAACTGCCCTTTACTGCAAGGAGCGGGTTTATTAAAAGGAGACACTGTAATGAAAAATAACCGCTTGGAAACCGTCAAAGTTGCCTGTTTCGTCGTGATAGCCGTCAGTCTATCAGTCATCGCTTGGAGCATGGTCAATCAAGTCATTGCGTTGGAAGACATCAGAGAACAAATAATGCACATTGCATTTAAGTTGAACTGAATAACTAAAAGAACTCAGTTCATGGTTTATTTACACTCCGTTCTACGAGCGCATCTGCAGCAACGCAAAAGCAAATTAAAAAATAGCTCAGCCCTGCAGTAATCGGTTGCGGGGAAAAGCTATTTTAACGTGCTGTTAGCAGCCCTACCTTAAGGTAGCGGAGAAACTAACATACCTATTATTATGGTACATATTTTAAATAAACCAGTCAACATTATCTCTGCCCTGGAGTGACCGGCTACTGATAAACAATCCCTCCCAATAAAGTAGATTCTAAAGCAACAAAGATTACGAAAAAGCCAAATAAAAATAACTTAAATCATATTCATATCTTTGCTGACGATACAGCAAATAAAATAACGGCCTTAAAGTGTTTTTCAACAAACGGGTTCTTTTGTTAAGGATAATGAACGCTGTGGCTGTCATTTTTTCTTGTTTGACTAACGAAGCAGTAATGTTGAATAGGGTAGGTATTTAGGCTTGTGCTAGTAAAATTCATTTTCAGAATGGGAAGGTGTCCAAATGAATATTGCAGAGGAAATCATAATTTCTCCATTAAAGGATGAATTAATTGAGGACATCAATAAAACAAATGATTATTTTAAAGTGTTTGGTAAGGTTGTGCCCAGTTTTCAATCAGGAAAATGGTCTTTTGAAAAGAATCTATTTGATGAAACTAAAGAAATTCGTTTCCCAGATGATAAACTTGATTGGAGCCTTTATATAAACCGTGAAGATAAAGCTCTATTTTTAGCTTATAAGAATAATAATTGCGTCGGGCAAATTAGAATAATTATGGATTGGAATCGCTTCTGTTATATTGAAAATATTGCTACAAAAAAAGAATTTAGAGGATATGGAATCGGGAAGTTGCTCTTAACTAAAGCGGAAGAGTGGGCAAAACAAAAAATACTTATCGGAATGTCTCTAGAGGCCCAAGATGATAATCTTGGAGCGTGCAGGTTTTATGTGAAACAAGGATTCATACTAGGTGGAGCTGACACATTGAAGCAGTCATAATCCAAATATAGAAACCACTTTGTATTGGTATAAGTTATTCAAGTAAAGGGTGCGTTAGCGAAAGGTCGGAGCTGTCATTGTGGCAGCTTTTCTTATTGTGCTAACTGGCAGGTTAGTTTAATAAAAGATGTTAAAATAAGGGTAATAGTTAGCTTGAAAGGTGGGAAGAAATGAACACCATTTTAGATGATTTTATAAAACTAAAAGAGATATTAAACTCATTTAAAGGACTGGAACAAAATTATAATTGGCTACTAACTGACCTGGATTGGTCTTATCCTGAAAATTACCTTGATTATTTTCAAGATTTTCGAGAATTCGAAGATAGTAATGGTCATAATAATTACTTGATTACAGGCGATAAGCTAATGCAATTTGCTAATAATAAAGATGTTTATTTTATTTGGGGTGTATTTTCAGCTTTTGAAAAGGACGAAATAATTGATTTAGATGAGATTAAAGGGGAACCGTATGCTGATGGAAATCCAAATTTTTGGGTTAAAAACCCACAAATCCAACATCCAAAGGCAGTTGTTGAATTAGTTTTTTGGGACTCCTCATCGATTCTACTTCTTAGCAAAGATAATACCTTCTCTAAAAATTTCCGAAACTCTTTTCAAGGTTGGAAAGATTTAAATTCCTACAATCTGTCGTAAGCCTCCTCAGCTACCGAGGGCAAGAGTGAAAGATGGGGTTGCTGCGGCGATCCCCTTTTTGTTATTGAACTATTGAAGCAGGTTAGCTTAAAAAGAATGATTCTTTCTTATTCTGAATAAATAGTAAGTATACTGGATTTTGGGGAGAGGAAGAAATCGATTTTGTTAAAAAGGTTATGGAATGATAAGTGGGAACTCCTAGTAATGTTTGTTGGCTGGATAATTGTCTCTCTTACAAATTTACCAATAAATTTTTTGACCATCTTTGTGGTAACAATACTAGGATATTTACTGGGAGAACTAATTAGCTTTTTTATTTGGCTAAATAAAAAAGGAAAAAAATAAAAAGTTCATTAATTCCTGGTTCTATTACCGAGTGCAAGATAAGGTTGCTGAGGCAGCCTTTTTTTGCTTGTTCCACTAACGGGCAGGATTGTTTAAAAAGAAAAAATAATAATCAACCACTTACCAAATTATGGTATCGTTAGTATAGTGAACTTATTTTAGGAGTGAGAGGGTTATGGGGATAATTTACGGCTTAGTAGGTATATTGGGTCTATTTCTAATTATTGTTTATGCTGTCAGTTTTGGTATTGATAATTCTAAGCAGATTAAGCTTTTAAGGTCTGAACTTAAAGAAATAAAAAAAGAACTAAAAATATTTGGGGAAAATCATAAATAGGTTATGTTCTTATTCAACTAACGGGGGCGTTTGTTCAACAAGCTGCCAAAAATGGATATAAAAAACGGCTCAGTATGTGAACTGAGCCGTTTTATTTTTTATTTGCAAAAACAGATACAAAAGGCAGTACAAATTAGGCTACATTTTCGAGTTTTGCGACAGGAAACGGAACCCGTTAGAAAAACGGTGCCCTTTGTTTACTAAATTTAAGTTGTTTTATTTGAGACTTTTCTTACTAAAATCGGGTGCTTATAAGTGTTTTAATATAAAAACTCCCAATAAGAGAACCCCTTAAGGAATTCTCGCCACCTTTTTATATTATCTAATGGAACCATGAGGTAAAACGGCGTGCACACCTTTCGCACCGTTCACCACTTGAGTTATTCTCAGGTCAACCGCGACACTAGCTAAGGCCATAGCCTCTACCTTTTCTATACCATAAAACTCTTGGACCAGCTCAATCATATCATTCAAGGCAGTAGCAGCGGCCACATTCAAATCTTCGTTAAAACCAAAGGTAATCCAACCTGTAGGAGTCTTGGCTCGAGGCATGGTTAACTCCAAATCATCTCTGACAATCAACGTCACATCCACTAAGTCCATCGGACACTCAATCGCTGTCCCGGAAACCTCACCATCCCCCTGAAGGGCATGTCCATCCCCAATCGAAAATAATGCACCATCTACGCCAATCGGCAAATACAGGGTGCTGCCTTTGACTAATTCCTTGCAATCAATATTCCCGCCGCAATAACGAGGAGGGGAGGTGACATGAACCCCAGGTTCACTAGGAGCGACTCCCATTAATCCAATAAATGGTTGAAGTCCTACGTGGAAGGCCTTCCCGCCAATTTGGGCGGTCCCTGTCATCGTCGTTGCATTTAACTCCCAGTCCACCTGAATTCTTGCGGTTTCAGATAAGCCAACACTATCGTTCTGCCAATTCTTGAATCCGCCAGCCCAATTGCGCCCATACCAGCCTGGCACTACATCATTCAATTTTACCTCTAACACCATTCTAGGCTTTGCCCCACGAATAGCGATTGGACCAATCATCGGATGTCTACGATCTTCTTCATTAACCGCTGATTCAAAAACTACTCTTTCTTCATTTTTAGAACTAGAATATCCCCATTCAATATCAGGAGTTTTTACTTGTAAGGTGTCACCGGAATCAATTGTTAAAATAGGTTGGTAATCCTTGCTGAATGATCCGTGTAGATTTTCAGATTTTAAGTCTAGTTTATGTATCATGGTGTTTACTCCTTTAATAGATTAGATGGCTAAAGAGTGTTTCTGTACTATTTTATAATAACTAAAAACTTTTTGAAAAAACATAATTTTACCCATTTTTCTATCAAGTAGTATGATTCATATTGGGAAAATTTTAAATTTTACGTATTTTTAACACTCTATCAATAGTAGTGTGGTAATTTTATGAGGACTACACAAAAGGAGTGATAAAAATGACACGTCAACGCTTTTCTATCTTTGCAATAATCCTTCTACTTTTCTCTTCAACGCTCTTATCTGAATCACCTTTTGCATCAGCGGAGAATGCACTTGATCCTGCTCCACAGCTGCAGCCAGTTGGGACAGCAAATGGAAAGAAAATCTTATTTGATAATACACATGGGCAAACTGCTGGTGCAGCCGATTGGGTGTTGGATGGGAGTTTCTCTGATTTTGCCAATGCTTTAGCAAACAAAGGCTATTATGCAAAAGAACTGCGAAAAACAACTCCAATTACTTATGAGGACTTGCAAGGCTACAATGTATTTATTATTGGAGAAGCCAATATCCCTTACAAAAGTTCTGAACAGGCTGCCATGATCCAATATGTGCAGAATGGCGGAAGTATCTTTTTTATTGGAGACCATTATAACGCGGACCGCAACAAAAACCGCTGGGATGCATCAGAGGTCTTTAATGGCTACCGACGTGGTGCCTATTCCAATCCTGCAAAAGGAATGAGCACAGAGGAGGCTTCGTCTGCAGCCATGCAAGGAGTAACAGGTTCAGACTGGCTTTCAACCAACTTTGGGATCCGATTCCGATATAATGCGATTGGGGATGTAACAGCTAATGATATTGTGGCATCAAGTCAAGCGTTTGGAATTACTACGGGTGTCTCTACTGTTGCCATGCATGCGGGTTCTACATTAGCCATTACGGATCCATACAAGGCAAAAGGGATTGTCTATCTTCCTCCAACAACTACGGCTTGGGGCAATGCTGTCGATCAAGGAGTGTATAATGGCGGGGGGAGAGCGGAGGGCCCATTTGCAGCGGTTTCCAAGCTAGGATTAGGAAAAGCAGCATTTATCGGTGATTCTTCACCGGTAGAGGACGCGACTCCTAAGTACCTGCGTGAGGAAACAGGCACAGCGAAGACAACCTACGATGGGTTTAAGGAACAGAATGATGGTACATTGCTTGTGAATATCATCGATTGGTTAGCTAAACAAGAAAGCTACACAGCATTGTCTCAAGTGAGTGGATTGCAGCTTGATCAGCCAACTTCCTTACTATCAATGGAAAATCCCCAAACATCTACTGAGCCAGAAGCGGAACCTTGGGCAGCACCAGCGGCAGGCTATAAATGGTATGATACATCAACCTTTAAATCCGGGTCGTACGGCTATGGTTCTAGCGGATCTGTTGGGACAACTGTATTAACTGAAAAGTTTGAGTCTGGTACTAAAACGGCCTACTCTTCAGGAAATGTTACATTAGCAAGTGGTTCTTGGTATTTTAATAATGCTCTAATCGGTAATTTATCGACGGATAAGAAAACAGGGCTACAGTCAGCCCGTGTTCAAGCATCTGGATCCCTAACCATGAATTTTGATGTAAGTGGAGCAAAAAGTATAAAAATTTTCCATGCCAATTTTGGTAGCGATACAGGTGCAAGCTGGCAGCTGCAAATGTCCACCAATGGTGGCTCGACATGGACAAATATTGGGAGCACAAATACAAGTACGTCTACACTAACAGTTAAAACCTTCACCCTTAGTCAAACGGCTCCCGCCCGATTCCGAATTGTCGTTTCAGGAACAACAGGTAAAAGACTTAATTTCGATGATATTGAGATTAGTAATTAAAAAGGCGGCTGGATTTAGCTGGATCGTATTAAGTTAGTAGAAAATGAGTTAAATTTCAAATCAAGAGGAAACCCATTCATTAAAAAATTGAATGGGTTTCTTCATTTATTATTTCGTAAACAGATACTAGATAGTATATTTATAGTAATCCTGTGAGTGGTAGCTTCTAAAGCCACAAGATTCATACAGCTTTAAGGCATGTGCATTTTTAGCTTCGACCTCTAGAAAAACGGAGAGTCCTTTTTGGTTTTCCGTTTTTACAACCTTTGTTAATGCCTTTCTACCAATTCCTTTTCCCTGTAATTCAGGAAACACGGCAAAGCCATAAATCCAAGCTTCTCCATTTGCTTCATCCACGCGTATTTTTCCGGCAGTTTTTCCATCCGCTTCAATAATAAAGTTTTGATCCCTACTGTTTTCCCTAATCTGCTGATTGAACCGTCGTGCTTCGTCCTCATTAAATCCAAAGGCCGAGACTTCAAGCTGTATTTCTGCTTCGAAATCCTCTGTTGTGGTAGAAGGCCTTAAAGTAACAGAAGGATCCTCGGAAAGCTCCACATTGTGCCACTTCATTTGATATTCTGCTACATAAAACGTACAAGGGATCGCTGTTAAAAAATTCTTCGCCGATAGGGAGTTGCTTGGAGCATTTAATAAAATCTTCTTGATATTTCGCCTCTTAGCTTCCTCAATTCCTTTTTCAAGTAATCTAGTAAAAATACCTCTTCTGCGGTAATCGGGATGTACCATTCCGCAAAGCTCTACTTTATTGCCAAAATCATAACTACCAAGGAAACCGACAAGCTGGTCATCTTCATAATGAAGAAAGTCTTCTTTAACCTGTCCTGATCTATTTTTAAGCATGTCATAATTAAGCTTCAGTTGAAATCCTCCATCTTTCTCGCAAATCTCCTGAAGTTCTTTTATGCTAGCTAATTCTTCCTGTGTTAACATCGCATTCACCTCTATTTTTATAATCCTTTATGTTAATTCTTTTAGTCAGAGCGATTTTCCTTCTTTTATAATCTAGACAAGAATCATTGAAAGTTTACAGATAGGAAAATTAAATTTATTATAAAAAAGAGAATATTTAAAAAATACAAAAAATTATTACTTTAATCTATCTTATTTACTTTCTTTATTCAGGGGTGATTCGATGATAGCTCTTTTTAAAATGAATGATTTATATGAAGACAAAATAAAAAAATTATTACTAGATTTGGGATACCAAACTGCTAGTTTTTATTCAATTAACTCCATACTAGATCAAATTATGAATCCAATGGTTATTATAACACCTGCAATTTTTCAGAAAGAACTAGAGGGTCTTTCTTTTCCGATTATTCCTATCCCGATAACTATTGGAGATATAAGAAAGTCTATTAAGGTATTGTTTGAAATCCCAGAACAAAGAGAGTATTCATTTATAACATCAAATGAAGAAATCGAGTGGTTGAGAAAAGAATACGCGGAACATGTTGCAAATGATCAGATTCAAATCTCCTTTTTGACAGAAAAACAATCTCCTACAATTAAGCAAAATCATGTTTATTTAGCCCCAATATGGATGAAAGGCTTATTATCTAACCCACTAATTAAAAATTTACATTTCATAATGCCTTCTTTCACTTCTGTTATTCCTTTTTTACAGCTAGCAGGATCATTAACGAACTTAATTGAGGAAATGTTTAAAGAAAGGTATCAAGTAGATGCGATCGTCAATTCAACGCATGATGGAGTTGTTGCAATTGATAGAGCCGGAAAAATTAGATTGGTTAATGACCATGCAAAAATGATCTTAGGTGTTGATGAGGATATGAAGGGGCGAAACATCACAGAGTTCATCCCACAATCCGATATGTTACGAATTTTGAAAGCTGGGAAGATGGAAAGGGGAGATATTGCAACTGTAGGAGGTCGTCAAATTGTTATTAATCGATCTCCGGTTATCGTCAAAGGGAAAATTGTCGGAGCCGTTTCAAACTTCAAAGAAATTACAGATATTCAAAAAGTAGAATTACAACTCCGAAAAAAGCTTCATCAAAATGGCTTAGAGGCAAAGTATCGACTAAGTGATGTTATTGGGGAAACACAGGAAATAATCGAGGCAAAAGAGCTTGCAAGAAAATTTGCTGAAACAGAATCTACAGTTTTAATCACAGGTGAGTCTGGAACTGGTAAAGAATTATTTGCTCAAGGTATTCATTCTGCAAGTCATCGATCGCTCGGTCCATTTGTAGCTGTGAATTGCGCAGTACTGCCAGAAAATCTTCTTGAAAGTGAAATATTTGGATATGAGAAAGGCACATTTACAGGCGCTCTTAAAGAAGGAAAGCCGGGTTTATTTGAACTTGCACATGGTGGTACACTGTTTTTGGATGAAATTGGTGAGATTCCTTTACGAATTCAAGCTCTATTATTAAGAGTACTTCAGGAAAGAACGATTAGGCGTGTTGGCGGTGAGCGAATCATACCAGTCGATGTTCGGATCATTACAGCAACAAATCGAAATTTAGAGGAGGAAGTGGATGAGAAACAATTCCGTTCTGACTTATATTATCGTTTGAATGTACTAGCTCTGGAATTGCCTCCTCTTCGCGAGCGTTTAGCGGATATACCTAAATTAGTAGAGACCTTTCTATATGAATTTAATGAAAAAAGAAAAAATAAAATCATTACCGTTGAAAAGGAATTAATTGGTTTATTCCAGAAGTACGACTGGCCTGGTAATATTCGTGAATTAAGGAACACAATTGAACGGATGGTGGTCCTTGAAGAGAGTAATAGTTTAAGGCTTCAGGGAGCGAAATTTCTTTCTGAAAAAATAAGGAGAAAGAAGTTATCAGGAGAAGCTACAAATAAACAAAGTATTAAAAATAAGGAAAAAGAACTCATACTCACGACATTAGAAAAATTTGAGAATAATAAAAAGTTAGCAGCACAATCACTCGGAATAGACCGTTCCACCCTTTGGAGAAAAATTAAAGAATATAATATATGATGTTTCAAAAAGCAACTCTATGTTGCAGTTTAAAACATCGCCTTTTAAAAACAGGGATAAAAACCCTTGTTTTTTATTTGATAATTCTATCATTTCTGAATTTTTAACCTTGGCACGAAACTTGCACAATCTTAGTTATAACAGTTACGAGATTTTATTAGAATCATAGCCATACCAAAACGGAGGTTAAGAATGAATAGAATGTATATTAATGGAAAATGGGTGAAGTCCGTTTCAGGTGAGTTTATTTCATCTTATAATCCTGCCAATCATGAAGTTATTGGCACAGTTCCCAGGGGAGGAAAAGAAGATATTGATTTAGCTGTAGAAGCCGCGAAGAATGTATTTGAATCCAGTGAATGGCAATCATTAAAACCAAGTATAAGAGGAAATGCTCTTTATGAAGTTGCACGAAAAGTTCGTGAAAGATTTGAGGAGCTTGCCATGATTGAGACGTTGGACACAGGGAAGCCTCTTTCACAAGCTAGAAGTGATGTAGAAAGTAGTGCGCGCTATTTTGAGTATTATGCTGGTATGGCAGACAAAATGTTTGGAGAAACAATCCCAGTAGCGCCAAATGTGATTGACTATACGGTTCGGGAACCTATGGGGGTTTGTGCTCAAATTATCCCTTGGAATTATCCACTTCAGATCACATCTAGGGGTGTGGCGGCTGCCATAGCGGTTGGAAATACAGTCGTAGTGAAACCGGCTGAAGATACTCCATTGTCGGCAATAAAGTTAGCCGAAATATTTTCTGAAATAGAAGTCCTGGGAGGTGCTCTTCAAGTTGTAACAGGATATGGTTCTGAAGCAGGAGCAGCACTGGTGAATCATCCAGATGTCAATCATATCACTTTTACTGGTTCAGTTAGCACTGGTACGAGTGTTATGATATCTGCGGCTAAAAATATAGTTCCAGTAACACTGGAGCTGGGAGGGAAATCACCACAAATTGTTTTTCCTGACTGTGATCTAGATGAAACGGTTACATGGGTTACCCGTGCGATTATTCAAAACGCGGGTCAAACTTGTTCAGCCGGCTCCAGGTTGTTAGTTCACTCCAAAATTAAAGATGAAATGATTGCGAAATTGGCAGAGAGAATGAAAAGGATAAAAATTGGCCCTGGGATCAATGACAGTGAGCTGGGTCCAATTATTTCAAAGAGGCAGTTTGAGCGAATACTAGCTATGGTCGAGAGAGCAAAAGAGCTAGGTGCACGTGTCATTATTGGCGGAAAGCAAGCAATGGTAGAAGAGTTGGATGAAGGTTATTATTTTGAACCAACCATTATTGAAAATGTTTCTCCATCTAGTGAAATTGCTCAAGAAGAAGTTTTTGGCCCCGTATTAACCGTATTTGAATTTGATACCGAAGAGGAAGCTATTTACTTAGCAAATGGAACCTCTTATGGTCTCGTAACAGGAATTTGGACAAATGACCTATCACGGGCACATAGAATAGCCAGTAAAGTGAAAAGCGGACAGGTTTTTATCAATGATTATGGAGCAGCTGGTGGGGTAGAGCTTCCTTTTGGTGGCTATAAAAAAAGCGGAATTGGCCGTGAAAAAGGAGTAGAAGCTTTACAAAATTATACTCAATTAAAAAATATCGCGATAAAAATAAAAAGTGTTGATTAAATAAGAATCCCTAAAAAAGCTTAATCTAATTAGGTTGTTTTTAAAATAATTTAAATGAAAGGAGTGATAGATTTGCAGCACTTTTCAATTGCTTTAATTCCGGGGGATGGAATTGGCACAGAAGTGATGAATGAGGCCATAAAGATATTAAAAAAAGCGGAAGAGATACACGGCGGTATTACTATCTCTTGTGAATCTTTTGATTGGGGGTGTGAGTTTTATCTTCAAAATGGAAGAATGATGCCTGAGAATGGGTTAGATATTTTAAAAGATTTTGACGTTATTCTATTTGGGGCTGTTGGTGCAAAATCTGTTCCGGATCACATATCGGTCTGGGAGTTGATTTTGCCCATTCGCCGGAAATTTCAACAGTATGTGAATTTGCGGCCAATTAAGCTCCTTCAAGGTATAGAAAGCCCATTGAGGTATAAAACCCATGAAGATCTTGACTTCGTTGTCGTTAGGGAAAATACCGAAGGGGAGTATTCCAATATGGGCGGACGCGTTCATGAGGGAACCCCATATGAACTAGCTGTGCAAAATAACATATTTACAAGGTATGGTTCTGAAAGAATTTTAAACTATGCTTTTTCATTGGCAGAGAAAAGGTCGAAGAAGAACCTTACAGTGGCAACAAAATCAAATGCGATCAACTTTACCATGCCCTTTTGGGATGAGATGGTGAGAGAAATAGGCAATAATTATCCTGATGTAAAAACACAACTCTACCATGTTGATGCACTTGCTGCTTATTTTATTTCCAGACCTGAAGCCTTGGATGTGGTTGTGGGAAGTAATTTGTTTGGAGATATTCTAACAGATTTAGGTGCGGCTATCGTTGGAGGGTTAGGGTTGGCTCCGTCTGGCAACATCAATCCGGAGCGTATTTACCCCTCTATGTTTGAACCGATACATGGTTCTGCTCCAGATATTGCAGGAAAAGGGATTGCCAATCCAATCGCCTCTATTTGGAGCGTAAGTATTATGATGGACCATCTCGCACTCCCTGATGTAGGAAAGTTAATTCTCGATTCTATTGAAGGAGTATTAATAGATGGAAAAATAAGAACACCTGACCTAGGCGGTACTTCCACTACCATTGAAATGGGTGATGCAATCGTTTCAAAAATGGTTCAATTAAGCCTTAGCGCTAACTCTAAAAGGGATTATGAAATAAGGCCCTTTCAGAGTTAAAGATAGAATAGTAAATTTCTGGAGGTTTACAATCTATGACTATATTAAGTGGAAAGACGGCAATTGTAACCGGAGCAGGATCGGGAATGGGGAAAGCTATTGCCCTATTATTCGCAAATGAAGGGGCTAATGTAACGTTTGCTGATGTAAATTATGAATCTGCAAAAACAGCGGCAAGTTCAACGGGTCTAGAACGAGTGCAAGCCATTCAAGCAGATGTAACGAGTGATTCGGATGTTGCAAACATTGTGGATCAAACATTGGAAGCATATGGCGGATTGGATATTGTCATTAACTGTGCTGGTGTTCCACAATCCTTCACATCTATTGAAGAATTAACCTTGGAACAATGGGATTTAATTATGAACGTAAATACAAAATCCATTTTTTTAACTTCTAAATATGCTGTTCCGATCATGAAGCAACAAAAGAGTGGAAGTATTGTTAATATTGCTTCCATTGCTGGTATTAGAGCGAGACCAGGATTAAACGCGTATTGTGCATCAAAAGGGGCTGCCATCATGCTGACAAAAGCACTAGCACTTGAATTAGCTCCTTTTAAAATTAGAGTAAATGCCATCAATCCTGGCCCGGCTGATACACCTATGATTGGTAAATTCCTTGTAGGGGATGAAGATCAAAAAGAAGAGGGTATGAAAAAGATCTTTCAAGACAGTGTTCCATTGGGGTCGTTAATTCAACCAGAGGATATTGCCCAAGGTGCCTTATATTTAGCCTCTGATCTATCTAAGATTGTGACTGGAGAGGTTCTAAATATTGATGGAGGACGTGGGATTTAACACAAATCTATTGAGAGAGGAGTATAAAATGGAACCAATTATTCGTTTAGATAATGTATCGTTTGCCTACAAAATAAATGAAAAAACGAAAGTATCCGTTCTGAAGAATATCTCCTTTTCCATTTTCCCTGGAGAATATGTAGCAATCATTGGCCACAATGGTTCAGGAAAATCTACCTTATCCAAACACTTGAACGGGATCTTAACCCCGGATCATGGGGATGTCTGGGTTCACGGGCATAACACGAGAGAGATGAAAAAGAAACGGGATATTCGTCGAGCTGTTGGCACCGTCTTTCAGCATCCAGATAACCAAATTGTTGCGACAATCGTTGAGGAAGATGTAGCCTTTGGACTAGAAAACATTGGTGTAGCAAGAGAAGAAATGAAAAAAAGAGTGGATGAAGCTTTAAATGTTGTAAAAATGTCGGAGTTTCGCCACAGACCGCCACACCATCTATCAGGGGGACAAAAGCAGAGGGTCGCGATTGCCGGTGTGTTAGCAATGCAGCCGGATTGCATCGTTTTTGATGAAGCAACAAGTATGCTTGACAGCTTTGGCCGAAAAGAAGTTCTTCAGGTGATGAGAAAGATGAACGATATAGGGATGACCATTATTACGGTAACCCACCATATGTCCGAAGCAGCGGAAGCGGACAGGATTATCGTCATCGAGGGTGGGCAAATCGTCATGGACGGTCCCCCGCGTGAAATTTTTAAACATAAGCAGGAATTAGAGAATCTGCAATTAGAAGTGCCTTCTGTTAGCCAAATGGCCGAAGTGATTCACAGCCAACTTACCAATTTTTCAAGGGACTTAATCCAAGAAGAAGAGTTTATTGCGGAAGTAGAAAAATTATCCAAAGAGGAGGTGGGATAAAATGCCGGAGAGACCGATCATCGAAATAGAGAACCTATCTCATACGTATATGAAAGGGACCCCAATGGAGCATGTTGCTTTAAAAGGAGCCAATCTGTATGTAGAAGAAGGGGAATGCATTGCCATCATTGGCCATACTGGGTCGGGAAAGTCGACCTTAATTCAACACTTCAATGGTCTGATGCGTCCGGAATCCGGAAAAGTAATCATTGATGGGGAAGACTTATCAAAGAAAAAGGTAGATTTAAAAACGCTGAGACAGAAAGTGGGACTGGTTTTTCAAAACCCGGAGGATCAAATTTTTGAAAAGATCATTGGCGATGATATTGCCTATGGCCCCTTCAAATTAGGTCTTCCACTAAAGGAGGTGAGAGAGCGTGTTAAGTGGGCGATGGATGTTGTTGGTTTAGATTTTGAGGAAATGACAGACCGACAAACCTTTGCTTTAAGCGGGGGACAGAAACGGAAAGTAGCCTTAGCAGGGATTCTAGCTTTAAAACCAAAAATTTTAGTACTTGATGAACCGACAGCGGGTCTAGATCCAAGGTCAAGGAAGGAATTGCTTGAAAAAATTAAACGGTTAAACAAGGAAGAAAAATTAACCGTCGTTTTTGTGTCACACAATATGGAGGAGGTCGCAATGCTAGCTGACCGTGTCTATGTGATGGCAGGCGGAACCGATGTGTTATCAGGCACACCGAAAGAAATTTTTACGGATAAAGAAAAACTGCAGCGTCATCAAATCGGGACCCCCGAAACGGTACAGATCCTTTATCGATTAACCGATCTTGGATACCAAGTAAATACGGATGCCTTTTCCATTATTGAAGCAGCTGACGAAATTATGAAGGTACTTACCGGTAGAAAGGAGGGTTCGACACATGTCCAGCGAATTTGAAATATCCCGTAGTATAACAATCGGTCAGTACGTCCCAACGGGCTCGTTTATTCATCGATTAGATCCAAGAATAAAGCTTCTTTCTTTTGTCATTCTCGTGTTAGCAATTGCCTTTAATACGAGTTATATCGGAAATGCCATTGGTCTAGTCTTATCTCTTTATTTATTCTGGGCATCCAAAATTCCTATCAGCTATGGACTATCTGGTGTGAAACCAGCGATTCCTTTTATTATCATCTTGGCGATTTTGCAGTTGCTTTTTCAAGGACAGCTCTTTTCAGATGGTAGAGTGTATGTTGATTATGGTTTTATTTTAATCACCAGTGAAAGTATTCGATTGGTGGTTGTTTCAGCTGTTCGATTTGTTGAAATTATCTTCTTAAGCAGTGTTCTTACCTTATCTACTTCCACCACAGAATTAACACACTCCATACAAAGCTTATTGAGTCCGTTAAAAAAAATTCATTTCCCGGTCCACGAAATCTCTCTAATAACAACAATTGCGATTCGATTTGTCCCAACCTTTGCTATCGAGATGGAAAAAATGATGAAAGCACAAGCCTCAAGGGGAGCTGACTTTGGTACCGGAGACTGGTGGAGAATCATTCAAAGAACAAAAGAAATGTTTCCAATTATTATTCCATTATTTAATATCGCATTGTCAAGGGCTGAAGACCTGATTCTTGCCATGGAGTCTCGCTGTTATACGCCAGGGGGTGACAGGAGTTCCTTCTTCATGTATAAAGCCCTAACGAAGGACTATCTTGTATTATTGGTTGGGTTGTTATTCTCTGTACTACTACTTTTTTACCCGTTTCCTTTTTAATTTAAAAAAACAAAAACAAAAGGGGAGAAATTGAATGAAAAAGTCATTAACGGTTCGTGATATTGTCATTGCTGGTGTGCTGGGTGCGATTGCCATTCTTTTAGGGGTAACACGGTTGGGCTATATACCTGTTCCAACAGCAGCAGGGAATGCGACCATCATGCACATTCCTGCAATTATTGGAGGAATTATGCAGGGGCCAGTGGTTGGCTTAATTGTTGGAGCCATTTTTGGGATTTCTTCGTTCCTTAATGCAACAGTCCCTCTCTTTAAGGATCCTTTAGTTTCCATTTTACCTCGCTTATTGATCGGTGTGGTTGCCTGGCTTGTGTATGTTGGACTCCGCCGCAGAAGTGAATACGTTGCTGTTGGAGCAGCTGCATTTATCGGGACATTGTCGAATACGGTATTTGTGTTAACGATGGCTGTCATCCGCAATTATTTAACCGCAGGAGTTGCTTGGACCGTCGGAATAACAAACGGAATTCCAGAAGCCATTGTAGGTACGATTGTGACATTAGCAGTTGTATTAGCTTGGAAACAGATAGGGAAATCTCAAAAATCAAAGATATCTAAGGATGTATAAGGAATGTATGACCAAATCACGGATGTACCAGGTGTAAAAGTAGGCAATAAAGAAAATCAACAGGCATTGACGGGTTGTACAGCCATCCTTTTTGATGGTGGTGCAGTTGCGGGAGTGGACGTTAGAGGGTCCGCTCCCGGAACACGGGAAACGGACCTTTTAAACCCAGTTAATCTAGTAGATAAAGTGCATGCCATCTGTTTAAGCGGAGGCAGTGCGTTTGGTTTGGATGCCGCTTCCGGTGTGATGCAATTTTTGGAGGAAGAAGATATCGGTTTAGATGTGGGTGTTGCTAAGGTTCCCATTGTCCCAGCAGCAGTCTTGTTTGACCTTCCTCACGGTGACCCAAAGGTTCGACCAGATAAACAAATGGGGTATGAAGCAGCAAAAGCGGCAACAACTGAGATGTTTAACATGGGAAATTATGGAGCCGGCTGTGGAGCGACGGTTGGTAAATTAGCCGGTCTCGACTTTTGTATGAAGGGCGGTCTCGGAAGTGCATCGCTTCGCTTAAATAATGGTGTTGTGATTGGAGCGATTGTTGCGGTCAATCCAGTCGGAGATGTCCGTGAACCTTCCACGGGGGAAATTTTAGCAGGGCCGTATAAGGAGGGGGGGATTCTTGATAGTATCAAGCTCCTCGAACAAAACTATAGCCCCACCGTTCCAGCTGGGTCGAATACAACCATTGGAGTGGTTGCAGTAAATGCAGAATTAACGAAGGCAGAGGCAACAAAGGTTGCACAGATGGCACAGGATGGATATGCAAGAACGATTTTTCCAGCCCATACCATGTTTGATGGAGACACGATTTTTGCTGTTGCCACAGGAGGGGAAAGGATTCCAGTGGATGTTATTGGTGGCCTGGCAGCAAAGGTCATGGAGAGGGCAATTCTTAATGCGGTTCAATCCGCTGAAAGTGTTGGAGGAATTATCGCTCACAAAGATGTAGCTAAAAATCAATAAAACGGAGGGGTTCATGTTGGCTGTATATAATTATGTGGATGATCAGGAAGTTGTAAATTTGACTCAAGCTCTTGTTCGGATTCCAAGTGTTTACCGCCCACACGACCCTATGGGAAATGAAAGCAGAGCGGCACAGTATGTTTATGAATACCTAAAGGGTTTAGGGCTTGAGGTATATATCGAAGAAGTCGTCAAGGGGCGTCCTAATGTCATTGGTATTCTTGATTCCGGCAGACCTGGAAAAACGATTCTCTTTGAGGGACATACCGATGTAGTGACAGAGGGGGACTGGGATGCCTGGAGCTATGATCCATTTGGGGCCGTAATTGAAGGCGGAAGAATGTTTGGCAGAGGAACGAACGATACAAAAGGAAATCTATCAGCTGCGATTGCAGCGGTCCATGCTATTAAAAAAAGTAATGTGAAATGGAATGGAAAGGTTATTTTGTGTGTCCCTTGCGATGAGGAAGGCATGATGATTGGCATTAAGCATTTTATAAAACGGGGCTGGGCACAGGGGGTGGACGGTGCCATCATCTGTGAACCGGAGGAAAATCAAATCTGCATCACTCAAAAAGGGGCGATGAGAGCGGTAATTCGTACTTATGGAAAAATGGCTCATGGTGCCATGCCGCTAGCCGGGATCAATCCCAATACAAGAATGGCACAGATTATTTGTGAACTTATGGCACTCGAAGAGCAAGAAAAGCAGCGACTCGGTCATCACCAATATTTAGGTTTTCCAAGCATTACCCCAACAATTATTTTAGGGCCGGAAAAAGGTGAGCCGCAAATCAATGTCATTCCTGATCATTGTTATAGTGCCATGGATATACGCACAGTACCTGGACAGAACCACGACCAGTTGCGGGCTGATATGGAGAAAATTTTAGCTCGACTGGGTTCCAAGGATCCAGACTTTAAAGCCACAATAGAGGTGATTGAAAGTCGGCCTTGGACAGAAACGAGTTTGGAGGATCCGATTGTGAGGGCTAGTGTGGAATCATTCCGTTCAGTTGCCGGAAAGGATCCGATTTATAATGGCGTACCAGGGGCCACAGACGGAACCTTCCTTCACCTAGCTGGTATTCCTATTGTCACAACAGGAGCGGGTGACCGTCATATCCCCCATCAAATCAATGAATATATTGATGTAGCAGAATTAGTGGAAGCATCAAGGATTTATGCCCAGACGGCGATGCTGTTTTTGAATGAGTAACAGTAACACAATAGATTGTAAAAAGTCTCTTCCTATCATTAGGAGGAGGCTTTTTATTTCTAGAGCTAGATAAGAAGGAGTAATGTCCAACTCTATATTCAAGTATGTCATAATGAAGCTTCAGTATAAGGAAAATTATCTTATAGATTTGAAAATGCTGGTTTGCTATAGTTATATAAAAAAAGGAGTGACCGCTATGGAATTTAACGATGTAATACACGGGCACAGATCTATCCGAGAATACGAAGATAGGGAAGTCAGTCAAGAACTGCTGGAACAAATTTTAGATGCCGGCATTCGTGCCTCTTCAAGTGGCAATATGCAATCTTATTCCATTGTTGTCACAAAAGACAAAGACCTTAAGAAAAAATTATACACCGCACATATGGACCAATCGATGGTAGTGGATGCACCGATTCTATTAACTTTTTGTGCTGATTTTAATAGAATGAGAAAATGGCTTGCGTTGAATGATGCACCGGTACAATTTGATAATTTTATGAGCTTTATGATTGGTGCCATTGATGCGACGTTGGCAGCACAAAACTGTGCCCTGGCCGCAGAGAATGCTGGGCTGGGCATTTGCTATATGGGCTCAACGCTAGCCAATTGCGATCAAATTGGTGAGCTGCTAAACTTACCACCAAATGTCGTACCAGTTGTGGGTTATTCATTAGGGTATCCTACAGAAAACCCTGCTCCACGTGATCGACTACCAAGACATGGACTTGTTCACTATGATCAATACCGTGATTATTCGGATGAAGAAATTCTAGAAATCTACAAAGAGAGAAATGAAAAAGGCTGGAAACGTTACATGGACGTCCCTAGGCTTAAGGAAATGACAGAACGATTAGGATTAAAGAATCTTGCTCAAATTTATACTATTGCCAAATATACGAAAGAATCTCATCACGAGTTTTCACAAACCGTGCTGAAATACTTAGAGAGCCAGAACTTTATGAAAAATGAGTGATACATATTAACCTATAGAGTGGGATTGATGTAACCAATCCCACTCTAGTATTTCACCATTAACTTAATTGCTCTTTGTTTTTATAACTTGACTAGGAATAAAGATTTAGTTTATTCTAATTATTCGTGCTTCCCAAATAGTAATGAGCGGTGAGGAGTGAATAAGATGAGCGCCAAAGATCAAGTGACTGTCCGTGACCATAAAGACTATCAAGCAGAAATAGAGCGCCTGGAGTTTACAAAGGAATACATACGAACGGTTTTAGACATTTCAAAGGGTAATAAAGAATTTTTCGTTGAAAATATGAAACAATCTTTTGCCGAGCTGAATTCTCGTGATAGCAGTACGAGCTACACGGATCTTCTTGCGAATGCCAGTTTTCTGGAATTAGCTGCAAGTGAACTGAAAAGGTTAGAAAGCGTAATTGGTAAGCCTTATTTTTCAAGGATTGACTTTACAAGTCACTCTACGAACAAGGAAGAAGTTTTATACATAGGCAAAGTATCCTTGTTTGATCGCGTGACACAGCAGCCCATTATTGTGGATTGGAGGTCTCCGATTGCTAATGTCTACTATGACGGACGGCTGGGAGAGGTGTCCTATGATGCATATGGGGAGGAACAATCAGGTTACTTATCCTTAAAGAGGCAATATGACATCGTCGAGGGACTATTAAAAGACATTAGAGACATTGATCTAACCACCCACGATGAACTTTTGCAGAAATCATTGTCTGGAAAAGCAGACAATCGTTTAACAGAAATCGTGGCAACGATTCAAAATGAGCAAAATGAAGTGATCCGAGCATCTCTGAAGCACCCGCATAATCGTTCAAGGGGCCGCCGGAAGCGGGAAAACAACTATCGCACTCCATAGAATCTCCTACTTTCTTTATTCCTTTGGGTTTCAATTTCCTCCAGAAAAATTAATGATTCTCGCACCAAACCGCCTGTTTATTGACTATATCTCAGCCGTCTTACCTGAATTAGGGGTCAATAAGATCAATCAAACCACCTATATCGATTTTATGAGAAGTTGCCTAGGCCAAAAAATAAAACTATTTTCCCCAAACTCCAAGCTAATGAAGCTCCTTGAAAATAACGGAGCAAATAAATCGATTCAATGGGTGTCTAGCTATAAAGGTTCACTAGAATTTAAGGAACTGATCAATCGTTTTATAAAGGATTTGGAAAATAAGCTTGCCCCAGAAAAGGATTTTGTCGTTGAAAATTCCGTACTTATGAAGGGACAGAAACTCAAAAAACTTTTTCTAAAAGAATATACGTACTTACCAATCTATAAAAGGCTCGGGAAAATAAAAAACCTATTAGAAGATGATGTGAAAAAGAAGAAATCCATCATGCTATCGAATCTTCACAAAAAATATGAAGAAGCCCTCGATAAGGCTCTTTATAACACAAAGATGAAACCTGAAAAAAGAAAGCAAATCGTGGTTAGTTTAATGGAGAGAAAGGAAGAACGAAAAAAGAGAGTGGAGCAGGAGGCAAAGGTCGCTGTAAAAAGATATATGGATGCGTTTGTCATGAAAGATATTTTTACCTTGTATAAGGAACTAATGTCTTCCCCTGAAACGATTAAAAAGCATTCCACTACTCTTACAAATCAAGAGTGTAAGCTTCTAAGTAAATATTGTCAGCGAATCTTTACTCGAGGAGCCTACGAGCTTGAAGATTTGGCACCGTTGTTTTTTATGAAGGTAAAACTGGAAGGCATCGATGAAAAATATAAGATGCGCAGTATTTTTATTGATGAAGCGCAGGATTACAGCTATTTCCAATTTGCAGCATTAAAAGAGGGGTTTGAAACGGATTTGTTCACCATTGTGGGAGATTTGGCACAAGGCATTCATTCCTATCGCGGCTTGAATAGCTGGACACCTTTATTGAAAGAAATCTTCCCGAATGCAAATTATCAAGCCTTACAAAAAAGCTACCGGACAACTGTAGAAATTATGAATTTGGCAAACGATATCCTGAAGCTGATTGACCAAGACCTGCCAAAGGTTGTACCCGTCATTCGTCATGGTGATAAACCACGCTATATAAGGATTGACCCTACGAATCTCGAACATGTGAGGCTGCAGCTGGAACAAGATATATCCACACTCAAAAAGGAAGAGCTGCACTCAATCGCGATTATTGGTCGTACCGAAAGAGATTGTCAAAGGATTCATCAGCTTTTTGAAGATAGTTATCTTCCGATTCAGTTGTTAGAGGAAAAAGAAGAAATGAAGAAGGGACATATCGTGATTTTACCTTCTTATTTGTCAAAAGGGTTGGAGTTTGATGCTGTTTTGCTTGTCTGCTTAGAGGAACCGTATTCTGAAGTAGATCTAGATATCAAATTGTTGTACGTTTCGATGACTAGGCCGATGCATCGGTTGTATTTATTTGGGAAAGAGCCGGCAGACTTCTTATTAAATAGTGCGGATACTTTACACTTCGAATCATAATGGCTAGGGGGCAGTTCCCAAAACGTAAAAGTGAAAATGAAAATTGCCGTAATGCGAGGGGGGGTGTTCTCCCTCTTCCTTTTATATTAAAAAAATGTGTATAATAATAGTAAAATTTCATAGATATTAGGAGCTGCTAAGATGAAATATTACCCTACGCCAATTGATACATCGAAAATAGAATTAAGTTCTGAAATTCAGGAACTTACTGAGGTACTTGCTGAAAATACACATGATTTATGGGCACAGCAAAGAATCAAAGAAGGCTGGAGATATGGGACTAATAGAGATGATATTCAAAAGACACATCCAGGGTTAAGGCCATATAACCAATTAACAGAAACTGAAAAAGAATATGATCGAATTACGGCAATGAATACGTTAAAAGCTATGATGGCATTAGGATACAAAATAGAAAAGAAAGAGAATTAATGCATGAAACGTAATAAAAAATTATTATTTGCATTTAGTTGTTTAACCATATTAGGAATAATCCCTTGCTACTTTCCAATATCTAACAGTTACTTAAATGAGCTAGTTACACTTGTTTTTTTACTTGCTGGAATAATTGGAATGGGAAACATCTTACTAGGTTTATTAAAGCCTTCATTGAAAAATAAGTCGCAAATTCTGTTATTTTTTATGTCGATCATTTGCGGTTTTATAGGATATACGTTAGCTCTAGAACCGAAAAACTACTTAAATAATCTCTATTATACTGCTAAGCTATTTACCATTAGTGTAGAACCAATCGGTTCAGCTAAGAATCAAATAGGCTATCAATATTCACTTTGGATTGAGTTAGCAAGATGGTCCGCCGTTTTATTTATTACCTCAGCAGTGCTTTCTAAATTGTATAATGTTACCTCAGATTCATTCGGGCGAATAAAGATTGTCATCTATAGAAAGCTATTAAATAAACGACATGTAGTCATTAGTGGTATGAATGAAGCTTCCGTGTTATTAGCGAAGGATTTGAGACGTAAAGAGGAATTAGTGGTGATTATTACGAGTCAAGGAGATCATCCCCAAATCCCTTCTCTCCGCGAAAATGGTGTCACTTTTGTATTTGGTGAAGCGCTAGAAACTTATGTATTAAAAAAGGCGAATGTGTTGGAATCGTCCCACCTAATACTTATGGATCACAATGAAGCAAAGAACATTGATGTTTTTATGAAGGTAAAGTCACTTATTAAACAGGAAAATAAAATTAAGAAACATAAGGTAAACGTTTTTTTACATATTAAAGATGAAACATTTCATTCCATATTTGAAGAAATTGAGAACGAGATTATTGAGCTGGACGTACTTAGGCAGAGCTTGGATTTTCATTTGTTTAATCTTAACAAGCTTAAAGCAAAAATTTTATTTGAAGACCATCCTCTATATGAAAGCGGTAAAATAAATATTAGAAGCAAGAATGAAATTGATGTTGCCCATCTATTAATAGTCGGGTTTGGGAATACAGGGCAACAAGTTCTTTTACAGGCTGCAAGGTTAGGCCATTTCATCAATCGACAAAAACTCCATGTTACCATTGTAGACAAGAATGCAGATGCAAGGAAAAGTTCATTTCTTCGTCGGAATAAATTCATAGAAAAAGTATGCAAAATCAACTTTATTACAATGGATATTGATAGTGAAGAATTTAAAAAAGAAATGTTTGAAGTGAATGGGAAAGAGATTACGTATATCGTTATCTGTTTAGAATCTGACCACTTAGATTTCATCAGTAGTATGTTCCTACATGAAGAATATAAGGACATTCCAATTTTACTGGAGGTAAGAGATGATATTAAACTGGCAAATTGGATTCATATCAACTCTAAAAAATTTCAAAACCTCTATTGTTTCGGTGATTTACGAGAGATTGTCAGTAAAGAAGTTATTATTGATGAAAAACTTGATAATCTAGCAAAGGCAATCAATGACTTCTATCGTCAGGAAAATAGTAACGGGTATGAATGGGATCAGTTAACCACATTTCTGAAAGATTCCAACCGTTCACAGGCCGATCATATTCATACGAAACTTCAAACACTCGGACTTGAAATGAAAGAAAAGGGTCAAGTTTTAGAGGATGATATCGTTTTAAATGAAACGAAATATCTCCAAATGTGTCGTCCTTATTTAGAAGATTTGGCAATTGCTGAACATAATCGTTGGTGTGCGTTCCATTATCTTAAGGGGTGGAACACGAAAATGACCGATTTATCGGTTGAAAACCATCGTGATGAACACAATAAATTACATGCTGGACTTGTTGAGTGGGAAAGACTTGTTGAGTTGTCTAGTGCAGACAAAGATTACCAGGATAATAACAGGGACACAATAAGAAATATTTATAAAATATTAGATTTTAATGACTATGTTATTTGTGAAAAAAATTAGTTTATCTACACAATAAAAATAAACAGCTAAGGTCTATTTGTATAGAACTTGAGCTGTTTATTTTTGTTAGAAGAGAAAAGTGCTAAGAGACTAAGTTGAAAATATTAGTAAAATCTTTTTTTATTTTTTGAAATTCTGGATGAGAAGGCCCTAATAGTGATTGCCTGCGACTAAATGCATGATCCAGCTGTTCTTTTCTCTCTAAAGATTGATCCATAATAAACTGAATTTTTGCCAATTCATATTCACATGCTGATATAAAATCCTCATGGGAGGGAAGGGTAGCTTTACATTGAGTAATCGCTTGAAGTAATAGATCTACTGCCTCTTCAAAACGGTTTGTTTTTGCATAGACAATTGCTAAATTCTTTACTATATGAATTTGATAAGCAATTTCAGTTTTCTCTTGTCTTAATAAACTTTGGTTAGCTTCGATTAATAAAAGCTCTGCCTGCTCAAGTTCACCCATTTTATAAAGTGTTTCTGCAACATAGTTCAGAATAAAAGCCGTATAAGGATGCTTTCTTCCGAGAGTCGTTGTGTAATTATCTAATGTCTGATTAATCAGGTCATAGGCTTCATTAAACTTTTCTTCCTGTAATCTAAGTTTAGCTAATGTTCCAATACTTTTAGCGGTCCGGTGATGATTTTCGCCTAGAACCGTCTTAAATGTATGGATCGCTTCCAAAACCAGTTTTTCCGCCTCTTGATATTCGCCTAACCAAATATTGGTCTGTGCTAAGCTATCTTTGGTGATGGCTGTTTCAGGGTGTTCCTCCCCAAATAGCTTACGCTGCATAGTATAGGCATCAATTAAGTTTTGAGATGCCTCATTATACAATCCGTAATACATTAATTCACGGCCATGTAAATATTTAGCAGCTGCTAGCTCTGGGGTAGGATAATCATATAGTTCCTCTTGGATTTCAATGGCCAGCTTGACTTTTTCTTCACTTCTTTTGTAATTTCCACTCTGGCTTAGAACATCTGAGAGTTGAAAAGATGCTCTAGCTGTTTGAATCGTATTTTTTCCGAGTTTTTCGAACGTTAAGGAAAAAATCTTCTCTGCAAACTCAACTGCTTGATCAAGCTGGAGGGTCATCATTAGTGCATATAATAAGTTTTTGCTTAATTCACTAGTAAGTGGATCCTCTACAACAAATAGGGACTCAAATTGGTGAAGAAATGGCTGATTTAATGATACAGCTTCATTGTATTTCCCCATTTTAATAAATAAAGATGTAATTCTATTTATTTGCTGTAGGTGTAGAGTGTCTGGGTCATCATTCGATTCTATACTTGCAATATAGCTTTCTACAGGATCATACATTTTGGAAAGGATTGACCAATATTGTAATATTTCATATTCCTTATTAGCTTGAATATGACTGATAAACTCCTTATCCGTCAGGCACTTTTTCAGTCCCTCGTAATCTTCTGATTTTAAATAGTGGTATGGTAATTCCTCTAGTACTCTTTGGCTCATCTTTTCGTTTCTAAAATAGGAAGCTAGGACTTTATGATAGAAAGAGCGATCCGATGTTTGATTAACATATCTATTTTCCACAGCTTTTCTAAAATAATCATGAAAGAAATCCAATACACCATCTTTATTCATAAAGTGATAGTCTAATACTAATAAAATTCTAGACAGGTTCAAACGGGTTAAGTGTTTTCCGTTATCAATTGAGATTATTTCATTTTCAGATAGACCCCTGCGAGATGTGAAAATATACATCATCAATGACTGGATGATTTCTTTTCCATAATCATTTTCTAATCGTTCCAATACAATCTGAAAAAGTTCATCTGTAGAACTTACGCTTAAGTAATGGTCAATTCTTTCGTTAATCTTTTCAAAGTTTCCAAAGATTCTTAGTTCATCTAGTACGGTTTTAAGGAAAATTGGGATGGAACACTTTTCATCCTTAATAATTTTATTAAGCTGTTTAGTAGTGAGTTTTTTTCCATACATATTTAAATAAGAGGTGATTAAGTTTTCTTTTTCAATGTCTGTTAATGGATGCAAATTCAACTTCTCCCACTCGTCATAGGAGCCTTTGCTATTATCAGGAATGGTACTAACAACTAGCTTGACATGCGCCGGTAATCGATCAGGTAACCAACTTAATCCTTTTTCATTCGATTCCAATTGATTAACAGCATCAATCATTAAAATAATTTGCTCACCCTTGGAATACAATAGCCAAGTAGATAATTTACTCTTTAACTCTTCTAAAGTATCAGGAATCGATTCGTGAATATTGTAACGTTGTTTCAACTCTACGAAGATACGCTTCATAATATCCGTTGCCCAATATCCAGATGAAACAGCTCCAACATAATGGGTAAAAACAAATAGATTATTAGAGTGATTGCCTAAGCGATGGGCCCAATTGGCAATTAACGCACTTTTTCCCGTGCCTGATTCACCTGTAATTAGAAGCTTAGAGGATTTAGATTGTAAAAAATTATCAAGCTCACGATAGTATGATTCATTGTCAATGTAGATGATTCTTCTTGTATGAGCAAAAACATTATGAAGTCGTCTCTCTTGCTCTACAGCGGAAACGACTTGATTGAGATTTGGATATTCTCGATCAAGCATTCTGACAAAATGATCGATCACTGCATTACTTAGTTCTTGAACATTTGTAATTCCAGCTTTATACGGGTAGCCTGACACTTTGATTTTATTAATCAGCTGTTCCAGCTTGGAACTCGCAAGATTAGTATCGTTCATCTCTTTGATATAGAAGGATGCTTCGCTCTTCTGTGCCTTTTGAAGTGCATACATAAATTCCATCTCAGTAATGGACATTTCTTCATTAACATATTCTTTTATGTATTCAGAATACTTTTCTAACAATAATGGATCTTTCTTTACATCTGCATCTGTTGGGATCCATCCATAACGGTCGCCTATTATACCTATAAAATAAGGTCTGCATTTGTCAATTTCTTCAAAGCAGATACGGATGACTTGGCCGTTCTCTGCTTCTTCCTCAGGGATACCCCAACGCAGGTCTACGTCAACTAAAGTAAGCCCTCTTTCCAAACAGATTCTACGAAGTTCAGGAAATGTATTTTTACTCAAATAGTCCCGTTCTCTTTGTAAATCTTGAAAGGTGGAAGAGATAAATAGCCTAATTTCATTCTCATTATTCACACCAAATTCACCTCAATAAAGAATCTATCTATAAGACATTTTACCCTAGTTTATGTGGATGTGCACGCTTTAATGAGCTAAAGTTGATGAAAAGGAAAAATATGTAAGGGTGTTATATTGATCCAAATTTTTTCCAACACAACCATAATATTAAACGACTAGAATAAAAAGTAGTTCTCCGAAACGCATCAAAATGAGGTTCTCTTAATTCACTAGTTGAGAAAGTATTATTCTTACCGTCTTGTCACTTATCTTGAAGGAACTGTCCAGGCGCATGGAAAACCTGGAATCTGGTCAGACAGAAATAAAAGTTCTGTTAAAACACAACTACGTTAATGAAAGAGAATTTCACCTACATTAGGAGAGATATGAAGTCATAGCGTTTGACTTTAATTCGGATGTGGAACTAATATTTTAATGTCTTGCTACAGGACAAAAAATGTGTCCATGGTTAAGGGGAAGTTTTTTTGTGAAAATTCAAAAATATCACACTGTTTACAGTGAATAATGGTATATTATTACTAGTTCATTTTTACCATAGGGAGTGAGTTAGTATGTTTCATTTACTAGAAAATCAGGTTGGTAGTCGATTAATGCTGCCAGGTGATAATCAGTTTGAGGAAAGAAGAAAAGTATGGAATACGGCCGTTGATAAAAAGCCTGCAGCCATAGTAGTTTGTGAATCAGAAGAAGATGTGATTGCGGCGGTACAGTTCGCAAAGGAAAATCAGCTTTCAATATCTATTCGCGGCGGGGGACACCATGTAGGCGGCTTTGCCGTTTGTGATGGTGGTTTGATGATTGACTTATCACAAATGAGAAAAGTAATCGTAGATGAATCCAAACAAGTCGCGATTGTAGAAGGTGGAGCGACACTTGGAGATATCGACTTTGAAACACAAAAATATGGATTAGCAGTGCCAACTGGGACGGTCTCAGAAACAGGGGTAGCGGGACTCGCTCTAAATGGCGGAATTGGCTATTTAAGAGGAAAGTATGGCTTAACATGTGACAACATCGTAGGTGCAAGGCTCGTTACAGCAGATGGAACGGCCGTTGATGTCGATGACCAAAACCACCCTGATCTTTTTTGGGCCATCCGTGGAGGCGGCGGCAATTTTGGTGTCGTGACCAGGTTTGAATTTGCATTACATAAAGTTGGACCAGAAGTGTTTGCACTTGACGTTATGTACGATTTTAAAGATGCAAAGGACATTTTACAAAAGTCGCAAACATTCTTGGAAAAAGCGCCTGATGAGGCAGTATCTATTAATATTACTGTAACCGTATTACCACCTGCTCCATTTTTACCTGAATTCTTGCATTTTAAAAAGGTAGTTATGCTTTTAGGCGTATACGCAGGTGATGTCAAAGAAGGAGAAGCCATCCTTCAGCCGCTGCGGGAATTAGCGGAACCAATTGTTGATCAATCAGGAGTGAATTCATTCGCAGCATACCAAAAGAAACTTGATCCGATGGTCCCTGATCATGTTCGCGTCTATGGTACATCATTGTATTTTGATCAGTTAACGGATGAAACTATTGAACAGATTCTTTATAAAATAGACAATGCGCCTGCCCCAAGTATCCTTGTTCAGCTTTGGGCACTGGGTGGAAAGATGAATCGAGTTCCTGAAACGGCCACACCATTTGCCATTAGGGAAGCGAAATTTGTCCTATTGGTGGATTGCATGGCTATGGCTGGGGATGATGATTTATGCAAACAATGGATCGACTCGGTATACGGAGGATTGCTACCATTCTCTTATAAGAAGGCATCCTATCTCAATGGAATCGGAGAGAATGAAGTGGCAACAAAAAATGCTTTCCAAGAAAACTATGCTAGGTTACTTGAGATAAAGGAAAAGTACGATCCGTTAAATCTTTTCCAACACAACCATAATATAAAACCAATAAAATAGATAGAAGGTCACTGTACCGTCGTTTCTATATAAATTGGCTCATTAGCGGAGATTTCTGGCTAGTGTATAAAGAGAAGCTTTTGAGACCGAAATAAGGGGAGAATTTCCCACTATTGTAAAAAAGGAAGCTTAAGAAGCAGAAATAAGGGGAGAATTTCCACTTAACTGATCTAAAGTAGGACAAAATCCAACGATTTGGATCATATATATGGAAAAAATCCCCTTATTTTAAGGGGAATAACGGTATTTCCCAATATAAGCGGAATTCTTCCCTTTATTTTTCAAACACTGAGAAATCAACATTCAGTTATACCGGAGCCTATAAATTAATAAACAGCTAAGTTCATAGTCACTTGAACTTAAGTTGTTTTTTTTTAATTACTAAACTACTACGTTTAAAAAGTTAGTAAAATCGGTTTTTAATTTTTGAATTACGGACGAGAAATCCCTAAGTTAGATTCCCTCCGTCTAATGGCTTCATCTAATTGATTTCTTCGCCCTAGGATTGATCCATCAGAAAGTGAATATTGGCCAACTCATACTCACAGGATGCTTGGTCCTTCTCTGCTTCTTCCCTAGGGATCCCATAAAGTAAATCCACCTCCACTAAAGTAAGACCTCTAAGGGTACATTAATATCAATTTATAAAGTATATTAATCCAACGTTTGATAATAATTGAAATGAGAATATTAAAATATATAGAATTGTTGCGTGGTATAAACTGAAAATAAAATAAAATTCTTTCAGAGATAATAGACATGAAAATGCAATTTAGGAATTTAGAAGCTAGACAGAAAGAACTAACTATAGAAATGGTGGAAGTAAAAGGAGCTGAGGTTATGGAAAATTCAAATAAAAATTCAGAATTTAAATCAATCCATAAGGAACTGACTGGACGCATGGATAACCTACTATCTGGTCAAACAGAAATAAAAAATATGTTAAAACACACAACAGAGGTAATGACAGAAAATTTCACCTATCTTAAGAGAGATATCAAATCATTAGCTTATGATATTAATTCAGATTTTGACCTTTTATTTAAAGAAATAGCTGATGTAAAGCGAAAAGTGAATAAACTCGAACAAAGATAAGGTAGGATGCATATTTTAAAAGATGAAACAGGCATGGGTCGGGAGTAACAACTCATGCCTGTTTTAATATGTAAACAAAAAGTTCCTAAAATGTTCACAAATCAATGAATCCATGTTACTATTATAAAGGTTTATAGAGGATGGAAAGTTCATTGATGTAAGTTAATAATAAATTGACTGTATATCCTGTTCTTCCATTGTGTCTGTAGCGGGATGGATTGCTAGTATAAAAAATGCTCAGTTATCAGCCCACTGTAAAACGGTACATGCATTGGCATGTGAACCGATTTATGGTGGGCTTTTTTGCGTCTCATTTCCAAGTGCAGCAGCTGGCGAAGTGACCAGCAATTGTCCCAATGTATAAACAAAAGGCTTTTATATTCAACTTATTGGAGGGAAAAATATGGCGTTTCATAGTTCTCAGCGCATCGCGGAATTAGCGGTGGATGCTGGTGCAAAAAAGGCAACGATGAACCCTTTTCATGCACTTTTATTAGGATTTTTAGGGGGAGCATTTATTTCCTTTGGCTTCTTATTAGACATTCGTGTTATTGCAAATTTACCGCAGCAATGGGGTTCCTTTAGCTCACTTTTAGGTGGTGCAGTTTTCCCAGTCGGTCTCATGTTAATCATTATTGCAGGTGGCGAATTGTTAACAGGGAATATGATGGCTCTTCCGATTGCTGTTCTAGCGAAGCGTGCGACACTAGCACAACTAAGTAAGAATTGGCTGCTAGTATTAATTAGTAACTTTATTGGAGCGATTTTTGTTGCGTATTTCTTTGGTCACATCGTTGGGTTAACGGAAACTGGACCATTTTTAACCAAAACCGTCGCGATTGCAGAAGCGAAGATTGACGAAACCTTTATGAAGACCTTAATTTCCGCTATCGGCTGTAACTGGCTCGTTTGTTTAGGCGTTTGGCTTGCCTATGGCGCAGATGATATCGGTGGAAAAATACTTGCAATTTGGTTTCCTATAATGGCGTTTGTCGCAATCGGTTTTCAGCACGTGGTGGCCAACATGTTTGTTATCCCGGCAGCGATTTTTGCTGGGCAGGTCACATGGGTGGATTATCTCTCTAACTTTGTTCCAGTTGTCATTGGAAATGCAATTGGCGGCGGTGTGTTTGTAGCCTTGATCTATTGGACGGTTCACAAGGATTCGCTTCAATCATCGTCTAAAGCAAAATCTAGTATGAAAAAGGCTAGTTAACAACTATTAATTTAGTAGTTTGATAGATTTCTCTGTTATTTTACTAAGGAGGACTTACAGTGAACGAAAAAGTGAATGTTCTTATAAACGGAACAGCACATGAAGTGGAAAAAGGAACACGTATTTTAGATTATTTACTAAAACAGGAAATGGAGCACCCGCACATCTGTTATTCCGAAGTTCTTGGACCGGTACAGAGCTGTGATACGTGTATGTGTGAAGTCAACGGCAGCATTATGCGTGCATGTTCCACTGTGGTCGAGGATGGCATGGACATTTTGACTTCTTCTGAGCTTGCAAAAGAAGCCCAAGAGGAAGCCATGGACCGTATTCTTGAAAACCATCTATTATATTGCACCGTATGTGACAATAACAATGGCAATTGTCGTGTACATAATACCGCAGAAATGATGGGAGTAGAACACCAAACACGCCCACATCGCTCGAAAGGCTATGAAGTAGACATGTCTCACCCGTTTTATCGCTACGACCCTGATCAATGTATTTTGTGCGGCCGCTGTGTAGAAACCTGTCAGGATCTTCAGGTGAATGAAACATTAACCATCAACTGGGAAACCAATCAGCCGCGTGTCTTATGGGACGGAGGAAAAAGCATTAACGAATCCTCATGCGTTTCCTGTGGTCAATGTGTTTCCGTTTGTCCATGTAACGCACTAATGGAAAAATCCATGCTTGGAAATGCAGGATTTATGACAAGTATTTCCGATGACTTGCTTACACCCATGATCGACATTGTGAAAGCCGTAGAGCCTGATTATCAAACCATCATGGCCGTGTCAGAAGTAGAAGCAGCCATGCGTGAAGAGCGGATCGAAAAGACAAAAACCGTTTGTACGTTTTGTGGGGTAGGTTGTTCCTTTGAAGTATGGACAAAAGACCGTGAAATTCTTAAAATTGAACCATCTGAAAATGCTCCTGTTAACAGTGTTTCCACCTGTGTTAAAGGGAAATTTGGATGGGATTTTGTTAATTCACAAGAACGAATTACCACACCATTAATTCGAAAAGGTGATGTGTTTGTGGAAGCAAGCTGGGAACGAGGCTCTTTCACTTGTTGCAGAAAAGCTCGGCGGTATCAAAGATACCTATGGCAGCGATGCGATTGGTTTTATTTCGTCATCAAAAATTACGAACGAGGAAAACTACCTGATTCAAAAGGTGGCGCGTCAAGTCTTTGGAACCAATAATGTAGACAACTGCTCTCGTTATTGCCAATCACCAGCTTCATGGGGATTACAGCAAACCGGAGGCATCGGCGGCGACTCTGGAACCATTCAGGATATTGCTGGTGCAGGACTTGTTATGCTCGTAGGTTGCGCACCTGCAGAAGGACATCCTGTTCTTGCCACTCGTATTAAGCGTGCGCAAAAACTTCATGGACAAAAATTAATTACCGTGGACGTTCGCAGACATGAAATGGGTGACCGTGCAGACCTGTTCGTTCGTCCAAAACAAGGAACGGACTATGTATGGCTTTCCGCTATTACGAAGTATATCATTGACCAAGGCTGGCACGATGTGAAATTTATCACAGATCATGTCAATCACTATGATGAATTTTTGAAAATGATGGAGCCTTATAGTTTAGAAGAGGCCGAAAAGATAACGGGTATTACGAAAGAAACATTAATCCAAATGGCTGAAATGATCCGTGATGCGGATGGAACTGTCATTTGTTGGGGAATGGGTGTCACGCAAAATATCGCGGGCTCACATACATCTGTTGCGATTGCCAACCTGCTACTTGCAACAGGCAACATGATGCGTCCAAATGCTGGTGCTTACCCATTACGCGGACATAACAATGTGCAGGGTGCGGCTGACATGGGAACCATGCCAAATATTTTCCCTGGCTATCAATCCGTAACAAATATCGAAATCCGCGAAAAATTTGAGAAGGCATATGGTGTGAAAATCCCAGAGAATCCTGGTCTTGATAATATTGAAATGCTCGGAGCTGTCGATAGAGGCGAGATGAAGGCGATGTACATCGCTGGGGAGGATATGGCATGGGTCGATGCGGATTCAAATCATACTCAGGCGATGCTTGCGAAGTTAGATTTCCTAGTCGTACAAGAAATCTTTTTAACAACAACCGCTCAATTTGCTGATGTTATTTTACCAGGTGCACCTTCTCTTGAAAAAGATGGAACGTTCACCAATACTGAGCGTCGCGTGCAGCGTTTATACCAAGCATTGCAGCCGCTAGGTGATAGTAAACCAGACTGGTGGATTCTTACCCAGCTCGCGAAAAAGATGGGCTTCGATTGGAATTATACCCATCCAAGTGAGATTTTTGCCGAAATGGCTAGCTTAACACCGTTCTTTAGCCAGTGTAACTATGATGTTCTTGAAGGATGGAACAGCTTCCACTGGGGATCTCTTGATGGATCAAACACGCCGTTGCTTTTCCAAGACGGCTTTAATTTCCCTGATAAAAAAGCTCGGTTCGGCTTGTTCGATTATGTACCACCAATGGAGTTCCCTCAGGAATTCGATCTCGCATTGGATAATGGACGTCTGTTGGAACACTTCCATGAAGGAAACTTAACACAGAAATCAGAAGGACTGAACTACAAATTCCCGAAAGTGTTTGTAGAGGTATCACCGGAACTTGCGAAGGAACGTGCTGTAAAAGACGGTTCACTTGTACGTCTTGTATCACCGTACGGAGCGATTAGACTGCCTGTTCTTGTAACTGATCGTGTGGAAGGAAAAACGGTTTATGTGCCAATGCATTCGTCAAGCCACGAGAGTGCGGTGAACCTTCTGACTGGTGGGGCAGTAGATGTCGTGACACATACACCAGCATACAAACAAACGAAAGTACGGATGGAAGTCCTTGAACTGAATGGTGAAAATCCACTTCCAAGGTATAATCCACGAAATGCCACTCGTACACCGCAAATGGGTCTTGAAATCTACCGCAAGTGGGAACGCGGCGATTACACACCGATTGCAGATGTAAACGAGCATATTAACCCTGGTTTCTATGACAGGAGGAATGCGTAATGGCACAACCGATTAAAGTCATTCAAAAAATAGAACTGACAGAAGAACAAAAGAAAATGCAATCCCTGGAGAATCTTCTCTCCGGGGTTGCGGAAAATAAGGACTCGTTACTTGAAACATTGAGTCTGATTCAAGAATTACACGATAGTGGAATCTTAGATGCTTTTGGAAGTCTTTTAAAAGCGAAAGAAAAAGCAGCAAAAATTGCTGTCGGCCAGCTTACACGCGAGCCTGTCACGAACATGATCAATAATGCCATGGCAGCAGGCGGTATGTTAACTGAGCTAGACCCGGAGACAACGGGTAAGCTTGCGAAAAGTCTGACCAATGGATTGAAAAAGGCGGAGCAGGGCTTAATCGAGGATTCCAAGATTGGGATCTTTGATTTAATGAAGGCCTTAAAGGATCCTGATATTAATCGTGTCTTAGGCTTTGGATTTAACCTGTTAAAAGGTATGGGTGAAGGCTTAAAAGAGTAGGATGAAAGACAAAATACAAACCCATTCGTTAAAGTAATGAATGGGTTTCCTCTTTAGAATTAAACTATGTGGTATGGATAGGGAGGACAGTCAATGCCAAAGAATCTGGAGCATCAATTTAGTATGCTTGTTCGCGAAATTAGAAAAGAATATGTCGGCAATGGTCCGAAGGAAATCACCACCAAATTTATCGGTTCTTGGGCAATCAGTGAAATGAAAGGGAACCTGACAAATGTGGAGAAGTTTATGATTACTTCCGAACATGGCGAACAGATGGTCCATGAAACGAGAACACGATTTGTAAAGGAAATCTATAAAAAGCCAGAGGTTCTTATACGTTTTGAAAACCTGATGGGGGCAAACGTCGTACGGTTATTTTCTGATATTAATATTAAAGAAGATATTGCCATGACTGTATTTGTTTTTGACCAGCCGATTGAGGGTAAGTAACTAGGAGTGAAAAAGTATGGATCAGCCAATGAAACTTGAAAGCAATATATGGCGGTATGAGGACGGTGCCATACAAAGAGTAACGGATACCATCGTTACGGAATATCCGATTACCATTGTTCTGAATGACCAAGAATTCGCTACACTTGTTTGCAGCCCTGAACACATTGAAGAACTAGTCGTTGGCTTTTTGGCGTCTGAAGGGATTATCAGAAGTGTTACAGAAATTAAAGAGCTGACGATTATAGAAACGACTGGGCGTGCTATTGTAAAAACGCACAAGGTCAACAAACTAAACGAATTGTTCCATTCGAAACGAGTAGTCACATCCTGCTGTGGAAAAAGCCGTCAAAGCTTTTATTTTTATAATGATGCTAGAACCGTTAAACCACTGGATAATGTTGATGCGAAGATTTCTATTGACCAATGCTTTCATTTAATGCGACAAATGCAGGAGTCGTCTGTAATCTTTCAGGATACAGGGGGCGTTCACAATGCTGCCCTTTGTGACACGAATGGCATCATCGTAGATAGAACGGACATAGGACGACACAATGCCCTGGATAAAATTTATGGTCATTGCTTGCAGAATTCAATTTCTCTTTCAGACAAGATTATTGTTTTTAGTGGTCGTATTTCCTCTGAGGTATTGCTAAAAGTAGCCAAAATAGGATGCGGTATTGTTCTATCAAAATCAGCACCAACTGAACTGGCCCTCAGGCTGGCGGAAGAGCTTCAGATTACGACCGTCGGATTTCTTCGCAATCATTCTTTAAATATTTATACAAGACCGGATCGGATTGAAGTTCAGGGGGTACAATCGCTTACTTAATGGAGTGCCGTTTCAGCATTGGAGCGGCACTTTTTATTGCCTATTTTTTGATAGCTTTTATATAAATATAAAACGAACTAAATTTAGAATTATAGATAATTATGTAACGGTAGCTTTTACAATTTTGAAAGTACATATGTAGACGGAGTCTGAAAACAAAAAAATTAAGGTTAGTAAAAAGGTAATAAGTGAATTATAATGACACCATTGAATGTACTAGAATATGGAGGAAAAACAAATGAAATTCCCAAATGATGCAGATGGAGAAGCATTGCAAAGTCTATATAAAGAAGGAGTAAATTTTAAGAAACCACAATCTGTCGAATTTTTTGTAGCGGTTCCCGATCAAGCCACCGGTGAAAAATTATCACAAGTACTTAAGGGAGAAGGATACAATTGTTTCTTAGAACAAGACGACGAAACCGAAGAGTGGGCATGTAGTTGTTCTAAAAGAATGGTATTAAATTATAATCAAATAATTAAGATCCAAAAGGAATTAGATAATTTGAGTAAACCATATGGTTGTTATTCCGATGGTTGGGGCGTTTTTGTAGATTAAAAAGCAGGAGAATAGATGTTTGTAAATAGGGATGAGAGTTCATAATCGGAGAATTTCCCGCTATTGTATTAAAAGGACGCTGAAGAGGCAGAAATAAGCGGAGAACTTCCTGTTAACTGCTCTAAAACAAGACAAAATCCAACGATTTGGACCGTATAAACGGAAAAAATACCCTTATTTTATAGGAAATAAGGGTATTCCTAACTTAAGCGGAATTTTTCCGTTTATTTTTCAAACAAAGTGAATTCAACATTCATTCAGTTACTACAGAGCCATAAATTTAATTAAGATAGTAATTTTAAATGGGCATACTCATTGTAATGATTTTATTTTTGAATCCTAATTTTTCATACAGTTTAATGGCTTGATTTCCTGCATATACGCTTAAACGAACCTCTGAAAATCCATATAGTTTAAGCTGTTCGATACCAGTCTCCATCAATTGTTTTGAAATTCCATTCCCTCTAAATTCTTCTAACACAAACAATTCATAAATAAATCCACACATCTTTTCAGTCAATTGGTCTTTATTTGTTCCTATAAGAATCCAACCCATTAGATTATCGCCTTCTGTTGCTATTAAATAATAGCTTCCTTTTTGCAATAATGGTTCAATAAGTTGTTTGACTTTTTCATCTGACGGTTTTGCCTCGCCTAATGTGCCAGCGAATAATGCTTGTGGTGAAAGTGATAAAATCATATTATATTCCAAATCGTTTGGTTTCCTTATTTCCATAAAATGAATTCTCCTCTCCATATATTTTTGATGTATCAGAAGCTCTTTTATATGTTGGCGAACAGTGACTGTCACTGTTCGCCATTTTCATGGGTAAAAAACCACCAGAACCTTCTCTTTGGTCTATTTAATATAAAACAAGAATACTATTTTGGAAGGATTAAAAAGGAAGATAATGCTATTTAAACCGAAAGAGGGTGGAAATCATGGGATCCATTGGCAATTACTATCGTATTTTAGATGTACCCTATGATGCAACATTTTTTGAGATTAAAGAAGCTTATCGAAAAAAGGTAAAGGAAGTACATCCAGATCAAGTAAAAGGGAATGCTGAACAGTTTAAAAGAGTGAGAGAAGCATATGAAGTTCTTAAAAATGTTGAAAAAAGAAAAAGGTATGACAATTTACTTTTTAATGAAGCACATTCCAAAACACTTAATCAAAACCAGGAAGCTGAAGCTAAAACGAATCCTTGTATAAAAATTGTAAAGATAAAGAGTAAAACTCGAAAACAGTTTAGTTTATCATCTGTAACCTTAAATGCGTCTCTTATTTTAATTGGAGTTTATCTAAATAAAAAGAGAAAATAATTCATGTGAGTATAGAAAAAGATAAGTTTTTTGAATAATTACTGGAAAAATTAATGGTTTTTGTTCAAACTAAAAGAGACCAAAGAATACATAACATCTAAAGTCAATCCAATTGAAAATAAAAGAGAAAAGGTGAGAACATGAGTCAATTATCAGAATTAGTATCCAATGAACATACTCAAAATGTCGAGGAATTAAAAGATTTACTAAGAATTCCAAGCATTAGCTCCTTATCCGAGCATAAAGAGGATATTCAAAAAGCAGCGTCTTGGATTGCCAAAAAGCTAGAATCCATTGGAACGGAACACGTTGAAATCATCCAGACAAAAGGTCATCCTATTGTGTATGCCGACTGGCTTCATCAAGAAAATGCCCCAACCGTCTTAGTATACGGGCATTATGACGTACAGCCTGTTGACCCTGTTCATCTATGGGAAACGCCTCCATTTGAACCGACGATTCGTGATCAAAAGATTTATGCAAGAGGGGCAACGGACGACAAGGGGCAAACATTTTTACATATAAAAGCAGTGGAAACATTATTAAAATCAGAAGGTAAATTACCTGTAAACGTTAAATTTTGTATAGAAGGGGAAGAAGAAATCGGAAGTCCTCATCTTCCGCCATTTTTAGCCGAAAACAAAGAGAAATTAGCCTGTGATGTAGTTGTCATTTCTGATTCAGATATGTGGGACAGGGGTGTACCTGCGATTACCTATTCTTTAAGAGGTCTTTGTGCATTAGAATTTTCACTAAAAACAGCTAACTCTGATTTGCATTCCGGCATGTATGGCGGTGGAGTTCAAAATGCCAACCATCTATTGGTACAGCTTCTTTCCACACTTCATGACGAAAACGGAAAAGTAAAGGTTGAACATTTCTATGATGATGTAGTGGAACTCACCGAATTTGAAAAGGAACAAATTAAAGCACTAGATTTCAATGAAGATAAGCTAAAACAAACATTAGGGTTAACGGAATTAACGGGAGGAGAAAATAACGATTTTCCTTATTCTGAAAGAATCAATTCACGTCCAACATTAGAAATAAATGGGTTATGGGGAGGTTTTCAGGGAGAAGGGACAAAAACAGTAATCCCGAACGAGGCTCATGCGAAAATTACCTGCCGTCTCGTCCATAATCAAAACCCGCTAAAAATTCAGGGATTAATTAAAAAGCACCTAGAAGAACATGCACCAAAAGGATGTACGGTGAATGTGACCTTGCAAGACACGGGAAATCCATTTTTAACACCGATCGATAGTCCGATGATTCAAAAAGCGGCAGAAGCATATGAAACCGTATATGGGAAAGCACCTGTTTTCAAAAGAGAAGGTGGATCAATTCCAATTGTATCGGATTTCAGTCATTCACTACATGCGCCTGTTGTCTTAATGGGGTTCGGTTTGCCAGACGAAAATCTTCATGCTCCAAACGAACACTTTAACCTAGAAAACTTTGATAAAGGAATCTTAACTATTTGTTCCTTTTTAGGTCTTCTTAATAAGAAAAATAGTTAATCAAACAATTAAGATCCAAAAGGAATTAAATGGCGAACAGTGACAGTCTCTGTTCGCCATTTTCATAGCTAAAAACCATCAGAATCGTCCCACGGTTTTTCTAAACAGTAGCCTTTTGTGTAATTATGATATAATTAACTACAAAAGCTAGAAAATCATTAAAAACATTATCCAAGGAGGTTGAGTTTGAATGTATAAAGAGCTTATAAGACCTGCTGAAATTTCCATAAAAGATAAAAAGAATATAGTAAAAGGTAATGTTATCCGAGCTGCTGTGTTTGCAAGAACCAATGTGATCGAAGTTTTAACAGCAGGTAATGAAAGTTTTTATTTAATATACTACAGAAATTCCCTGATTTTTGGAGATAAACTAGATAAGGTGGAAGAAGAATCATTTATTAATAAAGCATTTCATGAAGGTATTGTGATTGAATCTCCTCATCCAATTGTAAAAGCAATAATCCCCAATCATTCCGTTTCCATTCCAAATAAAAATAAACTTTTCACTCAACTCCAAATTCATTATTCTTTACAGGAAATTGCCTATATTGCCACAACACTTGACTCATTTTTTGATAAGGAAGAGCTTGTGAAAATGATTGACAAGATCTTTTTTCACTATCGAAGAAGCGGAAATTTTATGAAGTCATTTCAGGTCCTTCAAATTTTACATGATTTTGTCCCTACTCTAAAATCTGCAAAAGAACGTCTAAATTTACAAGAATTCAATTCTTACCATGATTTTTACAAATCCTCGAGCTTACCTTCCATCTATAAAAGGGATCCCCTTTTTGTCGAAAGACATTGCTTCCAAAATAGATCAAATCCAGATATACGTCATTTTTTAGAAGATATATGTAGACAACAAGATTCTTTACTGGAGTTATTGCTCTGGTTGGAAGATCCAAAAGCTGACTCTGTTGAAAAATATACAGGTATGGCACTAAAGTTTATTACGATGAAAGAATGGATAGTAATACTGGGAGAGCTAAATATCAATCCGTATCAAGTTTTGCCTGAGGCCAAGTCCATTATTGAAAAAATGATTCAAGAAGAGCGTTTTGAGACGGCAGCCTTATATTTATTGAATTTCATCCATGATCTCCCGGCTTCTTATGATCCTATACTGAATGAATTATGGGGGAATTTGAATGCAAGTTTTGTAGGAAAGCACTTGGACGATTTCATTTTTATGAGTCAGCATCTGATCCACGAAGATTCTGTTAAACAATTGGAACAAAAGGTGTTTCAGCTCGCCGTTATCCTGCTTGAGGAGTATGATCTTAAAGCCGTTTATGAAAAACTTTTACCGATTCAAAAAATACTCCCTCATTCAGCGGTAATACGAAAAATGAATCATATGCTGGCAATATTAGAGGACCCTGATCAGATAATGGAATTGGGGGATTATTATGCAGAGTTTAAACAATTTGATAAAGCTATTGATTGCTTTTTCTGGGAAATGGAACTTAAACCACAGGATCCTACTCCTGTACAGAAAATCAGCCGAATGTATCAACATAAAGGAATGGTAAAGGAAGCAATTTCCTACCAAAAAGTTTATGCTCAAATAAAAAGTAATAAAGAAGTAGGATGAACGATGGAATATGAAGTCATGGGGACGGTTATTGCGGCTTTTGAGCTAGGAGATCCGTCCCCAAGGCTTTACTCTCAAATTCTTTTAGGGTTTGAAAAAATAGTTTTTATTAAACTTTATGAAAGCACTTCTGCTGCAATTAGCCTATAAGATTCCATGCGGTCCTTCGGAGAGTGAGTAATCGTCACCAACATGATTTCATCCGCCTTAAATTCAGCTTGTAACTGATTAAGTTTCTTACCGACCTCTTGCGGATTGCCCACAACCATATTTTGTTTCATTTGCACTAATTTTTCTCTTTCTTTTTCATTAAGTTCATAATTCTTAGCTTCTTCGATAGAAGGAACATATTTGCCTTCACCTTTATCTTTTTGCATGGCCCAAATAAGTGTACTCAACGCAATTTCTTCTGCTTTTTCCGTAGTATCTGCACAAATAGCTGAAACTGTTAACAATACTTGAGGTGATGGACCGTGTTTCTTTGGTTCAAAGGCATCAAAATATTGTTCAATGATAGCGGCTCCGTTATTTTCGCTCATAAACTGACCAAATGCATAAGCCAAACCATTTTTAGCTGCAAGTAAAGCACTTTTTTTACTTGTGCCAAGAATCCACGGCATTGGTGGCACTTGTGGCATTGGCGAGGCCGTGATTTTTGAAAACTCATGATCTTCCGGAAAATCATCATGGAGAAAATGAAGAAGTTCTTCCACTAAATTTGGCATTTTCCATACCTGTTGTAAAAAGTTATCTGATAAAGCATTAGTAGCTTCAGCAGAACCGCCGGGTGCACGGCCAATGCCAATATCGATGCGATCCGGAAACAATGTAGCCAGCATATTGTAAACTTCTGCCACTTTATAGGGTTTATAATGGGGCAAAAGCACAGCCCCGGAGCCGATCCGGATCTGTTTTGTATGGGCTCCAATATAACTAAGCATCACTTCAGGGGCAGAGCAGGCTAGTCCAGGAAGATCATGATGTTCGGCAATCCAATACCGCGAATACCCTAGCGCTTCACCTGCTTGCGCTAGCTTCAGAGATTCATTTAACGCATCACTAGCAGTTTGATCAGAAGAGAGGGGGGACTGATCTAATATACTTAATTTCACTAATCCATGCCTTCTTTCTTAATTTTTCACTTCGCGCAATGATAATGTAAAATCTCCAACCTGTTCTTTTTCATATAAGTTTGTAATTGAAGTGGAATATTGCTGAATCTTTCCTCTAAAAGATAAACCTCTTTCGGGAACTTTTACATCAAAGACGCCTTCGTATAACAGTGTCGTAATGTCATGATATTTCTCACTCGTCACTTTAAAACCAATAATAATATTATGTAAACCATCGTCTGCCTCTTCTTTATAATGGTCTACATGAATTGATGTATCATTTAAGAATATTTCTTTTATCATAAAAATCATCCCCTTATGAAGTGTGTATGAAAAATAATAGCATTGATCCAATAGTGGAGCAAATCAAATGGATTATAATAATCAGTTTCAAGTATTTAGTTAATGTATAAACCAATTTTATTAGAGTTAAGAAAGGTTCCTGTCACTTGAAACGATACTTTTTTAAGACTTAAAGAGTGGCAATTGGTTCAAGTGGTGATGAGGCAACGGTTTAAAAGATGGATATCATCGTATTAAAGGGAATAAGAGGGATAGGATTTCTATTTCTTTTTTATAAGAAACTTCTTTGTATGATATGAGACAAAATATCTAGGAATATATTTATGACATGCTACTTAGAATGGAGGAGTTAGTATGTCTAAAGTCATAAGTATTATTAACCTTAAAGGGGGTGTAGGAAAGACGACACTTACCGTTGGATTGGCTGAGTTCTTAGTTGTTGAAAAGCAATATAAAGTCTTAGTCATTGATTTGGATCCACAAACAAACTCGACTGTCTCCTTGATTGGAGAGGATGAATGGGCATTGAGGAATAGTTCTAATAGAACGTTGTTTCATTTATTCAAAGACAAGATAGATGATACCAGCAATTTTGACTTAGAAAGTTCCGTTGTTAAAGGATGTTCTAACCTTTATGGAGGATTGTTGAATTTACATTTATTGCCATCAAGTTTGGACTTCGTTCAAATTCAGGATAGGTTAATTAATATTGGCCAAACAGCTTTAATTCGTCCGATTGATGTACTAAAACGGTCTGTAAATGACTACATAAAAAATTATGATTACGTCTTGATTGATTGTCCTCCGAATTTAGGACTTGTCACACAAAATGGATTAAATATAAGTGATTATTACCTAATACCCACTATTCCTGATCATTTATCGACTTACGGAATCCCACAAATAATATCCAGTGTTAATAGTTTTAATAGAAGAACAGAATCAAACGTTCAAGCGCTTGGTATTATTGCTTCCATGTATCGTTCCAACGTTACTAGGCACCAAACTACCTTAATGAAAATGCAAACAAAAGCAGATGTTGGAGAGCTACCAAGGCTGTTTGAAACCAGAATTCCTCTGGCTTCCAAAGCGGCCGATGCGACTCATTTTGAAGCAGAAGGGGTAAATACATTAAAACAAAAATATGGTTCATCTGGATCTCCTTTATTCGAAGCGTTTTCGCAAATAACAGAGGAGTTTTGTCACTATGTTAGATTATAATGACCCAAATAGTAGGAAGCTAATTGCAGAAGTATTTAAAACAATTGCCAAAAAGATTGAAGAAGATGACGAATTTGCAAAAAGTATACTCAGCTGTTTAGACGAAAGATCAAATGACATAAAAAATACTAAGAAAAAGAAAAAGTCTTCACAGACCATCTCAAAAAACTACGATATGAATATTTTTGAAATGTATCAAAAGGATGGCCCTCATGGCCTATTAGAATTTCTCGAACCATTAGATTTGAAAGATTTGAAAAGTATAGTAGTAGAAAATGGTCTAGATCCAGCACAGAAGGTTAGAAGATGGAGATTAAAAGAAAAGATAATTAAGCATATAGTTGAAACAATAGGTAAACAGATGTCAAAAGGAGAAGTATTTTTCAAACAATAGGAGTTTCCACAACGGCTAATAATTTGAAAATGCAACATATCTGAAACAATAATAAAAAAAAATGACAGATTTCTAATTTTGTTGGATCTATTATTTATTCTGCTAAGGGCGAACAATACTTTCACTGTTCGCCATCTTTATTACAAATAATTATGTTATGTAAACAAAATCATTAAATAATCATTTTGCTTTCTTATGGTAGGGATAATTTTTAAATAGTCATTTAATATTTTAGAGGATTTTTTCTTTTTTGGAAGAAATAGTTTATTGGGATGATAGACTAATGAAAATTGTGGTGGTGTTTTGCGATTTTTTACAACCAAAATGGAAAAATTACCGAAACCGAAACAATAGGGCAAAAATATTTCATGAATTAGAGCTTTTACCTTGATGGGGCGGTTGGATAATAAGATATTAATAATGAATAGAAAAATCTTTATGGAGAAATCAAATGGAGACCATAGAAAAAAATATTCAAAAAACCTATACATTGATGGGAGCAGACGGCTCTCCATATGAAAGTAAAGTACCCGGTACATATGGAGGGAACCGCAAAGCAAAAATTTATGGAAGATTAGATTGTCACGCAGCCCTTCGTGCCATTGCTATAGGCGGGTATGAAAAAGAAAGAGTTTTTTTCGCTGATGAAGAGACAGCAATTGCTGCGGGTTTTAGACCATGCGGAGCATGCCTGAGGGAGAAGTATCGGATTTGGAAGAGGCAACAATAGTAGAAGAAAAAAACTTATAAATGAAGAAAACTTATTGAATTTACCTTTTTATATCCTAAAACAATTTATATCTGCATCCTAATTGTTAGATTTTATTAACAATAAGGGTGCAGATTTTTTTATGCAGTAAAATAAATTCAAATTATTCTTGACCAAACAAGAATTAAAGGAATATATTGTAATTAACAATTAACAAAATGTTAATTAAAGAGGTGATGAAAGTGAAAAGTAACAATAAATTTAAAACCCCAAATGGCTATACCAGTGACATTGCTGTCTTTACCATCACATCTGAAATGATTGGTGAGTATAAGCCGCCGCTAAAAACATTGAAAATCATGCTTATTAAAAGAAGTGAACTCAATCATGAAGGCAATCCCAACGTCGAAGCAGGGAAGTGGGCATTACCAGGTGGCTTTGTCCGCCCGGATGAGACTGCCTTTCAAGCAGCAGAACGCAGGCTTCTGGAGGAAACAGGTGTCGGTGGATTACGGATCAAGCATTTCGGTGTCTATGATGAACCTAATCGCGATAGTCGGGGATGGATCATCTCCAACGCTCATTATGTCATTGCGAAGGAATCAGCCTTAAATAGTCGTAAAACAACCTATGATGCTGTGGAAATTAAGCTATTTTCAATTGAAGAGGCACTAAACTTCGAACTAGCTTTTGACCACCGCAAAATTATTGATGATGCCATTTGGTTTATTCGAAAGGATATGGCGCTAACCACATTGGCAAAGCATTTTCTACCGGAAGAGTTTGTCCTTTCTGAATTACAAGGGGTGTTATTAACCGTTTTAGATGACCCATCGATCTCGACAGATGCGGCGTTTTTCAGGAAGGCCCCAACACTGCCGTTTATTGAAGCGGTATCGGAAAACGGAAAGCCGAAAAAATCAAATCGCTATTCGAAAACACCTGCACAGCTTTACCGTTTTAATGAGAAACAACCGATTGTTTCAGTCTACAGAAATAAACTACAAGGTTAAGGGAGAGAGTGAAATGGGGATATTTAAAAATTGGTCACGATTTGAAATCATCTGGCTGCTTACCTTCACTATGGTTAATATCTATTTATTCTTTGCATGGGAAGACTCACTCATCGGCTTAATTTCATCAATAACTGGCATGCTGTGCGTGGTTTTAGTAGCGAAGGGGAAAATATCAAACTATTACTTTGGTATCATCCAAACAGGAACATATGCTTATATAGCCTACGGTTACGGACTGTATGGAGAGGTGATGCTCAATGCGCTGTTTTACTTCCCAGTGCAATTTATCGGGATTTATCTGTGGAAAAAGAACAAAACCGATCATGGTGTCAAAGGTGAAGATGTAATCGTTAAGAGCCTTACGAAAAAGGGATGGCTTTATACTCTATTATTGATGTTAACTCTTATAGTGGGTTATGGATTTTTCTTAAAATTCCTCGGTGGTAAAGTTGTTTGGACGGATTCAGCCACAAATGTATTATCGATTGCAGCACAAATTTTGATGTTAAAACGCTATACAGAACAATGGCTATTATGGATGTCTGTAAACATCCTATCCATTTTCCTATGGGTAACTGCTCTCGTTACGCAAGGTGGTAATGACTTCTCCATGTTAGTCATGTGGTCAGCATTCTTGGTAAATAGCGTGTACGGGTATATCAACTGGAGAAAGCTATCGATCAAACAAGTGCAGGAGGCGGCGTAAATGACAGTTGGTTTTATCGGAGGAAAGTTCCTTCCACTACATCTTGGCCATGTGTATGCCATAACCTATGCATCATCAATGGTGGATGAACTGTACGTTATTTTATCACATAGCGAATTACGAGACAGGGAGCTGTGTTTGGATACAAAAATGGATTATATTCCAGCAAACATTCGCTTGCGCTGGCTTTCCCAATTAACAAAAGATATGCCGAATGTAAAAGTAATAGCGATTGAAGATGATCAAGATAATGACAACTACAACTGGGCTGAAGGAGCTCATCTCATAAAAGAGAAAATAGGAAAGCCAATTGATTACGTCTTTAGTTCTGAAAATGAATATAATGATATTTTTAAAGAGTTATATCCTAATTCGAAGCACACGCTGATTGATCCGATGCGTACGCATGTAAACATTTCGGCTACTGCCATTCGAAATGAGGGCGTCTTTAAGTATTGGGAGTTTATCCCTACTATGGTTCGACCTTATTTTGTAAAAAAAATCGTAGTGGTTGGGACAGAAAGCTGCGGAAAGTCAACCCTAACGAAAAACCTCGCGAAAATTTACAATACAACTTACGTTTCAGAATATGGCCGAACACTATGTGAAGAATTAGGTGGCTGCGACGGGATCCTAGTTGCGGAAGATTATCAAAAGATTGCCTATGGTCATAAGATGGAAGAATTTAAGGCCATTGAACAGGCCAATAAACTAGTTTTTATTGATACGGAAGCCATCGTTACCCAATTTTACTCAAATCTTTACAACGAGGAACATCAACCCGTACTCGATGAAATTGCCAAACTACAAGATAACGATCTGTGGCTATTCCTTGAACCAGATGTAAAATGGGTGGATGATGGGTTAAGAGTGCATGGAGAGGAAACGTCCAGAGCCAATAACAATGGTCACTTAAAGGCCTTATTAAAGAAGTATAACATTGAGTACCATCTATTAAGTGGAAGTTATGAAAATCGATTAACAGGTGCAATGAAGTTGATTGAAACGTTATTATAGGTTGGAAATGATATTCCGCAATTAATGAAATAAAGAGGGACCGGGAAAAAGAAAAAAGGCGATCAGTAACAGTCACTGTTCGCCATTTTTTTTATATCCCTAATACCTCAGCCAACTTCGTTTGATCAAATCCTAAAACAACTTCCTCACTGTCTCCGTTTTTGATTATGGTTGCTGGAGTAGCCGCAGCACCTAGCGCAATCAGTTCATGGAGATATTGATCGTTTTTCCGAATGTCTCTTTCTTCAAACTCAATTCCATTTTCTTTGAACCACAGTTTTTCCGCATGGCAAGGCGGGCATGTTTCTTGCGTATAAATAATCACTTTTTTCATTTTGTTATTACCTCCATTTCATTATGGTTATTGTATCATGGGAACGGAACTTTGGTGTTCAATTAGAATCTACTGGATTATCATTTGTTTAAATTCCCATTTATTTGATTTCTTAAAGGAAAATAATGTTAAAATATAATTACCACGTTTTTGGAGGGGAATGGTTTTTAGTGTTGAGATTTATTGATGACCTAGTAGGAGCTGTATATGATGTTTTTAAATTTATTATAAGGTCGATTAGCTATTTACTTGCAGGAATGATAATTGTAGCAGTTCCGATGTATCTGTTTGTGTGGGTATTCGGTTTATTTCAGTAACATATAAAATTAACAGGGTACCTTGGCTTTAGTGACTAATAATAGAAGGTGAATACTATGCTTCTAGTTCAAATTGGGGCAATTATATTAGCGGTATTTGTAGGATTTATTCTAGCTAGAAGAGAATATAAAAAAATTTTCAGCGGCAGAAAAAGAACAGTTTCGAAAAGAACTTAGGAACCCAATCCAGGTCCTATTTCACGTACTACATCAAATTGGATATTTTATATTTTTCATAGGTATTGTTTTTAATAATGACTCTATAAGATTTATAGCATTTTTCTTAATAGGGACAGGTTGGATAATTGATGGAGCAAAGTTATGTAACGTCAATAGAAAACGAGGGATGATTTTGATATTCATTGGGTCTATGGCGTTTCTAACCACTTCAATTTTTGCCTTAAGATCCTATTGGTTTTAATTTTTCTTCAAACTACATGTTTCGAATGTCCTTTTCTTGGTTTCTCTTTATAGTTCATTTTCGACTCCGAATACCAGTTCTTTAGGGTACGACGAGTTAAATTAAGAAACCATATTACACCCACAAATGTTGATTTATCAATGTTGGTGGGTGTTTTTTGTTTTGCTGGAAATAGGATGAAAAAGGGGTTGATTTGAATTTTGATGAAGAGAATGTACTTAAGCTAGAGACGTTTTTTGGATCAGACCCCAGTGCTGTAACACTTACTAAACTGAGGTCTGACCCTGATTTTTTAGTTGATATTGGGGTGTGCATGACACCTTCTTGAAATTAACACTTTATGTACACAGTTTTCGTGTTAATAGTAACGATGTTGACTAATTGCTCAGCCATGTATGTGATTGGATATTGGAAATCATTTTTGATCCAATTTAAGATAAATCCAATTAGTCCGTGGACTTTATAGGAATAGAATAATTCCTTATTAACATCCTTTTCATCTAGAGGAAAAAAGAACTCCAAATTATGTAAGTAATTTTTCTCCATTGTTTGTAGGAGACGTTCATCCAAATGGATGGGAACGCGATTACTTAACATGGTAGTATAAAAGACCCTGTTTTCAAGAAAATGTTCGAATAAAGGAATAATTGAAATTTCATTGATATCCATTTTTTGATAGGGCTTAAATGGTTTTCGAAAAGCAACCACCATATTGTTTATGACGGTGTTAACCATTTCTTCTAATAAATCTTCTTTCTGTTCGTAATGATAATAAAAGGTTCCCCGGTTGACTTCTGCCTTTCTGACAATATCAGAAATTGAAATCTCTTCAAAGGTTTTTTCTTGTAATAGTAAGAGGAGTGCATGGTGAAACATCAATTTTGTACGTTTCATTCGTTTATCATTAATGGTTTGCAAAAAAACCTCTCCTTCTATATAGGGCATTTTTCTATCAAATATATTAGCAATATTTTAAAATTTCAGAATTTAGGTCAGGTTTTTTATCATTTTTTTCATTTTTGTTAGACAAAAAGTTGTTGAATTGTACGATATTGAACATTTCCCCTATGAATTGCATATTGTATGCGTTTACAATCGGGATTAAATTATATTTATTAAGTTTTATTAATAACATTTTCAAGGAGGTAATAGTGAATATGGTTGATACGACTGAAAAAATGAAAATAGGTGAATTATTAAGTAAATCTGCTTACGCACTTGATGAACGAAAATTAGAAATGCTTGGTGAATGCTTCTCAGAAGATGCGATATTTACTATGCGCATTGCCGAAGGTAACTTGGTTGGGCCATTTACTGGTCATGGTGAAATTATGAATCTAATGAAAGACTCTATGGAAACACAGACTGATAAAAGAAGACATGTGGTTTCCAATGTATTTTTTGAAAAAGTAGATTCTGAACATGCTAGTGTATTATCCTATTTATCACTTTTTGCGACGGAAAATGGCAATATAAAACTATTAACAACTGGTTTATATCAGGATGAAGTCGTAAAAATCAATCATCAATGGAAGATCAAGAAACGTCATATAGATTTAGAATTACCTTATTAATTATTTTACTATATTTTCGCAATATTTTAAATAGTGAACTGTATTTGGAAGTTCGTTTATAGACAATTCTGATGAGTGGGGGATTTTAATGAACATTGGATTCATTCCTAACAAGTACGCAAGAATTGAATCAAACCGTCCGGCATTAATCGATATTCCTAATGACCGACGCATGAGTTTTGGAGAATTAGACGATCGAGTATGCAGATTAGCAAATGGATTCATTGATCGCTTTGGTCTGAAAAAGGGAGACCGCATAGCGATTTTAGCTAAAAACTGCATTGAATATATAGAGTGTTATTTTGCTTGTGCTAGAGTTGGATTAATTATCCAACCATTGAATTGGAGATTGGGAAATAAAGAATTAAGTCGCATTTTAAACGATGGTAAGCCTGCAGTGATCATTACTTCAAAAGAATTTGAAGAGGTAAAAAATTATTTGCAGCAAAACGTTGATCTTGACCATTGGCTAGAAATTGGAGAAGGTAGCGACCTCTCATATGAGATCCTAGTTCAAACTTCATCAAATGAAGAGCCTTCCTTATCATCTGATATCGGTGATGAAGATCCAATGCTGATTTTATATACAGGAGGCACAACTGGAGAACCAAAAGGAGCCATTCATACACATAAAAGTTTTTATGCAGGGATGTTGAATCAGACGGTTGCAGAAAGAATTGTCCCTTCAGATGTTTATATGCTAACGGGACAAATGTTCCATATTCCAATCGTTCTAGCAATAAATTATATGGCGCATGGATGTCCATTAGTGCTAATTAATTTTGAAGCTAAGCTGGCACTTGAGGTCATCGAGAGGGAAAGGGTTTCCGCGTTTTTAGGAATAACGACGATGTTAAATTGGATGATGTCCGTGGAGAATTTTGATAGCTATGACATTAGCAGTCTTAGAAATATTCAATATGGCGGCGGGCCAATGGGAATGAAGGTCGTTAAGGCAGCCTTAGAAGCATTCCCTTGTACGTTAATACAAGGGTTCGGACAAACGGAAGGCATGGGAATGACATTCCTTTCGCAGGAAGATCATATTCATGCAGTGAACGGAATCCATCCGGAACGTTTATCTTCCTGTGGACGAGAAGCTTTTGTGAATACTATTCAAATTGTTAATGAGAACGGTGATCCAGTCCCTAAAGATGGAAAAACAACGGGTGAAATAGTGGTAAAATCCGATGCAAACATGATTGGTTATTGGAATAAACCAGAGCTAACAGTACAAACCTTACAAGATGGCTGGTTACATACAGGTGATGTTGCAAAATGGGATGAGGATGGATATATATTCATTGTTGATCGTGCGAAAGATATGATTATTTCAGGTGGAGAAAATATTTACAGCACTCAGGTAGAAAATGCAATTTACCAAAATGATGCAGTGCTTGAAGTGGCTGTATTTGGGGTTCCAGACGAAGAATGGGGAGAGAATGTGACAGCGACAGTTGTTTTAAAACCAGGAAGAACGGCTACAGAGGAAGATATTATTGAATCTGCCAAAAATCATCTCGCCTCCTATCAAAAACCGAAAAAGGTTTATTTTGTAGATAGTTTGCCAAAGTCACCGACAAGTAAAATTCTTAAACGAGAACTACGGGAGACGTATTCTAACAAACTGGGGGAAAGAGTATGAGTGTACTAACAGACAATATACTTTCATATATTGGATCTTCCACTCTCCCTAGAAGAGAGCTCGTCACAAGAAGAGACTTAAAGAAATATGCTGTAGCGACAGGGCAGCGTCTACCTAAATATTTGAATGGCGATGAGGCGCCACCTTTATATCATTTGACATTATTTTGGGATGTGGTTGAGTTAAATCAACTAAGTATTGATGGTGTGTCCATTGATACATTGTTACCCGATTTTCCATTAAAGAAGGCAATGGCCGGTGGAGTGCAAATTGAATATCATAAAACGATTTACCCTGGTGATTGGTTAACGGCTACGAGAACATTAACCAATATTTATGAAAAAATGGGCTCAAAGGGTCCATTAATATTCTACGAGGTTACGATGGAAGTAGTGAATGATTTAGGAGAAAAAGTAATTACTGAAAAGACAACCAGGATACTACGTTAAACATACGGTATCATTCTATTCTTCTTAAGCTGAGGTGAAAAGGAAATAATGAATAAAATCGCAGAGGTTTTTGTTGGACAACAGTTACCAGAAATTGAATATACCCCTGATAATGTTCAATTGTTCTTATATAATGCAGTCTTATGGAACGCACATCGAATTCATTTTGACTTACCATATGCAACAGAGGAGGAAGGTTATCCCGGACTAGTCATAGCTGGACCCTTAATGGGAGATTGGTTGACGCAATGTGTATTAGAGTGGGTTGATGATGAAGGACATATAACCTTCGTCGAATATTCTAATCGGAAAGCAGCGTATATTGGAGAAACTCTCCGCTCTGGAGGAGAAGTGACTGCCTATGATAAAGATTTGAGGGAAGTGACAGTTAACGTTTTTATTAAAAATGAAGCAGATGAAATCATCGTTCCTGGTTCAGTAAAGGTCCGTTTAAACTAAAATTATAGAAAAACTATGAGGGATGATCATGAATTCTTTATACGGAAAAGTGGCGATTGTTGGCGCAGCAGATACGCAAGTTGGAGTAGTGCCGAATTTAAGTGCGACAGGCCTTTGTATTGATGCGGCTTACCGTGCCTTAGATGATGCAGGGATTAGTAAGGAAAAAATTGACGGCTTAATCACGTGTAATTCAATGGCAGAGCCATTCATGTATCATGCAGAAGCCATCGCTGAAAATTTGCAAATCCTCCCACGATTTACGATGACTGTCAATGCTGGGGGAGGGACTACATTTTCAGCGCTTCATGTAGCAGCATCGGCAATTGTGACTGGTATGTGTGAAACGGTATTAATTGCGATGGGCGATAGCTTACGTAGTGGATTATATCGTGAACAGGCGATGGCCATGCAAGCATCGGCGGGACATTCTCAATTTGAAATCCCCTTTGGTCCCACGGTTCCCGCGTTTTATGGATTAATTGCAAGAGCGCATATGGAGAAATATGGGACAACACCTGAGCAATTCGCAAAAATAGCTGTTACAGCTAGAAAACACGCCAGCCTGCATCCAGGGGCTCAAATGCGGGAACTCATTACCATTGAGGATGTCATTAATTCGAGGATGATTGCTGACCCATTACATTTGCTTGATTGCTCATTGGTCTCTGATGGGGGCTCAGCCATTATCATAACATCCGCAGAGCGAGCGAAGGAATATAAAAATAAACCGGTGTATTTGCTTGGAGTAGGAGAGGGGCACCGTCACGAACATATCAGTCAAGCACATCATTTAACAACTTCAGCAGCAGTGGAATCTGGAAAACGTGCTTTTGAAATGTCTGGATTATCCCCAAGAGATATTGATTTTGCCGAACTTTATGACTGTTTTACGCCTACCGTTTTAATAGAGTTAGAGGATCTTGGTTTTTGTAAAAAAGGAGAGGGCGGCGACTTTATTGATAGTGGAGAAATTGATCTTGGCGGAACATTGCCAATCAATACGCACGGAGGATTATTGTCTCACTGCCATCCAGGAAATCCTGGTTCCATGTTTGCTTTAACCGAGGCAGTTGCGCAGCTGAGACATCAAGCTGGCGAACGTCAAGTACGTAATGCAAATGTCGCCTTAGTTCATGGTCAAGGCGGAATCATGTCGAGTCATACAACATTAATACTTGGTAGGGAGGTGGGGTGATGGCTGAATTACAGAAATTCTTCCCGAAGCCTACAGCCGAAACAAAGGACTTTTGGGAAGGATGTCGTAAGAAGGAGCTATTAATCCAATTCTGCCCTAAATGTGGAAACCATCAATTTTATCCACGGATATTTTGTACTCATTGTATGAGTAGAGAAGTAGAATGGGTTAAGTCATCTGGTATTGGAAAAGTTGAAAGTTACACAATTGTTCATCGCGCTATTTCAAAAGCTTATGCAGAAGAAGTACCCTATACCGTTGCTCTCATAAAACTAGATGAGGGTGTTACCATGATGAGTAATATAATAGGATGTATGCCTCAAGATGTTAATATTGGTATGAAGGTAAAGGTTATATTTGAGGACTGGTCCGATCAAATTACAATTCCGAAGTTTACTCCTTTGTAACCTAAATTAATAGAGCCCAAAGAAAGATTACCCAAAATGAGGGTAATCTCCTATTAAATTAGTATTTTAAACCCATACCGCCCCCGACCACCAGTATCAACCAAACACTCACAAATGTTGTTTTCTCAATATTTGTGGGTGTTTTTTGTTTTGGGATAGGTAGTTCTTTTTATAGTTTGAATCATGAATCAGAATCATGGGTACGGGACTTTGGTGTTCAATGAAAATCTACTAGATTAACTTTTATTAAAATCCCATTTTATAACATATTTTCGGTATAATAGAATTGTCGAAATATAGTATCAATTATATTTATGGTGGAGAAAGTAAGAGCGAAGGCGATAAATAAATATCAATAGGAGTTTGAAGAAGATGTTATTAGAAAAATCGCAGACTAGGAAACATCAAAACACATGGATTTTCCAAGGAAATCCAGATGATTTTAAAATAGATCAATATATTAGCGAAAATAATGAAATTTGGTGGTCATTGAATCAACAGCATTTTCTTGACGAAATTTCAAAAGGGGACATTGTTTATATTTGGCGTTCAGATGGAAAGAAAAGAGGTACAGGTGGAATTATTGCAAGAGGGATCATAAGTGGAGAGCCAAGTTTAAGTATTTCTCCAAGTAAATATTGGATAAAAAATCCAAAAGATAATGAAAAATTTTTAATTCCAATTACAATAGAAAGTCATCTGGTTAATGTGCATTTTATACGAAGAGCGGAACTTAAGGAACATCCCCAACTTAATGACTTATTAATACTCCGTATGGCTAACAATACAAATTATTTAGTAAAAGAGGAACATGCCAAATTACTACATAAGATTTGGGGGAAATATACAAAACTACATACTAAGCAAATGAGAAGAAACGAATTAAAAGATACCGTAGTAAATGATTTAGAAGCTGATAAAGCTCAATTTGACTCCTATTATAAAGATGGTGAAATAAAGAGCTATTACGGAAACCGTTATGAAAGGAAAGCAAAGAACCGATTAAGAGCAATAGAGATTCACGGAACTACATGTGCAGTATGTGGTTTTGATTTTGAAGACGTGTATGGTGAACATGGCAAAGACTTCATTGAAATACATCATAAAAACCCACTGAGCAAATTAGAAGAAGCAACTGAAATTGATCCAAGAACGGACTTAGTCCCGGTTTGTTCTAATTGTCACAGGATGTTGCATCGAGACCGGGAGCATGTGTTAAGTGTGGAGGAACTTAAGGATATCATAAAAAATAGGAGAGAAAATAATGAAAGAAATCCAACAAAAAATTTTAGCGTTTCGAGATGAACGAGATTGGAAAAAGTACCATGATGAAAAAGATTTGGCCATTTCAATTTCGCTTGAGGCAAATGAGTTGCTTGAAAATTTTCAATGGCGCACAAGTGATGAAGCAATCGAGGAATCTAAACAAAATATAAAAGAAGAAATGGCTGACATTTTAATTTATCTTGTGCAACTTGCAGATAAGATGGAGATTGATCTTGAAGAGGAAGTCTCAAACAAACTGGTAAAAAACGCGCTTAAATACCCAGTAAGCAAAAGTGAGGAAAGTGTTAAATGATTATTTATAATGAGACATCTTCAAACTTTTTAAACCATATCTATGAAAATAAAATTGGGTACGTTCTAAAGAAAAATGTCCTAGCAAAAATGAACAAAGTAGTTTCAGGAAGTGAATTGAGATCTTGGGAAAACTCCCTTCCTCAAATGGCTAAGGTTCTTAGGGATGCAGATTTAAAAGAGGATACACATGTATTATTAGAATATAAGCTACCTTCATCTGAAAAAAGAATAGACTTTCTCGTCGCAGGACAAGACGAACAGGGCACGAAAAATGCAGTAATTATTGAGTTAAAACAATGGCAGAAAGCAAAAGTGGCTGAAGGAGATGGTATTGTTCGGACTCACCTTGGCGGAAGGGAACGAGAAACAGTTCACCCTGCATATCAAGCATCTTCATATAAGAGATATCTACAGAATTTTAACGAGTCCCTATATAGTGACTCTTCAGCTATTCAGCTTCACTCATGTGCTTATTTACATAATTATATTATGGCAAGCATCGGAGAGCCGCTTCTGGATAAACGCTACAGCAGTTATATACAGGAATCTCCTGTATACTTCCAATTCAATGATCGGGACTTGGCGAGTAATCTTCGGAAGTTGGTTTCAAGAGGGAATGGAAGAGAAATTGCTGACACCATTGAAAATGGCATAATCAGACCTTCTAAAAAGCTGGTTGAAACAGTCGGATCATTAATTGAAGGTAATGAAGAGTTTGTTTTACTTGATGAACAAAAAGTTGCATATGAAAAAGTAGTGAGTAAATATAACCAATTCAAATCACAGACTGATCAGAAACATGTGGTTATTATCAAAGGTGGTCCAGGTACAGGGAAGTCTGTCATCGGATTAAATTTAATGAGTTACATGCTAAAATCGAAAGCTTATGTGGAGTATATAACACCGAATCAGGCTTTTAGGGAAGTACTTCGTAAAAAGTTAATTGGGTCTTCAGGTCATGTGGAGGTTAGAGATCTTTTTAAAGGTTCTGCTTCTTACGTGCATGTACCAGAAAATTATTTTGATGTCCTCATTTGTGACGAAGCACATCGATTAAAAGAGCAAGGCCATATGAAAAAGAAGATTGAAGGAGAAAATCAAGTAACACAAATCATTAGATCTTCAAGAGTAAGCGTGTTCTTTATTGATGATTTTCAGAAAATCTCTAAAAAGGATATTGGAAGTGTAAAAGAGGTAGAAAAAGAAGCAGCTAGATTTGGAGCAGCTATACATACAGTTGAACTTGAATCACAATACCGTTGCTCAGGGTCAGGAAATTATATATTCTGGCTGGATAGTCTTCTTAATAATGACCAAGAACCATTTAAGCTAGAAGGAGATTTTGATTTTAAACTAGTTTCCAGTCCTCAAGAATTAAAGGAGGAAATAGTTGAAAAGCGTGGTGGCAGATTGTTGGCCGGTTACGCCTGGGATTGGACAAAAGATCTTGTGGATGGACAGCTTGCTGATGATGTTGTCATTGAAGAGCATAACTTTGCTTTGCCATGGAATGACCCCAATAGAATTGACTGGGCCATTCACCCAGAATGTGCAAACCAAATCGGATGCATTCACACCGTTCAAGGTTTAGAAATGGATTATGTTGCTGTGATTATTGGTAAAGACCTGGGCTATGATGAAGAAACTAAAAAGCTAATCATAAGACGGGATGAGTTTAAGGATAAGGGAGCAAAACCAGCAAAGCCGAAAAAAGATCAGGTGGATCCACTCGCTGAGCTTGTTCGGAATACATATAAGACGTTAATGACTAGAGGAATGAAGGGGTGTTATGTTTATTGTTGTGATAAGGGGTTGGAAGCGTATATCCAATCATATATTTAGTTTATAAATTCGTATTGAAGACGTACATTAACCGTCCCAGTGGCCTTTTAAAAGGTTGGCTATTGAAATTGTATTGTTATTAGCATTTGCAATAATTTTCAATTAGCTGTGATAAGCAAAATGTACACATTTAGTTCTCAATTAAAAATATATTAGAGATAATTATGAAATTATTAAGTTAAAAAACGTGGAGAGTTGAAAAGAGTACAACTCTCTTTTTTATTACCGATTATGTACGTAAGGAGATATTTTAAAAATAATAAACATTAAAAACATGATAAACTCTAGCAGTATTCACTTCTTGGTTTAATAATGTATTCTTTAAGTCTATTATTTTTAAAATAATGTTAATGTCAGCTGATTCAAAACTACCTAAAAGAACGCTAGTTCGGGTATAATATAAACAGGTAAAAGATAAAATTAGGTCTTTAGACATTAGAAAAAGATATAAATAGCAAATTGTTGCTAATGAATTCTTTCGATCGTTAGCGTACAATATAAAAGAAGGAACGATAATATTAAAAGCGTATCCTACATTGTTTTATTTCTATTTGAATGGTATATATATTAAGGTCTTACTTATAAATTAGATAGAAAAAATAATATTTAGTAATAGAAAATTATAATAAACTTGTATTATTTTGAGGTGGAAGAACATGAAACTATTAATTATTACCTCGTGTACGAATTCAAAAATTTATAGCCCTGAACAGCAATTAAATAAATTGGATTTTCTAGATCAAAATTTACTTTTAGAAAAAGAAAATAAACTTGCATCTTTTAAGGCTAAAGCAAAAGAAATGTATACAGGACAACAGCATCTATGGGTTATGGAGGGTATAAATAACCTTAGAGAAAAATATGGAGATAGTATTGTAGATTTGGCAATTGTCTCGGCAGGATACGGCTTATTAGATGAAAAACAAGAAATTGTTCCTTATAATGTAACATTTGCTAATATGAAAAAAGACGAGCTGACGGATTGGTCAAGTCATTTAAAAATTAATAAAGATACCAGTGAAAAGATAAAGTCTTATGAGATGGTAATATTTTTATTAGGTGAAGAATACCTTAATAGTCTTCAATTACCATTTATGGAAACAAGGCAGGATCAAAAATTAGTATTTCTTGGTAGTAAGGCAAGTGAAAAATTAATACCAAAAAATAATCCATATTATTATGTTGAAGTTGGAAATAAAGATGCTAAAGCTTTTGGAAAGATGTCAATTAGTTTAAAAGGGTACCTATTCAAGATATTGGCTAAAGAAATAGTTGAAAATGGGTTGTCTGTCCTCGATAAGATTTATGATGATCCTCAAAATCTTCTACAAACACTTGAAAAGTACCGAAAAGAGGATAGTCAGCAACTTACACTTTTTTCCGAAGAGTCTAAAGAAAAAAGAAAAGGAAAAGTCATGAAAACAAAAGTAAAAAAAACAAGTGATAGTGTAATTTCTGAAAGTATGTATGCAAAAAATTATGGTATTCATAGGTTAAAATACTTTATGCCAGAAAATAATGATCGAGTGGATCCTAACTTTAACTGGATAACGGAAAGAGCATTCTAAGGACAGAAACCCACTCGACGATTTTTATGCCCATGAGTTTTATGAAAAGCCAAACTATGATGGCGTTCTTATTTCTAAAATAAATATTGATCAGTCTTTAACCAGAAAAGACTTGATTTTAAATGCAGGCGGATTGCATAAATTTTTGAGACTTCCTAATGATATACCTCTATATGGGGATTGTGGTGCCTTTAGCTATATAAAGGAAGATAAACCGCCATATACAACAGATGAAATTCTTGACTATTATGAACAAATGGGATTCGATATTGGTACTAGTATTGACCATTTGATTATTGGGAAAATAGCTGAAAATGAGGAAAAGAGAAACTTCCGTTATAAATTAACATTGGAAAACGCAGCTGATTTTCTTAAAAAACACTCTGAGGGTAATTATAAATTTACTCCATCTGGTGTTGCCCAAGGATGGGATGTTGAATCCTATAAAAACTCTTGTGCTGAACTAATAAAAATGGGTTATAAACATATTTCTCTCGGTGGTCTTGCAATTGCTAAATCTGAAGAAATTTTAGAAATCTTAAAAGGAATAGCACCAATGGTTCCAGAATATCTAGAAATTCATTTATTTGGTGCTGCAAGATTGGAATATATTGACGTATTCCATAAACTTGGGGTAACTTCTTTCGATTCAACAACATTCTTGAAGAAAGCTTGGGGAGGTGCTTCAGGGGGTAATTATTTTACTGATAAAGAAAAATATGCGGCAATTCGTATCCCACAGTCTGATGTACATCCAAAAGTTAAAGAACTAGTTAATAGAGGAATTAACACTGTTGACGCCTTTTTGGAGCTTGAACAAAAATCATTGAAAACTGTTAGAGAATTTGATCGAGGAAATATTGATATAACTAATACAGTGGAAACAGTCCTTGAATATGATTCATATATCGAAACATTAAAAGATTATAATGTTAAATATAAAAAGGAAATGGAAATAAGAAATGAATTCATTTCAAAGAAACTAAATCTAAGTAAGGCGGAAGTCTCTCAAATAGACAAAGACATAGTAAATGTATTTAATAAATTTACAAAAAATAATGAACTTAGGGGCATGAATTATTTCCTTTTAAGGGATTTAAGTTTTAACGAATTCTTGAGTAAAAATGAAACTATTTTAAAAAATTCAGGTAGGGACTTATTACGTGTTGTAAAGGAAATTGCTGAAGGTAGTCTGAAAAAAGCTTTTGCTAATGAAATAGTAAACCAACAAGTAGTGGATATTAAAGATATCATATTGCAATTAAATGAGACGGAAATTGAAAAAAAGGTGAAAATCAGTAAATACCTGATAGGATCCTTGAGTTTTAAAACCCTAATTATTAATTTTGAAAATTTACATCAAGATATTATTTCAAATGTAGTGTATGAACAAATAGAAAAGTTCCAGGTTGCTGAATCTGAAGCTATCAAAGAAAAGAACTTGGTCTTATTTGAGATAACACTAAAAGATTTCTTTGAATCTAATTACGATCGGATATATTCTGCTAATAAGCTAAGACCGATGTATCATAAAGTATTAAACGACAAACCTTGGAAAGATTGTTCTTGTTCTATCTGTAAAGATGTAGGGGTTGAAGTGATAATTTTTAGGGGTAATAATAGAAACCGTAGAAGAGGATTTCATAATACCTATGTTTTCTATAATCAATTAAAAGAGATTCAATCAGGAAAGGAAAGGTCATTATCTTGACCTTTTCTTTTTTTTAATCCGGAATATATAATAATTTATGTACAATTAAATTAACATTGTATATGGAATATATAGGTCATCCTTTTATCTTTCATTAGTCTATAATAAAATAAACTTGGTGATGAATTTGAACATTATTGATGTACAGAAAATCGAAATAAAAGAGAATGATACAATTTATAGTTATATTGCTACAAAAGAGGAATTATTACGTTGGCAAGTTAAAGTATCGGAAGTTTCTTCATCTTTTTTTAACGGTATTTTAATAATTATATGCAAAAGCATAAATGAACAAATTGAGAATGAAAATTTAACAATTGAAATTGTTGATCCCATAATAATAAGCAAGGACAGTAATATTCAAAGTAATGAAAAACATCTTGTGATCTTTAAGGTTGAAAAATTATCAGAACTTCTAATTAATTCTTTCTTAAGTAGTAGCAAACTGAATAATTTAGTGGAAATGAAACGCACTAATCTTAGTAAAAAATCATTAAAATCTATTACATATACCTCACTTGAAAAATTAATAAATGAACTGTTTGAGACCACTTATTTTGCAAATACAATTGAAATTGTTGATTTATTTCAGATATATTTAGAGAGGTTAATTCAAGTGAATGCTTTATATTTTCCAAATAATTTACGCGAGGTTTTAACAATTAAAGAGGAAACAATAATACATAATATAAATTCATGGTTTATTTATCTTAATTTTTTTAAAGAACAAATGGAAGATGGGATAGCCGATATCGTGATACCAAACTTATCAAGAAAAATAAAATATAAAAATTGGACTGGATCGTTTTTCCATCGAGATAATCCGATTTGGCAGGATCTTTATGCAAATACAAGAAAACATTACCCTACTAAGAAAAATAAGATTGAAATTTATAAATATTGGAAAGAGTTAACGAAATCGTCTACAGAGTAAGACGATTTTTTTATTTGAAATTAATATATAATTTAAAAAATTTTTACTATATGAAAGTTTATAAAAGAGTATAAAGATGGCTATATTTGTATTGATATTATTAAATACCTTTTTGCTTTACTACCAAGAAATTCTAATGATATAATTTCAGTATATTCACGTATCATCACGTATCTAATATCAAAAGGAGGTTAGGGATGGATTTTTACATTAGTTGGTCGCATAGTGACGCCATATTTTGTGATTATTTTGATGAGTGTTGTATGTTAATCTCAGCTGTTCCAGACAACAAGTATGGGGTTAAGAAGTTCAAAAAGAAGCCCCAAAAATTAATTATCGACTCAGGAGCTCTATTTTACTCAAAAAATCCAGGGAAATATAAGCTCAAGGATATATTAGAAATTCAGAAATTCATCATTGATTCTGCTCCGCCAGATATTCCAATAAAGTTAGTCCACCTAGATGAGCCTCTACTTAACAAAAACACTCTATCAGAAAAGTTCTCCTCAGTTGAAAAAACATTATTTAATGCCTACGAATATTTAAATTTAATGAATAAGAGTAATCTACCAAAAAATGTTTCATTGATGGGGGTAATTCAGGGATATGATATGCCAAGTACTAAATATTGCATATTCGAGTTAAAAAAAATGGGGTTTGAGAATCTTGGGCTTGGTTCTATGTTAGCAAGAAGCCCACTAGAGCAGGTACGTTATATGAAATCTGTTACAGAAATAGTAGGTCCTGAAAATTTACATATTTTCGGAGTAACAGGCATCGAACAAATAAAAGAAATGGCAAAACTAAATATTTTATCTTTTGATTCCAGTCGACCGACCATGGTAGCAGCCTTTCACCAAATCTTTTATAGTAATCCGTTTCGAACTTACGTCATATCAGAATCAAATGTTAAGCGAAGGAATTTGGTCATTAGTAAACCGCTTTATTGTCAATGTCCAGTATGTATGAAAGAACCCCAAGATATCCTTAACATATCTCATCGCTATTATATGAAGTTAAGATCAATCCATAATTACTATCATTTGGCAAAGACCATAGAAGATATAAAAATTAGTGAAGGGGTGTTATAGTGTCTTTATTTCAAATATGTTATGGACCAGAGATTGGGGCCATACTTCAAACCATTCAAAAGTATCCAGGTATAGCAAGGGAGGAGTTGGTCACAAAGTATCAGTACCAACCACAAGGTGATATTTCTTCATTAATGGATGCAGCTCTCATTTTTTTAATGAATTTGAATTATATACAAATCGATAATCTGAGAAATATATGGCCGCTCAAAAAATCCGAAGTAAAGATGGTCCATTATCATGAGCGATTAAAAGAGATAGCAGAAAAATCGTGTAATCCAGCAGATTCAAATTATGTATTTTCAACCATGTATTACCACTTATTTGTTGTACCAAACCAACTCTATGTGAAAGACCTGTATTATGAAGCGAATCTCATATTTGATAAGCTAGTCATCAGTCAGGAAAAAGTAAATGCTTGGAAAAGAATTATGGAGTACTTTGGATTAGGTTATCGTGTATATGGAGGTTTTTATGCGCTTCCACACATACATTTAATGGAGAGCATTGTTCAAGAAATCGGAGAGTGGGAAGGACCGTTGCAACTCTTGTTTGAAAAAAAATTAAATCTAATTATTCCTTGTGTGTACAAGGGAACAGTTTTTAATGGAATGGTCTATTCAATCATTAATTTAGGAAAACTGAATGGCCTGAAATTATCGAAGAAACAGGATTTACCCTATCAGTCCTATGGAGAAAAGAAACAATGGAACTGGGTGAAGCTCGGAGGTGACTCTGCATGATTCCTTGTATTTCAACGTCAAGCATTGGCTATTTATATGGTACGGCAGACGAAAGATATAATTTTTCAAAAGAGTTTTTTAGAAAAACTCATTTTCCACAAATCCTGAATCGGTATTATAAGGATATGTTAATTGAAAGTGTTACTGAAAAGGATTTATTGCAGGAGTTGGAGTCAAGCCATGAATTTGGAAATCGAGTGTATGTGATATTTGGTTCAACGGGATCAGGAAAGTCTGAACTGCTCTGCTGGATAAGAGATCAATGGGGCCAAGCCAATAATCCACGACCGATTGTAAGGATTTCTCGGAATGAATTAAATCCCCAAGTACTAGTGAAAAAATGTTATAAATCGATTGGATTAGAACTAGGGGACTTAATTATTGATGAAAATAAGTGGGATTTATTACTAAGTAAGCCAATTACCATTATCAACCAAATGGTCTGGTCAACTATGTCAGAATTATTTGACCGTGACGAAGATATTGTACCGGCGACATTATTACTAAGGCCAGTAATCGAAAAAAATATATTGGAATTTACAAAACAAATCCGTGAAGGAAAAATTAGTAAACCATTAGAAATAATTAAGAAGGAGGAATACGAACTTCTGCTCGAAAGTACCACCATAAAAATCAATATCAATTATAATAAATTTCGTTATTCTTTATTAAAAAAGTTGGATCAATTTCTTTTCCAAGGAACTGATATAAAAACTATTTTTAAGCAACTTTCCAAAAAGTTAGTAGAGAAGAAAATTCGTCCCGTTCTGCTTATTGATGATTTGGTACAATCAATTAATTTGTATGCTTCGGACCTTCTAGATTATTTTATAACCTTAGAAGAAGGAAATTGGGATGTAGTGATTGGCTTAACACCAGGTGTTGAACAAAGCGGTGATTATAACTTAGAATTAATGAATCGAATTAAGACCTTAGATACAATTGACGACCGAGTCAGGAAACTATGGTTATCAGATGAGTCTGGATCGAATTTCTTCTCACTGGATAAAGTACAAGCACAAAACTATTTACAGAACTATCTAAAAGCACTTAAAGAAGCAAATGGTTTTTCATGTTCATATGAATGCCCACATGCAAATTCATGTGAAAGGTTATTAAATAATTCACAAAATCAATTGGAAATCCTACCGTTTAATACTTCACTCATAAACAGAATCTATGATGGGATCCCAAATGGTAAGGGTGCACTAAGGTATTTGATTCTTCACTCAAGGGAATTTTTACAATTCTTAGTAAAAGGCGAGACAAAAGGTATTGCCAAAGTATCCAATTTACTATATAGAGAGATTTTTACTGACCATGAAGATAAAGTTATAAAATTATTAGCAGAAATGTATGCTGACTCGAATAATGATGAGTATACATTGTCTAAATCACTCTTAAATCATTTTAGGTATGACAGTAGTGACAAAACGGTTACTGTGAGAAATCTAGAGATATATAAGAGTGAAACTGTAGTAGAAAACATTTCTCAGAAGAAAAATATTGTTAATACACATATACGAGATTGGATAGAAGGGAAAAAAGTAAAAGAAGAGTTATTAGAACCAGTCCGTTCTGGTGTGGCCACATTAATTCATGAAATTGTGAAAGGGACTTCGGTACTAAGAGAAAATACATCCAGGTCTATTAAGTCAACGGCGACCATCCAACGAAGTGAGGTTATAAATCGAAATAAATATCCAATTACCTTTACAGAAAACAACACAACTCAGATTGTGATTGATAAGCAAATAAACCTTCTGCAAATTGCAAATTTTCAACAACTAAAGATGCAAGATCGAGGAGATAGGTTTGCGGCCGTAGCAAATGAGGGAAATATAGCACATTGGATTTATCAATCAGAGAAGATAAAAAACCAATGGGTATCGGAACTTGAAGAATGTCTAGGATACCCACTTGCCGATTTTGCTTATTATTTGAAAAACTTACTGATAAAGATTCATGACATCGGAGAAAGTGAATGGACAAGCACGCTCGCAAATCCCATTAAAAAAGAGTGGTTAGAAATTTCCGAAGAATTATTTCTGGATTGGTTTGCGCTAAGAGATAATATCATTGATGTGAATCTTCTAGAAAAAATGGTCAATACCGAATGTTTTAACAAGGAATTTTTCACAAAGAAACCATCAAAGGAATTAAACAAATTCCAAATTCGGAATTATCCATTAGCGAATTTCCTAGTAGAACTGCAAAAAGAAGTGAAAGAATTTGTTGATCAACTAGAACCTTTAATCATAAAGAAGGCTGCTGAAATACAGAAACTAATTCGTTACTCCCGATATTTCACCAAAGAAATGGCTGAAAAAGTGAAACAAATGAATGTGCTCATACAAAAAGAAAACCGAACAATGGATGACCTTTCAGATATCAGTATCAGTATTAATTGGTTGTCATCTGAAGAGAATAGACAAGTCATTGCACAAATAGAAAATGAACAATCATACCTCAATAATATTCATAAGTTTCTACAGTTTGTCGATGGTAATGTTGAAATTGATAATATAGAACAATATTTGATGGATCAATTAAAAATGAGAAGTCAGGTAAGAAAACATGTAATCAAATTAATGAAAAAAGGGGAAACACAGCTTCCAAGGAAACAATGGAAAGGGATATTAAGGGAAATGGAAGAAGTGAATCCCAATTTCTTTGAGCATATATCTGTAAATGTTCAAATAAGAAAATAGTTTATGGAGAAAGTTGGAAGTTGAACCAACTTTCTTTTTTTTGTGATAAATTACCTAAATTGCTAGTTTTTATACCTTATTTTTAAAACTTTACATAGGAATACTATACGTATATATGTTAAATTAGAAGTATGTCATAAATTGTAATAAGGTGTTGATTGCTGTGGTTGGGGAAATCAAAGTTGGTATGTATATCAGATGTAGTATAGATTATGAACATCCAGATACACCTAGGAGATTCGCCCTAGGGCAGGCAGATACCATAAATACATATGAAGAACAGGTTTCTGCACAGTTTTTTAATTTAGATAAACAATTTGATTATTTTTCACTATATAAAGTCCCTAAACAAGAAAAGTATCACGTGACCCAAGTGGAACACGTTAAGATTCTCCCAGATACTAGGGCGTTGCTTAACAATCTGAATCAAGAAGTAAAGATCCTTCAATATTCACATGAAGATGAAAAGGGTTACTACTGGTACTACGTCGAAGTTCCATCAGGAAAAGAAAAGAGAATCAAGATTCTTTGTGAATCAGGACTAACAGTCTCATTTAACCGAGCGGATGTAGACCCTGTAAACCAGATCCTGCATTATGAGTTAAACAATCCGAGTTGGTACATGAAACGTGAAATTGTTACCAACTCACTCCATACATTAAAGAATGCAACATTTGGTTTTGATACATTGGTTGGCTCTCGCGTTTATTTGTTAAAGCACCAAGTCGATACCATTGTAAGAGCGATTTCAGAACGACCATGCCGTTTTATGCTAGCTGATGAAGTAGGTCTTGGGAAAACTATTGAAGCAATCGTCATTATGAAAGGGCTTCAAAAACGAATCGGCGATATGAGGATCTTAATTATTACACCGGAATCCTTACTCTTTCAGTGGAGAAATGAATTATCATTTAAGTTTTGGTCAAATTTCCATGTGTACGGTGAAACGAACGGAGAAGAGGATTATTCTAATGTGCTCTTTCCATTAGAGAAGGTTAGTACGGTAATCGGTGACAAGGTCATGAAGGAGAATTGGGACCTGGTCATTGTGGATGAAACACATCGCCTGCTTTTTCTGGATGAAGAATATAAAAAATTACTTCATGTCAGTCAGCGAGTGGAAAACCTTCTGTTATTAAGTGCAACGCCGATTCAATCACGTCCAAATGAGTTTTTGAAACTCGTTCGCTTGCTTGAACCGAAGAAATATTTAACCATGTCTGAAAGTCATTTTGATGAATTATTAGAAAAACAATCCTACATACGTAGACGTGTGTATCAGATGATGCAAGAACTCTCGGATTATCTTGAAGATGAGTTAGTGGACGATTTTATTGATAATTTCGAGAAGATCTCAAAACGACTAGATGACGATATTTTTGATCAATTAATTGACAAGATTGATGCTGATTCAGAAGACCAAGGATTGGAGCAAGTTAAATTAGCGCTTGCCTATCTGGCGGAAAATTACCAAATTGAGCGCAAGGTGATACGTCACCGCAGAAAAGAGTTGGAGCAGCAACTTCCTAAAAGATATAAAGAAATTGTCACTTATCAAATGCAGGGTTCTGATATGCTCTATTATGAGGCTGACGTAAATGATACCTTACTAAATTACTTAGAATTTATCAATCGACAAGGTTTTGACAGCAAAATAAAAGGTGCTTACCATCGTCTCTTTTTATCCGCCATGTATAGTTCACCATGGGCATTGGATTACATCATAACAAAACGCCTTGAGTTTTTAAAAAATAACAATGTAACCGTTGACAGGGAAGCATTAAAGCCATTACTGCAAATGCCTGTAATAACTGATGAGGAAAGTTATTTACAGGACTTATCGGGCATGACCAACAGGTGGAAGAGACAGGCAGAAGTAGAATTCACCAAAATGGAAGATCTCTACAATGATCCCGAATTAATTAAGGGAAGATTAATGTTTGTTTTAGACTACTTAACGGAAAATGCGGAAAATGAAAAGGTCGTGATCTTTTCGCAGTGGAAAGAAACGATTGCCCAGTTTGAGCGTCTACTTGTAGCCCGTTTTGGTGAGAACAGTGTTCGAAGTTTTTACCATGGCAAAAACGAAGAAGAACTTCAGCAAGCAGTCGATGATTTCCAAAGTAAACCAGACTGTCGGTTTATGGTCTGCGACCCGCTTGGTGGGGAAGGTCGTAATTTTCAAATGGCGGATTTTCTCGTCCATATTGATATCCCATGGTCGCCGACGGACCTAGAACAGCGTATTGGCCGAATCGACCGATTAAATAGAGATAAAGATGTACTCTCAGTTGTCTTTTGTTCCGAAGAGACTATTGAAGAAGAATTATTCCGTTTATGGGATGAAGGGTTACAAGTATTTGATGAAAGTTTAAGTGGGATTGAAATTGCACTTTATGAAATTCAAAATACCATCACCGATGCCATTACCTCGAACTTAGAAAATGGATTAAGCAAAAAGTTAGAGGAAATAAACGCAAGTCTTGCGAAAATGAGAGAAAAAGTAGAAGAAGAACGGTTTTTTGATGTAGCAAGACAATTAGATCAATCAGTAGAACAACAACTGCTCTACTTAATTGATCAATTTGACGAAGATGATGGCGGTGTTCTGGCTTCCACGATGATGACTTGGTCGGCATTATGCGGTTTACATGGAGTAGGTGTCGAAAACGGAACAGCTGTTATGTACTCACCAAAATCATTTAATTTTAATTCAATGAACAATGCTCAATATTTTGTGCCAGATTTAAATGAAGCGAGGAAAAGAGCGTTACGTTCACAGCAATTACGTGGTACCTTCATCCGGAAAAAAGCGATTGAGCGCGAAGACCTCATGTTTTTCGCTCCAGGTGATTTATTATTTGATTCCATCGTGAACAATGCCTACGAACTTTATGCTGGCCGGTCAACGGCACTTGAAATTCAAACCAATAGCGTTGATTGGGAAGGTTTCCTTTTCACTTGGTCGATTTCGTTAAATCCGAAACCGCTGATTGAAATCGGTGAAAGTATGGATCATCTTTATCATGCCCAAGGCTACCTGCCATTGCAGCACTTTAAAACGGTCGAGAAAGTCGGCGGAGATGAGATTGATGAAAGAACGATTCTTTCGGTAATGTCTGGTCATTTGCCGGATAAAGTATTGAGACATATGGGGAAACGTGGCGGCGGAAATTTCAAACAGTTTCTAGAAGAGTATCCGCGTGATATTTGGGAAAATATGATTGAAACGAGTTACGAACGCAGTAAACAAAAAGTAAGAGATCACTTTACATCAGAAGTTCATGTTGAACAGGCAAAAGAAGATTTTGGACAAAGAATTAACTCACTTAAAGCATCAAACCTTTATTATGGCTACCAGGATGATAGCAATGTTATGTATTTGAAAAAAATCTTTGATGCTGTACTGAAAGGGATTGAGAATCCAATATTCCGTTTGGAATCTGTGGCCTTAATAAGGATGGTGAATATGGTTGGAAAAAATATATGAATTAACGCAGAAGGTCTTGCATGAGGAAATGGATATGGACGAAGGTATCGAAAAGTTGAATCATTTACTTGAGAATGCTGATATTCGTTTACTATCTACCGCTAGTTGCGTGAAGCGTTTATTTCGTTGTCTTAAACAACTATATTCCAACCATAAGCAAACATCGATTTTCGATTTTGCAGGACATCTGCGTCAATTTATCCTTATGTTTCAGAAGAAGGTTCAGGTTTCCTATGCATTACGTGATCAACTCATGAGTATTGCCGATCAGGTTGGTTTGTATGTGAGGTCAGATGGGGAAGTGAGCACCGAATACCCTGAACATCTCCCAGATATGGAGAAAATCCATGAGATTTACCGCTTACCTGAAAGACGAGTGGTAAATGCACCCATTGGGGACGGGGTCTTACACCACATGGCGGGGTTCACAAACTATCGCTCAGAGGCGCAGAAAGTGATGGTGAAAGCTTGCCTGAACATGGAAGAGGGCGAGACGTTAGTTGCTGCCTTACCAACAGGAGGAGGCAAAAGTTTAGTTTTCTTAATTCCGTCTTTCTATGAAACAGAAGGTGGAACCATCGTGGGTTCGTTAAGAGAAACAGCAGGAACAACGATTGTTGTTGTTCCTACTGTAGCGTTAGCATTGGATCAAAAAATGTCGGCACAAAAATTTTTCCCGAATGCCCGAGAAGAAAAATTCCAACCCCAGGCCTATTATGGGGGAATGCCGCTTGAAGAAAAACAAATCATTCTTGAAGGACTAAGAGAAGGTTCTTTGCCAATTTTATATACCAACCCTGAATCAATCGTCAATGGATCATTAGCAAATGTAATCGAAGATGCCGGTTGGCGAGGGAATATCACTCGGTTCGTCATCGATGAAGCCCATATCGTGCTCGATTGGGGGAGTCACTTCCGAACAGATTTTCAACTATTAACAGTATTCCAAAAACGGTTGCTTAAAGCGACAAGAGGAAAGTTGAAAACCATTCTTTTGTCGGCCACGTTGACGGATGAAGCGACCAATTTACTAAGGCATCTTTTTTCTCACAATGACCAATATACAGAAATTCGCGGGGACGAATTGCGCTTAGAACCTACTTATTTTATTAGTGAAAGCAAATCAAATCCCGAGAGATATCGAAAAATCACCCAAATCATCCCTTACTTGCCGCGACCGATTATCCTCTATGTATCAAAGTTGGAAGACGCAAGACTTTGGAAAGTAATGTTGCTCGATAAAGGTTATAAAAGTATTGAAACTTTTTCTGGCAATACATCCGATACTGAACGGGAACGAATCATTCGACAATGGAACAATGATGAAATTGACATGATCGTCGCTACTTCAGCATTTGGAATGGGAGTAGATAAACGCGATATCCGCACGGTCATACATTGCTGTCTTCCTGAAAGTGTCAATCGATACTATCAGGAAGTAGGTAGAGGCGGGCGTGATGGATTCGGGTCAATTAGTTTATTAAATTATGTATATGAATATGATACGGCTGTTCAAAATAACTTAACTTCCCAGTCGGTCCTAACCATCGATATGCTATGGGATCGTTGGCATGCGATGTTTGATCGGAGAGAATCTGCAAAGAGATCTGATGAATTTTGGCTTTATATGAGTTCGCAGCATAAAGGTCTCTCTGGAGAATCTGGAAAAAGTAATGCCGCATGGAATGAAGCAGTTTGTCTCATGTTGGCAAGACATGGTGTCATCGAGATTCTCGATACCTGGTATGAAACGGGTGAATCCTTTAGACGGTTATTGGTGAAGATCTTAAACTTCTCCATGATTAACGACAAGGAACAGTTCATCAACAATCTAGGACCTGACCGTGATAAGGAACGAAAAAGAGTAAATAAAAATCTTAGACAAATAAGAAAACTGGTACTTGATAAAGAAGAAGAATGCGTTTCTGAATACTTTATTGACACATACACGTATGCGCTAGAAGCATGCGGCGGTTGTCCTTCCTGCCGTGCACAAGGAATCGATATCAGATATCACCGTCCAAAACTTTTGATTCCATTTTCGAATCAAATTATGGAGGCAAAAGGCGAATTAACAGGCAGCCTGCGAGAATTCTCGGGTGGATTCAAGGAGATTATCTTAAAGGTCGACGAAAATCAATGGAAACCAGAAGAATTGGTTAAGGTCATACAGCAATTAACGGATAGCAACGTATCCTCGATGGTATTACCAGATGAGAAGGTATTGGACTTAACAGAGGTGGTTCAGGAAGCCCCAACAGGTGAAGGATCGATTAATTATACATTCTTGACGGCTGAGGAATTAGCCACTTATCCGTTAGGTTTATTAAATGGGACTGTTGCCATTTTCTATCGATGTGATGAAAAGCAAAATGATAGGTTATACCTTTGGTCAAGGAATTTTCTAGCAAGACATCCACTTGGAAAAGTGGTCCATATTTCAGTTCCGGAAATCATGATACCTTCAGAAGGAAAAACTCTAGACAGCATAATAGATTATATAGCAGTAGACCTCCATGATTTTCTCGAACGACAGGATGACATGTTTATTTCTGAGTTTATGTAAATAAGATATCCTTAGATTTTGTACTTTATCGACCCTTGTTGTTAAAGTAAATCTAAGGATATTTACTTAAAAGTTGAAAAAAAGAAAGGATGGTGGAATATGCCATTTGATAACAGGATGAAAAACATGCAGACACCTGGACGGGTGCAGGCATTATGCAAATTTTTACTTTTAGGTTCATACCCAATAGAAACAGTTAAGGAGTTCGTACAGCCAAATTCTCCTGATAAAAATCAAGCACATGAAGTCATTAATCTTGCCAAAAATGGCGGATTAATTAAAGTAGATAAGAATGTCGCATCTTTGAACGTTCCAGAAGAGGATGTTACGGACAATAAGCGATTTGAGCATTATTTAACACGTAAGGCATTCCATAACACCGATTTTATTTTTGGCCGATTTTCCGCCTGGATTCTATCAAGAAGCGAGAAAGCCATGAATGAATCAAAAGATGAATTAGCTGAACGCTTCTTTAATGAGGTAACAAAGAAATATCAAGAGATGAATGAATTTAATAAAGATAATATAACTGCTTGGGTAACCTGGGCAAATTATTTTGGTCTTGGACATACTATGGATGCAAAGTTTGTCGCGAATCCAGCCAGGAGAATTCAACGCATGATTGAAAATGATAAAGAAATTGAAAGAAATGAATTTATTCCATTTAGAAAGTTTATGAAATGGTTGGGTGAAAACTGTCCTGAGTTGGATGGCGGGAAATTAAATCTTGAATTTAATGATCAGTTTACAAGTCAACAACTATCATATGCGTTATCACTTGGTTTAAGGACGTTACATGACTTAAAGGTCATTACTTTAAAAAATACTCGTGACGTTGAAGACATATGGTACTTGCAAGATGTTCCATTGCATGAAATACCGAATCAAGTAACCGAAATCATGGTGAAAGGTTGATAGATGATGGATAGTAAACAATATAAACAGAAACTCTCTGATGTCTTTCAAATTAATGCGATAACAGTTGATAAAGATTACTTCATGTTAACGCATAAACCATTCAAAACAATAAAAATGTTGAGCAAAGGCCTATTTTTAAGTGGCCAAGAGTATTTTCATGAGAACGAACTTTATCAGATTATCAATGATAACCGTGAGAAGCACCAGTTCCATGTCGTCAAAGGGGACAATGGTTCAGGAAAATCCCATTTAATCCGCTGGATCAAAGAACATTATGAAAATGATGCAAAAAATGAAGCGGTTATTTTTATTTCACGGATGCAAAGTACGTTAAAAGGTGCCTTACAGCAAATCATTAATTCCCAAGTCATTCAAAATCATGAAACCTCCCATCGTCTAAAAAAATTAATAGATGCCAATGAGCATTTGGATAATCAACACTTAAAAAATATTATCCTTGCCCATTTCATGGTGGCGGTCCAAGAGGATGATGATTCACATGATGTAAAACTGAAGCCAAATAAGCGAAATAACCTACATGACTACCTATCCAGCCAAGAAACCCGCGCTCTATTATTACATGAAAATGGTCCAATTGACCGAATTCAAAAAAAGTTAGCAACCGGGGTTAATAATGCAGTCATGAATGACGTAGACCCTCATTTTGTGGCGAATGACTTCTACATAACATCTGCTCAGGCCCAAGAATTGAAAAAAACGGATATTAGTAAAAGAGCGCTTCGACTAATAGGGGATATTCAAGAATCAACAAATCCAGAGGAGCAGGAAGAAGTTGAAGAATTTCGTGAACGTCTCGCTGCCTATTTAAATCAATTTCTAGATAAAGTCGTTCAAGAATGTCTCAGTTTAAGGGGAACGGATTTAAAGGATATTTTTACCCTTTTACGCCAAGAGTTAAAGAAAGAAAATAAGAATTTAACCTTATTTATTGAAGATATTACTTCTTTCACGGGTGTGGATAAAGATCTAGTCGAGGTCCTAATCACCGATCATAAAGAAAATGATACCCTTTGCCGATTGATTTCAATCGTAGGGATTACAAATGGTTATTACAAGACTTCGATGCCGGGAAATATCAAAGATCGGATTACCAGTCATATTGAAATTGATCATGTCGTGATTCAAGATGAAGATGAGAGTGCGGAACTTGCAGCTCGCTACATCAATGCGGTTTATTTAGCCGACGCCGAAATCAAAGAGTGGAAGAATAATGGCTATCCATTGGATGATTTCCCTGTGGCAACCATCTTTAAAAAGCACGAATGGGCTAATGTTAATATTGAAGGAAACTTAGAATTATCGATCTTTCCTTTTACGAAAGCGGCTTTGTGGAACTTCTATTCCAATTTAGAACCGCAAACACCACGTAATTTCTTACAAACTGTATTACTACAATACATACAAAAATACACAATTGACGGGCCAAAAGGGGAATTCCCGCCAGAGATTGATAAGGTGATTGCCGATTTTAAGAAGGTTCCAAACTGGAAAGATTCTGCGACAGACCGAGTATTAAAAAGAATCGTTCCCTCTCACTTAAACGACCGTTACCAAACACTTTTCCGGATTTGGGGTAACGGGACCTTAAATCACCAGGTAATCAACGGAAAGAATGTCGTTGGCGGATTGGAAGAGGATGTATTTTCCGCGTTTGGTCTAGAGCCAGTGGAAGGAATACAAGGATCCGCACAAGGTGGAACCAATATTACTCCGCCAACTCTACCAGGTCGAGACGTTAAACCACCTGGAGAACGCACAGGTATTACGCCGATTGATAGAAAGAAACCACCAGTTTCGCCAGTACCACCAATTGAACCAGTGTCACCGCCGGTTAATCCACCAGTCGAACCAACTGTGACTGTTGAACCTTCAAATCCAGAATTGGATGAAGCGGTAAGTGAACTCGAGAAATGGGTAAAAGGCGGGCCGCTGACGAACACTTGGATGATTGGGGATGTATTAGAGTTTATTCGTGAATATATTCATTGGGATTTAGAAGCCGAAGGAATTTCTACTCTGATTGTCAAAGATTTCCTAACCAATAGCTATGTCTTAATTGAGGGACAAACAAAAAATGTCCGCATCAATCAAGAGAGCGCTCTTATGTTTAAAAGAAGTGATGTTTTGAGATATGCACTAGAAGCCCTTGCCCAATATAAATTCGAAGGAAAGGGAAGTTGGAATTTTGCCAGTTCACAAATGGCGCTTTTATCACTGCACACATGGATTGAACTCGAAAAACAAAACATCTTTTCTTTCTTGAAAAAACCTTATGATTACACGGGGGATCATTGGGAAATGGAAGACTATGTGATTGCCGCTGAATTTTATACTACTTCACTCATGAATGGATTTACAGGTGATGAAAAAACAGCTGAGGACATTTATCTGAAATTAGTAAAGGGCAAGAAAAACGATCAATTACAGCAACATAGTCACCCTTGGATCACAACAACCAATTACTTAAACCTTGAACATACAGATCTATTCAAAAGATATTTCAATGAACTTCAAGGTGAAGTGAAAAGGGCTGGATCTGCTTCAACCTTTTTCTATGATGTCTATGACATGATTGGTACGATTAACCGATTAAAGGAAAGGGACTTTGAATTAAATCTTAAAGATATACCGAAAGGGTCGAGCAGTTGGTATACATCGGTTAACATCGTTTCGAAACTTCAATCCGGAGATCGTTTAGAAAAAGCCATAAATGAGGAATTAAAGCACTCTACAAGTGTGATCGAAAAGTTTACTCCTCTATTGGGGGACAAAGTAACTGTAGAAATCGTGGAGAACACCGTCAAGGAAATGAAAGGTCTATTAGATTACTTGATGGAAATTCAGGAGCCATTTCCTGCCTCCCAATTCGAGGTATTATCGCAAAACATTTTGGATTACGGACAAATCGTTGCCAAAATACACACCTTACAGGAACTTGCCCAATCAGATTCATCGATGGAGCAATTAGTGGCATTATCCAATAATCCATCTCTTGAAGTACTGCCATTCTACCGAGTCTTAGACAATTTCAATAAGTTGATGGAGGAGAAAAGTGCTGACAAGAAACGGAAAATGACCACTTTTAAGACGGAGTATTCCTCCTATTCAAGTGACCCGCTTAACGAGGTAAAGAGTGAATTGAATACCATAAAAGAGTTTATTTCTGAACTGCATGAAAGGAGTGTCAATCATGCTGTTAAATAAAATTGCCGAAGCACGGAAAACCTTTGAAGATTATCGAGAAATTGATTACCAACTTCGTCAAGCCCGCAAGGTCAACCTTTTTAGCCAGACGGCAAAAACGGAGATCAATAAAATTAAGGGCACATTAGGAAGTTACCATGCACTGCATCAAATGGATGCAGAAGCTTTCCAAAAGAAGGATTTTTCTTATGAGATTAAAAGGTTAGAATCCTTATTGAAAACGGGTCTTCAAACGATGAATCGCGATGAATTAATGGGGTTTTCAAGACTTTTCAAAAGTCTTGATGACGACCTAAAAATGAAGTGGACTTTCTATATCGGCAATAAAAATAAAGATATCATCGGTCTACTTGAGAGCCTGCAAAACATCGTAGAGAACAAGCAGGAAATCAGGCAATTAATCTCGGAATTAAAAACATTTGAAAAAAAATGGCCAGTAACACCAGCAACAATAAACCGCTACAATGATCATTTTAACAGTGCCAATAAAGTGATTTCCGAAATGAATGCGAGTACAGGTGTTCAAGATTTTATAACTAGAGTGGCAGCGAATCAAGCAACATTAGAAGATTTGACAGATGAAGTCATCAACTGGCTACGCACGAAACAACTGACGAACAAATTAGTGATTAAATTCAAGTAAGGAGAATTCCTAGAATGAAGCGACCTGATTTTGACATTCTTGCCGAGGAAATCTTAACGCAAATTGAGTTGAAAGAAAACCAATTACTTGAATGGGGTTTTATTGGGGGCGGCATTGACGCAGTAGAAGAAGTTCGAACTCTTCTGCGTCGGCCACCTACTTCTTTTTTAGAAGAATTGGTTGAAGAACAGGAATTAACAGAAGATTATGCCATGGCTGTCATCAATAATTTAGTGGAAAGAAAGCTACTATTTCTATTAAATCAAGGCTTATATCGGTCACGATTTGCTGACACGATCCGTTTGCTATATTTATTAAAACAGCGCTTTACCCATGAAGATTGGCAATCAGGAAAAAATTTGGTCAGTAATATTAAGCCAATGCTCACGTATCGAAAATACCCACGGCGTGATATCCCATTAGATGTCATTAATGAAAAACTAAATTCAGTTATCGGTATATCCCATATACATAGAAAAGTCGTCTCAAAATTGCTTAAGGGCGGAGAATTATTACTCTCACAATTTCAATTGGATTCCTTATCCCGAATCTTAAATCAATCAAGAAGTAAGTTTGATTCAGGAACAGTGATCGGAGCAGGGACAGGGTCTGGGAAAACTAAATCGTTTTACATACCAGCATTTGCTGCTCTTATTGAGACATTGTCGAAGGACCCATCGACTTGGACCAAAGTAATCGGTCTATATCCACGCGTGGAATTGTTAAAGGACCAATATCGTGAAGCACTGTCAGAAATCTTAACATTAAATTCTCTCTGTAGTGACCTTGGGATTCGACCGTTGACAATTGGCGGTCTATATGGAGACACCCCGCAGCGGGCTTCAGATGTCCACTCACACAAAGACCGCCAATGGAAAAAAACAAAGGGTGGGTATGAATCTCCTTTTTTTGGCTGCCCGAAATGTTCCAGTCCGATGATTTGGCTTGATGAAGACGTGGAGGAAGAAACTGAACGGTTACACTGTTCGGAATGCAACATGGTTATAGGTGAGGAAAATATTGTCCTCACGCGGAATAGAATGAACAAAACAGCACCTGATATCTTATTTACCACAACGGAGATGATTAACAGAAAACTGCCAAATTCATATGAAAATGATTTGTTTGGAGTGTATTCATCACGCCCGCCGCTGTTTATTCTCTTAGATGAGGTCCACGTATACGAAGGTGTAACCGGGGCACATGTAGCTTATTTACTACGAAGATTAAAATATTTATTGAAACAATTCAATCCATATCGCGGGATTCAGTTTGTCGGTCTCTCGGCTACTCTGTCCAATCCAAGTACCTTCTTCTCGCAATTGGCTGGTTTAGAAGAAAGATATATTGAATACATTACACCGTCCGAGCGCGATTTAGTATCAGAAGGTGTTGAGTATAATTTAGTGGTTCGTGGAGATCCATTTTCCGCTGCAGCGCTTTTATCAACTTCTGTTCAAACTGCCATGTTACTGGGACGGATGTTGGACCCGATTGATAAGGATGTCTCAAAAGGTGCGATTGGCTCTAAATTATTTGGGTTTACCGATAAACTGGATGTCATCAATCGCTGGTTTCATATTGAATTAGAAGCTGAGGGTAAAAATAATCTCAGTAAGTTTCGTGATGAAGGCGAACTCATATCGCTGATGAAAAGAAATGTATTAACCAACACGTTTACTGAACGATCGAAAACAGGTCAAATCTGGGTTACACCAGCGAGAATTGATCCAAAATCATTACAGCAACCGATGCAGGTGGATATTACTTCTTCTCAACATAAAGGGGTAAATGAAAATGCTAAACTTGTCATTGCCACCAGTACCTTAGAGGTAGGGTACAACGATCCAAAAGTAGGCGCTGTTATCCAGCACAAAGCACCGAGGAATTTAGCCTCCTTTTTGCAAAGGAAAGGCCGTGCCGGCCGTGTTCGAGGGATGAGACCATGGATGGTTGTCGTTTCTTCTGCCTACGGGCGCGATCGCTTTGTCTATGATTACCCAGAATTATATTTCCAACCAAATTTAAATGAAATGTATCTTCCGATCCAAAATTCAAACATTCTTCGGATTCAAATGGTATTCTCGTTTATGGAATGGTTAATGGACCGTCTATATAAACAGTCGAAGCGATTGGATGTTCGTGATAAATTAAGCGCCAAAGGGAATATTCGGAATCGAAACTATTCGGATATTATCTTATCCAGTATTCGCGATGTAATGGAAGGACACGACCGGGATCTTATCGATTATTGGAAGAATTCACTTCAGGTGGATGAAGAAACGATTAAACGGATTGCCTGGAGCGAACCACGGTCGATCTTCTTTGATGTTTTGCCAACGATTTATGCCCAATTAAAAGAACAGTTTTCATTTATCCCAGAGGAAGAACGCTCCAATAATCCATTGATTGGTTACATCCCGAGGACGTTATTTTCCTCACTGGATATTTCAGAACTAGCCTTACATATTCCAAAAGCAGAGAAAGTTAGTTACCAACCGCTTGTTTCAGGAATGATGGAGTTTGCCCCAGGGAATGTTTCTAAACGCTACGTGAATGCTTATCGAGTTAAGGAAGCGCATTGGCTTCCAGTAAGTGAGGAAGGTATCGAGGTTAAATCAGAGCGGATGAATTCCCATTGGATTGAGAACGTTGAGCATGATCAGCAAACCATTGCTGTATATGAACCGACTTCTATCACGCTTGACACCATCCCGCATGATATTTCAGATCGCTCAAGTGGCAGGTACAATTGGAATTTAGACATCCAGCCAATCCAGCGTACAGCGCAAAACAGTATTGATTTTCCGATCCAAAGTGCCTTAAAAGAAGTATTTGACCAAATTGAGTACTTTACAAGTGATGAACATAATTCAATCAAAATGACGCGATATGCAATTAAGGCTGAAGGCGTCAAGAAAACGACTAAAGGTGAGGAAACGCCTTTCGATTGTAAATTCGTTCACCAAGGAAGAGATTGTGCAATAGGTTTTCAACGCTATGTCGATGGAATTCGCTTTGATGTCCAGAGTGTAAACACCTTGGAGTTAATAGAGTCAACACTGGGACAACAAATCTTTTCAATATCGAAGCCGGATTTCTTCGATTATTTGTTGAAAAATGACTTGAAAGTTTCCGATAGAGTAAATGTCTTTCAACGACAATGGCTTCTGCAAATTGTTCTATCATCGGTCACCGCGATAAGTATCAGTAAAAATGTGACCCTTCCGGAAGCCATTAAGGAATATAAGCGGGATCTTGTCAGGATTTCCAACCGGACCTTAGAAGCAATTTTCCTCACCACGATTGTCACGGATGAAGATAATAGCGGGACAACCGATGATACAAAGGTGAAGAAAACGCTGCAAGATTTCATTGCAGACTCCTCCTTAATGAATCGAATTTTAGTGCATTTAGAAACACTTGAAGGAGATTTAACGAAGAATGAGCAATTTCATCAGTGGATGAAGTTAACGATTATCGATTCCGTTGCCGCGACAATTAAAGCAGCGCTTGAAGAAATGCTGCCAGATGTGAACACAGAAGATACGAACGTAGATGTAGTGGAAAACAGTATTTGGATATCCGAGACAGAATCAGGTGGGTTAGGTATTATCACGAAAATCGTTTCATCGCTAAAGCATAACCCATCACTTTTTGAAGAACTCTTTTCAAGCAATATCAACCATTGTCCAAGAAATACAATTGCTTCTTCGCTTAAATCTGTCCTGAACCATATTGAAAAAGAACAACTGTCTTCTTTAATTGAAAAAATCCGGTTGGAACAAAGGCTTGAAGTTCAACAGGGGTACTTGACTCAATTGCAGGCGGTACTCGACCAGTTGGGAATCCCACCGAAACGAGATTTAATTATCGGGATGTCGGGCAAATTTTTCCGTAGTAATCGCTCCTACCAAACTGACCAGTTTATGAAAGAAATTCATGTTTTCTGGGAGAGTGAGCAAGAACGTTTACAATTTCAAATTTCTCCTAATGTATTTTCAGTGGCAAGTTTACGCCGGGATGAAATCGCTAGTAAATTGAAGGTTCTAATGCAAGCTGTGAATCTGCAATTAAGCGCAGATAAGCAAACCTTTTTATTCCTTGAGTCTTTTTTACTACATGATTGTCAAGATTCCTGCCCGGAATGTTTGAATTTATATAGCCCCTATCAATCGTTCTTGAAACCTTCGAGGCTGTTATTACGGGCATTAGTGAAACCGACACATGAAATCCATCACTATCCAAGTGGGGATTTTCTTGCAAATGCAACAAAGACACTGGAATCGGAGAAACGTTTGCGAGTTGTAGTCTCCACAACGGATCGAAACGGGTTACAAGCAGAATTGTTCCGTCTGTTCCATACCCCAATCGAATTCAAATTCCAATTGTACTATCCATTCTTAGAGCGGGTCACGAACAATGGCGACAATTGGTATTATGATGTGAGCGTTAGAGAGGTGTCCTATGTCTAATCGAATCATTCGTTCCTTTGGAGGAAGTAATGTACTGCGCGATTATCTTGTGTCCCTATTTGTTGCCGAAGCCATGAACCCAAGTAAGGAACTCTATTTGATTTCACCGTTTTTAAGTAACTCACCGTTAATTGAAAACCGGCATAATCAATATACCGATGTGTTTCCAATGATCAAGTCGAAAACCATTTATTTATCAGATATCCTATCCACGCTTGCCTGGAAAGGGATATCTGTTCGGATTATCTGTGACCATGAGCGGGAAGAGACCAAGCCGTTAATTGAATCCCTATACCACCAGGTGGATTTCCGCAAACTGGAGCAAAATCATGATAAGGGTTTGGTCACCAATAATGTATTTGTTCATGGATCAATGAATTTTACCTACAGTGGGATTTATTTAAATAAAGAAAGCATCCGTACGACATCGAAACAGTCTGAAGTGAATGAAGCGCTAATTGCCTTTCGGCAGCGATGGGAGGAGGCGGATGCGATATGAAGACAGATTTTATTCGGTTTTTATTAAAAGCGAACGGGTCCAAATATAAAGTAACTGAAATCAACCATGAGTTGTTTGTTGACCATCCTGTCTGCCAAGAAATGATCAACCGGTATGCAAATGGAGAAACGGCTATCCTTCCATTCCCAATGAAAAATGAAATCCTTTGGCTTTGTTTACAAGGTGATGAGCAAAAACTTACGATTGATTACGCATCATTGAAAAAATTCATTTTTGCCTATCGAAGCGATGAACAAGACCAAAAGCGCTTGTTTAGCAGACAAGCCTCTGAATTAGGCAGATTAGGCGGTGAAGTTTTTCCAAATGGCTATTATATGTTTATGACACCCGTCGAGAAAGAAGTAGCGATCTGGGATTCGTTAAAACTCTGGTTGACCGTCGCGGATCGAAAACCGGTGATTATCTGGCAAGAATCGGTGATCAATGCCTATACACTAAGGAGCAAATTTCGCCAACAGCTTGAACTGAAAGAGTGGGGCGAAGCGGAGAAAACTCTCGGCGTCATCCGTGAAGGACATTACGTTTCCGATGAAAATTTTCTATTTCTTCAAGTCGAATTATTGTCCGCGCAAAACAAATGGAAAGACATTTGGCATTGGAAGGAATACGAAGCACTTTCAGGTCTCCAGCGAATTCCGAAGGACGTAAAGGTTTCATTGTTAACGGCCTTTTACTTTGTTAAACTTGCTGATTTTGAAATTGAATGCCATTTCGAATCAAGCTACGAGAACTTTAAGGTCAATCGGTTCCAACTGAGATTGTTACTAGATACCCACCTAGGAATTGCAGAAGACCATATTTTACGGATCTTTGCGTATGAAGCAACCTTTGAACAAAACCGTGAAAAATTGAACTTTATCAAAAATCAAATCGAATTAGAAGACACGTTGGCGCTAATCACATTTTTAGAAACAAGGTTTGAGGTTTCAGTAGAACCACCGGTAAAACCAACTCTTTCTCCTGAAGAGCGAGCAAAAGAGTTCCTGTTAAATGGTCAAATTGATGATGCCTATTTAGCGCTTCAAGCTTGCAGTCTCTCGAAAGAAAAAGTAGGAATGATGGCGGTGATTGGGTTTGAAACTTTTTCAAGCGATGTCCAAAAAGAGGCATACCAATTACTATTAGACTTGCCACAAACAGCACAAGATGAACTAGTAGCAGACAGCCATACGAAGAAATACATTCAGTTTATTAAAATGGCCAATGAAGGAATCCAGAAAAAACCACGTCAAGAAGACATAAAGTATACGTGGAATCATTGGTTTCAAAAGGTGCTGGAAGAGCAAAGTGGGTCGCTCGATCATTTGTTTGATGTTTTATACGATGAGGAAAAACTCCCAGTCTTCGTTTGGTCTCCTTCGATGATCGCTGAATTGGGAAGTTTAATGGAAGAAGTATATATGACAACATTTGATTCGAAAAAATCTTCTGTACTAAAGGAAGGTATCACGGTATTTATTTCGGAACTAACGCGTGATAAAGAGTTCCCACGTACGATGACAGCCGATTTATACGGGTTTGCAGTCGAATTACTATTGCTTCACCTGAATAAAAACAAAATCAATACTAGTTACCTCAATCGACTTCTAGAAGGATTGCTGCAGTTAAATATGCTCGAAATCAATAAGTATTGGGGATGGGCTCGGGAATGGTATGACGTTACGCCAATGAAGATCATGATTCCAAACCTATTATTTACACTGGAGTTATTTTACGATTACGGTCAAGACTTGGAGCAGCTGCGAAATGTCTGGAATCAATGGACATCTACTCTCCTAAATGGAATTGCGCAAGTGTCTCCTACAGAAATTCATGACTGGATTAATCTCGGGGAAAACATTGGCGGCGAGGTATTCCTCATTAACACGGTTCGTGACCTTGTGAAAGAAGAGGATGCCGAGGAAGATGAGATTGCAAGCGCACCGGGGGGGTCAATTGTGATCTTTACCTTAAGGGAAAATTCCGCCAAGCGTGCGGCCGAGCAACTGATGAAGCGAAATCCAAAGTTGAAGATTCGCATCAATCTCGATACCCATTTGACGACACAAGCCAAAAGTTTGGCCAGCAATTCAGATGTCGTCGTGCTCGTCACAACCGCGATGAAACATGCACTCTTTTACGGGATAACACCATATTTAAATAGTGGCCCAGTTTACCCGAGTTCATCAGGGACATCAAGTATCGTGGCGGAGATTGAGAAGCATTTTAGTAGCGTGGTTGCGGTTTAATGGAGGGGTAACTTTCCAAGATTCGACGGTGGTCTATGTTACCATTTTATGATTTTTAGCTATATACGGTCACATAGAAGCACTCTATGTGGCCACTATTTTGAATTCCGAAGAATATCGGGTAACATAGGAGCCCTTTACGTTACCACTTTCATAAAAATTCAATCACTTCGGTAACATAGAGCCATTCTATGTTACCATTTTCATAAAACCCAATGCATTTCGGTCACATAGGATTTACTCTATGTGACTTTTTTTTGAGTTTTTCTATTTTTTGCAATAGTAAGTTTTGCGCTACCATTTTTTTGCTATAATGATATTATGAATGTCGACATGGATGGTGAAACTGCTTGCTAAAGCTCATAACATACGAAGGAAAGCGGCCGGATGCGGCGCAAATCCGAACGAAAATAATTGAAAAAAGAGAATATCTATATATTGTTGCAACGAAGGCATTAGAACAAGAACGCGCTAATGAGCAACTATTACCTGCACACCAGATTCCTCAACAAGAAAAGAAACCCATCGCTGTATTTCATCAATTACTAAGGGAATGGATTGGCGGTGCTGCAACGATTGCCTCCCGCGGTGAAGAGAAAACGATGATTCGAAGATCGATACAGAAAGTGGCCGAAAAGGATGAAGTGTTGAAAAAAGTATTACGTCAGGATGTATCCTCATGGGTGAAGGCATTGGCCGACCTTGCTGCCGATGGGCACGATCTAAACAAAACATTTCCAGACCCTTTGGAAAAACAATTGGTTAACCCATTTGTCGGCCAACTTTTACAACAGCTTCAGCAGGAGTATGATCGCGAATTTCTCCTAAATAATAAATGTTTATTTGAAAAGGAAACACGCTCGCGACTTCCTTATTTAGTCGAATACGTAAAACCTCTCATTATCATGGAAGGCTTCACGTTTTTAACACCACTGCAAAAGTATTTTGTGGAAGTATGCAATAAGTTCGGACGTGAAGTCGTATTTATCGTTCCTTATCATCATGAGCAAAGCCATGGATATGAGCGAATTGAAACCACTTATTTTAAAGACCTATTGATTTCAACCCATACCCATTGGAAAAACGCGCCGGTTTCCACGAAGGAAGATTTACACTATTTACAGCAAAACCTTTTCGGTAAACCGTTTCAAGTAAAAGATTGCACCGACCAATCGGTGGAACTGATCAATTTTCCAACAAGAGACCGCGAAATTTTATCATTTATTGCAACATTAAAAACATGGTTTGATGGCCGCTATAAACCGAATGAAGTTGCCATAGTCGTGAGACGGTTACATGAATTCAAAGAAAAACTTCAGGATTTTCTCCATTCCTCAGGATTAACCTACCTTGACGACAATGGAAATACCATCCCTGTAAAAATTAAAACATCACCGAGATTATTACTATTGACACCAGTCGGGAGGTTTATTTTAACACTTTACGATAGTTGGAAAGACAATCATCTCAGTATTCAAAATGAACAATTCGAAACCGTGCTTTCCTCTGGTTGGCTAGGTGCCTCGATCCAGGATTCAACCATCTCGTTCCGAGCAATCAAACATCAGTTTTTCCTGCATTGTGAATCAAAGCAAGATTGGATGATCGCGTTCAATGAACTAGAGAAAGCCATCAAGGAAGACCAAACAACATTATCAAGCCGAATGCCCATTCATTCAGTTACAAGCGAAAATATTGCACACTGGCGAAAAACCATCAACATTCTAGAAGAAATTTGCTCAAGGCTATTTCAAGCAAAAAAAGGCGGAATCGCAAAACACATTCGAGTATTGCAAGATGAATTGAAACGTTTAGAAGTAGAGAATATCCGCCAATATGAACAAGATGTCTTAGTGAAAATCCAGGAAGTTTTTGAAGAATTAAAGAGCCTTTATGCCTTAGACATTACACCATCGGAATTTGGGGAAGCACTCCATGCCCTCGTGAATCAACAACCTGACGATCAAGACGAGGACGGAACAAATGAGCCTTTTCCTGGTGAAAACCTGCTATGGATTACCACTCCAGAAGGAATCGACGGCATGGAACGAAAGGCGATACTTTATCTTGGGGTGGATAATCAACATGTACCAGCAAAATTGCCAATGACCTGGCCATTTTTCACCGATGAACGGGAAGAACATTTGCAAAAAGAACGCTATATGTTTTTGACGGTTGTTAGGGCAGCGACTGAACATTTAATCATGACATCTAGCCGGAATGACGGCGATAAAGTGTTGCAACCTAGTGCTTACATTAGCGAGATGGCACGATTGTTAAATCAAAAAATATCCAATCCGACAACGAGAGATTTAATAGATGCCAGCCTGGCACCTGAATTTGTCCCAAGTTTTCATCGTACACCGCACCGAAAAAAGAAATTTCTTTTGACGGATTTAGTTCAGTATGGCTTATGTCCCCTCCGGTATAGCTTAGAAATTCGGCATCCAGAAGCGAAACAGTATCGGAATGATTGGCAATTAGAGGTTTTCGCCCAGGGCGTTTGGATGAATAAAACATTTGAGGCACTCGCTCGTTATTATGGTGCAAACCGTAAAACGGAAGGTGTTGATGCGGTCTATGGGTTGTTTTGCCGAGCTATGACACATGTGGAACAGGAAGTGAAAAAATTATTTCTTTCCTTTGATAATGTGACCTGGCATGGAATCAAACAACAAGTTGAAAAGCAAATGAAATATTACGCAGTGAATTCCAAGGATTATCCCGTCCATTTTGAAAAAGGGCAGAAGAAAACCTTTGATTTAATTATGGATAAGAATTCTCAACATCTGGTCAAGATTGAAATCGATTTTCCAATTTTTTTGGTTTCTGGGTTTATTCATAAGCCCTTATTAGACAGTATTTCAACATCCGAATGGCTGCTCCCTGGGAAGAAAGTGGAACAGAACGACGAAGAGGAGCGAAATGTAGAGGAAGAAGAATGGTTATTTTCATCGCTTTATGAAGCAAGACAATGGTGGAGTAAGACCGCCGATGGAGTCTTAGCAGAAGGTAAGCAGAATCGAAATAATTTTCAAGAATCAAGGTATCAGCATTATCTGCAGTCTAAAGAACGAATCGGGCATTGGATAGAGGATATTTGGAATAACAAGTTCCCTGCTAATATTGGTGACCATTGCAAAGTTTGTCCGGTACGAACAGAATGCTTAGGTGTAGAAATGGAGGGGACTTACTATTGAACCTGAATAAAGTAAATGAGGATTTGGTTCGCGGTGGGCAGCCATTAACCCTCCAGCAGGTAAAAGTAGTCGACCATGTGTTGGCTCACAAGGTGACGGTGGTTTCAGCAGGAGCAGGAACAGGGAAAACCCATACAATGATTGCGACCGTTCTCCATATCCTTGATATCAATCATGAAGTGAAAATCGATGACTTTGCGTTAATTACATTTACCAATGCCGCTGCCGATGAAATGCGGAACCGTCTAGGTGAAAAGCTAGAGGAACGATTAAAACAAGCCATTGATGAAAAAAACGAGGCTAAAACAGCTTTTTGGTTTGAGCAAACGGAACGATTAGCCTCCTGTTTTATTGGAACGATTCATTCCTTTTGCTCGATGCTTCTCAGAACATTTGGCTATGAGGAGCGTATTCCCCATGAAACGGAAGTGTTGACGGCCAGAAGATATTTTCTGGAGTCGATGAGGGACACGATGAATTTTGCTATGAATGATAAGGATTTGTCGGTTTTGTTTAATGACCTGAATTGGCCACCATATGAAATGAGAGCTTTCCTGGAAACCATTTATGAAGCCTTGAGAAATAAAGGGCGTGAAATGAAGGATGTTCTTGAAGAAACACTACAGCAGCAAGAAGATGATGGTCATTATCTTAGAAAAGCCATCGTAACCTTTTTGAAAAAATTAGATGAACAATATAGCTCTCTCAAGAAAAATAGCGGCGGGGTCGATACTACCGATTTGTTAATGATTACGGCAAATGTGATGGAGAAATATGGGGATCACATTCTCCACCTATTAATAAAGCGCTTTAAATATGTGTTCGTGGACGAATTCCAGGATACCGACAAAATTCAAAAGCGCATCCTTGACCAATTAATCCCTGCTTTAATGGGTATTTTGGTTGTGGGTGACCGTAAACAAGCAATATATGGATGGCGCGGTGCGGATGATTCGGTCCTTACCAATCTGGCCAAGGAAAGCGGAATGGAAAAGCCACTCGTATTATCTGTCTCAAGAAGACCTACCGCACCGTTATTAGAGGCTCAAAACCATTTGTTTCAAACGATGAGTACCAGGTATGAAATTATGGCGGAATTATTAGAAGGGCATGCATCACAAAGAAGCCCGAGAGATTCATTAACGCCATTCCACTATGTGTTTGCTGAAAAAGCTAAATTACCGGAACGAATAGCAAAAACCATCACATATGTAACCCGATTAGTAGATCAACAGATAATCGACATCGATGATAAACACGAGCCAAGATTCATCCAATATCGCGATATCTGTATGTTGTTCAGGTCCAATCAACAGTTAATGAATTATGCAAAAGAATTAGCCAATCGGGACATTCCCTTTGTCATCGAAGCAGGCGGTAAGTTTTTTCAAAAACCAGAAATTGTTGGTTTTTACTATATGTTGCAAGCGATCCTAAGGTATCCCAATGATGTGGCACTCGATTTACTGTTACAAACTCCATACCTACCTATTCAACCCCATGACTACACCTTAAGGAACTATGATCAGGATAGTGATCCATTATGTGATTGGTTGGCATCTGATGAGAGGGTTCGCACCTGGTACAATGGGATGATGGAAATCCGCAAGCGGTCAAAAATCGATTTAGTACCGCAGCTGTTAATGAATTTGCTTGAATTTACTAAAATTCGTGAATGGTATACAAAAGTGGAAGACTATCAAGCGGTGGCCAATCTTGAAAAACTCGTCATGTGGTCTAGAGATTTGATGAATTCTGAAGCTTTGACACTGCAGCAGTTTACGGACCGCTTGCAATTAGCGATTCTGGCGGAGGAAGAAATGGACGAAGCAGATATTGGCGAAGAGGCGGAAAAGAAAGATGCCGTCATCTTATCTACCATTCACTCAGCAAAAGGCTTGGAGTACCCTATCGTATTCATTCCAGAATTACAAAGACCATTAACAAGTGACCGCAATATCCCTCCATTCTTTGCATTTCCAGGTGAGGGGCTCGATGTGAAATTACAGGGAGATGTTGGTCAATCCTCCGAGTTTACAGAGCGTGTGAAACGATACAAAAAGGATTTGCTAGAAGAAGAGGCACGTGTATTATATGTTGCCGTCACAAGGGCGAAAAATGCGGTAGTTTTTACAAGTGGTGGAAGCAGCAGGCAATCAAGTCCTGAATTCTGGTCATGGAAAGATGAAGTAATGCCAGCATTTCGATCTATGCCCAAAAAATTAAGATTGGGGACTAGTTAAAAAGGTAGAATGGGCAGAGCGAAAATTGTCGAAAGTATGAAGAAAAAAATAGTAGAATAAGATTATCACATGAATAAAAATCCGCGTCCTGCGGTGGAGATTCTAGCACCCTCGGTAAAAAAACTAGGACGAAGCGGTACTTCTTATCTAAGAGGTGCTGTTTTTTCTTTGTACTCAAGTCTTTCAGCCATGGAATAATAACGGTTTATATTTATGAAAGTACTTGAGACTAAACAAAAAAGGGTTTGCAATATAATTTCTAAAGAGGACTAACCTGGTTGCGGTTAGTCCCTTGTTTTATTTAAAACAATTATTATTCTGAGAAATTTAATAAATCAAATGAAAATGTTTTGTCGCACAAATATGACATGTCCGGTTATTAAACCGATATTCTCGTGAAGTAAACTCCCCGCAGAATTGGCATGTTTTATATTGCCTTTTACGAGAATTAATTGTTTTCAATAATGCATCGAGAACCATATTTTCTTGTTCCTCATGTGAAACTTGCTCTAGGGTCTCCCAATTTACTTGATGTTTTGTAATAGTTATCGGTTCTGGATAGTGTCCGTGCCATTCGATGGAATGGTATCCAATTGCAATGCCTTCAAAGGTAGATTGAACAAAAACTTCAGGTTCATCCGCAAATCCCACAATAGGAAAAGAATAGATTGGATGGTCAAATAAGACTCTTTGTAATAGACCATTAATAGCAATTCGTTCTTTTACCCATTTGGCAGCTTCTTTTTTAATATTCGTTACTTTCGGTGATCCTTGAACCAATTCTGAATTACTAAGGAAGATAATCGATTTCATCTGATGGATCAGATTAATCGTCTCCAAAATTCTCTTTCCCCATCCATCCATCGAATGAAAGGAACGATAAATCTCATGTACCACTCCGGCAGCATTCATCTCGGGGTCATGGTCAAGATATTGATCAAATTTAGAAGTCTCTTTTAAGATAAAGTTGATATTATTTTGAAAAATATGTTCCTCTTCGAAAAACTTTATTGGAAAAAACAAATCATTAGGAAAATGGTCTCGTGGCAATTTTTGTTCCACTTCAAAGTAAAGATTCACCGCTTTCGGCAATTTCATTCCATAAGAATAAAATTCAAGTAGTATGCGACCCATATTTGTCAGGTATTCCTCAAACTCATCTTCATCAACGGAATCTGAACATACATCTGATAAACGGTCAGTTATTACTCGTAATTCTTCTAGATATGGATCAGGATCCAAATGATAACCCTTATCTCCGGTCATGATTCGATAAATATAATCTGCACCTTCATACTGTGACTTCGGTACCTTTATGCATTTTTGAACTTCAAGTTCATCATGATAATTACCTAACTTTTCTTCTGAGACTACCCAATTAATTTGAGGGGTTTTTATTTTTAAGATCCTTGCTAGTTCCTCAATATTTTGTTCATCTAAATCCTCTAAAGCCAGGATTCTGAAAGTTTCGGTCATGTAAACAGCCCCCAGTAGTAATAAAAAAATGGATGATATTTAATATTAAAGCAGTAAAGGATATTGATTTGTCATAAGTAGAATACCGGCAGCCTAATGTAATTTTAATGTTTAAATTATTGGATAAAAATTTACAAGCGCTTGCAGAAGTTTGCCGCATAGAAGAAGAGTTTCTTGAATTTTGCATAGTGAAAGAAAATGAACCTGCCTATGGAACTCGAAACTAATAGAAAAATCCGATACTCATTTAATTCCCATGGTTGCTCAAGCAACAGGAATTAGCGAACATGTGTTATTCCATTATAATAAGTATATTGAAAGTAAAAAACAATTAGTAAGTGAAAGCTAAAAAATTAACTTTCATCAGAGCATTAATCATCATAGAAAATGAATTATGCAGAAACTGTCGACAAATTTCGCAGGAAGTAGTAAAATAACTTCATCAATAATATAAAAATCCGCTTCTAGCGGTGGAGGTTCTAGCACCCCTCGGTAAAAAAACTAAGATGAAGCAGTACTTCTATCTTGGGGTGCTGTTTTTTCTATTTTGAAGGGGGTTTTCCTTAATATGCTAAAAGATGAAAAAGCAATTGTTGTGTTTAGTGGTGGACAGGATAGCACCACTTGTTTATTTTGGGCTCTAAAAAACTTTAAAGAAGTAGAAGTGGTTACATTCGACTACAATCAAAGGCACAGTCTTGAAATCGAATGTGCAAAGAATATTGCGAATGAACTTGGTGTCAGGCACCATATCTTAGACATGTCGTTGTTAAATCAACTGGCTCCGAATGCATTAACTCGTTCAAATATCGAAGTTACCGATGGCGGGGAAGGGGAACTTCCATCCACTTTCGTTCCAGGTAGAAACTTATTATTTTTAACTTTTGCTGGTGTGTTAGCAAGACAGATTGGTGCCAAGCATCTAATTACCGGAGTTTGTGAAACGGATTTTAGCGGCTACCCAGATTGTAGGGATGTCTTTATTAAATCATTGAATGTAACGCTAAATCTGTCTATGGATGACCAATTTGTCATTCATACCCCGTTGATGTGGTTAAATAAAGCAGAAACATGGGCATTAGCAGATGAATTAGAGGCTTTTGAATATGTCCGTGAAAAAACATTAACATGTTACAACGGAATCATAGCAGATGGATGTGGAGAGTGTCCTGCTTGCAAATTGCGTCAAAATGGTCTTGAGGAATATTTAAAAGTTCGAAAGGAGCGATAATATATGTTCGGGTTTCGAATTGTCGATGAACTGCAAAAAATTGACAAAGATATTTATCGAGATCAATTAAAATATCACAACAAGAGAGTATTAGTAAGTAAGGAATTTACTTTTGATGCTGCCCATCATTTACACGCTTATGATGGGAAATGTATGAATTTACATGGTCATACTTATAAAGTAATTTTTGGTATAAGTGGATTTTTGGATGACCGTGGTTTAATGATTGATTTTGGTGATATAAAAGATATTTGGAAAAATGAAATTGAAATTTATCTTGATCATAGATATTTGAATGAGACACTTCCACCAATGAATACAACAGCAGAAAACATGGTGGTCTGGGTATATGAAAAAATGAAGGAATCACTAAATAACGAAGACCGACAGAAACAATATATAGGGGCAAGAGTTGAATTTGTCCGCCTCTATGAAACTCCTACAAGTTATGCAGAAGTAAGAAGGGAGTGGATGGAAATTGACTAAAATACCTGTAATGGAGATTTTTGGACCCACCATTCAAGGTGAAGGAATGGTCATCGGGCAAAAAACGATGTTTGTTAGGACAGCCGGCTGTGATTATTCTTGTTCATGGTGTGATTCTGCTTTCACATGGGACGGGTCTGGAAAAGATCTAATTAAGCAAATGGACGCAGATGAAATATGGAAAGAACTTATTTCTCTTGGTGGAGATGGTTTTTCTTTTGTTACTATATCGGGTGGAAATCCAGCATTATTAAAGAATCTCAGTTATTTAGTGAATCAACTTAAAGAAAATAATATAAAAATTGGTCTAGAAACACAGGGAAGTAAGTGGCAGGATTGGTTTTTTGATATTGATGAATTAACAATTTCGCCCAAACCTCCAAGTTCTGAAATGCATACCGATTTTGCTACTCTTGACACTATTATCCAAAAGCTAAAGATAACAAAGTCTAATAATCATGTTAGTTTGAAGGTTGTTGTATTTGATGATCAGGATTACGATTATGCAAAGAAGGTTCATCTTCGATATCACGACACTCCATTTTTCCTTCAAGTTGGTAATGATGATATTAAATCCAGTGATAACCAACAGCTTGTAAATCAGTTATTGCACAAATATGAATGGTTGATAGATAAAGTGATGTTAGATAATGAGCTAAAAAACGTGAAAGTGCTCCCACAACTACACACCTATATTTGGGGAAATAAGCGTGGTGTTTAGTGGTCACATTATACAACTACCTTCACATATGAGCATAAATAACTAAACAAAAGGTAGGAAGCAAGTATCATACACCAATCGTTCAAAAATAGAGGAAGATGTACGCTTATTATTAGATGCATTTGGTGAAACCTGGGGCAAAAACTATTACCACCGCAATTTGAGGGGAATTCAGATAGTACTACTCGAATAAAGCCTTTTTTATTAATTTACAAATAAAATACTCAGTTAAAAATTATTTTAATTATTTTTAGCCGAAACACCTCATTAAATTTTACAAATATAAATTTTTGAAGTAAAATTAAATTAAGAACAAATGTTCTCATCGGTGATATTACTTCTGTTCTTATATTAAGAATGAGGTGATACATTTAAGAGGAATTTTCTATTTTGTTTTAACTCTCAATTGCAAACGTAGTAATTATTCCAGCAGGTGCTTCATCATAACTTTGTGTATCATCCTTTTATTGGGAAATTTAGCATTTTTTCATTCTTTTAAACATTTTAGGTGATTAGTAGAAAATTAGAAAGTAGGTTTGAAAATGAGAATTCTTCTTTATTTAATTTCAATAGTAGCAGCCAACGTTTTAACTGCGGCTATCGCTCCATTACAACTAGGAGTCTTTATTGTACCTATGGGTACATTATTAATAGGGGCAACTTTTATCTTCCGTGATTTGGTTCAAAATAAATACGGAAGAAAGAAAACCTATATGTTTATCGGAACTGCACTAGTATTATCGGCAATAGTATCCGCTTTATTGGGAGACACATTAATCATTGTATTGGCATCGGCAATCTCATTTGCGATTGCTGAAACAACAGATACCGAGATTTATACAAGGTTAAACCTGCCAATGAGTTTACGGGTTCTATATAGTGGGATCGTCGGTGGTTTACTAGATTCTGCGATTTTTGTTGTAATTGGTCTAAGCCCGTTGGGGGCAAACTTCCTTCCATGGGAAGCTGTTCCAGCAGCAATTTTAGGTCAAGTCATTGTTAAGACAATAATCCAAGGAGTTGCAGCATTGGTCATTCACCAAACCAACCATATGGCAAAAAATACAGTATCTAATTAAGAAAGGAAAGTTCCAAACTCATCCGAAAATGAGTTTGGAGCTTTTTTATATGATTTTTATCAATCTTGCAAATATATTGTTGTTTAATGGAAAAATAGTGTTTTAAAAGCAGTGGTTTTTTGAAGGAAAAACCTGATTGTTAAGTAAATGTAATTAAATATGCCATACATACTTATTTTTATAAACTTAATTTTTTCTCCTGATTATTGAACTTTTAATACTAGAACAGTAATATCAGACATTAGGCTGTGTTATGGTCTTACTTTACCATCAATTGTTCTAACCATTTCAAAAAAAAACGTACGCTGATCTTCATCCCACTCCTTACAAATTAAATAATCTCGACCATGAATGCTATAAATACTACCCGAATATTTTTTATAGTCAATGTTCTTGGGATCTTCTAAAAATTTTTCCTTTTCGATATGTTTTAGGAGTGGGGAATTGAGGTCAAATGTTTCCATCGAGTACCTCTCATCCAACAATTGTTGAATCGTTTCATCTGTTAGTTGACCTGTTACTACTAGTTGTCGAATGACCGATCGTACGAGCAGTCCAATCCCAATCAGCCTATTTTTGGATTGAACTTTTCTAAAATACTCCTCAGTATTTGTTGCAGCGATGGTATTCTTAATATTCGATACCCCAACCTTCGTATGAGAAGCAACTTTTACAGAAGGACTTAGTATTTGGTTTCGATATTCTTCATTTAGATAAAGTATAAAGGAAAATTGAAAGCCAAAGACCTTGAAAATTTCATTTAGTGCTTTTACCGCGTTTGTAAGTGGTTCTACAATAGCCAGATTTGTTTTAGGAGCTGCAAATATGATTGTCCCTTTTGAGAGGTTATAAAAGCCATGGATTTGCATAGCAGTTCGAATCATATTTATTAAAATTCTTTCAATTACAGGAGTGATATTTTTAGCATTGTGACCTACATGATTAAAATCAGCGTTAATTACATAAAGATTGGATTCAATTCCAGATAGTATTTCCATTCCCAATGCATCAATTACACTGAGTTGTAGAGACTTCAAAAAGGATTTCATATTACTAAATATAGTATAGTTAAATCTTTCACTAAAGAACTCGTGTAAAGAAGTTATAACTTCCTCAATAGTATCCTCGTTATGTAATACCCATGAACTAGAGGAAACCTTCCAGTGAGTTTGAGTGATCTGACATTTCTTGCTATCTTTTAGCCATGAAACAAGTAATGATTCACTATTTTCCATGTTAATTCTCCCAACATATAGTTCTATACATTATAATTTATAATTAATTTGCCATTTCATCCATCAATTCAAGCCATTTTAAAAACTTCGGACGATGGATTTCACTCCAACTGTGACATAGTAAATACTTATCGCCATTAATGATATAACTCATATTCCAATATCGTTTAAGGCCATTAACCTTTATTTGTTCAATTATGGTTTGGTCTTTGTCGACTTTCTTCAGAACAGGGAAGTTAATTCCGAATGTTTCTCTACAGTATCTTTCATCTAATAAATTTTGGATCATATCGTGTGATAGTTGATTATTGCTAGCATATTTGCCAATTTCATTTCGAACGAGGATCCCTATTCGTAGGAAGTTACTTCTTTCATTCGTTTGATCTTGCATTGTCTCTGTTAACTCTTTTGTATTCTTGTCTGGTCCCTTTTTACCTTTTATTTGACTAGTTAGTGGGTCAAGTATATGTACTGTATATTGCTCATTTGTATATATCATGAAGGTGAATTGAAAGCCATAAAGTTTAAAGACTTCATTTAATGATCTTACTGCGTCATTGAGCCCTCCATTTATGGATGAATCTAGTGAAGGTGATGCAAAGATAATTGTCCCATAGGGGAGGTCATAATATCCATGAATGAGCAGAGCAGTTCGAATCATTTCATCAAGAATGTTTTCGATTTTAGCAGAGACAGATCCAAATTTACTAACATCTGTGTCGAAAGTAGTGTTGATTCCATATATGTTCGACACTGTTCCTGATTTAATTTCAAGTCCTACTACATTAACCTTACCTTGTTTCAAGAATTGAATAGTGGAACCAACATTTTCTAAGATATTAAAGCTAAATCTTTGATTAAAAAAATCCTTTACAGATGCGATTACTTCTTCAATTATATCTTCATTATGTAATACCCATGAGCGGGTAGAAACCTTCCAATTTAATTGGGTCATTTGACATTTCTTAATTTCCATCAACCATGAAATAATCGATGATGCTTTATTTTGTATACGCATTCTTCCATCTCCCAGTGCTACTGCATTAATCTATGAAAAGTATAACAAACTTTGGATAATCGTCCAATCTGACTAACCAATCCAATCGGCAACCAAGGAAAAAAAGTAATGGAATCTAAAAAATATACATAAGGGAAAAAAGTCGTGCTTATATTTAAGTCTTATTGCATAATAAGAGTATTGTGTATTTACATTATTCGGCAATTAATAATCCCCTAGTAATTTCGTATAGTAAATGTTGCTATTCATTTTAATCTTAACTGCCCTAAGGGAAATACTAGGAGTATAACAATTAATCCTAAAATTGATAATGCAGCCTAAGAAGGAGTGATTTTCTATGGTCTTATCCTTGGTAAAAGGTCAAAAAATAGAATTAACAAAAAATAATCCGGACATGAACTTATTACATATTGGTTTAGATTGGAAAGCACCAAAAACATTTGATGTGGATGTGTCTGCTTTTTTGCTTGGAAATGATGAGAAAATTGTGCGTGAAGAGGACTTTGTTTTTTATGGTCAGACTACTTCAAGTAACGGTTCAGTGAACTTAGAGGAATCGTTGTCAACGATCGAAAAACAGCACTTCATCATAAATCTTCCCAATGTTTCCGATGAAGTTCAAAAGATTTCGTTTACACTTACTATTTATGAATCAGAACTAAATGGTTACACTTTTCAAGATGTTACAGATATCAAATTAAGGATAATGAACATTAGGCTTCAGCAGGAGTTAGCTATTTTTCCTATTGATTACACATTCACTAAAGAGAGTGCTGTGGTACTAGGCACTCTTTACCGATATTCAGGCGAATGGAAATTTCATGCTGTTGGTTCTGGTTTTTTTGGTGGTCTTTCAGATTTATGTGCTGATTATGGGATTGAGGTTGATTCATCCATTGATGAATCTCAGAATCCAGTTCCTACGATTCAACCACCCACAGATTATAATCAACTCATTCAAACGGATCTAGTACGTGAAGTATCAGAAGATGGTGAAGCGGTACCAGTGCCTCCAATAGAACATGTTCAGTTAAAGCGTTCATCTGTTGTTCAGTTTAATGAAAGACGAATTGAAACTCTATCTAATCAGAGCGAGGAACTTATTCACCTCTTTGATGACCCACAAGAAGATGAAGTTCAAACCGTTCAGTTGAATGCAATTGACTCCCAACTAAATTCCCACTTTTTTCAAACTGAATTTGAAGAAATAGATCAAGACTCCTTTTTTCATTCATTATCCGAAGTAGATAAGACCTTCCTATTAATGTTTGAAAATGGAAAAGTCGCTGTAAAGTCTGCAAAGGAATATTTGAAAAAAAATGGACTTTTTTTAGCTTTATTCGTTAATAACATTAATGAGAAAGCAATTGAACACCTCGATGATAATCTATTACAACTCGAAAATGAATCAATCAAAGTATTTGAAGAGTTCGAACCTTTATTTGAAAAGATTAAGGAGAGAGTGAGAAATGAACATTAAGAAACGTGATTCAACCGCCATCCTGAATTCTCTTTCAGGAGGAGTAGTTCCAAGCAGGGGGTTACAGTACATATTAGTGGGAAGAACTCAGGAAGCAGCTCAGATCCTTAAGGAACTTAATGAGGTAAAAAAAGGATCTTCCGTCGTTAAGTTCTTTATTGGTTCTTTCGGGAGTGGTAAAAGTTTTATTCAGGCATTAATCCAGCAAATTGCCTTAAAAGAGAACTTTGTGGTAACCAAAGCAGATTTCACCCCAGAAAGAAGACTTTATGGCAATGAACAAAAGGGAGTTGCCCTTTATACAGAATTAATGAAGAATATATCTATTTTCACTGTCCCAGAAGGCGGAGCCTTGAGCACAATTATTGATAAATGGATTAACGACGTTCAAGAGCAAGTCGTCCAAATGGTTGGATATCATTCGATTGAATTGGATAACCCAACTTTTGTTGAGGATGTAGAACTTGAAATTTCCCGTATCATCTCTCAAATGGATGTATATACGGGTGGATATGATTTTGCTCGCATAATAACGAGCTATTATCAAGGATTCATTCAAGATGACACAGAGTTACAGCGAAAAGCGCTAAGATGGATTCGTGGTGAATATCGTACTAAAACAGAAGCTAGATCTGACTTGGGTGTTCGGGATATCATCAATGATGATAATTATTATAACTATATTAAGATTCTTTCCCAATTTGTCCGACAAATCGGATATTCTGGTTTCGTCATCAATTTTGATGAGGCCATTAACCTTTACAAAATTACTCACCCGCATACTAGAGATAAGAATTATGAGACAATATTAAAAATATATAATGATACGGTTCAAGGGAATATGGAAGGTCTTTACATCAATTTTAGTGGAACTTTAGAATTTTTAGAAGATGAAAGCAGGGGACTTTTTAGTTATGGCGCATTAAAACGAAGATTAGAAACCAATCGGTTTGAAACCAATGAATTTAGAGACCTTTCTCAGCCTGTTATTAAACTAAAACCCTTAAAACAAGAAGAAACATATGTCCTACTACAAAAATTGAGAAACATTCATGCATTCCATTATGGATACCAAAGCACTGTGACAAATGAGGAAATGAAAAAATTTATCCAACAGGAATATGCAAGAGTTGGGACATTAGAAAACTTGACTGTAGGAGATGTGGTAAGAGGATTTTTAGGTGCATTAAATATTCTACATCAGAATCCAAACTATGATCGTTCGGCAATTTTTGGTGAAACTCATAAAGCCATAGAGACTTAACAAAGAAAACTCCCTTAATAAAAGGGAGTTTTTAATGTGACCATGAACTTGTGTTTAATTGTACTATATTTCAGTACCGTTATCCTAGCATTACCTTAATTCAAGCCAATTTAAAAACTCCGTCCTATGCCGTTCATGCCAGTTATTGCAAATAATATATGTTCCCCCGTTAATAACAAATGCTTCACTCCAATATCTCACATAACCATTGATAAATTTTTGTTTCGATATATATTGTCCCTTCTCAATTTTTCTAAGGAATGGAAAGTTGAGATTGAATGTTTCTTTTGAGTATCTTTCATCTAATAAATTTTGAACCATTTCCTCGGAAAGTTGACCATTTCTGGCCAACTTTCCGACTTCTTTGCGAACTAGTTGGCCAATTTTCTCATTATCATCACTACTGACAGCAATTTTGTTTATGTATTGCTGAGTCATTTTTGAAACCATAGTGTTCCTACTAGAGGTTACAATGCCTTTTACTTGAGGTGAAGTTTTAACTGATGATTGTGTGTCTTTTAGAGGATTATGTATTTGGATCTGATATTCTTCATTTACGTAATGAATGAACGTAAATTGAAAGCCATAAACTTTGAAAAGTTCATTTAATAACTTTACAGCATTTGTGAGTTGTTCTTGTAAAGATGGATTTAGGTCTGGTGCTGCAAAAATAATTGTTCCTTTTGATATATCGTAATAACCGTGGATTAGCATAGCAGTTCTAATCATATTTTTTATTATTTTTTCCATTTTAGTATTATCTTTTAAGTAGATAAAACCCATATCATGGAATGTAGTGTTGATTCCATAAATGTTGGCAATGGTTCCAGATTTGATTTCAAGCCCCAGTACGTCAATTTCCCCATGATTCAAAAACTGATAAGGGCTAACAGTATCTCTAAAAATATTTAACTTATATCTGTCATAAAAAAAGTCTTTGGTTGAATCAATGACTTCTTTTATCGTATCTTCATTATGTAAATCCAATAAATGGGATGATACATTCCAATTTTTTTGTATGAGTTGGCATTTCTTTATCTTCTTAAGCCACAAATCAATCATTGATACTCCATTTTTTATCCTCATTTTCTACTCTCCCAAAGCCTTTTATACTTCTAATTTACCATATATTAGAGGATGTTAATCTACTAATAGTAAAAATTACACATGAATTTTGTGGTTTAGGGAATCGATAGTAAATAATATTGTTATATAATGGTATAAACCCTTGTTGAAATGTACATAAATACAAATTGATGAATTTTTTCATTCATGATGAAAACAAGGAAGGAATAAGGAATCACAGCTATAAAATGAAGATTAAAGAACGCTTTATTCACCAGATCAATGTTTCTTAATGGAAGATTGTAGGCCCAGGTACAGGAAGAGTTTGGTGGGTTTTTAAAGAGAATCGTCGTAGATATTTACGCGACTGAAAAGATAATATTAACTAGATCACTAAGAAAGCCGGTGCGGAACTAGAATGAAGATTACATTTAGTTCGTAACAGCTAGTGACTGCCGGTTAGGAGAAAACAAGGGACATCGTTATATTATGTAGATAATCTAAGTGGAGGTGCATTATATGCCCATTTATAACAAACTCGTTCGTGATCTCATACCACATACAATTGAAAGTACTGGAAAGCAATATTCAACAAGAATCCTAGAAAACGATGAATACATAAAAGAACTAAAAAACAAGTGCTTTGAAGAACTTCAAGAATATGTAAATGCCGAAAGTGATGAAAATGCTCTTGAAGAGATAGCAGATCTACTTGAGATTATTCATGCCCTAGCTAACTGTCATGGTGCGTCCTATGATAAGGTGGAGGAAATCCGGCGAAAAAAGGCGGAAAAGCGTGGCGCATTCAAAGAAAAAATCTTTTTAATTGAGGTTGAAGATGAGTAACATTTAAGTGAATGGTAGAAAAATACTGATAGATAATAAGTGTATATATACAAATGAATAGCATTAGCAGGTGAGGGGCCAATGAGTCATAAATTACAAGTTGGAGAAATGAAAGCTACATATTTAACAGACAGAGAAATATGGGCTCATTTTAATTACATTTTCTCTTCAAAGTCAAAGAATTCTACTACATATAAGTTTGTTCTGATTAAGTCAATTTTGGAAAACCTTTATAATGTTAATGATAAGTTGGAATTACATTATTCAACAATTTTCTCCAGTTTTGCCAAGATATATTGGAACCTTGTTATCCATCATGACCTCAATCAAATTAATATGTCCAATAAAAAGGCCGAGGTTCAAAAAATACTTCTTGATATACAGAATAAGTATCAAATACCCAATACACTTGTTTTTGATAAGCTTTCTAATGAGATACAAATTGAGGTCATTAACAAAGTGACAAGAAGATGTAAGATTAATGTAATGGGAGCTATATACGGTGACACTGGTTGCACCATTTATGATTTCGATAATGGTAAAGAACAGCTAAGGTTGAACAGTACTTTTTATTCCTTTATGCAGCGGTTTCAACGAATATTAACTTATTTAACGAATTATCATTTGGCGTTATTTTTAGAAATATTTAATGAAAAAGGAGACACTACCAATTTGCTTTTAAAGGTGGAGAATGTCTCAAAACGGTCATCGCTAGATCAGTTTTACCAAGTACTTTCATCATTTTATAACGGAAAATGCTTTTATTGCAGAAAAACAATTAAGAAGGAAACATTACATGTTGATCATTTTATTCCATGGAGTTATGTCCAAGCAGATCAGCTATGGAATTTAGTGATAGCTTGCAGTTCTTGTAATTTATCTAAAAGTGACAAATTGGCTGATAAGTTTTTTCTAGAAACGATCATAGAACGAAATAATAACTTCATTGTAATACCGGAACTTAGAGTAAGAGAAGATATGAAAGTATATACAAACAAAAAATTGAAGGAACTATATCATTATTCAGTTGAAAATGGGTTTACTGATGTCTGGATGCCTAAGAAAATAGTCCTGTAATTTATTTCATAATTTTATTTTAAGTGGGTGACCACATGTTAGATCTTACATATTATCAGTCTGTTTTTACTGAAGTCAATACAGAAATTCGCTGCGGTAAAGTGCTGGAAGAGATATCAATTGCAATTATGTCCATATATTAGTGTTTGTAGAATTAAAAGAGGTTCAGCTCGGTAATTGTAAACCGTTTAAGAATAAAATAAAAAAGAAGGTAGAAAGATTTTTTAATTTTGTTTCTACCTTCTTTGATGAAGTAATCATGGTTTATATGGTTTACACACTTTGCATATATTAATAGAACTTTTATTGATAATGTCTAAAGAATTCAACGGTTGATAATACCCGTTTTTTTCCTGATTAATAATCACCTTTAAATCATAGTTTTCCTTTGTGACAAATGAACAATCTGTCCTATGTAGTTTATTACCATTATCTGTATCAAAGATAATTACAAAAGGATATTTTAAGATTTCAGCGAATAGTTTTATTGTCATAAAAATCGACCATCCTTAGCTCTCATTACCTTTATTTTGAAGATACTCTGGCATTGCACCATTGTATTTATGACGTTGGTTGTAAATGTTTGGTTCCTTGTTTCCATTTTCTCTAGGAAGTGTAGAATAATGTAAACGGTCCTTGATTGCATAATGATGTGGTTCAAAAACTCCTGCTAAGAGGTTTTCTAAATAAGGTAGTCGTTCATTTATTGCGTTAACTGTTCGACCCTGAACGTCAGGAACTTGGTCAAATATCTCTTCAGCTAATTCTAAGGTTAGCTTTTTTTGTTCCTTTAATGATTTACCTTCAATTTTTTTGCCTGTAAGAAGGAATTGCTATTAATAAATGACTTTGTTCTTTTACTTTCCACTGCATGCCCACTGTAATTCCCTTCCAATTCGGTTTTGTAATAAATTCTATGCAAAACAACTTAACTCCTTCATAAAGTGCAAAACAATATTTTACTAGATGAATAAAAAATAAAAAAACAAGTTCCTCCAGAAATTTTAAATATGGGGGAACTTGTTAAAAAAATATTTTCAATTTTTTATTAAATACTAAAGTAGTTCACTCAACAATGGTCAATAGAGTCAGTACTCTTCCTACCTCTGGATTATATACCGATTGTTCATAAACCATCTCATTTTCTTTGGCGTCACTGAACCAGCTAGAAGCTGGCACTTCACCTTCTCTAATCTCTTCCTTCATGCTTGGGTTAGTAAAAAAACTCGCAGCTTTACTTCTATCGTCAACTCTTTCAAATGACACAAGACTACGTTTTCCTGAAAACCTTTTGATTATTTTAGAATCTTTGGACTGGACAACCGCATATTTTTCATCTGCAAAATCGACTAATCTGTTTAACAATACGAATAGAGACACATTATATTTTTTATCTGCAAGTTCTTTTATTGATTCAATCGTAGCATTTTTTTCAATAAAATCGGTTATTAGTTCTTCTGGAGGAATCAAAATGTTTAATGCAAATTGATTTGCCTCCATTTCTTCGACTTCTTCTGTTAAAAGGGTGGAGTGACCAAATAACAGATTGCTTGAATTCTTTTGCTTGTCCTTATCTATTTCGTATTTTCTAGAGATATAGCTTGATTTTAAATGCCAGGGGAGAACATAATGACCAATTAACGCTGCTAAAGTGAATTTTCTTCTCGTCTCAATTGTCATTTTTCGATCCAATATAATGATGGGATGATCTACTTGAATAAGAATTCCTTCACCCTCTTCTAAATGATCTTCAAACACCTTAATACCTAATTCTTTTGCAAAGCCGTATATATCGATTGGTAAGGTTTTATCTATTTTTTCTTCAAGATAAAAATTTGCATATTCTGAAGCAGTTTCGAAGAGAGTATCAATTTTCACTTTTCTACCAGTTGCTAAAAAAGTAGCATACTCAACCAATTTTTCCTTATCTTGTTCCTTCAATGAATTAATAATTCGAAGGATTACCCTGTCTGAATGGTCAAGTGGTTCTTGAGTTTGTTCTTTAGTAATTCCAGAAACTAAGTATTCAGTAGATACCTTCAAGGCAAAAGATAATTTCCTCAAAGCTTCAAAGGATGGCCTCCGCGCTCCAGATTCATATTGACTTATTGCCGGGGGTTTAAGGCCAACTTGATTTGCCAGTTCAGCTTGAGACATATTTAATTCTTTTCTTCTATTTTTAATGCGTTCATTAATGGATTTGGGCATTTCTACAAACCCTTCCTTACTATTTGTTAAGTTAATAATAACACACAGGAAATTTTATTGACAACACCGTTAACATTAGTTATATTAAAGTTCACAAGATGTTATTTGTGAGTTTGCTTGGGTTAATATCCTACTAATTTACTATTTACCACTTACCTATCAAGGAGGAATAGTCATGTATTTTAAAAATTTTGAGAATAGTTTACGAAAATTGCCTTTAAAAGGATTATACGAAAAAGAGGATTTGCTAACTGATGAGTTTCTATATGCTAGGGATGGAAAAGTAGAAGTTTACTGGGCTCCTTTTGAATACATAAACAAAGAGGCGAAAGTCATTATTTTAGGGATTACTCCCGGTTGGACACAAATGGAGCTAGCATTTAATTACGTCCGTCATCACATTGATGAAGAAACGCATGAACAATTAATTTCTAACGCTAAGAATAATGCAAGCTTTGGCGGAACTACTATGAGAAAAAACCTCATTGATATGCTAGATGGGATCGGGCTACATCATTTTCTACAAATTAATAGCTGTGAACAGCTTTTTAATGAAAAGCATTCTTTATTACATACATCATCAGTTCTAAGATACCCCGTGTTTATTGAGGGTGAAAATTATAGCGGCAGTAACCCCAAGATCTTCAGTCAAGATATATTCTTGAAAATGATCGATGAGTTATTAGTACCAGAACTAAATCAAATGAAAAATGCGGTTATTATCCCTACTGGCAAAGTAGTCTCTGATGTACTTAAATTTCTTGTTGACGAGAGGAAAATAGTTAATAAGACAATTCTTTTTAATTTTCCACATCCATCTGGTGCTAATGGTCACCGTAAAGAGCAATATGAAATTAATAAAGATACTTTTAAGGAGCAGTTAATAACAACTGCAAAAAGTGGACCATTTCAGGAAACTATCAATCAATTAAGACCTTCCCAAGATCAGATGTCTGAATTAATTAAGCATCTAAAAATAATTGGGGAGGAATTAAAGAGAGGGAATGATCTAAAGGAAAGAGATTCCTATTATGAAAAACGGTTGTCACGTCTAGCTGACGAGATTGAACCATACGATCACAAAATCGCATTAGTTATTGAACATCTCTTAAGATAACGAAGAAGGCGAGTGGAAGGACATGGAAAAGAGGCTGAAAAATATTTATAAGAAATCATTATTTGTTGAGTTAGTGAAACTTGGTAATGATTTTCACCATAGCATGAGGAACAAGAACAATCCAAAATACCAAGTATTCGTGATGGTAGATACACCAAAGTTAAGAAAAGATTTGGTGGAATTATCAGGTCAAACCTATATCGAGGGATATCATGGGGATAACTAAAAGAGCGATCATTATCCTTATTGCCGTTATATTGTTGGGTTTTGGATACAATGTATTTACTAGTTTAATAGAATCAAAGGACACTAAAGAGTCTGTTGACAAAGTTGAAGAAAGTGATGTCATTAAAACATTGGCAACCAGTGGTGAAGAAGATATTGGTGAGGATTATGTAAGTGAATCGCAAGAAGTCGAGGAATTTCCATTAGATATGACTGAGGATTATGTTCAAAATGCTATCCATTCAATGAGTCATGCTAAAGTATATGCTCCGGAGAAACGAGGGCATTTAGAGCCAACTCAACAGAGAATTGAGAGATTACTAGCGGTACTTAAGCAAAATCAGGATGGACTTTCAAACAGTGACCTCTACATTAGCATCTTAACAAGATGGCAAATGGGTGATTTTAGTCAGGCTGTTTCCGATCATAATAAAATTTGGGAACTTCAGGAAGGTGATGTAGGAAAAGCTACGAGATTGCTTACTAAAGAAGAGGAGGAGGAGTACAGAGCTGAATACTATTAATGTTATTAGGCTATAAATAATAAAGGTAACAAAAATCAGAGCAAGTATGGAAGATAGATATAACGCTAATCCCCGGATATTATATTGTCTGGGGATTATTTTTATGAAGTAAATTACATATGATAACAGAAACTTTTAGAAAGTTATCCTTCCAACTCTATTGGCTCATTTTGTCAAATCTTGTAGAATAGTATATGAATTTACAGTTTAATACAGGAATAACAAGGATAATTTAAATATATAATGAATGTGGTTATTATTGGATATTTCCAAGCGAAAAGAGGTCCTACAATTGAAAGACAAGTTAATACATATGAGGGATAAGCTCAATGATATTAGTCGGCGGAATCGCTCGATTCGATTATTGAAGCTTTATAATAAGTGGAGTTTTGATTTAACAGAACTGGACAACTTAAACAAGTTGTCTAAAGAGAAACTAAGTGTATCAATCGTTGAACAGATCATTAATCAATCCAAAAATGAAATTATCTTATTGAAGCCAACGATCAACAATGAAGTCTCAATGAATCTTTCACGGAAATTAACGGATTTGTTTAGAAATATTAAAGGAATTGAAGACGAGACAGGAATACATGATTTCTATTTAGGATTCCCTTTTTTATCAGGAACCTTATCAGACGGGACTTTTTTTCAAGCTCCTTTATTTCTATATCCGCTAAGGCTTGAAAAAAACAATGTGAATGCACAAAAGTGGGTTTTAAAAATAGATGAGGGCGGTTCTCAGATTAATCGTACGTTGTTTTTAGCATTCAAAAAATTAAACAACCTAACTTTTACAGAAGATTTCTTTGAACAAGCAGCCGAAATCTCAACAAATTACAATTACGAAGAATGGGTAACATTTTTAAAGAGTCATGAAATGAATGTTTCATTTACACCTCAGGGGATTATCAAACTGAAGGAATATAAAAAAGAAGAAATTCCAGGTGTTGCAGGATTAACTTTGTTGGAAAATGCTGTTATCGGAAACTTTCCACAAGGTGGATCTTCACTGGTAAAGGATTATGAGGAGCTCATAATTCTTTCAGAAGAAAGTGATTTATCGTTAGCTGGAGAACTCATTGAGCCACAAGATAATGAAATTGAGAGTGATGGAGAGCTACTAGAAACCGGACTGGGTAAACATTCTAATGATCCGGAAATATTAAATCTATTACAAGCGGATGGGTCTCAAGAAGAAATTATAAAAGAAGCACGTTATAAAAAAGGGCTCGTTGTTCATGGACCTCCTGGAACTGGTAAATCTCAAGTCATTGTAAATCTTATTACTGATGCTCTCCAACAACAAAAGAAAGTACTGGTTGTGTGTCAAAAGCGTGCAGCACTTGATGTCGTTTACCAACGTCTGGATGGATTAGGGTTAAGTAATCACGTGGCGCTTGTCCATGATGAAAAGAATGACAGGAAAAAGCTTTATGCAAAAGTTGGCGCTGTTCTCGAGCAAAATCAGGTGTCTTTTGAGAATGCCATCAATCAATTATCATCAACATCTAAAAAGTTATCCTCCCAAGAGGAGTTATTGAACAGTATAGCGAGTGCTTTGTATAGCTATCAAGACTTTGGTTTACGATTATATGATTTATATGGATTGGCTAAACCAGTTGAAGAAAGCACACAAATTATTGACTTGCATGAGGTTTTACCTGCGTTAAATAAAGATGTTTTAGATGATATTTCTGAAAAAGCTTACACATATGCGGAATGGTTTGATCGCTTTGGTGATGAGGATTTTCCATTAAAAGAACGTAAAACCTTTGCTAATTTTACTATGAAAGAAAAGCTCGAGGCCATCGAAGTTCTCAATGATGTGATTGATAAAGCGAAACGAGCGGTTGAATATATTGACTCACTTGACCATGAAAAAATTACACCAGGATATACTTGGCTGATCGAAAGTAAGTTGGATAAAATTTACCCTGACCTAGAAGATGGGACAAAAAGAACTTTACAAGGCCTAAGACTTTGGTGGTGGACTTCTGTCTCTGGGAAGACGATCATAGAAGAATTGCTTGAGGGTGGGAAATTCAAGGGAACAAGTTCATCCGAATGGCTTACTATTAAGAAGTCTTTAGTGATCATGCATCAGTTGGGTAAAGTGACAAAAGAAATGGCGGAAGAAGTTGAAAAGCTAAAGAAATTCCTTAACGATTCTTTTGTAAACGGCCTGAAAAATAGAATTTCAGAAGGGGATATTCCGTTACATGAACTAGATAAGATGGTTGAATACATTCATCGTGATTTTGAAGAACTTCAGCAAATGGATGTATTTTGGAACAACTGTTCTGAGCTTGAGAAGAAGGTCATTCTCCTTCTTCAAAAGAAAACAGTGAATAACGAATTAACTCTATCTGATTACTGGGTTGATTTATTAAAAAACTCTGTCTATGTTCATTGGATTGATCAAACGGAAAAGAGAAATCCACAGGTGCAGAAAATTTCAACCAATGAATTTTCAAGAATTAGAGAATCTTTTGCAGGTTTAATCGAGGAAAAAAGAAAGATTGGAACACAGTTTTTAATTCATAACCTAACCAAAAAAGTGGACAACGCTCAAACCATTTATGCTAGGAATATCAGAGAGTTAAAGCATCAGGTTGGCAAGAAGCGCCAGGTTTGGCCACTAAGAAGACTTGTAAACGAATTTGCCGGGAATGGTTTAGTTGATATCATGCCTGTATGGCTCGCTTCTCCTGAAATTGTATCATCCATTTTTCCGTTACAAGAAGGATTATTTGATCTAGTTATTTTTGATGAAGCGTCCCAGTGTACGGTAGAAAGTGGAATTCCAGCTGTTTACCGAGCCAAACAAGTAATCATTGCAGGTGATGAAAAACAGCTGCCACCATCCAATCTGTTCCAATCCTCTTTTGTTAATGACGAGGATGAAGAGGAAGAGTACGATACAGATGACTCCATAAGCTTGCTAAACTTGGCAAAAAGAAGGTTTTCTGAAAAGCTTCTTCAATGGCACTATCGTTCTAAATATGAAGAGTTAATCAATTATTCCAATCATGCCTTCTATAACGGCCATGTACAAATCGCACCCAATGTGGTTCCATTTAAAAGCCCACCTGCGATTAAGTGGAAAAAGGTTGATGGAAGATGGATTAATCAGTCCAATGAAGTTGAAGCGATTGAGGTCGTAAAAATTCTGAGAGATATTTTAATTAATCAGCCAGGTAAAACAGTGGGGATTATCACTTTTAACTCCAAGCAGCAATCCAAAATCCAGGACCAGATTGATACACTAGTTAGCGAAGATGAAGAATTTAGTTCGGTTTACAATCAGATGTTAACAAGAGATCTTGATGAACGGGTCTTCGTGAAAAATATTGAAAACGTGCAAGGGGATGAAAGGGATATAATTCTCTTCTCGATTGCCTATGCCAAAAATGAGGAAGGCAAGGTTTATAACCGATTTGGGATGCTGAATCAAAAAGGTGGAGAGAACCGCCTAAACGTTGCCGTCACACGGGCAAAAGAAGGAATCACGGTTGTTTCTAGTATTGAACCAGAAGAATTAAATGTTGCTAATACTTCTCAGCTGGGACCGAAATTACTAAGGGCCTATTTAAAATATGTCAGAGCTGTTTCCAATTCACAGGTTGAACAGATAAACGCAGTAGTGCAAGAAGTGAATGAAAATGTAAATACACATGTGCAAGATAAAGAATTGCACTTTGACTCTCCATTTGAAGAACAGGTTTATCATCAGTTGAGAAAACTCGGATATAATGTTACGACACAAGTGGGGATGTCAGGATACAGAATTGACATGGCCATTGTTCATCCTCATGATTCATCCCGATATATATTGGGAATTGAATGTGATGGAGCCATGTATCATAGCTCTGCTAATGCAAAGGAAAGAGATGTCTATCGTCAACGGTTCCTTGAAAGTAGAGGCTGGACAATCGAACGTATCTGGAGTCGAAACTGGTGGAAGAATTCATCGGCTGAGATTGAGAGGATTGACCAGAAGGTGAAGGAATTGTTGAGGAGTGAAGGGGTTAGGGAGAAGGTTGCGAAGTGAAATTTTGAACTGTCAGTATCTTATGGATACTGGCAGTTTTTCTTTGTTTTTAAAAGAGGGATATAAACTACAATATTTTGTTGTTATCTTTGCGGAATTATGTAAAAAAATGTCTGACTAGTAACCTACTTTAGTAATATAATGGATTTACATAAAATATTAATTTAGGATATTTTACCCAAAAACAAAAAATGGAGTGAAGATAATGATTGATGAAAGAGATGTTAACCGAATGGTTCAGTTGGCAAGAGAAGGGAAACAAATTAAAAAAATAAACGAAGAAGACTATCCGCAATATGAATATTGGGAAATCTACGAAACTATCTATAACGCAGGAGAAAAAAGTGCTTTAGGCATTAAGAAAATGATTACTTCACGGTTAAAAAAAATGACTACCGTAACGAAAAGAGAACAGCCAGAGATTATTAATGAAATTGCTGATTTAGTTGAACACCTTTATATTCGGCATAAAGAAAGTCAGATTAAGTTGGATGAAATTAGATCTGTAATTGAAAATTAAGAGGAGGGTGCAAATGGAAGGTAACAATAAGGTACAAGTTAAATTTAATGTAGATAGAGAGTTGGCAGAAAAATTTGTACTAGCTGCAAAGTTGAATAAGGATAAATCCATCGATGTGCTGAAAAATCTAATGAAGCAATATGTTTTAGAGAGTTTTTCTGAAGCAACAAAAAATGTTAGCTATAAATCTCCAGTAAGTTCTAACTCTAGTCAATTTAGTAATAATGGTAATCAAAGTTCCTCAGTAGGAAATGACAATACGAATACAAAGATTACAAATGAAATGGTTAAAATTACATATGAATATGCAAAAAAAGTTTATATTGGAAAATTGACTCGTCAGGAAGGTAAATTACTGATTTCTAAAGAAACTGGTATGAATCCAGGGTCTGCACAAGATTATATTACTTGCTTCTTAGCCATGATGGAAGGTAAGGAATATCATAGAACGATGAGCAACTTAGGAACGTCATATTTTTTAGAGAATATTAGAAAAGATTATGGGGAAAAAACCTTTCAATTAGCAATAGAATCTACTGAGAAACATATTAAATATTATAATTCACTTGGGTACGGTAAATTGAAAGCAAAAGAGGATATTATTAGAAGATTAAAAGAGACAATGTAGTTAAAATATTAGGCTTTGGTTAGACTTGTAAATTCCAAAATGTAAATTAAGAAAGGGAAGTGAAATTTTTGAGAAGAGCTTACATTATAAATACTAACCGGGCCAACCGACCTGGTGGGGAAACTGAAAGGGACATGCTGCAGAACGAAAAGTGTTCAGCCTATTATTCTCCATGGAAAGAGAAAATTCAACATATTCAACCAAATGATTTAGTTTTTTTATACAGAAATAAGAAGGGGATAATTGCAAGAGGAATAGCTTCTGGAGTTGTGGAAATTGCCGACTATCTTGATAAGGATGGCTTGCATGAAGACGAGGAGTATTATATGAACCTCAATAGGTTTGAAAGATTAAGTAAACCAGTCTCATCTACTACGATTAATGATATTGTAGGCAGCCAAATCGTTTTAGCACCTACCTTGGTACAGTTAGATTATGAACGTGGTCTGAAAATTTGGCAGGCAATTACAAAAGAGTATTTGTAGCTTTTTAATTTATTTTTTTATTTTATCTCATGAACCATAAAGTATAAAAGAAAGAGATGGTGCCAAAATGACAACGCAAAGCGAAGCTATTATTGAAGCGTTAAAAGCCATAGGTGGGGAAAGAGAGATTAGTGAAGTACGAACATGGATTGAAGATCGATATGGTCCCAGATGGAAAGATCTTTCGACAACGATGGCTGATATGGTACCTATTGAATTGGGTGGTAACCATTCATCGACTTTACCAGAGTGGGTTCAGGTCTTAGAAAGAGTGGGAAGAGGAAAATATAAGTTAATAGAAGATTTAGAGTAGGTTGTAATGTTTTGCCATATACACTATGCACATGTGGAAAGTGTAGCATGGCTGACGAGGAAGAAATAACATGCGAAGTATTGGTGTTAAAGGATTTATGGGCGTTTTGAGTTTCTGGTTTTGGAGGCTTGAAATGCTCATTTTTGGGCTGAAAAAGGTATAGTTCAGATGTTATGATTAAGATAATACGTCATTAAGTGAATAAACTTTGTCAGGAGAGAAAGTAATGGTCAAAGCAGAATTGAGCTATAACCCATATTTGCTTGAAACTAAAGTTAAATTTAATGGGCAAGAACCAAAAATAAATAGTCTTGTTGAGAAATACCAAGAAGGGAAATTGCATGCTTGGATTACAGAAATTCCTGCTGTTTTTTATAATGAGATGAATGGTTACGATTTTGATCTAGATTTTTCTGGGACAAAAGCAGATTTTGAGGAATTGGAACAAGCATTTTTAGATTCAGGGGTTAACACCAAGCCCGAAACAAAAGCTAGCGGCGAAACAGCCCCTGCTGATGTGAGAATTTTCTTTAAGAATGAATTAGAAGATTCACGTACAAAAAGCAAAGAGATTGATGATTTATTAACATGGCTGAACGCAACGCCAAATCGAAAATTTGATAATGCAAGTTTTAGATTTGAGAATTCTGAATTATTCGATGAACCATTTTCATATTTGTTAATTCAAGCGTCAAATATAGATACTTCTGTATTTGATGGCTTAGATCTTACTTTAGAAAATGCAAATACTATTAATGAGTTACCTAAGGATTTAACCAACACACCGATTCTTTTTAATATTGATGAAAACACCAAAGCAGAATTTCTAAATTTCTTAGAGATTGTTCAATCAAGACACGACGTTAATGAAAAACAAATATTTTTCTTTATCCATCCCGATTTGAATAAGACGCATATCGAGAGAATAATTCAAGATATAGGAATAGCGCGCCCTCAAATTGTTTCTGCTGTGAATGATAAAATGGTAAGCGATTTCTTAGGTATTTATCCAATTGCAGACTATGTAATGAAGTCAATAAAGGTCTTTAGGAAAGAGTTTGATTCACTTTCAAAAATTCTTGAAGCGGAAAATGAAGAGTCAAGAATTCAAAATGCCGATGTGCGCAAAAAAATTGATTCATTGGAAGAATCAATTCAAAAATTAAAGTATGTCAACGAAAGCTTCATCCAAAGAGATAATTTGGAAATTCCATCAACGTTAACTGCGGCAAAAATTACACTTTACGATAAGATTCAAAACTGGCGAAAAAAGAAAAATAAATATAATAATGACGTAGAAGCTACAAATGCAGCAAGAGAATATTCAGGGGAATTATCTATCTATTTTGAAACCTTTATCACTGAAGTAAATGCTATATTCAAATCTGAAAAGGATGAAATTTTTAGATCGTTTTCTAAGTTATATTATTTTGCAGATGCAAACGATGGTTATAAATCATCGGTAAAAAATGTTTTTAATTTCTCTAGGTATTATATTAATGATTTAACAAATGAATTCTTATCTTTTAGGGAAGAACGAATGGTAGAACAACCAGCAGATTTGTTAGGTTTGGCAAAGAAATGGTTTGAAAAACAAGTGGAACCAAGACCGTTAGTGCCTGAAATTACTTATTCGATTAGTAAATGGCGTGATAAAGCTAGTGAAATTACTATTCCTAAAGCAGAAGAAATTATAGACGCAGTTTCAGAAGCCTTGAAATTTTTCTATGATGATGTTGCTGAAGATTATCATGAACACCTTGAAAAATTGATTACTGAAAAAACATCACAAAAAGAAGAGATAACGGATCGACTCTCTGATGAAGAACGTAAATTACAAAAAGATAATGATTGGTTGGCGGAATTTGATGATCAGTTGAAAATAATTGAGAGAGGATAAGTTGATGATAAATAATGAATTAATGCAAACACAAGGTGGAGAACTTGTTTACCAAGATTTATCTCCGGCAGAACAGCTAGATGTCAAGTTAGATATCATTGATGAAACGATTCGTCGAAGAGAACTTTCTCGTTTGACGGAGATGGAGATTGCTCCATTTAAGAATTTGGGATTGCCAGCGCTTGAAGAGGATTTCATTAATAATGTTCGACTATTTAAAATCACAGAGATGGTTTATCAAAAAGGTGAGCCAGTAACCGATAAATTTACCACAGTTTTTAATACGCTTCAAACCTATAAATCATCAGTGTTTGTGGTGATTGACTCTAATGGTAAGCAAACGGATTTTTATCTAGGAGTCCGGTCTAATGGCGATAATCGTTCGACAGTAACATTAGGAGATACCTTAAAAAATACACTTGTGGGGCATTTTCCTGGTGTGAAAATCGAAAATGAAGATCGTTCTAAAATTGCAGCATTATCAACTAGAATAGCTAAGCAACATAATGTAGCCTCAGTTAGTGTTGTCGGTAACAATAAAAATGATAAGGAACAAGGAAATGAACAGTTTGTTCAAGGGTTAGAAAAACTTGCTCTAGCGATGCACGGTCGTCAATTTACAGGGATAATTGTTGCTCAGAATTCATCTTCTGATGAAATTCAAAGGGTGAGAAAAAGCTATCAAAGACTTTATACGGAATTATCTCCATTACAAAAAGTACAGTTAAATGACAGTATTTCAAATTCTGAGTCAAAGAGCAAATCATTCTTTGAGATGAATGGTAAACAAAAGGCGGCAATGATTGCTGGAACGACTACGGGAGTCATTGGTGCAGTAGTTGGTGCAGCAGTTGGTGGTATTGCTAACCCAGTAGGAATTATGCTTGGTGGTCAAATTGGTGGAACATTAGGTGGACTATTCCAATCACTTGCACCAAATGTTCAAGTTACTGAATCATCTTCAAGTTCGGTTACAAAAACGGCAGAGAATAAAGCCATCACGGATATGCTACAACTTATCGATAGTCAGCTTAAAAGAACAAATGAGTTTGATAGTTATGGGATGTGGAATATTGCGGGATACTTTATTTCCGATGATATGTCTGCTGCCGAGATTGCTGCAAGCAACTATCGCTCGTTAATGAACGGTGAAAACTCTGGGCGTGAAGTGTCTGCTATCAACTCTTGGCGCAGTAACTTCAATAACTTTGGGGACTTGACTCAATACTTGTCACGATTTGTTCATCCACAATTTGTATATGGTGGGAATGTGTTAACTAATGCGTCAACAGCTGTTAGTGGTAAAGAACTTGGACTTCACTTGGGTCTGCCTCGAAATACAGTGCCCGGAATGCCTGTAATTGAACATGCTGAATTTGGTAAAGAGGTTAACTCGTATCAATTGTTTCCGAAGAAGTCTAGTGATAATCCTAAAGAACGCATCACGTTAGGTAAAGTGTTTGATTTAGGACAAATCACTGACAAAACAGTTGAACTTGATAATAAGAGTTTAAATATGCATACCTTAATTACTGGTTCAACTGGATCGGGTAAGAGTAACACTGTTTATCAATTGCTCAATGAATTACACCATGACGAGATTCCATTCCTAGTTGTTGAACCTGCCAAAGGGGAATATAAGGATGTATTTGGAAATTGGGATGATGTAAATGTTTACTCTACAAATCCAAATATCGCACCTTTGATTAACTTAAACCCATTTAAGTTTCCAGAATCAATTCACGTACTAGAACACGTAGATGGTTTAGTTGAAATATTCAGTGTATGTTGGCCAATGTATGATGCAATGCCAGCGTTTTTCAAAGAAGCAATTTTGAAATCATATGAAGAAGTTGGTTGGGATTTGGGGTCTTCAACTTTTGAAGTTGATGAAGTTGAATACCCTGACTTTGAAATTCTTGCGGAACAACTTGAAAAATTAATAGATGAAACTGAGTATTCTGCGGAGGTCAAAGGTAACTACACTGGCCCTTTAATTACTCGAGTCAAGTCTCTTACAGTTGGATTGAACAAATTCATCTTTACAAGTGAACAAACCCCATATGAAAAACTTTTTGATGAGAATTGTATCTTAGATATTAGCCGTGTTAAATCTAGTGAAACTAAGGCGCTCATCATGGGGCTTATGGTTTATATTTTAAATGAATATAGGGTTGATCAGAAGTCTGAAAATAATGTTGGGCTTAGACACGTCACTGTACTTGAAGAAGCGCATAATCTTTTGAAGAACACAACGGCTGGTGGAGAGTCTGATTTAATTGGTAAGTCAGTTGAAATGTTGACTAACACTATTGCAGAGATTCGTACTTATGGTGAAGGTTTCATCATTGTTGACCAATCACCTTCATCAGTAGATATCGCTGCAATTAAGAATACGAATACCAAGATTGTTTTGCGTACACCTGAAGCAAACGATCGTGAAGCAGTAGGACGCTCTATGGGATTAACGCCTGATCAAGTTAATGAAATTGCTAAATTGCCCAGTGGTGTGGCTGTCGTTTATCAAAATGACTGGATCAGTCCGGTTCTTACGATGGTTGATAAAGCTAATGTCAAAGAGAGTCCATATATCAATAATAATCCTACTGCAATTAAGCCGATTCGTGAGTCTCGAACGGAAATAATTAGAGCAATCATGGAACCGTGGTTGCCACATGACCAAATCAAACATGACGAACTTAGTAGTGCTTTGAATAGTTTGGAAGTTTCTCGTGAATATAGAAAACTTTTAAGTATTATGATTGCAACATATACGAACCATCAAGGTCATATTATCTGGGATGTAAGCTCAATCCCTACGCTGCAAAATCTGTTATTCGACATTCTTTCATTGTCCAAAACGACATTTGAGGGCTTTGTAGAGTCAGGCAATCCAAGTACATTGAGAGCATTCGTTCAAAAGAAAACTACAGGACTTATGAAAGAACAAATTGATGAAATTTGTAGTGTGTTAACGATGGAGGGAGCGAATGATGGGAATTGACTTTAGTAAAAATCTTGACGCTGTTGGTGATGGCGTTAAAAATGTTGGAGAAGTAGCACATAAATCTATGGAAAACTTCCATAAGAATTATGTGTCTAAAATTTCTCCTAAGGATGGAAAGTTCGGAGATGCAACGAAGTTTGTGGCGGAAATGGTTCCTGGTGTTTCTGAATACAATGCAGTCCGCGAAGGAGATTGGAAAGCTTTTGCTATAGCGGGTGGTATTGATGTTGCAATGATAGGTATAACGGTTGCGACTGCTGGCTTAGCAACTGGCGCAGCTGTTGGTGTGAAGGCAGGAACAGAAGTTGGAAAGACTGCGGTGAAAACAGCTATGAGAGAAGGAACAGAGGCTGTTGCTAAAGAAGCAATTAAGGAAGGAAATGAAGCTGTTGCAGAAAAAACTGTTAATGAAGGTGTAGAAGCGATAGGTAAGAAAGCGGTTAAAGAAGGCACTGAAGTAGTAGCTGTAAAAACGGAAGCTGTTACACTTGAGTCAAAGGAACTAATTCTTAACGAAGGGAAAAGATTTAAGCCTTTAGATGAGGCTTTAAAAGGTGCCAGTCCAGAAGAAATCAATATTTATGAGGGAGCCAAATTAAAGAAAGCAACTTTCAATAATCGTGAAGCATTAATCCGAACAGACATTAATTATGAAGTGAAAGATCAATTTGGGAGAACCAATTTAGAACGCATGGAAGAAGGCTATGCTCCTTTAGTGGACAGTCAACCCATTGAATTACATCATATAGGACAGGTAATGGATTCTCCTTTAGCGGAATTAAAATGGACTGAACATCGTGGAGAAGGAAATTACTCAGTTTTACACGATGTTGCTAAGGAAAGTGAAATCAATCGTCACCTGTTTAACTTAGAAAAAGAAGCGCATTGGATGGCGCGTGCAGAACAAATTAGAGTAGATGGAGGTATATGATGAATTTAAAAACAATATTTGAAAACAAGAAAGTTCTTTTTACAGGAGGAGTGGATATTCAGGCAGTTGAACAGGCTGAAATGGAATTAGCATTTAAAATGCCTTCTGATTATAAGGAGCTATTACTGAAATATGGAGCCCTCGCATCAGGTGGTCATGAAATTGCAGCACTAGGTGTTGATGGTTACTTAAATGTAGTAGAATTAACCAAAAAAGAGCGCGTATTAGCTAATAATCAATTAGATAATTATATCGTTATTGAAAATTTAGCTACAGAAGGATTGTTAATTGTTCTTGATGAAGAGGGACAAGTATACCAATATCAGAAAAATGCTCTTGAAAAAATCTATTCTGATTTTAAGGCTTATTTAAAAGAAGAAGTTCTTTAAAACGCGAAAAATAAGGGTTGTTAGAAGAGCTGTAAAAATAATAGATTAGGATCGGTTTATAAAATAAGGAGACGTGAATGCGTCTCCTTATTTAGTTTTTTTAGGTGAATTTCTCGATTATTACAATTTGTTGGATTAGAAGAAGTGGTACATTCTTGTGGCTGTAATCAAGTAATTGATCAAATTAGAAGTTTATGTCGTTTGATGTCTGAGTTATAATGTGAAGTATATTGCTAGAATCTTTTATTATTTTAGAAATATTGGCACTAGATCTTACGGAATTAGTTATGAGACTAACCTTGTGCTGATTCATAAATACGAAAACGATTAGAGGGGTCGAAAACATTGTCAATAGAACTATTATCAAAAAACACAGCAGAAGTTTTTCATGCTTTTAGTAGTCAGCCTCATTGGGATAAAGTGGAGCGGGAAGAAGGAATAAAAAACATTTTAACAAAAATAAAGGAGGATGTAGGTTCACTTGAAGAGTATTTAGAAGCACTCTTAAGAAATGTAACCTTTCAATATGCAAATACAAATACGGCCATCTCTTTTTTTGCACAGTGTATTGAAGAAGAACAGTTTTTTTTACTAGAAATTTTCCATTCTCTCATGGCGGATGTTCCTAAACAAGTACAAGAAACTAATTTCCTTGAAGAAAATATGCCACGGTTTCAACAGTTAGTTTACCAAGGATCGGGTGTTGAAGAGCAAATAGCCCATGCGGAAAGTGTTTTTTTCCATACCAAGCTAGTAAACGATTTGTTGGTTGAATTTATAGGGACATTCCTGCAACCGGATAATAGGGACTTCATGGTGAACTTCATGGAATATTCAACAAAAGTAGTCATTGATACGGTTATGAATTTATGCCAAACGTATGCTAATCATATTATTGAAGAACTGAACGCCATTCATTCAGCTAGATAGGACAGCTCATTTTGCGAGTAAAGCTGGCGTCCAAACAAAAATAATTCATCCTTGAGTTTTTTTGAGGCTCGGGTGGATTATCACACCAAAATAGCCGCCCTTTTGAGGGGACCATCTATTGATTGACCTGACATGTTACAGAATGTCGGGTCTTTTTTCTTATGGTAGTTTTTTCTACTATATCATCTGCCAATTTTGAGGTTGTGAAGTTGATCGGCAAGCAAAATATGATTCGGAAAAAGTACTTCTTGAGTTCACCAATGAATCATATTCTGTGTAAAAAATCATGGTTTCCCTTATACTATACAAGAAAAACAAACGGGAGGGACAAACATGCATATTGAAATGTGGACGGATTTTGCTTGACCATTTTGCTATATTGGCAAAAGGCATCTGGAGGATGCCATTAAACAGATTGACCATCCAATTGAAGTAACGTATCGTTGCTATGAATTGGATCCGACAGCGGGTCGGGACATTAAAGAAAACATTTATGAAGCGTTAGCAAAAAAATATGTGATGAGTATCGAGCAAGCTAAAGCCAATACTGAACGAATGGTTCAAATGGCGAAGGCAGCTGGGTTGGATTATCATATGGATACGCTCATTTTAACAAACACCTTCGATGCACACCGTGTGACGATGTTTGCTAAGAAGCATGGTTTAATGAAAGAGATGACAGAGCGCATTTTACACGCGTATTTCACGGAATCCAAGCATATTGGTGATCATAAAACATTAACAGATTTGGCGGTAGAAGTGGGGTTAGACCGGGCAGCTGTTGAAAACATGCTTGCTAGTGATGAAATGGCGAATGAAGTACGTGCGGATGAGCAAGCCGCACAGCAATACCGGATTACCGGTGTTCCATTCTTCCTTATTAATAAAAAGTATGCCCTATCCGGTGCACAACCAACTGAGGCATTTGTTCAAGCAATGAGAAAAGTCATTCAAGAGGATGAAATCGTTGTGTTAAACAACGATGATGGAATCGTCTGCGATGAAAATGGTTGCGAAATTCCTAAAAAGTAGGGTGCTGCCGCCATACAAAAAACAACCTGATTCATTTCAGGTTGTTTTTTACTAATAAGTAAATAATAATAACAAAATGATGAGGAGGTATATCTGGAAGCATGTTTGCGACAATGCTCCAGGTAAATAGTTTTGAATTATCAAACGTATGATCAATGGAATGACGAGATTTGGGCCGATGCAGGCTTCATCTATAAACAGGCTTTTAAAGAGAAGGGAGCAAAACCAGAGGAAATCATTCGGAATATGTTTCAAAAAGGAATTTGCTTTTTGCATGTTGGCTATATGGAAGACCAAATCGTAGCGATGGCCCTTACCGGTAAATTGAATGAACTAGATGCCTTATTAATTGATTATTTGGCTGTTCATCCAGATTTTCAAAACCGGGGATTAGGAAAGAAGATGGTAAAATATATTCATGAATGGTCTCTAAGTAACTTTGATGCTTTAATCATTGAGGTTGAAGCAGAAAAAACACCGGAAAACCTTAAAAGAATTCATTTTTGGCAGAAGTGTGGTTTTACTTTGACTGATTATATTCATCGCTATATTTGGGTGCCGGAACCATATAAGGCAATGTATATTCAAACCAAGTCTAGGCATAAGGAATTTACCGGTGAGGATTTGTTTAAGCATATTGGAAAGTTCCATAAAGCATCTTTTCATAGAAAGAGATAGAATTCTTAGGACTTTTGTTTGCCAAAATTTACAGGTAGCTTCCAATTAGTGCGGATGTTATAGTTAGTTTGTAAGTTCTTAACGGAACTTTTTGAAGTAGTTCTTCATACAGAGAAGTACTCAAGAGGCTGAAGAGGCGCCCCTGCTAAGGGTGTAGGTCGGGTAACCGGCGCGAGGGTTCAAATCCCTTCTTCTCTGCCATAATATTATTTTGCGGGTGTGGCGGAATTGGCAGACGCACCAGACTTAGGATCTGGCGCCTTCGGGCGTGGGGGTTCGACTCCCTTCACCCGCATCATAGTCCAACAAGGACACTAAGAAACTGGTCAGGGCAGGAATGCAGCAGCCATAACTAGTGAAATTGTGTGGGCTATTACATAGGACAGAAACCCAAAAACGCTAAACTCAATTCTTATGTTGAGGTTAGCGTTTTTCTTTTTTGAAATTTACTGAATTATTTTATCATTTACTAAACGCTGTTTTCGCAAAGATTATTGTTTTTAACAAACATTTAAAAAACTAGTATAATTTAATAAAGATAGAAGCATTGGAAGGGGACGGATTATGGGTAAGAATGAGTTTTTTGTTTATCACATTGTTACTAGAACCAAAATGAACCTTGGACAGATAATTGATTTTGATCACAACCAAAATAATACATTATATCGGTTCTTCTTTGAGAGGGAACAATTAAATTTGAAAGGCGAAGACTTTATACAAATTTTGTATAGTAACTATACAAATGAAGGGTTGAACTTGGATAAAGAAAATGCAGATGTAGCCATTAAGTATATTGATCAAACAATCAGAGCTATTAGAGAAGTAATAGTTGAAATGGTCAGGCTACAAGAGTATCCTCATTATCCTTCAAGATTATCTTGCCTTTATGCTGCTAAAAGTTATGATGACGTTCTAAAATGGAAAGCAATATTCGACTCTTACAACAGAAAGGTTTTACAGATCGTTAAACTTCGAGTCATAGGCAATTCTTTTGAGGGTGACGGAAAGCTTCTCCCAAAAGAAGATGGGGCTCCATTCTCTCAAAAAATTGAACAAGCTAGAGAATATTGGAAGGGTAATACGAAAAATGAACTTCCGGAACTTTTGATTAATGGTAAGATTGAAGTGGTAGAAATTATTGATGATTTTACATCGCTCGTATAAGGAAATCAGTGAATAATCTTTAATGACCTCAGAAAGAGGTCATTCTTTGATTTTTACTATATTAGTAGAACATACTTTCCCAAGTACAAATTATGAGTTAAATTAAATCTATGAAACTTATTTCTTAATACAAAAAGGAATTTGAGGTAGCTATTTAGGTTTGAATTGGATGGTGATGGCATATGAAGGAAACAAAAAAGCTGCAAGAAATGGATTTATATAAACCAATTCAGACATTTTTTGTGAATGAAGGCTATGAGGTATATGGTGAGGTAAAAGATTGTGATATGGTTGCTGTTAAAGGTGGGGAGTTAGTGGTCATTGAATTAAAGCTTACGTTAAGTGTTGATTTGCTTATACAGGCAGCCAAACGACAGCGAATAACGGATCAAGTTTATATTG